>JADBEO010000003.1 GCA_031316315.1 Chelatococcus sambhunathii
GCCCCGTACCGCTTCATTCGGCGCCGACCCCACCCGACCCCGCCTACCGGCGGGGCCACCCTCCCCTCTTCGAGGGAGGGATCAGGCCCGCGCCTGAACGACCGAAACTCTTCGCGGCCCAGCCGCGTCAAAACACAACGAGCATCCCCCATGAGCGCCTACACCGCCGCCTGGAACTACCCCACCCGCGTCCTGTTCGGCCCGGGCAGGATCGCAGAGCTCGGCGCCGCCTGCGCGACCGCCGGGATCACCCGTCCGCTGCTCGTCACGGACGCGGGCCTCAAGGACGCCGACATCACGGCGCGGGCGCTCGACGTTCTGTCGCGCGCCGGGCTCGAGACCGCCCTGTTCTCGGACGTGAAAGGCAACCCGACCAACGCGAACGTCGTCGCCGGCGTCGAGGCCTATCGCGCGCACGGCGCGGACGGCGTGGTGGCGTTCGGCGGCGGCTCAGGCCTCGACGTCGGCAAGCTCGTCGCCTTCATGGTCGGCCAGACCCGGCCGATCTGGGATTTTGAGGACATCGGCGATTGGTGGACCCGCGCGGACGCCGCCAAAATCGCCCCGATCGTCGCCGTCCCGACGACGGCCGGCACAGGCTCAGAGGTCGGCCGCGCCGCGGTCGTGACCAACGAGGAGACCCACGACAAGAAGATCATCTTCCACCCGAAGATCCTTCCCGCCGTGGTGATCTCCGATCCGGAGCTGACGGTCGGCCTGCCGCCCAAGCTCACTGCCTGGACCGGCTTCGACGCCCTCGCCCACTGCCTCGAGGCCTTCGCGGCGCCCGGCTTCCATCCGATGGCGGACGGGATCGCCGTGAACGGCGCCCGGCTGATCAAGACCTGGCTGCCGCGCGCCGTGGCGGATGGGACGGACATCGAGGCGCGCGCCAACATGCTGGCCGCCGCCTCGATGGGCGCCGCCGCCTTCCAGAAGGGGCTCGGCGCGATCCACTCGATGTCGCATCCGGTGGGCGCGCATTTCGACACCCACCACGGCCTCACCAACGGCGTGGTCATGCCCTACGTGCTGGTCGCCAATCGCCCCGCCATCGAGGAGCGCTTCGCGCGGCTCGCGAAGTCGTTCGACATCGACGGCGGCTTCGACGGCTTCATCGAGTGGGTCCTCCAGTTCCGCCGGGACCTGTTCGTCGCCCATTCGCTCGCCGAGCTCGGCGTCGACGACCGCAATATCGCTGAGCTCGCGGCCAAGGCCGCGGCGGATCCTTCGACGGGCGGAAACCCCATCCCGCTGAAGGCGGCGGACTTCGAGAAGCTGTTCCGGGCCGCGATCTCCGGCGACCTCGACGCAGCGCGGGCCTGAGGGCGATGCGACCGCTGCGCCTGCTCGTCGCCGAGGGCAACCCGCCCGAGATGCGCGAGCGCCACGCCGCCAGGTCCGGGCAGACGCCGAGCGTGTTCTACGCCGCGGTGCTGACCGAGCTTGCGGGCGCGCTGAACCTCGAAACGAAGATCGATCTCTGCTTCCCGGCCGATCTCGGCGCCAACCTGCCGTCGGGCGAGGATCTCGCCGGCTATGACGGCGTCGCGATCACCGGCTCCGGACTCAACCTCTGGAAGGCGGAGAAGGAATCGCTGAACCAGGTCGAGTTCGCGCGCGCGGTGTTCGAGGCGGGTCTGCCCTTCTTCGGCTCTTGCTGGGGCCTGCAGGTCGCGGCCGCGGCGGCGGGCGGGGATGTCAAGCTCAACCCGCAGGGGCGCGAGATCGGCATCGCCCGCTCGATCCGCCTGACCGCGGAGGGCCTCGCCCATCCGATGCACGAGGGCAGGCGCGAGGTGTTCGACGCCCCGGCGATCCATTCCGACGAGGTCGCCGTGCTTCCAGCCGGCGCGACGCTGACGGCCACCAACGATCTGTGCGCCGTGCAGGCCGCCGAGATTAGATCCGGGGCCGGCGTGTTCTGGGGCGTCCAGTTCCACCCGGAATACACCTTCACCGAACTCGGCGGGATCCTGACGCGCTACACGCCGATCATGCTGAGCGAAGGCTTCTTCCGCGACGAGGGCGAAGCCGTCTCCTACATCAAGGATCTGGTCGAACTCGACGCCGATCCGGAGCGGAAGGATCTCGCTTGGCGGCTCGGCGTCGCAGCCTCGGTGCTCGATCCGCTCACGCGCCGTACCGAACTCGTCAACTGGCTGAAGCTTCAGGTCCTTCCGACGACCAGCGCGCGCGGCCGGGCATGAAAACCTACAGCACGTCGACCACCAGATAGGCGAGCACGACTGCGCCGACGCCGAGCGCCGTCACCTCGGCGACCCTGACCGTCGAGGAGCGGCGGCGCCACCGCCGCCCCTGGAAGGGTGGACGCCTGCCGAACACGGGCGGACGGCCGTCGTCTTCAGTCAGCGGTTTCGGCTTTGGAAAGATGCGGAATTCCATGGCGTGTCGATCGTCGTGGGGTTCGAGGGCGAACGGCCGTGCGGCTCTCTCCAATCCCGAACGCGCCCGCCCGTCGTGGGTTCGCGCGACCAACGCTTAGGGTTAACGAACGCTTACTGCGCGCAGAAAGGGCTTAGACGGCCTTCAGAGCCGTCTCGACATCCTCCAGCAGATCGTCGACGTGCTCGAGCCCGACCGAGAGCCGCAGCGTCGCGTCGGTGATCCCGACCGCCGCGCGGTCCTCCGGTGAAAGGCGCTGATGCGTCGTCGTCGCGGGATGCGTGAGGATCGACTTGGCGTCGCCGAGATTGTTGGAGATCTTGATCACCCGCAGCGCGTTGCCGAAGCGGAACGCCTCCGCCTTGCCGCCGTCCACGACGAAAGTCGCGAGCGTTCCGCCGCCAGCCATCTGGCGCCTGACGAGACCGGCCTGCGGATGATCCGCCCGCCCGCAATAGGTGAGCTTCCTCACCTTCGGGTGGTCCGCGAGGAAGTCCGCGATCCGCCCCGCGTTCTCCTGCATCCGCTCGACCCTCAGCGAAAGCGTCTCGAGTCCCTTCGCCAGCACCCAGGCGTTGTAGGGCGACATCGACGGACCCGTCTGGCGCATGAAGGTGTGCAGATGGTCCATCACGAATTTTTCCGAGCCGAGCACGATCCCGCCAAGCATCCGGCCCTGGCCGTCGATGTGCTTTGTCGCGGAATAGACGACGATGTCGGCGCCGAGGTTCAGCGGCTTCTGCAGGATCGGCGTCGCGAATACGTTGTCGACGACGAGCAGCGCGCCGGCCTCGTGCGCGATCGTCGCGATCGCCTCGATGTCGTAGACCTCCAGCGTCGGATTGGTCGGGCTTTCGAGGAAGAACACCTTGGTCTGCGGCGTCGCCGCGGCGCGCCACTGGTCGAGATCGGCGCCGTCGACCAGCGTCGACGTCACGCCGAAGCGCGGCAGCAGGTCCTCGACGACGTAGCGGCACGAGCCGAACAGCGCCCTCGCCGAGACGACGTGGTCGCCCGTCTTCAGCTGGCAGAGCATCGCCGCCGTCACCGCCGCCATGCCGGACGCGGTCGCGCGGGCCGCCTCGGCGCCCTCGAGCGCGATCATGCGCTTCTCGAAGGTCGCGACGGTCGGGTTCGAGAAGCGCGAATAGATGTAGCCGGGATCGCGGCCGTCAAAGCGCGCCTCGGCCGCCTCCATGGTGTCGTAGGCGTAGCCGGAGGTCAGGTAGAGCGCCTCGGACATCTCGCCGAAGCCGGAGCGCGCCTCGCCCTCGTGGATGAGGCGGGTGGCGTCGCGGAGGGAACGGTCGGCGGGAAGGCTAGCGCGGCTCATGAGATGCGACCTCGGACGGGACCGGGCCGCACGCCTCGCCTCTGAAAAGGGGGCTTCGTCGCGCGTCCGGCCTTTTAGCAGGTTGTTTTAACGTGGCAGCAAGCCGGCCGGCCCAAGGAACCACGGGAGAACGCGGTTGAGTACGCCCGGCGGCGCTTGGCGTCAACGTCGCTTGTGGCTAAAGCCGTAGCGGGGGGACGCCGGATGGCCCTTGCGGCGAAAGCGCGAAACGTGAGCGAACCGATCGGCGGCATCCTGCCGGCGCAGGCGATCGAGCGACTGATCGCGGACGGCGCGATCACGCTCGACCGGCCCGCCGCGCCCGACCAGATCCAGCCCGCCAGCCTCGACCTAAGGCTCGGGACCGTCGTGCACCGCGTGCGGGCGAGCTTCCTGCCCGGCCCGGAGCGCGCGGTCGCCGAGCGGCTGCAGGAGCTGACCCTTCACACGATCGACATCTCGCAAGGCGCGGTGCTCGAGACAGGCTGCGTCTACATCGCGCCGCTGATGGAGCGCCTCGACCTGCCGGAGGACGTCGCAGCATCGGCGAACCCCAAGAGCTCGACCGGCCGGCTCGATGTCTTCACGCGGGTCATCGCCGACGGCGCCCGCGCCTTCGACGCCGTGCCGGCCGGCTATGACGGCCCGCTGTTCGCGGAAATCTCCCCGCGCACCTTCCCGGTGCTCGTGCGGCCCGGTTCGCGGCTCTCGCAGCTGCGCCTGCGTCGCGGCCAGCCGCGCCTCGATGACGTGGAGCTCGCGGAGCTGCAGGCGCGCGTGCGCCTCGTGGACGACGACGCTGTGGACGTGCGCGGCGGCGTCGCGGTCACCGTGGATCTCATCGGCGACGGCGAAGGCCTCGTCGGCTGGCGCGCGAAGCGCCACACCGGCGTCGTCGACATGGACGCGCCCGGCGCTCACGCCGTCGACGATTTCTGGGAGCCGATCCGCGCCGGCAAGACAGGTCTCGTGCTGGATCCCGGTCAGTTCTACATCCTCGCCTCGCGCGAGGCGGTGCAGGTGCCGCCGGACCACGCCGCCGAGATGACGCCCTTCGACCCGCTGGTCGGCGAGTTCCGCGTCCACTACGCCGGCTTCTTCGATCCCGGCTTCGGCCACGCCGACGCGAGCGGCGCCGGCGCGCGCGCGGTGCTCGAGGTCCGAAGCCACGAGGTGCCGTTCATCCTCGAGCACGGCCAGACGGTCGGACGCCTCGTCTACGAGCGCATGCTGGAGCGCCCGCGCACGCTTTATGGAGAGCTAAAGACGTCGAACTATCAGGGCCAGAAGCTGAAGCTCTCCAAGCATTTCCGGGCCGCGTGACGCCGGATCCCTCCGTCATGAACGACTTCCGCCGCATGCTCGTGCTCGTCCGCCACGGTCAGAGCGAGGACAATCTGCAGGATCTGTTCTCAGGCCTGCGCGATCCGGCGCTGACGCCCCGGGGCGTCGAGGAGGCGCATGCGGCGGGGCGCGAGCTGAAGCGGCTCGGCTTCCGCTTCACCCACGCCTTCACCAGCGTCCAAGGCCGCGCCTTGCGGACCATGGAGATCATCCTCGCCGAGCTCGGCCTGTCCGACCTTCCTGTGCTCTCCGATCCGGCGCTGAACGAACGCGACTACGGGCAGCTCGCCGGCCTCAACAAGACGCAGGCCCGCGCACGTTTCAGCGCCGAGCAGGTCAGGGTCTGGCGCAAGTCCTTCCACGCCGTGCCGCCGGGCGGGGAGAGTCTCGCAATGACCGCCGACCGGGTCTGGCCGTTCTACGAGCGGGAGATCGCCCCGGCGATCCGCGAGGGCGGCTGCGCGCTGCTGGTCGGCCACGGCAACGCGCTGCGCTCGATGCTGATGCGCCTCGACGGAATCGACCCCAGGGACATCGAGGAGGTGAACATCGGCACGGCGGAGTTCCTCATCTATCGCATGGCGGAGGACGGAAGCCTCGTACGGACGAACCTCGAGAGCGGCAAGGCGGCGGCGGCCGGCGCCGCCTGACTCAGGCCGGACGCAAGCGGCCGATCAGCCAGTCGATTCCGAGCGCCGCGACGAGCGACAGGCCCGCCAGCGGGAACAGCGCGGCGATCGCAAGCGTGATCAGCGCGACCGTCCTAAGTTTTTGCGGCTCCAGCGTTTTCGGCGCGGCCAGACGCCCCTTCGGGCGTCGCTTCCACCACATGATCGGACCGGTGACCGACAGCACGATCGTCCCGAGGCAGGCGAGCAGCATCACGAGCTGGTTCAGACGCCCGAAATAGTTGCCCATGTGGAGCTGGACGCCGAGCTCGACCGCCTTCGCGACCGGGCCGTAATCCTGAAAACCCACGTCGTTCAATATCTTGCCCGAAAACTGGTCGATCTGGATCGTGCGCTGGCCCTGCGGCTGGTCCGGATAGGCATAGGCGGAATAGACGCCGGTCGCTCCTGCCGGCAGCGACAGGCGGTAGGGATGCGCCATGCCGGCGGCCGCCAGGATCTCCCCCGCGCGATCGACGCCGATCGGTTGAACGTCGGTGGCCACGCGATGATCAGCGTGTTCAACCTGACCATGGCCACCGTGCCCGCCGGCGTGCCCGCCCGAGGCCGGCATCGGCGCCTCCTCCAGCGTCCATGGCGCCTCTCCGGTCGCCTGCTTCATCGTCTGGGTCGAGGCGGGAACGGCGCCGTGGTCGCGATGGCTCGTCGGATAGCCGATCCCGGCGACGTCGGCGCCGGCCCGGAGCAGCGTCCCCCACACATTGGCCCATGGGAGCCCGGTCATGATCAGGAACAGGATCAGCAGCGCCGTCCATGCCCCGGTCGCGGCGTGGAGGCTCTTCCAGAACGGCCGGCCCTGCGCCGACAGGCGCGGCGTCAGCGCCTGTCCAAGCGTCCGCGCTCCGCGCGGCCACCAGAGATAGAGGCCGGTCACCATGAGCACGACGCCCCAGCAGGCGGCGAGCTCGACGATCCCGTCTCCGACCTTGCCGAGCAGGAGCGAGCCGTGGAACCGGTCGGCGAAGCCGACGAGCGTGCGCTCGTAGACGTAGGCGCCGAGCACGCCGCCCGTTCCCGGGTCCACGAACACCCTCAGCTCGCCCCCCTCCGCCGTCCGGAGGAAGACCTGCGCGCTGCGGTCGGGCGCGGACCATGTATCGATCCGCGTCGCCTTGCCCCCCGGAACGCTCGCCTCCGCGGCGCCGACGAGGCGGCTCAGCGGCAGCGTCTCGGCGTGTGGGGCGACGATGCGTTTGTCGGCATGGAGGACGTCGTTGATCTCGTCGTTGAACAGGTAGATCGCGCCCGTCACCGCAAGGATCAGCATGAAGGGCGCGACGATCAGGCCGGCGTAGAAGTGCCAGCGCCACACCGCGCGGTAGATCGCCGGGTTCGGGACGAAGCTCATGGCGTGTTTCCCAACGGCGCGGTGGGATTGACTTGAGGCACTGATCCGATGGCGCGACGCCGTCGTTCCGGGCTTGTCCCGGAACCCATTATCGCAATGGCTGCATTTACTTGGCGACGGACGCGGGAATGGATCCCGGGACAAGCTTGGAATGACGCGCGGTGTTTCCGGGCTGCGCCGCTCATGACGGAGGCGAAGGGAGGGAATTTCATCGCGCCCTCCCTCAGAACTTCACGCTGTAGGTGAGGTCGAAGCTGCGCGGTGCGCCGACATAGATCTGCCTGTCGCTGTATCCCGACCACTCCCCATAGAACTTGTTCGTCAGGTTGCGCCCGCGCAGCGTGACCGTCCCCCCGACCGGCACGTCATAGGAGATCGAGGCGTCCAGCAGCGTACGGCCCGCGACGCGGATCGTGTTGGCGTTGTTGGTGTAGAAGCTCCCGACATGCCGCAGCCCCGCGCCGAAGGTGACGGGGACGGTCGGCAGCCGATAGGTCGTCCACAGATTGAAGATCTGCTCCGGCACGTTGACCGGGCGGTTTCCCTTGCGGTCCGCGACGCCCGGCTTGCCGTTCGGACGCGTGATCGCCTCGTCGAGCTCGGTGAACTCGGCCTTCAGTAAGGCGGCGTTGGCGTTGATCTTCCACTGTTCGGTCACTGCGACGGACAGGTCGAACTCGACGCCGCGGGAGCGCTGGCTGCCGCCCTGCACCGACAGGAACGGCGCCGTCGGGGAGCGGGTCAGGATGTCGTCCTGGTCGATCTGGTAGACCGAGGCGGTCGCGGCCGCCCTGCCCTCCCAGAAGGTCGACTTCACGCCGGCCTCGATCGAGCGCCCCTTCGACAGGTCGAAGGCGGCGCGCTCCATGTTCGACAGCAGCAGCGTCGTGACGGGCGTTATCGCCGTCGTGTACTGGCCGAAGACGCTGAAGCCCGGCGCGAGGTCGTAGACGGTCCCGATACGCCAGGAGGTCGCCTTGTAGTCGTTGCCGAAGGATGTTCGGGTTCGGGTCGCGCTCGCGGCGTTCGGAAGGTCCGCGACCACGCGGTCGAGGTCGATGGCGTCGAACCGCAATCCGCCGACGACGATCCATTCGGGCGTGACGTTAAACGCATTCTCGGCGAAGACGGAAGCGTTGCCGACCTTGCTGTCGAAGTTTTGTCGGGTGTCGAAGTTGGCGGGGATGTCGGACGGAAACGATCCGCGGATCGGCGCGAAGGGATCGATCGACGTCGTCGTCCCGAACCGCCGCTTCGAGCCGAAATCCGTCTTCATGTATTCGAAGCCGGCGGTGAAGCGGTTGCGATGGCCGCCGATCTCGCCGTCGTAATTCGCCGAGCCCCGGTACTGCCACGCCTGATGGTCGTGGGTGATCAGGGTCGTCGACCGGTCGAGCAGCCCGGTCGCCGCGTTGTAGGTGAAATCCTCGGAATTCGCCCAGTAGCGGTCCGCGCTGTAGTACCCGAACTCGCTCTTCAGCGACCAGGCGTCGGAGAGCGCGTACTCGGCCCCCGTCCGCGCCCAGATCGAATCGGACTTCATCAGCCCGTCCTCGACATTGTAGTTCTTCTTGCGGATCGACCGGTCGAGCACCAACCCCTCGCCGGAGACCGCGCCGCTCGGATGGCGCGCGACGCCCGCCGGCAGCAGCGGCGAACCCTGATACGGCGTCGAATAGCGGTCCTCGAAATAGTCGAAGGCGGCGGTGATCTTGAGCCGGTCGGTCGGCGTCAGAGCGAGGCCGGTCGTCACCTGCACGTTGCGGCTGTCCGTGTCGTTCACCCAGCCGTCCGAGCGTCCGTAGAAGACGCTGGCGTTGGCGGCGACGTTCTCGTTCGGCGAGACGTTGAAGGCGGCGCCGGAGCGCACGCTGTCGAACGAGCCGTAGCTCAAGAGGCCGTCGGCCTTGTTGACCCCGAACTCGGGCTTGCGGGTCACGACGTTGATCGTTCCGGCGAGCGCGCCGGAGCCGTTCACCACCGAGGCCGGACCTTTCAGGATCTCGATCCGGTCGAAGCTGTAACTGTCGTAGTTGCGCGAGGCGATCAGCGGATCGATCGCCCGGAAGCCGTCGACCGAATAGCCGACCGCCCCGCGCGAAAAGCCGCGGATCGCGGTCGCGCCCGGCTCGCCCGGCAGATTGCCGGCGACCACGCCGGGCGCGGAGGAATAGGCCTCGATCAGCGAGCGCCGCCCCTCCTCCTGCAGCTGCTGCTGCGTGATGACGTCGACGGTCGCGGGCGTCTCCTTCACGCTGAGGCCGAGCCGGCTCGCGGCCTCGGCCTTGCGGTCGAGCCTGCGCGAGGGCGCTTCCGAGTCGCCGGGCGCGCCTTGGACATTGATCTCGTCGAGTTGCTGGACTCCGCCCTCCTGGGCGAGAGCGGCGCCCGGAAGAGCGGCGAGCGCCGAAGCGGCGAGGATGGCGGCCCGGCCGGGGACGCGCAGGCGAAGTCGCGCGGCGCGGGACGCCGGCGAGAGGACGAGGCGAGACAAGACTTCTGCTCCACGAGAGGCGGACGCCGGGGCGCTCGTTCGGCGCCAAGGGTCGCACTGGGTCGGACGGTCGGACGCGACGCGGAAAACCGCGTTCAGATCCGGACCGGGGGACCTCTCGGGTGATGTGAAGATCGATCGGCGGCGGCGCGGGCGACATCGGCCTGGACCGCCGCCGGCGCCAGGACCTGGCTCGCATGCGCTCCAATGCTCGCCGCGGCGTCCGGCGGCGGGGCCATGCCGCCGCCGAACATGGCGCAGCCCGCGACGCAGCAGTCCGGCAGCGCCTTGTGCCCGCTCTTGGCGGGCGTCTCCTGCGGTGCGGCCGCATCGGTGCGGCAGAGAACGGAGAACGGATCGGCGGCGACGGGCGCCGCGCCGAGCGCGAGGCCGGTGAGCACGGCCTGCAGGACGAGCAGATAGGCGGCGAGAACGCCCCCCAGCCTTCGCCCTATGCCGCGCCCAGACGCCACGATGCCGCCCCCGTTCCACCGTCTTCCGGCCGCCATAGCATGGCGGCCGCCATGATCAAAGCTGGCGGAAGACGCTTGCCTGCATCGCGGGAAGTCCTACGCTTCTTGGAATATTTCTGATCGAGGAGCCCTCAGTGGCGCATGTCGAGGCCGTCTCGCCCCTCCCCTTCGCTCCCGCCATGGAGCACCACGAGGAGCACGAAGAGGAGATCCGCGACGAGCTGATCGCGACGCTGCGCTCGATCAGCGAGACGACCCTCGCCGACACCGGCCACGGATTGCGCAGCGTCCACGCCAAGAGCCACGCGCTGGTCGTCGCCGAGGCGGAGGTGCTGGACGGCCTTCCGCCAGAGCTGGCGCAGGGGCTGTTCGCCACGCCCGGCCGCTACAAGGCGCTGATGCGCTTCTCGACCAATCCGGGAGACGTGCTGCACGACGCCGTCTCGGCGCCGCGCGGGCTCGGCCTCAAGCTGGTCGGGGTCCGCGGCGAACGCCTGCCGGGATCGGAAGGGCAGCAGACGCAGGATTTCCTCATGGCCGACGCGCCGGCCTTCGCCGCGCCGAACGCCGCGACCTTCCTGAAGAACCTCAAGCTGATCGCCAAGACGACAGACCGGGCCGAGGGCGCCAAGAAGGCGCTTTCGGGCGTGCTGCGGCTCGTCGAGGCGGGCATCGAGGCCTTCGGCGGCAAGAGCGCGACCATCGTGGCGCTCGGCGGCCATCCGCTGACGCACGTCCTCTCCGAGACCTATTTCAGCCAGACCGCCTTTCTCTACGGCGCCAACGTCGCGAAGTTCTCGGTCGCGCCGGTCTCGGCGGAGCTGCTCGAGCTGAAGGGCCGCAAGATCGACGTGTCGGGCCACCCCGACGCCCACCGCGAGGCGGTCAACGCCTTCTTCGCCGAACGTGGCGGCGAATGGGAGCTGCGCGTCCAGCTGATGACCGACGCCGACGCCATGCCCATCGAGGACGCGTCTGTCGCCTGGGACGAGAAGATGAGTCCCTACCTGCCGGTCGCGCGCATCCGCGCCGAGCCGCAGCAGGGATGGTCCGCGGACAAGTCGAAGGCGATGGACGACGGCCTGTCCTTCTCGCCCTGGCGCGGGCTCGCCGCGCACCGGCCGCTCGGCTCGATCAACCGCGTGCGGCGGGAGAACTACGCCCGGTCCGTCGCCTTCCGGTCTCAGGCCAACGGCTGCCCGATCCGCGAACCGAAGGCGGACGCGCCCTCAGGCTGACCTCTCGGCCGCGGCGCCCTTCAGCGCGGCGACCTCGCCCCTCAGCCGCTTCAGCTCCTGCATCAGGTCGTCGAGCGAGACCGGAGGACGGCCGGTCTTTTCGATCTGCTCGGCCTCGTGCTCGGCCTGCATCGCGTTCACGACGACGCCGATGAACAGGTTGAATACCGTGAAGGAGGTCACGAGGATGAAGGTGATGAAGAAGATCCAGGCGTAAGGGTGCATCTCCATCGCCGGCCGAACGATCTCGCCCGACCAGCCGTCGAGCGTCACCAGCTGGAACAGCGTATAGATCGAGATCCCGAGGGAGCCGAACTTGTCCGGCATGCTCGGCCCGTAGAGATGCGTCGCCATCACGGCGAAGACGTAGATCACGAGGCTCAGCAGCAGCACGATCGAGCCCATCCCCGGCAGCGCGCCGATCAGCGCGCCGACGACGCGCTTCAGCGACGGCGCGAGCGTGATGAGCCGGAAGACGCGCAGCACGCGCAGGGCGCGGAGCACCTGCAGCGGGCCGGTCGCCGGCAGCAGCGCGATCGCGACGATTAGGAAGTCGAAGACGGACCAGGGGTCGCGGAAGAACGCGAGCCGCCGGACGGCGAGCCGCGCCGCGATCTCGGCGACGAACACGGCGAGGATCGCCTGGTCGAGCACGCGCAGCGGCCCGCCATAGGCCGCCATGACGGACGGGCTGGTCTCGAGGCCGAGCGTCACGGCGTTGATGACGACCAGCGCGAGGATGGCGCGCTCGGTCACCGGGTGTTCGACGAGGCGTTTCAGGGCGTCCATGGGCGTCCGGCGGCGGTTCGTGCGGGCAAGGGCGTTACGACCCTCTCCGGATTCGCGCCCCCGCCGTCAAGAAAGAACGCGCTCGCCCCGGCCGAAGGGCCGCCGACGGGGTGGGCGACGCCCCGCGGGGACGCGGGGCGCGGAAAGCGCCGGAGCGTTCCCGCGCGCGTCTTGTGCGCGCGCAGCGCCGCGTGTATTGAGCCCCGATCGACGCTCGCCTTACGCGGAGAGGTGCCAGAGTGGTCGATTGGGACGGTCTCGAAAACCGTTGTGCGGGCAACCGTACCGTGGGTTCGAATCCCACCCTCTCCGCCACGACTTAAGTTATTTCTGTAACTACGTTTTTCGTCATGGCGGCCGCAAATTTCGCCGTTAAGTCCGGATGTTATGGCCGCCCTGACTGAGCCTCCCGTTTCAGAGACCAACGTGCAGAGAAACCGGTGGATTCCTGCGCTAATGTCTCGCGCGGGACTTCGGTGGTACGGCGGTCTCCCGGACATCTCGCTCGGGCGGACGGTCGTCGAACTTGAGTCCGGAATGAGAGAAGCCGCCCGCGGGCGGCTTCGGTCGAGAAGATGTCGTCTGGTCAGGCGGCGCGCAGCGCCTCGCGCTGCCCTTGCCAGTCGAGCGGAAAGCGCGTGTCGGCCATCAGCTTGCTGGCGGTCAGGTCGGGATATCGACCGCCGAGCAGTCCTGCGACGATGTCCGGAGCGAGGAAGCTGATGCGGACCAGGCGCGTCACATAGGACGCGGTGAGTTGCTCCTCTCGTGCAACGTCGTCGATGCTCGCCCGGTCGTCAATCAGGCGGTTCCGGACGATCTGGGCGCGCGTCACGAGACGGATCAGACTGTCGTCTGCGGGCGCCTCGTCGGCTGCGCCGTCGACCACGAAGCGGAGCTCGTTCCCACGCTGCTTCAAGCGCGCCGGGACGGAGATGATGGTCTGATCGTCATCCACTTGAGCTGACGCCGGTGACGATCCTTCGCGATCGATCAACCAATCTTGCAGACGAGCCGGATCGATGTGCAAGTCGACGCGGTCCGGATGCACATCGATGCGCGGAACGAAGGCGAGCAGCGCACCACGGACGTCCGATGTCGGCAGCGCCGGCCACCGCGCGGCAGCCTCCTGGCCAAGTTGCGCAATGCGGTGCTGTTGTTCTGCATCACGCCCGCGGGATGAGCCGGTGCCCATCATCGCGGCAGGATCGCCAAGCATTTTTCCGACGCGGTCTCGCACGAGCTGCTCCAGCGCGGGAGCAGGGAGACGCAGACCTCGCATTTCCGTCTTCACGCCGCTGACGAGACGATGAGACACATAATACCGGTACCGGACGCCCTTCTTGACCGCATGGCTCGGCGGCAGCCGCTCGCCGGAGGCGTCGTAGACGAGGCCGGCGAGCAGGCTTGGATCTGCGGCCGTGGTCCCGGTCGTTCGCTCGACCCGATTGTCCGCAAGGATCTTCTGGGCCTCTACAAATAGCGCCTCGTCGACGATGGCCGAGTGTTCGCCGGGATAGACCTCAGCCTTGTGCACGATATCGCCGCGGTAAATCCGGTTGGAGAGCATCAGATAGAGCGCGCCGCGCGATAACGGCTTGCCACCATAGGGCGAGCCGTCGGCGGCCGTCCTGAGCTTGCTCATCACCCCGGATGCGTCGAGCTCCGCCTTCAGCTCCCGAACCGACCGCAGTTCGACATATTTGCGGAAGATGCTTCGGACGGTCGCAGCTTCCGCCTCGTTGATCACCAGCTTGCGATCGCGGACGTCGTAGCCGAGCGGCGGCTGGCCGCCCATCCACATGCCCTTCTTCTTTGAAGCCGCGATCTTGTCGCGGATGCGCTCGCCCGTGACCTCGCGCTCGAACTGGGCGAAGGACAGCAGCACGTTCAGCGTCAGGCGTCCCATGCTTGTCGTAGTGTTGAACGCCTGGGTCACGGACACGAACGAGACCCGATGCTTGTCGAACAGCTCGACGATGCGGGCGAAGTCGCTCAACGCGCGCGTCAGTCTGTCGACCTTGTAGACCACCACCACGTCGATCTCGCCTGCCGCGATGTCGACGAGCAAGCGTTGCAGCGCCGGACGCTCCATCGAGCCGCCCGAATAGCCGCCGTCGTCGTAGAATGCCGACGATAGCATCCAGCCCTCATGGCGCTGGGAGGCGACATAGGCCTCGCAAGCCTCGCGCTGGGCGTCGAGCGAATTGAACTCCTGCTCGAGCCCCTCCTCGCTCGATTTTCGGGTGTAGACCGCGCAACGTAGTTTTGTGCGCGCCGTGGATCGGACAGCGGGGGTGCGGCTAGCCACGTTCGCGGCCCTCTCGCGAGAGAGTTGAGCTCTGCGGAACGGCTTTCGAAGCGGGCCGCCGCACCAGCCCGAAGAAGCGTGGGCCTGACCAGCGTGCCCCTGTGATGGTTCTCGCGATGGGCGTCAGCGACGCATAGGTCTTGCCGGCATACTCGAAGCCGTCCTCGACAACCGTCACCGTATGCGTGCGACCGCGCCATTCCCGAACAAATCTCGCGCCGGGCCGAAGGCGCGCTCGGGGTTCAGCCCGATCAGGATCGTTCGCACGGAATCCCCGGGTCTGGGCTGCGATCGTGCGGAGGGTTGCTTTGGACAATCCGCCCTGCTCTCGCTCCTGAAGGCGGTACGCTAGCGCCCGGAGGATGAGGTCGCGGCTTAGCGGCGGCGGATCGGAGCGGAACAGGCGCCGCCACTCCTGTCGAAGCCCGGCGGCGTTCAGATGCTCCAAGTCAATGAGACGCTGCTGAAGAGCTGATCGAGATCTGATTTCTGCGGCGGGCTGCCCGTACGCTCGGGCATCCGCCTCGCCTCCGACAATTCCGTCCATATCAAGCCTCGCGGTGACGCCGTCCTGGCGCTTGCACCGGCTGAAGCCCGGGATCGATCCGGGCTTGGCTGAGGAGGACGTCACGTCGGCGACCGTGCCACCATGAACGCTCTGGCGGCGACTGAAGTCCAGTCCAAAGACATGGATCAGCCCGTCGCGGCGGTCGGCAAGCGATAAACACGCGCCCGCCGGCCGGCAGCCATAACGCGTCCCTCGGCCTCCAACGTCTTGAGGATCGCGGCGACATAGGTCTGGTGCAATCCAATCTCGGCTGCGATCGCGCCCGTGGTGAGTTTCGCCGATCCGCCTTCAGCCTCAATACGCCGCGTGATCGCTGCAAGCACGATGCTTCGCGACCTTAACGACGATGGCGCCGGCTCGCCGGCCGACCCGCGGAGCCGATCGAGCTCGGCGGTCAGTCTGAACACCGCCGCCTCCAGCGCCTCGACCCGACGGTTGAGATCGTAATCGTCACCGGCGCGCGCCACGGTCACGCCGCAGAAGCCTCGGCCGGCATCGTGATGGAGTAGCGCCGCTCTTCTCCGTCCGGCTTCTCGGACGAGAGTTCAAAGCCCTTCTTGCGCAAGCCGCTCAACACCGCCCGCGTCGTGTGCGGCAGCCAGCCGGTGGTGTCGATCAGGTCGCCCAAGGTCGCGCCGCTCGGGCGCGCCAGCAGGGCGATGACCGCAGACTGCTTTGTCCCGGAGCGGAGAGAAGCGATCTGTGCCGCGAGACGCGCCGCCTCCCCGCCCTTCGCCTCCTGGTCATCCGCGCCTATCGCCGCATGGCCGAGCTTGGTGAGCTTCAGTCCGACGGGGCGACCGTTCTCGTCCTGCCGCCAATGCGGCTGCCGACGCTGGACGATCAGCTCCGTCAAAAACTCCTTCCGCAGCAGCGCTGCGATCGTCCGCGCGACCGAGGGATGCGCGTCAGTCAGCACCACTAAGCTGTCGTCGCGCTGGGAAGCGGCGGACAGCAGCACGAGCTGCGCGTCGGTGAGCTTGGTCGCGGATGCAGATTTGGTTGTGTTCGTCATGGATCCTCTCCTTCAGCGAAGGCGGCGATCGGCCGCCGCCACTGACGCGACCCCGCGAGCGCGGGGTCGGGAAGAAGATGCCGGAGAGGCGGCCGTCGCCGGTCGCTAGACTGGCTTTGGCTTCGCCTTCTTCTTTTCGGGCTCGCTCTCGACATGCCGGAGGAGGCTGGCGCTCTGCATGAGGTGGTTCGCCTCGTAGAGCAGCGGCTCGATCTCGTAGGCGACGTCCATCGCCTCATCGAAGCGTCCCAGTTTCAAAAGCTCCTGCGCCCCGCGCGCGCGTTCTCCGCTCTCCACCACGCGGTGCATCATCGCCTTCAGGCAGACCTTCCCAAGTTTCTTCGACGACACGTCCCAAACCTCCCGCTCGACGTCGACACTGACGCTCTGTTCGCCAAGGAAGTGAAGTCGTTTCTGACGCCACCGGCGAGAGACTTGAAAGCGGTTACCGCTCGGCGGCGGAACCCCGCCCCACGACGCGATGGACAGCCGGGTATGACCCATTGCGGACGCTAGGTACGTCCGCTTGCTGCAAGCCTCTACGGTTGCGATCTGAGCCCGAGGCGACCCCTTTTTCCGGCTTTGATCCCGATATTGGCCGGGCGCCAAACCGGCTAGCTTGATGTGCGCCGGCCGGGCGGCAGCGCCGTCTTAAGGCCGCAGCCTCTTGCCCGGAACGCGGCTCTGCAGCGAACGGCGCAGCTCGCCGTCATCTGAAATCTGATCCAAGCCTCGCCGGCTCCCGAGGGGGACTTCTTCCCGCTTGGAATTCGGCTCGTCCTCCCGGCCGGCGCCGCTCGCTTACTTCATGAGGTCAACAGCGGACGCCGATAGAGAACCAGAGCCAAGCGTCAATCGCTGACTGACCGCACAGGTTTGAACGCCGATAGTACAGTTATGTAAGTTCCGAAGCTAATCGACGCGATTATGTTTTCGCAAACGGCTGATGGCTTGGCCTCCAAGTCCACTCACAGATCACGTCCGAACGCCGTCAATTTCTTACCGGAAGGCGATCATGATCGCAGCTCTGAAGGGTTTCACCCAGCGACTGACGCCGGCGAACGGCGTCAAGATCAACGCGGTCACGGGAGGCTCCGGCCCGCCAATCCTTCTGCTCCATGGCTGGCCGGAAACGTGGTGGGAATGGCACGACGTGATGCCGCTGCTGGCCGAGCACTTCAGCGTGGTGGCCATCGACCTGCGCGGCGCGGGCTTTTCCGACTGTCCGCTCGACGGCTACGACAAGGCGACGATGGCGCGCGACGCGCATCAAGTCATGGTCGCTCTGGGGCATGAACGCTACGCTGTCTGCGGACATGACATCGGCGGCATGGTGGCGTTGCCGCAGGCCGCCCTCTATCGGGAAGCCGTCACGCATCTGGCCGTCCTCGACGTCCCGCTCCCCGGCTGGTCCAAATGGGAGGCGACGACCGCCGGCCTCTGGCACTTCAGCTTCCACATGAATCGGGATCTGCCTGAGCGGCTGATCCAGGGCCGAGAGTATGAGTATGTATCGACCTTCATGGCGGAGCGGTTCTACGATCACAGCGCCTTCGATCCAGCGAACATAGAGATCTACGCCAAAGCGATGGCTCTTCCGGGCCGCACCCGCGGCGGGATGGAATGGTATCGCACGCTCAAAGCCGATCATGCGGCCGCGCTCGAGTACAAGAAGAAACCGCTTGAGATGCCGGTGCTTGGCCTGGGCGGCGACCAACGGTTCGGCGCGCATATGGTGCCGATGCTCAAAGAGTTCGCCACCAATGTGACGGGCGGTTCGATCGCGCGGTGCAGCCACTATGTCGCGGACGAACGGCCGCATGAAGTCGCGGCCGCTCTCATCGATCTTCTCAAAGCAAACTGAAGCTCTGCGCCTAGGTCGGGGTGGCTCCGGCCAGGATCGCGACGTCGCGGGCGAAATCGCGCCCTGACGGTCGCACTCAATCGGCTAAACGATAAAGGATACTGTCATGACCGCACCCGTCATTCGCGGCGTCAACCACATCGGCATCACGGTGCCCGACATCGAAGCGGCGAAAGCGTTCCTGGTGGAAGCTTTCGGCGGCCAGGTGATCTACCAGTCCTTCGGACCGCAGGATCCGCCGCGGCAGGGACCTGAGTTCGAGCGCGCCGTCGGGGCCTCTCCCGGCACGGTCGTGCGCGCCCAGGCGATGGTGAAAATCGGAATCGGAGCCGACATCGAGCTCTTCGAAATGCACGGCCCTGAGCAAGTTCAGCCGGTCCGGGCGAGCGACTTCGGCATCACGCACTTCGCGCTCTACACCGACGACATCGAGGCGTCGGTCGAGCGCTTCGAGAAGGCGGGAGGCACGCCCTTCACCGCGCCGCGCGCCATTCCCTACGCGACCGAGAAAGGGGCTGGAAACAGGGTCTGCTACGGCCGCATGCCCTGGGGCACGACGATGGAGTTCATCACCACGCCTGACCGCATGGCCTATCATGACCAGACGGATCTGCGCAGGTGGCAGGACGAGGACTGAGCCGGGCGCGAGAAGCATTCCGATCAAGCGTGTCGCGGCGATGCTCGTCTTCGCCGCGGCCGCGCTCTAAACCGGCCTGATCAGAGCGGAACGCCGATGCTGCGAGACACAACGGCGTCGGTGAAAAAGGGGACGTCCGCCATCACCGTTGCGGTCTCGATGGACGCGAGCGCCGCGTGCAGCGCGGCCTCATCGCGGAATTGATAGATCCCCACGGAGACATCCGCGGCGTCGGCGTCGCGCGGAAAGAAGGCGGCGGCGCTTTCCAGTCCATGCCGCCGCCAGCAGGCCAGAGCCAGTGGCAGGTGAACGTCGACATAGTAGTCGCGGTCGAAATATGTGCCGCCGCTGCAGGTGACTATCAGTGTCGTGTTCGCCATGAACGAGCGTTTGGACCTATCGGAAGTCGTCCTCAACTTACAAAATTGAGCATGCCTCGTTCAGCAATGTGGGTCGAGCTACCGATGCATCTGTGCCGATAGACGCGGCGAAGAGCCGGCGGCGCCGCGCCGCCCAGCTCAAGTCGCAGGCTGCGGCGCTCATGTTTGCACTGAAGTCTTCGCGATATGTTCGGTCACCATGTCGATGAACGCCCGCAGCCGCTGAAGGCGCCGGATGTCCCGGTGATAGCCCATCCAGATGTCTCGTGAGGGCGGCTCAACCGGCAGGTCGAGCTTGCGAAGACCAACGATCTGGCTTCCGACCACTTGCGGCAGGACGGCGATGCCGATGCCCTGACGGCTCATCCGCCCTTGCACGTTGCGATTGTTCGACCGAAGGATCGGCTTCGCGTTCGGAAAGCTCTCGACGAGCCAAGCGATATCCGGGAATTGGCCGGTCGACGTGTCGTGGGTGATGAGCCGGAAGCCGGTCCCATCCCCATACGTCGGCTCAGGCGAAGACGCCGCGACGTAGACGCCATAGGGCAGTCGGACCAATCGTCGCTGCACGACATCGGGGTTGTCGAACGGGACGATCCGAAAAGCGATGTCGGCCTCCCGCTGCGCGAGGCTGAACAGTCGCGTGCCTGTGAGAATTTCCAGATCGACGTGCGGATAGGCTCTCGCATAATTGTCGATGATCGGCGGCAGGACGTAGGCTCCGAACCAGTCGGCCGACGATATGCGCAAGGTGCCTCGAAGCTCTTGCTCTTGTCCGCTGAGCCGGCGTTCGATGGCCAGAGCGCCTTCCTCCATCTGCTCGGCCAGGGCGATGACGGCGTTTCCTTCTTCCGTCGGAACGAATCCGTCCGCCGTCCTCTGGAACAACGTCTGGCCGGTCGCTTCTTCGAGCGCCCGCAGGCGGCGTCCCACGGTGGGGTGGCTCAGATGAAGCGCGCGCGCGGCCGCGCCCAGCGTGCCGTTGCGGGCTATGGCGAGAAAAATCCTGACGTCGCTCCACTCCATTGGCGTACCCACAAGAATGAACGGATAAGGTACATTACTGTCACTTATCGAACAAAACCGAAAGATTATTCTGTCTCCTCGTCCCGCTGAGATGATCGCTTGGGTCACCTTCGCGTCAGTTCGCGCGGGGCCTTGCCTGAATACCGAAGGAGAACAGGATGAAGACTTGGCTGATCACAGGATGCTCGTCGGGCCTGGGCCGGCAGCTTGCTGAAGCGGTGGCTGCGCGCGGCGACCGGCTCGTCGCCACCGCTCGCTCCACCGACAGCTTGCTGCCTTTGCGCGAGCGCTATCCTGAGACGGTGCGCAGCATTTCGCTCGACGTCACCCGCGCCGGAGACGCCTCAAAGGCGGTGGCTCTCGCCGAGCGCGCGTTCGGCGGCGTGGACGTCCTCGTCAACAATGCCGGCTTTGGTTTCATCGGCGCGATCGAGGAGGGAGAGCCGAGCGAATACCGGCCGCTGTTCGAGGTCAACGTCTTCGGCCTGATCGAGACGACCCGAGTCGCCCTGCCGGCGCTGCGCAAACGCCCGGGCGCCCGCATCGTCAATCTCTCTTCCGGGGCCGGGATCGCCGGCTCCGCAGGCTTCGGCTTCTACAACGCGACCAAATTCGCCGTGGAAGGCCTGTCTGAAGCGCTTGCACAGGAGCTTGGTCCTCTCGGACTGAAAGTGATCATCGTCGAACCTGGCCCCTTCCGCACCGAGTTTTTGGGTCGCTCGATGGCGGCCGCCGCGCGTGAGATCGACGCCTACGCCGAGACCGTGCAGGCGAGGCGACGCTATCGCGAGACCAACGATGGCCGGCAGGCCGGCGACCCGGCCAAAGCCGTCGCCGTCATTCTGGAGGCCGTCGACGCAACGAATCCGCCGCTGCACCTGCCGATCGGACCGCGCGCTCACGCGACGGCGGAGCGAAAGCTGGACGCCTTCCGAGCCGACATCGCCGCTTGGCGCGAAAAGTCCATCGCGACCGACTTCGACGCGCTTAACTAGACGCCTCGACGTGATCACGACCGTCGCCGCTTACGCCTGCAGCGCCGACACGCCGGTCGCCCCTGGTCGAGCCCGGTTGAAGCACGCTTGGCCGGTCGCGGGGCTTCGCCAAGCCGCGCGACCGGCTTTCCTCTCCGACGTTGAGGCCGCCGAGAGCCTCGAAGCGTTGATCTCACGCCCTGCCGTAAGCGGCGTCCGGTGACCCTTCATGTCCATCACCCGCCCATCATGGCGCGCGCTGGTTCCGGACGTGCGTCAAGTTCGCGTCGGCATGTGGCGGCGGCGCTCAGCGCCCCGCGGCCTTCAGGATAAGCCCTGCGATCGCGTCGGGCTGGGAGATGAGCGCCAGGTGGCTCGCCTTGACCTCGATCGTCGTGGCGCCCATGCGCTTCGCCATGAACCGCTGGAGGTCCGGATTGATCGTGCGGTCGTCGGCCGAGACGGCGTAGAAGCTCGGCTTGGACCTCCAGGCCGCGTTGCTGGTCCTGCCCGCAAGCAGCGCCTTCTGGAACGGCTGCTGCACGGCGTGAAGGACGAGCGCCTTATCCCGCGGCAGGTCGCCCGCGAAGTCCCGGAGGAACGCCTCGCGCGTCAGCCGGCCCTCTTCGCCATCGAAGACGATGCCGGCGCTTGCGGGCGGCGTCGGATAGGTCTTGGCGAGCGCCGCGTAGTCTTCTCCGGCGTCAGGGGCGCGAGCGGCCACATAGACGAGCGAGGAGACCTTCGGATGGACGCCGTTCTCGGTGACCAGCACGCCAGAGAAGGAATGCCCCACCAGCACGGTCGGGCCGTCTTGACGATCCAGCACGCGCTCGACCGCCGCGGCGGCCTCGGGCAGCGTGGTGAGGGGGTTCTGCACCGCCGTGGCGTTCAATCCCGCTGCCTGAAGCCGCGCGATGACCTCAGTCCAGCACGATCCGTCGGCGAAAAGGCCGTGAGCGAGAACGATGTTGTCGGCCCGGACCAGGCCGGCCGTGGGCGCCGCGAGGGCGGGCTTGGTCGAGGCGGCGGCCGCGACCGCGGCGACGAGAACGGTGTTGAACGTGCGGCGGTCCATCACGATCGGCTCCTTTCATTACATCCTTGGCGTTCGCCCGACGGAGGCCGCGGCGAAGCTGCGTCGGAAGACACAGCCCTTCTGAAGTGCTGTCGAACGGAGCCGGGATCGATCAGATCATCAGATCCGGCGCCTATACGTGCGTATGCCGGCCTCCAAATCCCCGTATGGTTTTGCGCGCTTCCGCGAAATGGCACTGCTCTCTTGATCAAAGGCAAGGCGAAGCGAGGCGTGAGGCGTCCGGCTGAGAAGCGGCTCCCGGGCCCCGCGCGGCGTGGTACGTCGGGGAAGGAATTCCGGCGCCGGAGCCGTGGGGGCTCTGGGAGCCGTTACGAGGCTGCTCCCGGATGCGATCGGGGTGTCTGTAGGGGAAGACGTTGACGATAGCAGCGACCGAGCCGGCGGCCCCGGTCTGGCCCCGTGGCATAGCCCTGCGCGCGCTGGCGGGGGCTCTCGCGCTTGGCGTTTTCTTCATCGACGCGTTCACGCCGCTTCAGAGCGCGGTGGCGGTGCTCTACGTCCTCGTCATCCTAATCGCCGCCAAAGTGTCCGAGACCGATTTGGTCGTGGCTTCAGCGGCGAGCGTGGCGCTGGCGGCGCTGGCCTATGTCTACATGCACGGCGTCGATCAATTCGGATCGTCGACCATACGTCTGGCCGTGAGCTTCTCTGCGATCGGCATCGGCACGGTGCTCTCGCTGCAGAACCTGAGAGCCACCAACAGGCTCCGCGAGCAGGCCCAACTGCTCGACCTTTCGCACGACATGATTTTCGTCCGCGACGCGGCCGGCATCATCCGATTCTGGAACCGCGGAGCCGAAAATCGGTATGGGTGGCCGGCCGAAGTGGCGATCGGCAAGGTCGCGGACGAACTGCTCGTGACGGAGTACCCGACAAGGCGGTCCGACATCGAGCAGCAGCTGCTCCGGACCTCACGCTGGGAAGGCGTGTTGCGTCAGCGCACGAACGCGGGCGCGACCATCGTCGTGGAAAGCCGGTGGGCGATGCAGCGCGGTGGTCCAGGCCAACCGTTCAGGGTCCTGGAGACCCACCGGGACGTCACCGAGCGCGAGGCGTCGCACAGGGCTCTCGCCCAGAGCGAGCGCCGCTACCGGCGCATGTTCGATGCGAACCGCGTGGGCCTGCTCCAGGAGGACTGGTCCGCTCTCCGTACGGAGCTGCGGCGGCTGACCTCCGCGAAGGAAGCCGATCTTCTCCGCTACATCGATGCGAACCCGAACTTCGTGGAGCGGGCGAAGGCGCTCGTCCGGATCACCGACGTCAACGCCGCCTTCCTCGAGATCGCCGGGGCCGACAGCGCGGTGAGCTTGCCCCGATCGCTCGACGGCCTCCTCGGAGAGGCCGACCAGACCTTCGCGGGGTCGCTCGCGGCCTTTTGCCGGGGCGACAGGTTCTTCGAGGGCGAGACGGAGATAAGGGCCTCCGACGGACGGCGCGTGCCTGTCATCTTCGGACTGACGTTCCCAGCGGTCGAGGAGGGCAACGACGGAGAGGTACTGGCCTTCGTCGTCGACGCCACCGAGCGCAACGAAGCCCAGAACGCGCTTCTGGCGGCTCAGGCGGAGCTCGCCCACGCGGCCCGCGTCGCCACCCTGGGCGAGCTGACGGCGTCCATCACCCACGAGGTTAACCAGCCGCTCGCCGCGATCGTCACCAATGGCGAGGCCGCGCTCCGCTGGCTCCGCCGGGCGGAGCCGGATCTCGAGGAGGTCTCCACCGCGCTCGTCCGGGCGATCGAGGAGGGCAAGAGAGCGAGCGCCGTCGTCCGCCGGATCCGGGCCTTCCTCACCAAGGGGCCGATCAGGCGCGACGCCCTCGACGTGGCGGAGCTGGTGCAGGACGCGGTCCTGCTGGTCGAGCGGGAGCTGACGAAATCCGGGGCGACCGTCCACCTGCGGCTCGACCCCAGTTTGCCGAGGGTCTTGGGCGATCGGGTGCAATTGCAGCAGGTGCTGGTCAACCTCGCGGTGAACGCGACGCACGCCATGGCCGGCGCGCCGGATGGCAGGCTGTGGGTCGGAGCCGCGGCCGACGGCGCCGGCTATGTCGCCGTGACGGTCGCCGACAGCGGGCCCGGGATCCCCGAGGCGAACCTCGGCAAGCTTTTCGATCCGTTCTTCACGACCAAGGAGGACGGCATGGGGATGGGCCTTGCGATCTGCCGCTCCACCATCGAAGCTCATGGCGGCCAGCTCTCGGTCGAGAGCCGGGCGGGCGAAGGCGCCCGCTTCATCTTCACGATCCCCGTCGCCTCACAGGGTCCAGAATGATCCGGCAGGGCAGCAAGAGTTCGGGCGGCGAAGAGCCGTCCGGCAAGCGCGTCGTGGTGGTGGTGGACGACGACGCAGGAATCCGCGAGTCCCTCGGCAGCCTATTCCGGTCGGTGGACCTTCACGTCGAACTGTTCGGCTCGCCGGCGGACCTGCTCGCGCGGCCGGCGCCGGACGTCCCGAGCTGCATCGTCCTGGACGTCAGGCTTCCGGGGATCAGCGGGCTCGACTTCCAGCAACAGCTCGCATGCGCCGGCGTCCATCTGCCGGTGATCTTCATGACCGGGCATGGCGACATCCCGATGTCCGTGCGCGCCATGAAGGCGGGCGCCGTCGACTTCCTGGCCAAGCCGTTCAGAGACCAGGACATGCTGGACGCGGTTATGAGCGCGATCGAGCGCGACGCGCTGCGGCGGCGCGAACTGGCGGCTGAGACGGATCTCAAAGCCCGTTATGCCTCGCTCACGGCCCGCGAACGCGAGGTCATGGGTTACGTCACCGCCGGCCTCATGAACAAGCAGGTCGCGGGCGAGATCGGTCTGAGCGAAATCACAGTGAAAATTCACCGCGGCTCCGCCATGCGCAAGATGAACGCGAAGTCGCTCGCCGAGTTGGTGCGGATGGCGCAAGCGCTCGGCGTCACAGACCCGCGGTCGTCATGACGCAAACCTGTGTATGATTTTCGGCTTGTGCGGGCAGCCTTAGATTGAACCGGAGCTGAGCACCGCTCGTTGCGTCCATGAGGGACGCACAGAGGATTCCCATGGCCGAGGCGCCGACCATTGCGATCGTCGACGACGACGAGGGCGTCCGCATGTCGCTGGCGAGCCTCGTGCGCTCGCTCGGCTACTATGCGCGCACCTACGGATCGGGGCTCGAATTCCTGCGCGCGGACATCGCGGATGAACCCGACTGCATGATCGCTGACGTGCAGATGCCGGCCATGACGGGCGACAAGCTGCAGGAAGCCCTGGTCTCCGCGGGGCGCCGCTTCCCGATCATCTTCATGACGGCGTTCCCGACCGAAGACGTGCGCTGCAGGGTGATGGCGAACGGAGCGCACTGCTTCCTCGTCAAGCCAACCGACGGCGAGACGATCATCCGCTGCATCGAGGACGCGCTGGCCGTCCCGTGACGGCGCCCCGCGTCGCTTCGTCACCTGCATGCACACGCTGACAGGCCGGTCCTGTGGCGATCCCTCGTCGCGGACTAGGCGGGCGCGTGGTCGGCCCGCATCCCCCCGCGGCCCTATACTAAGGTTTCGTGTCATCTTATCCAATGGTTAGAGGCGCATCCCGCGATATAATGTTCGAACGTTGCTTGGGCCTCCATCTTTGCTCGCAGATCAGAACCGCACTGGGCGGTCTGATGAAAAGGATGGATGTCATGAACACGAAGTCTTTCGCCGTCGCGGCTCTTGCGGCCGTGGTTTCGCTCTCCTCCGCGTCCACGTTCGCCTTCGCTCAGGGCGGCGGCGACGGAGGCCGCGAGCAGCAGGAGTTCTACAAGGTCCTCCGGCACGACTATGCGGCGAAGGGTGCGCGCACTGAGACGCGGACCGTCTCGATGAAGCGCGAGGTCGCCGCTCCGCTCGCGCCCAAGGCCGAGCCTGCCCTTGTCTGGGACGGCAACGAGAACAACGGCTGATCCCGGCCACGATCGGCCCGGCCCTTTGGCGGCCGGGCCGTCCGTGGTCCGCTCCGGCGGCCGCGCCCACCCGTCTCGGGCAGGCTCCCGCTCCCGGGACCAAAACCTTCGTATGATCTGCCGATATCCAAGTAGAATGCCGTCCATTCCTGGACCGGCCTAAGTCTCATCCGCGAGACGTCGTTACGCGGAAGAGATCGTTGAACGCCGACGTCCACGCCATCAGCGGCGCGGCTTCGACCTCAATTCCGAGAACCCAGACCGCGGCGGCGTCGCGATGTCGAATGACAAGGCGCGGCGCAATCAGTCGCTCGGCGTCTGCGACCCCGCAACGATCAGCCAAACCTGCCCCGTCGAGGAGACGACATGCTTCGCAAATTTGCTCCGGCGCTTTTCGCCGCCATGGTCAGCCTGCCGCTCTCCGCGGCCTTCGGCCCATCCGCTTTCGCCCAGAACGCCATGGGCGACCCAATCCGCGTCCGCGGCGCGATCGTGGATTTCAGTGGCCAGGTCCTGAAGGTGAAGACCCGGGAGGGCGAGACGGTCGACATCGCTCTGGCCCCCGGCTGGACCGTCTCGAGCGTGGCCCGCGCCAGCGTGAGCGACATCAAGCCCGGCGACTATGTCGGCGTCGCCTCGCTCCCCGAGAAGAACGGCGGCGACGGGGCGCTCGAGGTCCTGATCTTTCCCGCCGCGCTGAAGGGCCTCGGCGAGGGCAGCTACGGCTGGGATCTGAAGCCCAACAGCACCATGACCAACGCCACGGTCGCCGACGCGGTCAAGGACGTGAACGGCCGGTCCGTGACCGTCTCCTACCACGGCAAGGAGAAGAAGATCGCGATTCCGGACGGCACGCCCGTGGTCACGCTGGCGCCGGCGACCCAAGCCGACCTGAAGCCGGACGCGGTGGTCTTCGTTCAGGGCCAGAAGGCTCAGGACGGGGCGATCGCGGCCCAGAGAATCGTCGTAGGCAGCAACGGCGTCATCCCGCCGATGTAAGCCCGCGACGCCGGCCTGGCGCGCTGTCCCCCCGCGCCGGGCCGGTCGAGCATGCAAGCCCTCCGCCCCAGCTGCGCCCGCCCGATCGGCGCTCGGCTCTTCAGGATGGATCGATGATCGAGCAAACCCAGGGCGCCCAGCCCGCGACGCGGGCGAGAACCGTCCTCATCCGGCGGCATTCCGTCATCACGCGGCTGACGCATTGGCTCAACGTGCTGTGCCTCGCCGTGCTCCTCGCCAGCGGACTTCAAATCTTCAACGCGTATCCGCGGCTGCATTGGGGCCAGTACGGCGCCGACGCCGATCCGGCGATACTCGAGATCTCCGCGCGCGGCGATCCGGGAGCTCCGCGCGGCGTCGTGACGGTCGCCGGCGCCTCGGTCGACACGACGGGCGTGCTCGGCCTGTCGAAGGCGGACGGCGAATGGACGCCCCGCGCCTTCCCGGCCTGGCTCACGCTGCCGTCCTATCAGGACCTCGCCGCGGGGCGGCGCTGGCACTTCTTCTTCGCCTGGGCGTTCGTCATCAACGGCCTGATCTACCTAGGCTACGGGCTCCTGAGCGGGCATCTCCGCCGTGACCTGGCTCCCGCCGCCGAAGAACTCGCGCCGCGCCACCTCTGGCGGGAGATCGTCGATCACGCGCGCCTGCGCTTTCCTTCGGGCGACGACGCCCGGCGTTACAATGCGCTGCAGAAGCTCGCCTATGTCGCCGTGCTCGCCGGACTGCTCCCCCTGATGGCGTTGACGGGCCTGACCATGTCGCCAGGCGTGGACGCGGCCTTTCCGATTCTTCTCGACATCTTCGGCGGGCGGCAGTCCGCCCGGACGATCCATTTCGTCACGGCCTCGCTGCTCGTCGCCTTTGTCCTCGTCCACGTCGCCATGGTGGTTCTCTCCGGCCCCTGGAACAACATGCGTTCCATGATCACGGGCCGCTACGCCATCCGGCGGAAAGGGCCTGACGCATGATCCGCCTCACACGCCGCCGGCTCCTGATCGGGAGCGGCCTCGGAGCGGGCGCGCTCGCTCTTGGAGGCTGCGACCTGCTGGAGCCGAACGATCGGACCCAGGCGGTCCTTCGCTCCGCCGAGACGCTGACGATGAAGGTCCAGAGACTGCTTCAGGGTCGAGGGGCGCTTGCTCGGGAGTACTCGGAGGCGGACATTTCACCGACGTTCCGCGTGAACGGGACGAGCGCGCCCGACAGCGACGCGTATGCGCGGCTCCTCGAAGGCAAGTTCGTGGACTGGCGGCTGAGGATCGACGGCCTCGTCGAGCGGCCGCAGGCGTTCTCGCTGGCGGAGCTGAAGGCGCTTCCGGCGCGCACCCAGATCACCCGTCACGATTGCGTCGAGGGGTGGAGCGCCATCGGCAAATGGACGGGAGTTCCGCTCGCAAGCCTGCTGACTGCGGCCGGGATCAAGCCTCCGGCGCGCTACGTCGTGTTCCATTGCGCCGACGAGCTGGAGAAGACCCTCGACGGCAGCGGCCGCTACTATGAAAGCGTCGATCTGATCGACGCCTTCCACCCGCAGACGATCCTCGCCTACGCGATGAACGGCCAGGACCTGTCCGTGGGCCATGGCGCGCCGCTGCGCCTGCGGGTCGAGCGCCAGCTCGGCTACAAACAGGCGAAGTATCTGATGCGCATCGAGGCCGTCGACAGCTTCGCCTCCTTCTGGGGCGGCGGCGGCGGTTACTGGGAGGACCGCGGCTACGAGTGGTACGCTGGGATCTGAGCGGCGGCGCACGCCGTGGCGGAGGCGGGCGCGCTCAAGCGCTTAGCCACAACACTCTTGATCGAGAGAAGCGCCGCCGTGACCGCGGCGGGATTCCTCTCTCGGCGGACGGTCCGGCGCCCGGTCAAACGGGCGGCCCGAGAGCAAACGGCCGCTAAACACGACGCGGCCTCATTTTCCTACACTCGAGGATCTCAATGGCCTCTAAAAGCAAGACGTTTCTGATCACCGGCGTGAGCTCCGGCCTCGGCCGCTCATTTGCCAAGGCTGCGCTGGACGTTGGCCATCAGGTCGCCGGCACGGTCCGCAGTCCCGAGGCCGCGCGCTTGTTCGAGACGCTCGCGCCGGGCCGCGCGATCGCCGTCCAGCTCGACATCACGGATTTTGACGCCATGCCAGCCACGGTCGCCCAGGTGGAGCGGCGCCTCGGCCCCGTCGACGTGCTGGTCAACAACGCCGGCTATGGCCACGAAGGCGCTCTGGAGGAGTCCACGATGGAGGATCTCCGCCGCCAGTTCGACGTCAACGTCTTCGGGGCGGTCGCGCTGATCAAGGCCGTACTTCCCGGCATGCGCAGCCGGCGCGGCGGCCGGATCGTCAACGTCACCTCCATGGGCGGCTTTATCACCATGCCCGGGATCAGCGTCTACTGCGGCAGCAAGTTCGCTCTGGAGGGCATCTCGGAAGCCCTCGGCAAAGAGGTCGCGCCGTTCAACGTGCATGTGACCGCCCTCGCGCCCGGGCAGTTCCGCACCGACTGGGCCGGGCGATCGATGCAGCGCAGCCCGCGTAGCATCGCCGATTACGACGCTGTCATGGATCCGCTGCGCGCCGCGAGACAGGCGAAGAGTGGGAGCCAGCCGGGAGATCCCGCCAAGGCGGCCCAGGCGCTTCTCAAGCTGGTGGAAGCGGCCGCGCCGCCGGTCCGGCTCTATCTCGGCGAAGATGCGCTGGAGCTGGTCGAACGGAAGATCGACCAGATGAAAAAGGAGATGACCGATTGGGCGCACGTTTCGCGCTCGACAGGCTTCAGGTGAGGCGACGGCTTTAGAATGTCATGCGCGGGCCTCTCAAGGACGCCGCCCTCATCCTGACGGAGCGTTGGCTCTACCCCCGGGAGTGATAAAGACGATGAAGATGCAAAGCGCGATTAGGATCCTTGTGGCCGGCGGCCTCGCCTTCGCGGGCCGCGAGTGCGCGTTGGCGGACCCGCGCGCAAACACCGAAGCTCCCGCCTTCTGGGGAGCGCCGACGGTGGACGGTGGAAAATGCTGCGGAACTCTCGGAGAGGTTCGAGAGAACATTGATCGGATCGACGCCGCTCTCATCGCACTGATGGCGGAACGCGGTCGCTACGTGCACGAAGCCGCCCGGTTTAAGCCGAACCCGGCCGCCGTCGAGGACAAGGCTCGGGTCGAGGCGATCATCCGCAAGGTCCGAAGGCTCGCCGAGGTGCGGAAGCTGAACCCCGACGTCGCGGAGACGACGTATCGGGCGATGACCGCAGGCTTCGCCGAGGACGAGCGCCGTGTCGCCGCCGAGATGATGCGCCATCCGGCGCGCTGAAGCCCTGACGTCTGGCGCCGGAGAGGGTCGCGATCGATACTCATGATCAGGGTCGCAGCTTCACGCGCATAGACCCGCGCGAGGCTAGTCCGCGCCCCAGCGCTGTTGTCCTCCTCCCATGGCCCGAACGTCCGCTTGTCACGCTAGTCGTTACTTCCGCTGCCGGCGCGCCTCGGCAGTTTCACGATTTGCTGTCTGTTTGCGTGTACTGCTCTGGATGCAGCATGTAGCGCCTCACGAGGAACTTGATAGAGTGCTGCCATGACTCGTCATTGTTGCCGCGCAGGTCGACGCTCTTCACGAACACCTGCTTCCCAGTCTTCACGTCAGCCATGTAGACGTTGAGATTCAGGATCAGCTCCGAGACCTTCTGAACCTCGATCCAGGCAACCTGGTCGACGCCGACCTCCTTGCCGTAGCCGAGTTCGCAGCCTCCGCACTCGCCCATCTTTTGGTCCTTGGTAATTCGCTCCTGGATTGCGGGGTCGACGGGCTTAAAGCTGTACCTCCCGGACTTCTCGAGCATTAACTTGAAGGTATCGACCATGGCCGTCATCCGGCGGCGTTCGGCGTCGCTCGTCGGAACCCATTCGGCGTGGTCGTTTTGGAAGTAGGTGTTTAAGACCGCGGCCGAGACCGCCTGATCGGCCCGAGCGGTCGTGGGGGCGATGGCTAGGGCCAACGCCGCCAGTAGCGGCGCGAAGCGCGCGGCGCGGAGTCTTTGAGTCAGGACCCGCCGCCTGCCGCCTTGCGGGGCGTGCTCCTTGCCTCGTATTTGTTCGATGCTGGTCATGCTCGTCTCCTGAAAAATTCGGTGGCACGATCCCGCCGCGCTCTAAATGGCAACGTCGTGCGGATGCGGAGGTTCGTTGCACTCCGGGCCGGACTACCGCGCCGGCTGATGCCGAATGGACTCGTTCTCTAATATTCTAATGAAACCCATGCCGCCCTGGCCGAAGGCAAGCTACAGACAGGCTGATGGAAGACGAGGGTGAAGCCGTGGAGCGCGCCGTAACGTCCGCTGTCAGCCGAAGCGTCAGCAACCCCTTCTGGCGCGGCGGTCAGAAAGCATCAGTTTCCGATCCGAACGGCGCGCAGAGACGGCCGCTTCTCTCAGGAAGCTCAGCTTCCTGAAGACCACGCTGGCCTTCAAAATGATCTCTGTGGTGAGGCTTGTCGCCAAGCGGTCTATCGGGCAAGCCGTCAGTGGACAAAGCTCGACGAGAAAGCGCTGCTGGAACCGGCTACGGTTTTTTGCGCTTCAGCTTCCAGAGGCCAGCGCATCGTTCGAGAACGTCATGCCGGGAGCTGATTCACTGGTGATGGCTGACAGTTCTCAGGCCTGCTGACGGAGATGATCGATGTCCTGTCAAGCAGGCGCTCGCCCACTCATCCCGCTGGATGTTCGATTTTCGGAGGAAGCCTGCGGACCGCTCCTGGGCCGCTGCGGCCGCGTTTGCCGGATCTGACCCGTCTGGACGTGCAACACATCTGCGTCCGGCAAGCGGCTAAGTTCTGGTTCTGGCACCCGCCGGCCCAGCCTCCTCGCCAGCCACTCGCACGCGGCGGCGCGCAATCCACGAGATCAGACGGTTGTCGACTGCGTACGGGCCACTGCCGCCGATGACAAGCGATAGGATTCCAGCGACATAGAGCAGATCGGCTTCGTAGCCCGGCTGCCCAAACTGTGCGCCGGCCGGCGTCACGGCGAGCAGTTTCACCGAACTGAAACCGTAGGGCAGGTGAACCGTCAAAGCGGCGAACAGCAGGATCACGATCATCGGAAGCGCGAAAAGCGGGACCAGCGCCCCCAGTAGAAGAGAAAGCCCTCCGAATATCTCAAAGAAGATTACCACCAACGACATGAAGTGCGGCTCGGGAACGCCCATTGCCGAGAGGATGCCGGCGAAATGGTCGGGGCCTCTCGCGAGCTTTGCAAATCCGTGAGCCGCGAAGCCGTATCCCATGATCAATCTGATGGGGATCGGCCACCACATTGAGAGGGCGGCGGAGAGTCCTCCGCTTCGAGTCGCTTGCGAGGTCGATTGGCGTTCGGCGCCGAACAGCATGACGTTCATCCCCTTCTGAATTCTCAAAGGCCGGCTCCGAGCGGCGACCGTCCGGCTCCGCCGTGTGCCGAGATCGCCGGCCGATCCGCGTCGGTCGGCCGGCGTGTAGCGTTTCGCGCCGCGCGAACGAAGGAACGAGGAACCGTCGAAGGCGCTGCTGCGACGCCCTCCTTCGGGCGCCGCCTTAAGCCAGCCTTAAGCCGGCGGACGGAAGCGGCGGCCAAGGAGCTGCGCATGAGAATCCTCGTGGTCGAAGACGACGCCATCCTGTTGGACGGTCTCAGGGTTGGACTTGAGCTCGCTGGCCTGACGATCGACGCCGTATCGACATGCGCCGACGCCGCCGTCGCGCTGTCCACCAGCGCTTTCGACGCTGTGGTGCTCGATCGAATGCTTCCCGACGGATCGGGACTCGATGTTCTGCGTCGTGTGCGAAGGTCGGGAGACCGCACCCCGATCATTCTGCTCACGGCGCTGAACGAGACCGCGAACCGGATCGAAGGGCTGGACGCCGGCGGCGACGATTATCTCGGCAAGCCCTTCGACCTCGAAGAGCTCGCCGCACGCCTGCGGTCTATCGCGCGGCGCGGTGCCGGACGCGCCTCGGCCACGATGGAATGGCGGGACCTCGTCGTCGACCCCGCAGCCCGTCTCGTGCTGCTTCGGGGAGACCGGGTCGACGTCTCAAGGAGAGAGTTCGCGATCCTGACGGCCCTGATGGAGCGGCCCGGAACGATCAGGTCTCGCGCTGATCTGGAGGAGCGCCTTTATGGCTGGGACGGCGAGGTCGAGAGCAATGCCGTCGAGGTCCACATCCACCATCTGCGCGCCAAGCTCGGCCGCCGCACGATCGAGACCGTGCGTGGCCTCGGCTACAGGATCGGCGGCGAAAGATGAGGAGCTCCCTTCGCTCGCGGCTCTTCTCGGCGCTTCTCCTCGCCACCGGCGCCGTGTGGCTCACCGCGGCGCTCTGGATTGACCTCGGCGCGCGCGCGGAGGTCGAACAGGTCCTCGATAACCGGCTGCAGGACGCGGCTCACATGGTGGGTTCGCTGATTTCGAGCGGAAGGCTGCCGACCGACGGGCTGAACCGAAATCCGGCTGCGCTTCTCCCAGATGCAGGACCTTACATGCATCAACTCTCCTGCCAGATCTGGTCGTTCGACGACCGGCTCCTCGCTCGCTCTGGCGGCGCTCCGGAAACCAGGTTCGCGAACGGCGGGACGGGTTTCTCCGAGCAGGAGATCAACGGTGAGATGTGGCGGGTCTATGCGCTGGAAGATCCCGCCAACGGTTTTCGCGTGCTCGTCGGCGACCGGCTGAGCCTGAGGGAGGGTCTGGTCACAGATCTGATCAAGGGTCTTCTCTGGCCGGCGGTCGTCATACTGCCTGCGCTTGGAGCGATCCTCTGGGTCAGCGTCGGCCGCGGCCTGGCGCCATTGCGGCGGATCGCCGGCGATCTGTCCAGGCGTGACGGCGAGGACATGAGCCAAATCGAAGCGGCGTCAGTTCCACGCGAAATCCGGCCGCTGACGACCGCGCTCAACGGCTTGTTCGCCAAGGTGGAAGCGGCGCGGCGGCACGAACGGGAGATTACGGCCTTCGCCGCCCACGAGCTGCGCACCCCGCTTGCGGGGCTCAAGACCCAGGCGCAAATCGCGCTGATGAGCGAGGATCGCGACGTTCGCGGCAACGCGCTTCGGCAGATCCTTCGGTCCGTAGACAGGACAGGCCGCTTGGTCAGCCAGCTTCTTGCGCTCGCAAGGCTCGACTCGGCGCCTCCCGCGAGGAAGGAGGACGTGGAGATCGGCGCGGCGCTCGACGAAGCCGTCGAGTTCAGCCGGATGGCGGGGCCCGACGTGGCCGTGGAGATCGGTTCGGACCTGCGCGGCGTCATCGCTCGCGTGCCTAGGGAGGCTCTTGATCTCGTCTTGCGCAACCTGACGGAAAACGCCTTCGCGCACACGCCCCCGGGCGGAACGATCCGCTGGCGGCGCGGTGCCGCTGAGACGACGATCGAGCTGTGGGACGAGGGGCCGGGCGTGCCGGAAACCGACCTGCCGTTCCTGACGCGACGGTTTTTTCGGGGAGCGGCGCTTTCGACGCCGGGCAGCGGTCTCGGGCTCACGATCGCGGAAGCCGCGGCCGCGCAGTGCGGCGCGAGCTTGACCCTGGCGAACGGCCCGCGAGGCGGACTGATCGCGAGCGTGGTTTTCGAGGATGAATCTTCTCTGGAGGTCGCGACTTAAGGTCAGCATAAGCTTCAAGATCCACGTGTCTCCACACGATCAATACAGGATCGATGGAGAACAGTATGAAATACCTGACCGCGAATGCTTTGTTTATGGGACTCGCGCTTGTCGTTCCGATTGTGACGGTTGCGAGCTCGCAAACGGCTTCGGCAGCGGGAGTGAAGCTGGAACGTGTTGGACAGCAGGTTCCTTTCTCGGAAGAGCACAAGCGTCGCCCCGCAAATCACCCTTTGAGCCAGGACGATCTCATCGGCACGTCGCTGCGCCGGCCCCCCGACTCAAATCCCACTTCCCGTCCGTCCTTCGTGCCGCGCGATGACAGCTGGATGGTCTGGGACGGAAACAAGAACAACGGCTAAGCGAGGACCGGCAGGCCGGACTCTTCGGAGGCTGGCCCGCCTGCTCATCGGCTGACGTGACGCCCCTGAAACTCCTCCACTCATAGCTAGAGTCCGCCCCAGAACGAGGGACGGACGGATGAAGAAGTCACGTTTCACGGAAGAGCATATCATAGCGATCCTGCGTGAGCAGGAGGCGGGCGTCGCGACCGCGGAGGTCTGCCGCAAGCACGGCGTCAGCTCGGCGACGTTCTACAAATGGAAGGCCAAGTTCGGCGGACTCGACGTCTCGGAGGCGCGACGTCTCAAGGGGTTGGAGGACGAGAACGGCCGGCTGAAGCGGATGCTGGCGGACGCTATGCTCGGCAACGCCGCGCTGAAGGACCTTCTGGGAAAAAAGTGGTGGCGCCCGCCGCCAGACGGGAGGCTGTGGCGTATCTCGCCGGGGCCTTCGAGATGAGCGAGCGGCGGGCGTGCCGGGTGGTCGGCGTCGACCGGACGAGCGTGCGTTACGAAGGGACGCGCTATGACGACGCCATGCTGCGCGGACGATTGAAGGAGCTAGCGGCCGAGCGTCGCCGCTTCGGTTATCGGCGGCTGCACGTCCTGCTGAAGCGGGAGGGTCATGCGGTGAACCGAAAGCGCGTTCAGCGGCTCTATCGCGAGGAAAAGCTGACGGTGCGCCGCCGTGGCGGCCGCAAGCGGGCGATGGGAACGCGGCGGCCGATCGAGACGTCGGTAGCAGCCAACCAGCGATGGAGCCTGGACTTCCTGTCCGACCAGCTCACGGACGGGCACCGCTTCCGCATCCTCGCCGTGGTCGACGACTGCACGCGGGAATGCTTGACGCTCTGCGCCGACACCTCGCTGTCCGGCCTGCGGGTCGCCCGCAAGCTCGACGACATCGTACGTCGACGCGGCCGACCGACGACGATCGTCAGCGACAACGGCATCGAGTTCACCTCGAACGCGATCCTCGCCTGGGCGGACAATACGAGCGTCGGGTGGCATTACATTGCACCGGGCAAGCCGCAGCAGAACGGCTTCATCGAGAGCTTCAACGGCCGGCTGCGGGACGAACTTCTCAATGAAACGATGTTCCGCTCTCTGCCTCACGCCCGCGCCGTGCTCGAAGCCTGGCGGCGCGACTACAACGAACAACGACCGCACTCGAAGCTCGGCTGGGTGACGCCTCGGGCCTACGCCAGCGCCATCCTCGAGACCGCCGGCCGAAGCGCTGTGCAACCTGACAGCTCCGCGCTTCGGCCTCTTGAAACCGCCATCGACGATGGCTCAGATCACGACAGGACTCTCGCTTCCGCTGGATGAAAAACGGGGGTCACGTCACCGCCAACAGCACACAAATTTAAGCGCCTGCCGTCACGCTCGGCCGCATGGCCAAGCCTCCGCGTCGTCCTCGGGAGATCAAGGGGCGACGGAGGCGGAAAGCGCCGTCGCCGCCGGTCTTCCTCTCGTCCGCCGCATCGACCCTCGGCAGGCTGGGCTCTTTCGGACCAGCTTGATCGAGCCGTGCAAGCCGACGCTACGGCCGAAGGCGCCGTCCGATCCTCACTGGCAATTCGAGATCAAGCACGACGGCTACCGGGCCCAGGCAATGTCAGCGCCGGCGGCGTTCGGATGTACACGAAGAGCGGCTTCGACTGAGCGGAAGTGCATGCCGTTTCTCCCCTGGGACGCGCCGCCGCGCGGCGCTTGCGGGCTGGCGCTCTAAGCTGCGCCTTCACCCCGTGAGGACGACGTTAGACGGGCCGCGCGACCTTGCTTATTGCCATTAAGTACACCCCAAGATCCGGTCTAAGTATCTGTATCTAATCTAATATCCGGCCGGCGCCGTGAACGTGGCGCCATGGGCCGCGAAGATCGCCTTCATCTCGCCGCCCGCCGTCATCGCGGTGATCGCCTCGCCGATCCGGTAGGCAAGGTCGCGGCTGTCCGTTCTCACCGCGCCGCAGAGTTCCCAGCGCGGTTTCACGAGGCCGGATCCCGCGAGATCCTTCAACTCAATCTCGCCCGTCTTGTCGTCCTTCAGCGCCGCCTCGATCGCCGCGCGCGAGCCCGCGAGAAAGTCGGTCTCGCGCCTCCGGAACGCTCCCGCCGCTTCCGCAAAACCGCGGTAGTGGCGGATCGCGTCACGGAGCGCGCCGCCGTTCGCGAAGCCGATCAGCGCGTCGACCGGGCTCGTTCCCTCGACCGCGACCGTCTTGCCGCCGATGTCCTGAAGGTCCTGAAAGCCGCCCTCGACCGCGCCCTTGCGGTACGCGATCGCAAGGCGTTGCTCGACGTAGGGCGGCGTGAAGAACACCATGTCGTTGCGCAGCTGCAGCATCTTGTCGGACGGGACGTTGAGCATCACGTCCGCAAGCCCCGAGCCCGCAAGGTCGCCGCGCCAAAGGCTCAAGCGAAAGTCGCCGTCGACGTTCTCGGACGCCTCGACGATCCGGATCTCGGGTTTCACGCCGATCGCCTCGGCGATGTTCTTCGCGATGTCGACGTCGATGCCGACGGGCTCGCCGTCGATCTCGTCGGAGAACGGCGCGTTGTCGCGGTAGAGCGCGACGCGCAGCACACCGGAGGACGTCACCTCGTCGAGCGGACGCGCAAGCGCCGGCGAGGCGGCGGCCGCCGCAAGGCTCGCGAGCGCCGCGAGGACGAGGCGGCGGTTCGCTTGGCCCCTCATCATTCGTCGACGTGCTGGGACTCGATGTAGCTTCGGATCGCCCAAAGGCGCTCCTGCGAGATCACTCCGGCGAAGGACGGCATCTTGGTGACGCCGTTGATGATCGCGCCGCCCTGGACGCGCTGCGAGAACCACTCGTCGCCGTCCTTGCCCTTTTCGAGGTGGCGCAGGTCCGGCGCCAGGCCGCCCGAGATCACCTCGAGACCGTGGCAGCGCGCGCAGTTCTGGTTGTAGCCCGAGGCCCCGATCTCGATCGCCTTCCGGTTCCCGCGATAGGGGTTTTCCTCGCGCCATTCCTCGCCCAGCGGCTCGAGCCCGGCGGTGTCCACCGGCTGAGGCTGGACGTCGCCATGCGCGTGGGCGGACGGGGCCGACACATAGGCCGCAACCCCGAGCGCGAGGGCGCCGAACGCGAGCGCGGCGAGGCGAGAGGCTTTCATGTCGGGCTTCCTTCCCATTGCGGCGCGGACGCTAGCAACGGGGGCGGAGGCCCCACATTGTCCTTAGGTACACCTCAGCTCCAAGACCGATCGGCAGGGTCTGCGGGACGCGATCCGGGGCGCCCATAAGTACAATCCCGCGCAAGAGCCGCCTCCCTATCCTTCGCCGGTCACTCGGGAGCTTGCGATGCGCGGCGACAGGATGGGCCTTGGCGGAGCCGCCGCGCTTGCGGCGGCGGCGCTCGCCGCAGTCCTGGCGGCGCTTCTCGTCGCGGGCGGGACGCGCGCTTTTCCGGCGCAGCCCCAGGGCGCCGCGCAGCCCGACGCCGCGCCGTCCGCGCCCCCGCCTGTCCGCAAGCCGCGCGACCTGAAGACGGTCGCCATCCATTACGTCGAGCGGCGGATCGAGCGTCCGGCGCCGCGCAACAATGAGGACCCGCTCCCGGACGATCAGGGATTGCGGGGCGCGGAGCTCGGCGTCGCGGACTCGAACGCCTCGGGCCGCTTCGTCGGACTGAGGTTCGACCTGAAGCCGACCGTCGTCGAGCCGGGCGCGGACATCGCCGCGGCCTTCGCCGAGATCGCCGCGCGCGAGGCGCCGCGCTTCGTGGTCGTCAACGCGCCGGCCGCCGATCTGCTCGCGCTCGCCGACTCGCCCGCCGCCAAGGACGTCGTGATCTTCAACGTTTCGGCGACCGACACGCGTCTGCGCGACGCCGACTGCCGCGCGCGCGTCCTCCACGTGATCCCCTCGCGCGACATGCTGGCCGACGCGCTGATGCAATTTCTGACGTTCAAGCGATGGATGCGGATCCTGCTCGTCGCGGGACCGTCGGAAGGCGACCGGCTCTACGCCGAAGCGGTCCGGCGGAGCGCAAGGAAGTTCGGGCTCAGGATCGTCGAGGAAAAGACCTTCGACGCCCGCGGAGCCGACATCCGCGACAGCGCGACCGACGAACTGACGCTCGCGACCCGCGGACCCGAGCACGACGTCGTGGCGGTCGCGGACGAGGCCGACGAGTTCGGCGACGCGCTTCCCTACAACACCGCGAGCCCACGGCCGGTCGTCGGCACCCATGGCATGACCCCGGCCGCCTGGGGCGGGCCGGTCGAGGCCTGGGCCGCGGTCCAGTTGCAGGACCGCTTCAAGAAGCTCGCGGGTCGGCGGATGGATTCGGTCGATTACTCCGGTTGGATGGCCGTACACGCGGTCGGCGAAGCCGCGGTTCAGCTCAAGAGCGCCGATACGGCGGCGATCTCCCGTCTGCTGTTCGACGATACGTTCGAGGTCGGCGGCTTCAAGGGCCGCGCGCTCAGTTTCCGCGGCTGGAACGGGCAGCTCCGACAGCCGGTCTACCTGCTCTGGCCCGGCGCGGTGGTCGCGACCGCGCCGATCGAGGGCTTTCTGCACCAGCGCACCGAGATGGACACGCTCGGCCTCGACCAGCCGGAAAGCGCCTGCAAGGCGATGAAGGGACGAGCATGACCGAGCGCGACCCGACGACGGATCAGACCGCTCGCGTCGACGCCGCCCGAAAGGTGGGACGAACGGAGTCGCCGTCGCTTCCGGAAGGAGCGTGGCGGCTTCTCAGGGGGACGGCGGGATCGCAGGCCAAGCGTCAGACGCTGCGCCGGATGCGGCGCGCGCTGGCGGCCGCCAGCCTGGGCTTCGCGGCCTCGGTCACGGCCGCGACGCCCGGCGAATCCTATGAGGTTTTCGTCACCAACGAGCGCGACGACACGGTCTCGGTGATCGATGTCGACCAGATGGCCGTCGCCCGCACGTTCAAGGTCGGGCGGCGCCCGCGCGGGCTGACCTTCTCGCCGGACGGCAAGACGCTCTATGTCTGCGCGTCGGACTCTAACTCGGTCCAGGCGATCGATCCGGCCAGCGGCAAGCTGCTGCACGACCTGCCCTCCGGCGAGGACCCGGAGCAGTTCTCGCTGTCGCCGGATGGCCGACGGCTCTTCATCGCGAACGAAGACGACGCCCTCACCACGGTGGTGGACGTCGAGACGCGCAAGGTGATGGCCCAGATCGAGGTCGGCATCGAGCCGGAGGGCATGGCGGTGAGCCCCGACGGCGCGCTCGCGGTCACCACGTCCGAGACCACCAACATGGTCCACTGGATCGACGTGCCGTCGCTGACCTCGAGCGACGCGACGCCCGTCGGCCAGCGCCCGCGCCACGCTGAGTTCGACCTGAAGGGCGAGAAGCTTTGGGTGTCGTCGGAGGTCGGCGGGACGGTTGCGATCATAGACGTCGCGACGAAGCAGGTCGTCCATACGATCGAATTCAAGATCCCCGGGATCGCGGGCGACCGCATCCAGCCGGTCGGCGTGCAGCTGACGCGCGACGGCAAGCTCGCCTTCGTGGCGCTCGGCCCGTCGGATCGCGTCGCGGTGGTCGACGCCCAGACCTATCAGGTCAAGTCCTACATATTGGTCGGTCGCCGGGTCTGGCACCTCGCGCTGACGCCTGAGCAGGACATGCTCTTCACGACGAACGGCGTCTCGGGCGACGTCACGATCATCGACGTGGCGAGCCTCAAGCCTGTGAAGACCATCAAGGTCGGCCGCTTCCCGTGGGGCGCCGCCGTGCGCCCGAAGGCGCGGCCGGTGGCGGACCGGCGGTAGACGTGTCCGCGCGCGCAGACGCGCGAGCGCGGCCAGATCCTCGCCGAGCGCGTCTCCAAGTCCTTCGAAACAACGTACGAACTGCCCGCCGACCTCTTCGCCAAGACGAAGCCCGACGCCGGACCGAGCTGGACCGACAGCTGGGCGGCGCGCTGGCCGGAGCTCGGGCTGATCGGCGCCGCGCTGCTGCTTCTGGCGCTCGTGCTCGCGCGCGATCGTGGGCTGGTGGCGGACGCGCGGAAGTTCGGCTGGTTCCGCCTGGCCTTCCTGACCTTCACGCTCGGCTTCATAGGTTGGTACGCGCAGGCGCAGCTCTCGATCGTGACAGTGGTGGGCGCGGTCCGGGCGGCGCTCCACACGCGCGACTTCGGCTTCCTGCTCTACGATCCGCCCTCGCTCGTCATCTGGGCCTTCGCGATCGCGGCGCTTCTGGTGTGGGGGCGCGGAACCTTCTGCGGCTGGCTCTGCCCGTTCGGCGCGCTTCAGGAACTGGCGGCCTGGCTCACGCGGCCGCTCAAGATCCGCCGGCGCCAGGTTCCGCCGACGCTCGACCGCTGGCTGAGAAAGGCGAAATATCTCGTGCTCGCCGGCATCGTGGCCGCGAGCGCCTCGCCGCTCGCCGACGCGTTTTCCGAGGTCGAGCCGTTCAAGACCTCGATCACGCTCTACTTCGTGCGGTCGTGGCCGTTCGTGGCCTACGCGGTTGGTCTGCTGGTTCTCAACCTCTTCGTCTACAAGGCGTTCTGCCGCTATCTCTGCCCGCTCGGCGCGTTCCTCGCGATCGGCGGGCGGCTGCGCATGCTGGACTGGATTCCGCGCCGCGCCGAATGCGGGAGCCCTTGCCAGCTCTGCAAGGTGCGCTGCCGCTACGGCGCGATCGATCGGGCGGGCAAGGTCGACTACGTCGAATGCTTCCAGTGCATGGACTGCGTGACGATCGTCCGCGATCCGCAGCAATGCGCACCGCAGATTCTCGCGTCGAAACGCCCCAAGGTTCGGCTCGCGACCGCCGGTGAAGCCGAATGACGCCCAGCCTCTCTCGCCGACGAGCGTTGTTCGGCGCCGCCGGGGCGCTCGCCCTCGGCGTTGGCGGGACGGCGGCCTTCCGCAGCCGCGCGCGCGACGCCGGCATGCAGACAAGGACGCGCGCCGGCGTGGCGTTCGGGACCACCGTCGCCCTGACCTTCGCCGGACCGGACGCCGAGCCGCTCGACCGGGCGATCGACGCAGGCTTTGCGGCGATCAGAGCTTGCGAACGCGCGGCGAGCCTTCTCAGACCAGACAGCGCGCTATCGCGCCTCAATCGAGAGGGGACGCTTGCCGAGCCGGACCCTCACCTGGTGGCGCTGGCGAGATTTGCTCTCGATCTTGCGGAAGCGACCGAAGGCGCCTTCGATCCGACTGTCCAGCCTCTGTGGCCGCTCTGGCGCAAAGCCGCCGACGCCGGAGCGCGCCCCAGCGATCGGGAACTGGAGGAAACCGTTCGCTTGATCGACTGGCGCGCCGTGGAAGTCTCTGATGCGCTGATCGCCTTTCATCGGCGCAGAATGGCGATGACTCTCAACGGCGTTCTGCAGGGCTACGCCGCCGATCTGGTGATTGCGGAAGCCAGGCGCCTCGGAACGCCGAACGCGCTCGTCGACACCGGCGAATTCGGGGCTTACGGCGTTTCCCCGAGCGGCGCGCCCTGGCGGTTGGCCGTCGCCGAAACCGTCGAAGATCCGCGTCCCTATCTGGTGAGCGACGATTTTGTCGGCTTCGCCGCGAGTTCGGCTGGAGCCGGCACGCCGTTTTCCGCCGACGGGCTGGACAACCACATGTTCGATCCGCGCACCGGACGGTCGCCGCGCCTGATGCGCCGCACCGCCGTCTTCGCGCGGAGCGGCATGCTGGCCGATGGTCTGTCCACGGCCGCCTACATTATGGATGAGGGCCGCAGCCGGGCGCTGTCGAGAGCGCTCGGCTGTTCGATCTGGCTCGGGCGCGCGGAATAGGAAGGGAGCGCCAGTCGATCAGGGCAGCCGATGGCGGCGGCGCCGGATCGCTGATCTCGGCGACGCGCTTGCGCAGCCAAGGCGTTCTCGCGTCAGGGATATGGCTCGCGCTCGAGCGGCTTGAGATGCATGACGTCCTCCCCGCGATGCATCCGGACGTTGATCCGGAACGAGTTTCCGACCCGCTCAGCGCGGTCGGCCCAGAACGCCGCGACATCCGGCTGACACAGTTCCTCAAGAGTGCGCCGAAACAACGCGAGCCACCGTCGGAAATGCTCGTCCTTGAGCTCCGGCAGCAGCAGGTGCTTGCGCAGCGGGCGGCCGTCATACCGGCGGGTCCCGAGCACCATCGAGCTCCAGAAGTCGACGATCGTGTCGAGGTGCTCCTGCCAGCGCTCGTCCGGGACGGCCGACTTGAAGACCGGCCCGATGATCTCGTCCTCGCGGGCCTGCGCGTAGAAGCGGTCGACGACCCTCCGGATCAGACGCTCGTCGATGCCTTCGGTGACGGCCCGAGGGACGGTCGGCGGTATGGGCGCTGGCCGGGTCGGCACGGTCATACGAACCTCCAGAGACGTCGTGGCCGGCGGCGCTTCCGCCGGCCCTTCCGCGGTCGTTGTAGCAGGCGGTCGGCTGGCCTGAGTCTCTCGCGGAAACCGGGGCCCCGCCACGGTCGGCCTCAGGGATTTACCTGATCGAAGCCGAACCCGCAGGTCTCCGGCCATCAAAAAGCGCTCGGGCCGAGCGGGAGAGGTAACTTGAGAGGGCTTTTCGCTCCTCTCCGGCGGCGACTAAATTCTCGCCGCCATGATGATCGACGACTGCCTTGCGGCGTTCACCGTCGCCGCCACGGCCAATCTGCCGGACGCCGTCGAGACGGCCCGACTCGAGGTCGGAAGGCTTCTGGTCGCCGCCCCGAACGAGCCGACGCACCAACTCGCGATCCTTTGCGAACTCAAGGCGGCGTTCGACGCTCTTCAGATCGACAGCAGCGCCGGACGCGAGATCGCAAGAGACATGGACGAGCGTATCGCCGGGCTGCGCGCCAGCCTGTGATCCTGCCGCCGGAGGAAGAGCGCTCCTCCGCGCGGCTCCGGGCCTAGAAGTCTCTCTTATAGCTGAGAAATCTCGTCGGCCAGCGGGTCTGAGATCACGAGCCCCCTGCGTTCGGCCTCCTGGCGCAAGGCCAGACGGCGCGCACCGGGAAGCCGCGCGCCGTCCTGGCTCTCGATCGCCTCCGCGAGGACCGCGAAGCGCTCCACCGCGCTGGAGGACAGGGCGCCCGGCGATAGCGCGATGATGAGCTGGCCCGTGCCGGGCGGATCGCCTTTGTCGTCGAGGAAGGACGACGCCTCCCCGGCGTAACGCGAGCCGGTCAGGCCGGCCGCCAGAAGCTCGACCATCAGCGCGAGAGCGACCCCCTTGGCGTCTCCGAGCGGCGCCATCGTGCCCTCGAGCGCCGCGACCGGGTCGGTCGTCGGCTTGCCCTCGGCGTCGAGCGCCCATCCTTCCGGAATCGGTTCGCCGCGCTGCCTGGCGGCCAGGATGTTGCCGCGCGCGACCTTGGAGAGCGACAAGTCGATCACGATCGGGGCCCGGCCCGGCAGCGGGCAGGCGAAGGCGATCGGGTTGGTGCCCAGCACCGCCGTGCGCCCGCCCCACGGGGCCATGGCCGCCGGCGTGTTGGCGAAGAGCAACGCGACCTGGCCGGCGTTGGCGAGCGCCTCGACCGGCTGACCGGCCGCGCCGCAATGGTGCGACCGGCGGATCGCGGCGGCTGCGATCCCCTGCTCGACCGCGACCTGCGGGAGCACGTCGACCGCGGCGTCGAGCGCCGGGTAGGCGAAGCCGTGCGCCGCGTCGATCGCGACGACGCCCGGCTTCGGGCGCGTGACGGCGGGCTTCGCTCTGCCGTCCACCTTGCCGGCGCGAAGCTGGCCGACATAGGTCGGAACGCGCGACAGGCCGTGGCCCTTCAGGCCGTCCGCCTCCGCGCCGACCAGCGCGCGCGCGACGCTGGACGCCGCATCGGCCGAAGCGCCGTTGCGCGTCAGCGCGCCGGCGACGAGCTCCTCGGCGGCCGAGACAGAAAGCGTCGGCATGAGCTCAGGCCCTCCGAAGATGGGCCGCGACCGACCGCGCGGTCACGCCCGAGACGCGCACGTTGGATTCGGCCGTCACGCCCGCGACATGCGGCGTCAGGATCAGGTTAGGGACGTCTTTGAACACGGCCGCGGCGTCCGCCGTGAGCGGCTCGGCGTCGAACACGTCGAGCGCGGCGCCGCCGAGCTTGCCTTCCTTCAGCGCCGCGGCGACCGCCGCCTCGTCGACGATCCCGCCGCGCGCGGCGTTGACGAGGATCGCGTCGGGCTTCATGCGCAACAGCGCGTCGGCGCTGATCATGCCGCGGGTCTCGTCGGTCAGCGGCACGTGGAGGGACACGACGTCGGCGCGCGCCAGCACGCTCTCGACCTCGAGGCGCTCGACGCCGGACCACGCCGGATCGGACGGATCGACGAAGGGGTCGTGCGCGACCACCGCCATCCCAAGCGCCGCCGCGCGTCTCGCGGTCTCGCGGGCGATCGAGCCGAAGCCGATGAGGCCGAGCGTCTTGCCGAAGATCTCGCGGCCGCCGGACAGCGCGTTGCGAGGCCAGGCGCCGCCTGTCATCGCGGGCGTCGCCGAATAGGCGGCGCGCAGCAGCACCATCGCGGTCCCGATGACATATTCGGCGACCGCGACGTCGTTCGCGCCGGTCGCGGGGAAGACTGCGATGTCGCGCGCCTTGCAGGCGGCGACGTCGATGTTGTCGAGGCCGACGCCGAGCCGTCCGATGCATTTGAGGTTCTTCGCCGCCTCCAGCAGCGCGCCGCGCGCCTGTGTCCGGTTGCGGACGATAAGCGCCTCCGCCCCCGCGACTTCGGCCGCGAGCCGCTCGGGCTGGTCGACGAGGTCGGGATCGTAGAGGACGTCGAAGCCGGCGAGGCCGTCGCGGATCGCGTCTTCGTCCATGAATTCGGAAATGACGATCTTGGCCAAGAGGCTCTCACCCGTGAGAGTGCGTGCTTCGAGGCGCCTCAGGCCGGCGGCTTGAGGCGCCTCAGCATAAGGGACGTGGGGCGAATTGAGATCGAGCCCTCAACATTCCTCATGCTGAGGAGGCCCGAAGGGCCGTCTCGACGCACGCGAAGCGGCGTGTCCGGGCCGGCCCTGTGGGTTCAGGCGCTTCGATAGAGCTTGGTCATCACGAACTCGCGGTGGCCGAGCGCTTCCGCGGCGGTGAGACGGCCGTTCGCCGTGCGGATGATCATGTCGATCAGCGCGTCGCCGGCTTCCGGAATGGTCATCTCGCGGCGCAGGACGCCCGTCACGTCGACGTCGACATGCTCGCCCATGGTGCGCACGGTGCGCGGGTTGCCCGTGATCTTGATGACCGGGACGATCGGGTTTCCGATGACGTTGCCCTGGCCGGTCGGGAAGGTGTGGACCACGTAGCCCGCAGCCGCCATCAGGGTCACGCACTCGGCCGCGGCCGAGGAGGTGTCCATGAAATAGAGCCCAGGGCCCTTGGCGGGCGCCTCGGCCGGCTGGAGCGCATCGATGTATCTGCACTCGTGGCCGATCTTCTCGAGATTGCCGAGCGCCTTTTCTTCGATGGTGGTCAGGCCGCCCTCGATGTTGCCCTTGGTCGGCTGGCTATCCGAAAGGTCGTCGGTCTTGTGGGCCTCGATGACGTCGTCCTGATAGGCCTTCCAGATCTTGTACCACTTCTCGGCGACCTCGGGAGACGCCGCGCGCTCCTTGCAGAGGTGCTCGGCGCCGGTGATTTCCGAGGTCTCTCCGAACACGCCGTAGATTCCGTGCGGGATGAGCTTGTCGTACATGTTGCCGACGGTCGGGCAGGAAGACAGGCCCGTCGTGGTGTCCGACTCGCCGCACTTGGTGGAGATCCAGAGGTCGGTGATCGGGCATTCCTCGCGCGGCAGCTCGGTCGCCCATTGCACATACTTCTTCGCGACGTAGCTCGCCTTCGCGATCGTCGCGATGTCGCCGTGCTGCTCGATGCCGAAGCCGACGACCGGCTTGCCGGTCTTGGCGATCCCGTCGACCACGCGCTTGGTCCACTGCTCCTCGATGCCGATGACGACGACGGCAGCCACGTTCGGGTTGGAGCCGATGCCGATCAGCGTGCGGAAATGGATCTCGAGATCCTCGCCGAACTGCAGGCGGCCATAGGCGTGCGGCAGGGCCATGACGCCCTTGATGTTGTTCGCGACCGCCTCGCAGGCGGCGTTCGACAGGTCGTCGAGCGGAAGCAGGACGACGTGGTTGCGCACGCCGACACGGCCGTTCTCACGGCGCCAGCCCATGAACGTCGCCTTGGCGAAGTCCGCGGAGGCGCGCTTCGAGAAGATCTGCGGGGTGTAGTGCTGGTCCGGAGCGCCGCCGACGAACGGGCTCTGACCCTGGGGCAGGACGTCAGCCATTGTCGTGTCTCCTCACCAGCGCTTCGTCTTCATGTTGTGGGTGTGGACGTGCTCGCCCTTGGCGATGTCCGCGACGATCCTGCCGACGTCCTGGCCGTATTTGATGACCGTGTCGCCGGCCTTGAAATCGGTGAGAGCGACCTTGTGGCCGATCGGAATGTCGTTCTTCGCGAACACGCCGAAGCTCTCGTTGTTCTCCGTGACCACGCCGAAGGCGTCGGTGTCTGCCTTCAGTCCCTCGATGACGGCGACGGCGACGTTGTCTTTCGGACTGTGGGCGAGAACGTGCGGAATGCGACCGTCCCCGTTCTTGGTGCTGCTCATTCTGCGGCGCTCCTCCCTCGCGGCGACGGTCGGGCCAGGCTCGACGTCGCTCATGTCTTGTATAAGACATAAGACACCGACAGGGTCAATCGCTCCGTCCGAGCCATGCGGAATTTGTCGAAGCCGATGCCGTCGCCCACTGGTCTTATATAAGAGATATGATACCTTTTATCCGCGGACATAAGGCGACGACGTAGATCGCCGCGCGTCGCGCAGCGTCACGCCAGGCGCTCAAGACCCGGCGGACGCCAAGAGGAAACCCCTAGTGGAGGCTTCATGTCGTCGTTCATCAAACGCGCCGCGGCCGTCGCCGCCGGCCTCGTATTGTCCATCGCGCCGGTTGTCGCCGAGGACTATCCGGCCAGGCCGATCACGCTCGTGGTTCCCTATTCCGCCGGCGGTCCGAGCGACCTCATCGGCCGCCTCGTCGGCGATTCGATGTCGAAGACCCTCGGTCAGCAGATCGTCGTCGAGAACGTGACGGGCGCCGGCGGCACGCTCGGCGCGTCCCGCGTCGCGCGCAGCGACCCGGACGGCTACACGCTGCTCATCCACCACATCGCGCTGCCGGCGAGCGCCGCGCTCTACGACAACCTGAACTACGACACCGCCACCGGCTTCGAGCCCCTCGGCCTGATCAACACCGGTCCGATGGTCGTCGTCTCGCGGCCCAACTACGAGGCCGCCGACGCGGCGGCGCTGATCGCCAAGATCAAGGCGGACGGCGGCAAGACGACCGTCGGCAACGCCGGCATCGGCTCGAACGCGCATCTCTGCGCGAGCCTGCTCCAGCGCGCGACCGGCGCGAAGTTCACCCAGGTGCCCTATCGCGGCACCGGCCCCGCGATGACGGACCTCATCGCCGGCCAGATCGACATGATGTGCGACCAGTCGACCAATGCGGTGGCGCCGGTCCAGACACACAAGATCAAGGGCTTCGCGGTCTCGTCCAAGGAGCGGCTGCCGGCGCTGAAGGACCTTCCGACGCTCGACGAGGCGGGCCTCACGGGTTTCGAGTTCGTCGTCTGGCACGGCCTCTACGCCCCGAAGGGAACGCCGAAGGAGATCCTCGCCAAGCTTCACGACGCGCTGCTCGTCGCGCTGAAGGACGAGAAGATCGTGGCGAAGTTCGCCGAGGTCGGCACCACCGTGTTCCCCGAGGCCGAGCGCACGCCCGAGGCGCACAAGGCGCGGCTCGAGAAGGAGCTCGCGGTCTGGAAGAAGGTGTTTCCGGAGCCCGCCTCGAAGTCGAACTGACATGTCGAGGGCCGTACCGGCTTCGGCTGGGACGGCCCTCGAAGCGTCGCTTCAGCTGCCGCTCTCGCCGCGAACCTTCGGGGCGCCGCGGAGCATCCCGGTCATGGCTTGTCGTCCGCGCTTGCGCGCGGGTCAGGCGGCTCGGTCGACCAGCGAGGAACCCGGCGCGACGCGGGTGAAGGAGACGGGATCGGTCATGACCTCGACGACGCCGTCCTCGCGGCCGCGCACGACCGTGTAGCGAGAGGTCACGAGGTCGGACGTCTCCGGAAAATCCTCGCGGAAATGCGCGCCGCGGCTGTCGGTGCGGGCGATCGCCGCCGCGCAGATCGCGCGGCTGACCGAGACGAGGCTTTCGAGATTGAGCCGGTCGGTCCAGGTGAGGTCGTACCGCCGGTCGCCGTCCGGAGCGCCGGAGCGCTCGACGGCTTCGGCGAGTTCGGCGAGCCTCTCCTGCGCCCGATCGAGGCCTGTCTTGTCGCGCAGGACGCCGACGTCGGACCACATCGTTTCGTAGAGCGCTTCTCGGATCGCGGGCAGGTCCCTGTGCGGCCGTCCGAGCGGGCCGAACGCCCGCGCCAGGCCCCGTTCAAGCGCTGCGCGATCCGGATCGGCGTGCGCTCCCTCGCGCGCGGCCATGGTCGCCATCGCCCTGCCGGCGACGCCGCCGAACACGGTCGAGTTCGCGACGCCGTTGCCGCCGAGCCGGTTCGCGCCGTGCACGCCGCCGGTGTCCTCGCCCGCGGCGTAGAGCCGGGGCAGTTCGGTCGAACAGTCGCCGTTGAAGGCGACGCCTCCCATCATGTAGTGGGCGGTCGGGATCACCTCGACGCGTCCTGCCGCCAGGTCGAAGCCGCAGTCGGCGCAGCGTTCGACCATGCCCTTGAAGCTCTTGCGGACCTTGTCCGGGCCCAGATGGCTCATCGAGATGTAGACCCCGCCGTTCGCGGTTCCGTAGCCGTCGCGGATGCGCCGGATGATGGACCGGCTGACGATGTCGCGCGTCGCGCGCTCGTTGCGCGGATCGTAGAGATGCATGAAGCGCTCGCCGTCGCGGTCGAGCAGATAGCCGCCCGCGCCGCGAAGCCCCTCTTCCAGAACCGTGCCGGTCATGCGGGTGTCGGGCCCGGCAAGCAGCCCGGTCGGGTGGAACTGCACCATCTCCATGTCGCGCAGCGGCAGCCCGGCGCGCAGCGCCATGGCGAGCCCATCGCACGACTTGTCGCCGGAGGGCGTGTGGAACTTGTACATGGTCGGCCCGCCGCCGGTCGCGAGCAGCGTCGCCTTCGCCTGCACGAAGACCGGCTCGCCCGAACGCATGTCGAGCATCAGAACGCCCGCGAGCCCCGAGCCGTCGGCGGCCGGGATCAGCTCCAGCGCGCGATGGTCCTCCATTCGGCGCACGTCGCGCCGCCAGACCTGCTCCATCAGCCGGTTGATGATCTCGATGCCGGTCAGATCCCCCTTGTGCACCGTGCGGTCGAAGGTCTGGCCGGCGAAGGCCTTCTGGTGGACCGTGCCGTCGGGATTGCGGTCGAAGAAGCAGCCGAGTTCGCTCTCGAGCTCGCGGATGCGCACCTGCGCTTCCGTCACCAGCGTCCAGGCGAGGTCCTGGTCGTTGAGCCACTTGCCGCCTTCGATGGTGTCCATGAAGTGGCGCTCGACGCTGTCGCCCGGCGCGAGCGCGACGTTGTAGCCGCCCTGCACCATGCGGGTGCAGCCGCACTTGCCGAGCAATCCCTTCACCGCGACGGTGACGTCGAGGTCCGGCGCGGTCTTCTTCGCGTGGAGCGCAGCGAACAGCCCTGCCCCGCCGGAGCCGAGGATCAGGACGTCGGTCTCGACCTGCCGGACGGAAGGGGTCATTCGCCGGCCCCGATGCTGGCGAGCACCGCGTCGCGGCGGCTCGCGACGTCGTCGCGCACCGTCTCGAACAGCGAGCCGCCGTGGCTGTCCATGCCGACGAGCAGCGGGCCGAGGTCGCGAATCCTGAACTTCCAGAGGCTCTCGGGGTGCAGGTCGTCCATGTCGACGTCCTCGATCCGCTCGATCCAGGTGGTTTCCAGCGCCGCCGCACCTCCGACGATGGCGAGATAGGCGCCGCCGAGATCCTTGAAGGCGGCGGAGGTGTCCGCCCCCATGCCGCCCTTGCCGATGATGAGCCGCACGCCCTCGCGCTCCATCAGCTGGCGGGTGAAGCGCTCCATGCGCTGCGAGGTCGTGGTGCCGATGCAGAACGGCGCGTAGCCGACCGGCGCCTCTTCGGACCTGTCGACGCGACGGACGTTGGGCGCGGTGTGGATCACCGCATGGCCGTCGAGGTCGAGCCGGGTTTCCCGGCCGCGGTCGAACATGTGGATCAGCGTCGCGTCGCGGATGCCGAACAGCGTCTTCCGCAGCGTGACGGTGTCGCCGATCTGCAGCTCGCGGACCTTCGCGGCGTCGATCGGCATGTCGAGGACATGGTGGGCCATGAGCGGTCCTCCTTCAGCTGAAGGCGATGCCGCCCGGCGTGATCGTCGCGAGCGCGCGGCGGGCGGAATGGCACTGGATGTTCACGGCGACCGGGTTCTGAGTGATGTGGGTCGCGGCGATCTCGACATGGACGGCGAAGCTGGTGGACCGCCCGCCGAGGCCCTGCGGCCCGACGCCGAGCTCGTTCACCGCCTTCGACAGCTCCGCCTCGATCTTCGCCCCTTCAGGATCCGAGCAGACCGTTCCGAGCGGCCTCGTCGCGGCGATCTTTGCAAGGTGCATGCACATGTCGGAGGTGCCGCCGAGGCCGACGCCGACGATCGTCGGCGGGCAGACGCGGCCGCCGAGTTCGATCACGCGGTCGATCACGAAGCGCTTGGCTGCGCTGACGCCGTCGGAGGGCAGCAGCATCTTCAGGAACGAGCCGTTTTCGGAGCCCGATCCCTTCGGGATCATCTCGATGCCGACCGTCTCTTCCCGTTCGTCGAAATCGACATGAACGATCGGCACGCGCACGCCGCACGAGGTCTGGTCGTTCTGTCGTGTGATCGGGTGCACGACCGAAGAGCGGAGCGAGTTCTCCTTGGTGGAACGCTCGCAGCCGCGGCGGATCGCGGCCTTCAGCTCCGCGCCGTCGAAGCTGACGTTCCGGCCGATCGTGATGTTGTAGATCGGGATGCCGGTGTCCTGGCACAGGATGTTGTTGGTCCGCTCGGCGACGGCGACGTTCTCGACCATCACGCCGAGCACCGCCTTCGCGGTCTCGCCGGTCTCGGCGCCGACGAGGCGCTTGAAGCCGTCCTTGATGTCCGGCGGCAGGATCTTCAGGGCGCGGATATAGAGGTCCGAGCAGACCCTCTCGACCTCGGCCATGTCCAGCTGCATCGTTGATCCTCCTAGATCAGGAGCATGAGCCCGGACGCGAGCAGCATGCCGGCCAGGAACTTGCGGAACAGCCGCTCGTCGAGACGGCTGAAGATCGCCATTCCCGCCCAGCCGCCGAGAGCGAGCGCCGGCAGCGAAAGCAGGAACAGCCAGGCCCCCCGGCTGTCGAACGCCACCGCGCCGATCAGCGCGATGGAGAGGAAGTTCGCGAATAGGATGTAGGGCTGATAGACGGCGCGCGCGGTCGACTTCGGCCAGCCGCGCAGTTGCGACCAGATCGTCGGCAGCACGCCGGAATAGCCCCCTATGCCGCCGAGCACCCCGCCCGCGAAGCCCACCGCCGCGTCGGCCTTGCGCCCGCCGCCGTTCACGCGCGGCAGCGTCGGGGCCAGGATCGCATAGGTCCCGTAGATCACGAGGCCGAGGCCGATGGCGATCTTCAGCTTCGGCACGTCGACGCTCGACAGCACCGCGACCCCGAGCGGCACGCCGATCGCGGCGCCCAGGATGAAGGGGGCGAGGCGGCCGCGGTCGAACTCCTTGCGGAACGGCCAGATGGTCACGAACTGCAGAAGCGTGCCGCAGGTCACGGTCAGGGCCGTGGTCAGCAGCGGATCGAAGGCGTGCAGCCAGATCGACGAGGCCGCGAGCGCGAAGGCGAAGCCGGCTCCGCCCGAGGCCACGCCGCCCACGAAGGCCCCCGCCCACAGGAACGCCAGCGTCGAGAGCGGGAAGCCGGCGATCACGCTCATGCGGCGCTCATCAGGAAGACGAGCCCGACCGCGACCCCGAACGCGCAGGCGAACGAGACCGTGACGGCTGTGCGGTCGCGCATGCCGAGGAACTCGATCGCCAGCACCCGCATCCCGAGCGCCATATGCAGAGCGAGCGCCGACACGAGGCCCCATTCGGCGACCTTGACGACTGGGTTTTCGGTGAGCGCAAGGAAGCTCTGCAGCCGATCCGCGCCGGAAAGCGCCGTACCGAGCGCGATGAAATGCAGCGGCAGAAAGATCGCGAGGGCGACGCCGGAAATGCGGTGAAGCGCGGCGGCCAGAAATCCCGGCTTGCGGCGCGACGCGCGGAAGGTTTGCGACGCGATCGTCATGCCGAGAACACCGCGTAGGCCGCGCGCAGGCCGAGCGTCAGGATGACGGCCGAGAAGGCGAGCATGGCGAGGTCGAGCGAGCGGCCGCGCCAGAGCGTCCATTCGCGCAGCACGCTGCGCAGGCCGATGGGCGCGTGGACCGCGGCCGCGACCACGAAGATCGCGTAGAACAGCAGGAAACCGACATTGCCGGCCGTGCGTCCCAGGATCTCGCCGGCTGTCAGCCCTCCTTTCACGGCGATCATGACGGTGGCGAGATGGACCAGCACCGCGAGGCCGAGCACCGCCGCGGTGACCCGCTGGGCAAGGTAGAGACCGGCGCTCACGACCGCCGCCTCCAGGCCCGCTTGGCGGTCTCGCGCTTCAGCCCGGCGATCGCGAATGTCGGCCCGAGGCTCTTCGGGCAGAACTCCGTGCAGCTCATGTGGCTGTGGCAGGAGTGGCAGCCCACGTCGCCGGAGATGGCGCCCATGCGCGCCTTCTGGCCCTTGTCGCGGACGTCGTTGACGAGCGTCCAGGCGCGGTTGAGCGCCGCCGGACCGAGATAGTCCGGGTTCCAGGAGACGACGTCGCAGGCGGAGTAGCAGACGCCGCAGTTGATGCACTCGACGCCGGCGTCGGCGGCGCGGCGTTCAGGACTGTCCGGCTTCACGACGGCGAAGTCGTCGGCGGGCGCCGGTCCCGGCTCGAAGAAACCTTTCGCGTCGCGCCACTTCGTGAAGAACGCCTCCATGTCGACCGCAAGGTCCTTCACGATCGGCAGATTGCGCAGCGGCTCGAGCGTCAGGACGCCGTCCTGCCCGGTCTTGGCGACGCGGGTGCGGCAGGTCCAGCGTGGGCGCCCGTTCACGATCATGGCGCATGAGCCGCACATGCCGACGCGGCAGGCGAAGCGGTAGGCGAGCGAAGGGTCGTGCTCGCGCTGGATCTCGGTCACGACGTCGAGGACCGTCTGGTTCGGCCTGCGGGCGACCTCGAACGTCTGGAACGCGCCGTTCGCCGCGCCCCGCCAGACCCGCACAACAAGGCGTCCGGCTCCGATATCGGCCGTCGCAGCTTCAACGCTCATGATCATTCCCCGGGATGCGCGGGCTTCGCGGCGGTCGGGTCGGGACTTCGCGTGCGCCGATGCCTCTCAGCTGCGGGACCGATTCTGGATCGCAGGGAAGAACCGGTTCTCCCAGTCGGCGGCGTTCGCCTTCACCAGACCGGCGCGGTTCATATCGTCGCGATGGACCAGCATCTTCTTCGGCGTACGCAAACTCCTCGAGCGAACCCAGCCCATCAACATCTCCCTGAGGCTCGGGCTCTGTGCAGTCGGCCCGTTGGCCGGCCGAGGCTACTGCGGAGGCACCCAATGTCAAATGTCTTAGATCATATATAAGACATTCGATTGCGGCGACATGTGGGGCGCCGAGGCGCCGGCGACCCAGCCGTCGACGGCGCGACCGCTCCATCGGCAGGCGCGCGACCTCGGTTTTCAGCGATCTGGACGATCAGCGGAGCTCTGAAAGATAATGCAGCTGGTCCGTGAGACAGACGCTGACGCGCCATTCGACTGGCTGGCGCTCGAGCGAAAGCGCGAGCCGGTCGATCTTGAGCGCGGGCGTTCCCGCGGGCGCGCCCAGGGCGACGGCATCGACCTCCGAGATGGCGACCGCCTTCAGCTGTTCGCGCGTGCTCGCGATCGTAATTCCGAAATGCATGGCGTAGAGGCCATAAAGATTGTTCGGGATCTCCATCCCGGCGAAGCCGGGGAACATCGCCTCGGGCAGGGTGATGTCCTCGACGATGGCCGGCCTGCCGGCGATCGAACGAAGTCGGCGGATGCGGATGACGCGCGCGTCCTTCGAGAGACCCAGCGCCTGTCGCTCACGGGCGTTCGACCTGCCCTGCGAAAGCGAAAGCACGGTGCTGACGGGAAAGCTGCGCGCGCCGTCGTCGCCGACGAGCTTGAAGAACTGGAACATGATCCGTTCTTCGTCGTGGCGGGCGACGAAGGTGCCCCGGCCCTGGCGGCGGACCACGAGATTCTCGGCCGCCATGGCATCGAGCGCCTTGCGCACCGTGCCCTGGCTGACGCCGAGCTCGGCCGCGAGCTGAATCTCGCTCGGCAGCGGCTCGCCCGGGCTCCACACGCCGTCGACGAGGCGCCTGATCAACCGATCGCGCACCTGCCGATAGAGCGGGCGAAAGCCGAGCGCTTCCGCCTCCGCCGGGCCAGCGGCGGGCTCAAGAACCTTCTGCTCGGTCGACGACGCCATATGCGGTTCATTTCATCTGAGAGCGGACGAGGACGTGGCCTCGTCCCGGTCAATGCTCATAACGTCATCTCCCGGACGCCAAAACGACCGTCGCGCATCTATCCAAAGCCTGCGAGCGCGGCGTCCGACTCGCATAGGCTGACAGCCTTCCAACTTATATCTTATATAGAATTGGAAGAGGAACGTCATTCGCCTCGCGTCGATGCGCGAAGCGTCAGCGTCAGCGTCTCGAGCCGACATCCGCCCCGATCATGGCGAGAAACGCGGTCGCGGCCTTCGTCGTATGCCGGCTCTTGTGACGAAGCGCCGTGAAACGTCGCTTGGGCAGCGGCATCGCGACCTGCACCAGGGCGCCGCTCGCCAGCGACGGCGCAGCGACGATACGGGACATCACCGCGGCGCCCGCGCCAGCCTCGACCGCGCTGCGCACGGCCTCGTTTGACTCAAGCTCGATCGTGACGTCGAGATCGTCGACGCCGAGACCGGCCTGCGCCGCGACCGCTTCCAGAACCGCGCGCGTGCCGGAGCCGCGTTCGCGCAGCACCCAGCGCGTCGATCCGATGTCGCCCGGCTCCACCGCGCGGCCGTCGGCCCAGGGGTGGCGCGGGCCCACGACGAGCGTCATCTCGTCCTCGGCGACGGCGACGGCGGACAGCGTGGGATCGTCGACCTCGCCCTCGACCACGCCGATGTCGGCCGCTCCGTCGTGCACGATCGCGGCGACCTCGGCGGTGTTCGCGATCCGCATCGTCATGGCGACGCCGGGATATTCGGTCGAGAAGCGATGGACGAGCGGCGGCAGCCAGTAGCTTCCGACCGTCTGGCTCGCGGCGAGCGCAAGGCGGCCGCGCTTCAGCCCGGCGATGTCGACCAGCACGCTTTCGGCCGCCGCCGCGCGAGCCAACACCGCGCGAGCCTCGTCGAGGAAAATTTGGCCTGCCTCGCTCAGCGCGATGCGACGTCCGACGCGGTCGAACAGCTTGGTGTCGTAGCGCGCCTCGAGCGCCGCGATCGCGGCGCTCACCGCCGACTGCGTCAGCCTGAGATCGGCCGCCGCATTCGTGACGTGCTCGCGCTCGGCGACGACGACGAAGATCCGCAGTTGCTCAAGCGTCATCCGCGCGCCTTTGGGCGAACAGCTTGACCCGACCCAAGCTGAAGCTGGCGACGAACAAAAACGAGCGGAGGCGAAGAAGCAAGGGCGACCGCCCTTGGCGCGCAGCTCCGCCACGTGCATGGCGAGCCCCATGGCGGCGAGCGCGACTGTCGGCAGGAAGGTCGTGAGCGGCGCCGTTTTCCGGAGTTCGCGCCCGGATATCGAACGCAGTCAGCGGCCGGGCCAGGCCCCGAGCAAGGTTTCGGCGTCCGTCAGGAAGATCTGCTGCCCGAAGCGGCCGGCGTAGAGCTCCATCAGCGCGTCATGCGTCTCGTCGGCGGAGCTGCAGAGCGCGTCCTTGGGAAGGATGACGAAATAGCCATGGTCGACCGCCGCGAGCACGGCGGCCAGCACGCAGACGTCCGTCTCGGCGCCCGTGACCACGAGGACGTCGGCGCCCCGCGCGCGCAGCCGGCGGTCGAGATCCGTTCGCCAGAATGGCGAGAAGCACGGCTTGTCCAGCACCTCGGCCGGCGGCGTAAGCGCGCGCAACGGCTCGATCAGCTCCAGAAGGACCGGATCGATCTCGTCGCCCGTGAACTGCGGCCAGCGCTCGAAATAGGCGCGCCATCCGCCCTCGGCCTCCTCGGCGCGCGCCGGAGGGATGAACCGCGTGAAGATCGTCTCCTCGCAATGGCGCCGGGCGATCTCGGCGACGACGGGCGTTACGCGGTCCATCCAGGGCGTGCGCCAGTCCGTGTCCTCGGAGAACATCCGCTGCATGTCGACGCACAGATGGACGGTGGTTCGGCGGGACAGGTCGAGCTTCATGCAGGGCTCCGCTTCTGATCCGGCGACGGGCGAAGGAAAAGCGCACGGGCGCGGCGCATGTTCCCGGCGCGGCCGGGAAGACGGGGCGCGCAGCGAAGCTCCAGGGGTGGACTAAGCCGGACGCCCGCGGGCCGGACGAGGCGCCGCAGGGCCAAGGCGCCGACGATCCCCGCGCGCCAATGCGGAAGGCTTCTATGGGCAGGCGGAGGGAACAAGCGGGCCGGAGCCGGGTTGGCCCCTGCAGAAGGATGCGCAGAGGAGCTTCCGTTGCTGGACGACCCCCGGACCAAATATCCGACCCCGCCGCAACCCGATCAGCGGCAATCGATCCCCGGCGAAGAAAAGGCCCTGAACCCGAAAGCCGATCACGGCGAAGACAGCTACAAGGGTTCCGGCAGGCTTGAAGGCCTGGCGGCGATCGTCACGGGAGCCGACTCGGGCATCGGGCGCGCGGTCGCGCTCGCCTTCGCGCGCGAAGGCGCGGATGTGCTGATCTCCTATCTCAGCGAGCACGAGGACGCCGAGGAAACCGCGCGCCTGGTCTCCTCGGCCGGACGCCGAGCCGTGCTCGCCCCTGGCGACGTCAAGGACGAGGCGCATTGCAAATCGCTGGTCGCTAGGGCGCTCGAAACGTTCGGGCAGTTGAACATCCTCGTGAACAACGCCGCCCACCAGAAGAGCTTCGACCGGATCGAAGAAATCTCCGCCGAGGAATGGGACGTCACCTTCCGGACCAACGTCTACAGCCAGTTCTACCTGTCGAAAGCGGCCGCCGCCGTGATGCCGCCGGGATCGTCGATCATCAATACGACCTCGATCAACGCCAAGAATCCGAGTCCCCACCTCCTCGCCTATGCAACGACGAAGGGCGCCATCGCGAACTTCACGGCGGGGCTCGCAGGTCTGCTCGCCGATCGCGGGATCCGCGTCAACGCGGTCGCGCCCGGACCGATCTGGACGCCCCTCATCCCGTCGACGATGCCCGATGAGGCGGTGAAAAGCTTCGGGGAGAACACGCCGCTCGGCCGCGCGGGACAACCGGCCGAACTCGCGGCGGCCTATGTGATGCTCGCCTCGAACGACGCAAGCTACATCACGGGCGCGATCATCCCGGTGACGGGCGGGCGCCCGATGCTCTAGCAGGCTGCGGCCGCGGGTCTATGGCGCCTCGATCGGTCCGAGGTCGGGCCGATCCGGACGCTGAACGCCGTTCAGGTCAGTCGGAGCGTCGGGCGAAAGGGCGCCGGCCGCCAGAAAAGGCGCGCGACCGCTCGGCGCAAAGTCGTTCGGGTCGTGGTTGAGCGCCTTCGGGAACTTCCTGAACCAGCTCGCGGAGAACTCGCGCTTCACGGTCTCCGCCGGTGACGGCGAGCGCCCTTCGATCCGGCCGGACGCGTAGAAGTTCGAGCGGAAGACGTTGTCGACGGAGGTCTCGTCCACCTCCATGAGCAGCGCCGAGGGGTTCGGCGCGCCGTCCTGCGTCACGCCGACGACGACGTTGTTGGCGAACTCGTTGCGGCTCGCGTGATTGATGAACTGAACGGCGTGCCGCCCCGTCGAGATGAACAGGTTGTGCAGGATCTTGTTGTCGCTGGCGCCGAGCTTCGGATTGTCGGTCTCCTGCCAGAACGACGCGTTGTGGCGTGGGTGAAAGCCCATCACGTTGTTGCGGACGACGCTGCGGCGCAGGCTCGTGAAGTTCGGGCCCGACGCCTTGCCGTGGTGGAAGTAGTTCGACTCGATCAGGAAATAGTCGCTCGCGCCCTGCCCGCCTTCGCCGGTCCCCGCATAGGCGTCGCATCTCGGATCGTCGAACGGCACGCCGACGTCCTTGCAGGTCGAGGCGGGGTCTGGATTGATCTGGAAATCGCTGCTGAGGTTGCCCCATGTCTCGTTGAAACGGACGATGGTCCAGTCGCCGCCGTTGCTGAGATACATGCCGTGCCCGTCGCCCTTTTTGGCGCCGTAGGCGACGTTTCCTTCCCAGACCGCCCAGTCGGCTGCGCCTGAGAAGAAGGGATCGCGCTCCTGGTCGTGACCGCGGCAGTTGAGCACCGCGACCCCGGCGATGTGCTCGCTCGCCGCATAGCCGCCTTCGGCCGCGCGGACGCCGTAATCGCCGCCGATCAGTTCGAACCCGTCGACCGCGACATGGTCGGCCTTTTCGAGGTTGATGCAGCTGCGGCGGCCGCTTCCGCAGCACCGGATCGAGACGCCGAGAGATTGGTCCTCGTTCCGTTCGCCGAACAGCACGATCGGCGCGTCGTAGGTTCCGCTGTTCTCCCTCTCGAAGCTCAGGCAGGTCTCATAGGTCCCGCGAACGAAATGGAGCTTGGTTCCGGGCTTAGCCGCCGCGACCGCGTCCTTCGGCGACATCGGCGTCTCGCGCGACGAACCATCCCCTCCGCCGACCGGACCGACATAGATCGTCCGGGCCGGGCGCCAGTCGCGGTCGGTGTAGTAGCGGTTGAACTTCTCCGGGAAGCCGAAGAACTGGCCGCCGCGCGCGACCGGACCTGTGGGCGGCGAAGGCCGCCCTTCAGGCGCCGCCATCTCGGCTGTAGGCGGGGCGACGACGCCCGGCGCCGGAGGCTCGCTCGCCGGCCCAGCCGCCTCCTTCGGCCCTGAGGTGGGTTGGGGAGCGGGATCGCCCACGCGTGCGGGTTCGGAGACGGCGCCTGCGCCCAGCCGCGCGAGATAGGCGCGCGCCAGATCGGCGTAGAAGCCTCGCGGGTAGTGCGCGAGGAACGCGTTCCAGGCCTCGACCGTGCCGAGCCCCCGGGCGTCGTCGAAAGCCTGCTTGGCGGTGACGTCGGCCTCCTGCGCCGCGGCGACCGGCGTCGCCTGCGGAGGGCTCGCAGGCGGCGGCGCCTCGGCGGTCGCCTTCTCGGGCGCCGCGGCGGCCTGCTCCGGCGTACCGCTTTCCTCGGTCGCGGCGGCGGTCTCTTCGGGCGCCGCCTCCTCGGGTTGCGCCGGGGCCGGTGGGGCGCTTTCAGCGACCGAGGATGCGGCGTCCGGGGCCGCCTCCGCCGCATCGGCGATCCCAAACGCGCCGAGCGGGACGCCCGCGACGATCGCGGGGCTGCCGGGGCGGAGGCGGAAGTCGCCGGCGTCGGGGGCGACGAAGAGCGGATCTTGGGGCGCGACCATTCCCTTCCCGAACGTGGTCGGCAGTCCGTAGTCGCGAACCGATGTCTGCGCCATCGAGCTCGACACGTTGATCTTGGCCGGGCCGCACTTGCCGCTGCACGCCGCGGTAAAGTCCAGGTTCTCGCCGTTGCCCCAGAACAGCGAGTTGGTCACCTCGGAGCGGTCGGCCGATTTCGGGGTTTCGACGTCGATCCGCAATCCGACGCCCGGCTCCGCGCAATCGACGCCCAGCGCCCGCACGTTGGTGACGCGGTCGAAGCTCGCGACCGTCGGCCCGGAGGTGTCGGAGCCGCTGTCGACGTAAGCGTTGCCGCCGCAGTTTCCGTCGTAGAGCTCGTATTCAGAGACGCATTTCGCGCCGCCGTCGCAGAAGAAGCCTCCGCCAGCGTTACCGGCGCGGTTTCTGCGGTAGACGTTCCGGCTCATCGTGGCGGTCGTCGGCTGTCCGCCCTCGGGATAGGCGCCGACATAGAGCCCGCCCCCCCATTGCGTGACGGTGTTGGCGACGAAGAGATTGCCGGTGACGATCAGCCTGTTCGTCTGCAGGTAAAGCGCGCCGCCATGGGAGGAGTCCGGCTCGGTGCCGGCGTTCTCCTCGATCAGATTGTTCTCGATCCTGACCGTGTTCTTGTTGGAATCGTCGTTGAGCGCCCCTGCCCCGCCGCGGCCGCACGAGTTTTTGCGGAAGACGTTGCCGCGGATCGAGCCCGCGACGTTGTTGAACATGAAGCCTGCGCCGACCAGCGACTGGTCCGCGCAGACGTTGTCGTGGATGTGGTTGTTGGTCAGATCGAAGCGCTGCGGCTCGTAATAGTCCCGGAAGACGGCCTGCGAGTAGCCGGTGATCTCGAAACCGTCGATCGCGGTCAGCTGATCGCCCTTGGGGCCGGGATCGGCGATGCGGATGAACGACCCGCCCTTTCCCTGCGCCCGGCTGACGTGAAGCGCGGAATCGCGGACCTTGAAGCCGCGCTGAAATCCGCCCGCGAGCGTGAAGGGCTTTTCGCCGGGCTTGATCTGCTCAGCGTAGACGCCCTCCGCGACGCAAATGATCGCGCCGGGCTTCGCGGCGGCGGCGGCCTCCGCGATCGTCCTGAACGGCTTCTGCATGGAGCCGGCGCCTTTGCCGGTCGCCGCCGCATCCACGAAGACGGCGCAGGGCGGTATCGCCGTCGCGCGGGCGACGGCGACAGCGCGGGACGACGCTCCGTCCGCGCCGGCGCGCGACGGCGCGCCGGTCGAGATCGCCAGAGCGAAGCCGAGTAGAACGGCCGACGACACGGCCATGAGACCTTGCGTCATAGAAGGCGTCCTCGTGCAGGAACCTGCCGCCGCTACTTATCGGCCGCCGTACCCGCCGCCGGAATTCCAGTCGCCTCCGCTCGAGCCGCCGGAGCCTCCGCCATAGCCGCCGCTCGGCCGGCCGCCATAACCGCCGTCGCCCCGGCCGCCTTCCCAGCCGCCGCTCGGACGGCCCCCGCTCGGGCGACCGCCGTAGCCTCCCTCGCCACGGCCGCCTTCCCAGCCGCCGCTGGGACGGCCTCCGCTCGGCCGGCCGCCATAGCCCCCCTCGCCACGGCCGCCTTCCCAGCCGCCGCTCGGCCGACCGCCGCTCGGCCGGCCGCCATAGCCCCCCTCGCCACGGCCGCCTTCCCAGCCGCCGCTCGGCCGACCGCCGCTTGGCCGGCCGCCATAACCTCCGTCGCCACGGCCGCCTTCCCAGCCGCCGCTCGGACGACCGCCGCTCGGCCGGCCGCCATAGCCTCCGTCGCCGCGGCCGCCATAGCCGTCGCCCCGGCCGCCGCCTTCCCAGCCGTCATAACGTCCGCCGCCGTGGCCGTAGGGACCGCTTCCGCGCCCGTACCGGCTGCCGTAGCGCCGCTCGAGGTAGCGCTCGCGCCAGGACGGGTCGTAGCGCCCGCCACCCTTCGAGGCGCCGCTTCCGCCTCCGCTTGAAGGGCCGGCTCCGCCGCCGGTCGAGGCTCCGCTTCCCCCGCCGGTCCCCTTCCCCGGCTTGGGAGCCCCGCCGGACTTGCAATTCGTCGCGCCCGGAACGCAGTCCGAAACGTCGTTTGGATCGAATGCGGTCGCCGGCGCCGTCAACGCAAGCGATGCTGCGCCGCACAGCAACATTACCGCAGTCATTCGGCCGCTGAAGAAGATGCGCGCCATTTTACTCCCCCCAACTGTTCTTTCGACTATCTTCTTTCGAAGAATAGCTCTATTGAGGCCGGAGTCAAAAGCGGCGTCGGGACAGGCCAAAAAAAGACCAAACGCCGGCCTGGTCGCGCCGTTGGAGCATCCCTCAGGGCGATCCGGCGCGCCGCGATCCAAGTGGTCGTCAAGCCGGCGGGAGATATGGCCGATGCGAGACCTGAACCGATGCGCGGCTCTGCTTTTAGGCGCGCTCTCAGCGCTGGCCGCGGCCTCGCCGGCGCGCGCCGACGAGTCGCCGCCCATTCCGGACTGCGACGCGCCAGACGGAGCGAGCACCGTCGAACGGCAGTATCAGACGATGACCATGCAGCCGTTCGAGCGTGGCGTGCTCAAGGTCGGCCCGGTGAAAGACCTTGGCGTTTTCCCCGCCGCGAAGGAAGACAACCCTTACGCGACCAAGGAGATGTTCATAAAGGCGACCCGCTTCTGCGAGGCCGTCGTGACGCTCCCGGACGGGACGGCGGATCCGACCTACTGGAGAATTCAGCTGACCTTCAACGTCCGGAACTGGCTAACGCCGTCGACATACTGCTCCCTGAAGCACGACGTCTGGGGGAACCAGTGCGCGGCATACCGGCCCCCGGGAGCCGCGCCGGCGCGATAAGATCCTCAGGGTCTGCGCCCTGGTCCAGAACGTCCGGCTCCGACGCGCCTCGAGAAGATCCCGGCCAAGGTGATCCGCGTGCAACGACGTCGCCAGCGTTCGCCGGAACGTCGGTCAGCCGAGCGACACGAATCGGTCATCCTTCGGTCAGCCGACCGGGTTACGGCCGGCGCCGAGATCGAGCGGCGGAGGACGCATGGCTGAACTGGCGTGGTGGCGGTCCGGGATTTTCTACCAGGTGTACCCCCGGTCGTTTCAGGACAGCGACGGCGACGGGGTGGGCGACCTCGAAGGGATCCGGCGCCGGCTCGGCTATCTCAAGGAGCTTGGCGTCGACGCCGTCTGGATCTCGCCGATCTTCCCCTCCCCCATGGCCGATTTCGGCTATGACGTCAGCGACTACTGCGACATCCATCCGCTGTTCGGCGACCTCGCCGGCTTCGACCGGCTCGTCGCGGAGGCTCATGCGCTCGGCCTGAAGATCGTGCTCGACTTCGTGCCGAACCACTCATCCGACGCCCATCCCTGGTTCGCGGAGAGCCGGGCGTCGCGGGCAAGCCCGAAGCGCGACTGGTACGTCTGGCGCGACCCGGCGCCGGGCGGCGGCCCGCCCAACAACTGGATGTCGAACTTCGGCGGCTCCGCCTGGACGTTCGACGAGGACACCGGCCAGTACTACTACCACGCCTTCCTCAAGGAGCAGCCGGACCTCAACTGGCGCAATCCCGAGGTGCGCGCGGCGATGAACGACGTTCTGCGCTTCTGGATGCGGCGGGGCGTCGACGGCTTCCGCGTCGACGTGATCTGGCATCTGCTGAAGGACAAGGACTTCCGCGACGACCCGCCGAACCCGGACTACAGGCCGGGCGACGCCGACATCCGCAGCGTCCTGCAGACGCGCTCGACGGACCAGCCCGAAGTCCACGAGGTCATCGCGGAGCTCCGGGCGACGCTCGACGAGTTCGGCGACCGCGTGCTGATCGGCGAGATCTACCTGCCCGTCGAGCGGCTCGTCGCCTATTACGGCGCCGATCTCGGCGGCGCGCACCTGCCCTTCAACTTCCAGCTCATCCTCGCGGAATGGCGAGCGCGCGGACTTGCGAGGCTCATCGACGAGTACGAGGCGGCCCTGCCCGAAGGCGGCTGGCCGAACTGGGTGCTCGGCAATCACGACCAGCCGAGGGTCGCGACCCGCATCGGCCCGCGCCAGGCGCGAGTCGCCGCCATGCTCCTGCTGACGCTGCGCGGCACGCCGACCATCTATTACGGGGATGAGATCGGGCTGGAGAACGTTCCGGTGCCGTCGGCCGAGGCGCAGGATCCGTGGGAGCGCAACGAACCCGGCCTCGGTCTCGGCCGCGATCCGGAACGCACGCCGATGCAATGGGACGCTTCCGACAATGCAGGCTTCACGGCCGGCCGGCCGTGGCTGCCGCTCGGCGCGGACCACACGACGCGCAACGTCGCCGTCCTCGATCGGGACCCGCATTCGATCCTGTCGCTTTACCGCCGCCTCATCGCGCTGCGGCAGGACCCGATCCTGACAACGGGCGCGTACCACGCGGTCGAAGCGGAGGGCGACGTCCTGGCCTATGAGCGGCGTCTGGACGGCCGGCGCTGGCTCGTCGCGCTCAACCTCGGTCCGGAGCAGCGACGCCTCAGGCTGCCGGAATGCGACCGGACGGGAGGGAAGCTGCTGTTGTCGACCTTTCTGGACCGGACCGGGACGGTTTCCGATCCGCTGCAGCTCCGCCCGGATGAGGGCGTCATCGTCAGCCTCGCCTGAGGCCATCTGCGCGCGTCGACGACCGACGGCGCGCGGGACTTCGCACAGGCGGCCCTCTGCCGGACACTGTGGACTGAATTCATAGCTTCCTTATAGAAAGAGCTGTCATCGCACTGCAATATACGAGATTATTGCACTGCGCAAAATATTCGCCGCTGCGGCTCAGTGATACTGATTGTCCACATCTTTGGACTTAAGCAATCATGACTAGCGGATGCTGCTTGCGGCGGAGGATTCCTGCCCCATCATAGCAGATAGAGATGTGGCGATTCGCTCGCCTGCTTGTCCCCCGACAGGCGCTGGGCGAGCCGGACTGGTTGAAGCTGATGGAACTCAAGCATGACAGGCGGCCGCGCAGAAGCGGCCGTACAGGAATTCTTTCCCTCGCGCGCTGGGCCCGCCGCCCGGTTTCGACGATCCACACCGTCACGCCGACCCCGACCGTCGAGGGCCCGACGCGCGGCGACATGGCAGAACGACGCCTCGTCGCGCTCGACCAGGGCTGAGCGTAGCCGGACTAGCCTCAGCCGTAAGCGGCCGTCCTTCGGGCGGCGGCGCTTTGCCGATCGAGCCGCCGGGCTCCAGCCGGCCGCATGAGCGCGCGATGAACGCCCGGCTCGGGCCTGGGCGTGACGGCGCGCTATCGGGCCACAAGAGCGCTTCCTCTGACGAATGGCTCTCAGCGTCGAGCGCCGCGCTCCCGACAGCGCCATTTTATCAGTCTGAGCAGTCCTCCGCCGAAAGGCCGGGCGCAGTTCGCGATGGGACTGGACACGTGATACGTCACTGATATATTAGTTGGGCAAGCAGGCGCCGACCTGTCCGGACACGTCCGAAGGAGGATCGTCATGGAGCTCGCCCACAGCGCGATGTCGGAGCGCCAGAGGCGCTACCGCGCCAATTACCGGCAGCGTGTCGCCGGCTGGTACAACGGCTTCCTGCACATTGCGATCATCTACACCATCGGCCTGACCGCTCTGTACATCTACATCTCCAACCTGAACTCGCCGAGCTGGCTGGAGCTGCTGACCGTTCCGGTCACCTTCCTGTTCTGCAACTTTTTCGAATGGTGGCTGCACCGGTACGTGATGCACAGGCCGTCGAGCAATCCGGTCGCGCGCGCGGTCTACAACCGGCACACGCTGCAGCATCACCAATTCTTCACCGAGCACGAGATGCGCTTCGCGGATCACCGCGATTACCGCGTCACCTTCTTCCCGCCCTATGCGCTCGCGACCTTTACGCTGATGTCGATCCCCGGCGCGATCGCGCTCGGCTGGCTGTTCTCGGCCAATGTCGGCTGGCTGTTCATCTCGACGACCACATCGATCTACATGATCTACGAGTTCATGCACTTCTGCTGCCATGTCGACGAGAACTGGTTCGTGCGGAACTGCCCCTTCATCAACACCAACCGCCGCCACCACACCGCCCATCACGACCAGTCGATCATGATGGAGAAGAACATGAACCTCACCTTCCCGATCATGGACTGGCTGTTCGGGACGTCGGACCTCAACCGCGGCTTGCTTGGCACGTTGTTCAACGGCTACTCGACCCGGTACGTGAAGACCGACATGCGCAGGACCTCGCGCACGCCGGGCCGGCCCGACGCGCAGCCCGCCCCGTTGCAGGCGGCGGAGTGAGGATCGGCCGATGGAGTCGATCGAGCCGAACGTCGCCGCGCTCTGCTGGTTCGCGCTGTTCGCCGGCGTCGCCAGCCTCGGCTTCTACGTGATCGCGGGCCTGTTCCCGCTCGAGACCCGGCCGGACCTCGCGCGCAGCGCCTCGGGGCTGACATTGGTCGCGGCGCTGACGGTCGCCTTCCTGACGCTGGCCGTCGGCGCAGGTCTCTACGGCGCGCAGAACCTGCGCTGGACCAGCGTCGTGATCGTCGGCGGCCTCGCGCTGCTGTTCGCGCCGGGGCTGTTCAACCTCTGGCCGGCCGAGGCGCGGGACGGACGCGCCGGGCTTTCCGGCCTGCTCGCGGTGACGCTCGCCGCGATCTTCGGGCTGCAAGCGGTCGGCGGCGTCTTTCTCGCCTGATCCGACGACAACGAGAAACTCCGGGAGGAGACGATGCCGTTCCCGATCAAGATGGGGCTCACCGTCCTCATCGGCCTCGCCGCGCTCGCGGCTTGGTTCTTCATGGGCCGCTTGGGCCAGACCGGCCCGCAATGGGCGCTGCTCTTCCTTGGGCCCTTCACGATGGGGAGCCTGTGGATCTTCCCCGAGGTCATGCGCTCCAAGGCCGACAACCCTCCGGTCGGACGAGACGCGGCGGGACGGGCGCGATGAAGACCTATTTCGGGGACCGCACCATCGACGGCGTCATCGTGCTGGTCGACGGCCAGCCGCTCGAGCCGCATGACGAGATCAGGAACCACGCCGGGAAAGACTTCGAGTGGTCCTACGAGGGCGAAGCGCCGGCGCAGCTCGCCTTCGCGCTGCTCTACGACCATCTCGGCGACGCCGGCCGGGCGGACACGCTGACCGATCGCTTCATGCGCGACGTCGTGGCGAACTTCCAGAACGAGTGGGAGATGACGTCCGCCGACATCGACCGCGTCATCTCGGGCTACGGCGCGGCCGCGGCGTGACCGGTCCTGCGTGCTTCGAGACGCCTCGGCTAGCGCCGAGGCTCCTCAGCATGAGGAAGCTCTCGGCAAGTCCCATCCACAAGCCTCCCTCATGCTGAGGAGGCCCGCAGGGCCGTCTCGACGCACGCAGGCGGCCGCTGGAACCGCTTGAAAGGATGCGCCATGGACGCACTCGCCAAGACGCCCCGCGAAAAGCGGACCATCCTCGACATCCGGGCGTCCAAGACGACCGGCGAGAAGATGGTCTACATGTCCGTCCCGGACTACACCTCGGCGAAATGGGCCGAGATGGCGGGCGTCGACGTCGCGGTCGTCGGCGACAGCCTCGCGATGATCGCGCACGGCCACGCCAGCACGATCCCGGCCACCATGGACATGATGGTGATGCACGCGCAGGCCATCCGGCGCGGCGCGCCGAACACCTTCGTGCTCGGCTGCATGCCTTATCAGAGCTACAACACCGTCGACCGCGCGCTGACCAACGCCACGCGCTTCATGCAGGAGTCTCTGACTGACGCGGTGAAGCCGCAGGGCGGAAAATCACAGGCGCATATTCTGAAGGCGCTGGTCGACGCCGGCATTCCGACGGCGTCTCATATCGGGCTGACGCCGCACACGATCGCGAATTTCGGCGGCTTCAAGATCCAGGGGAAGACGGCGGACGCCGCCTTCAAGATTCTTCAGGACGCACTCGCGATCGAGGACGCCGGCTGCTTCATGCTGGAGTTCGAGGCGGTGCCGGCGCGCATCGCCAAGCTGATTTCCGAGCAGCTGACCATCCCGACCATCGGCATCGGCGCGGGCGTCGGCACCGACGGCCAGATCCTGCTCTGCCACGACCTGCTCGGCGTCTTCACCGACTTCAAGCCGAAGTTCACCAAGCGCTACGCCAACCTGACCGAGGTCGCGGTGGCGGGGATCGAGGCCTATGTGCGCGACGTGAAGTCGGGCGCCTTCCCGGACGACGACCACTCCTATTCGGTCAAGGACGAGGAGTTCGACAAGTTCGCGACGATGGTCGAGCGGCGGAAGCAGGTCTGAGGACCACCCCGCCTCACACGTCCAGCGTCTTCCTCGTAAAACTCTCGATGTAGTCCATCAGCCGGTCGGAAGCGGCGCCCGCCGCGACGCCGTCGCGGCTGGCGATCGCCTCGGCGACCTCCGCGTGGAGGCGCGCGGAGAGCCCGAGGTCGCCGACCTCCTTGTAGTGCTGGTACCAGAAGCGACGCGACAGGGCCGTCATCAGAGCGATCGAGCGCACCGCGAACTCGTTGCGGGCGGAGGCGGCGGTCAGCTGGTTGAACTCGCGGTCGAGCCGCATGAAGGCGATGTCGTCAGACTGGTCGGCGGCGGCGCGCATGGCGGCAGCGATCTCCTCGAAGCGCTGACGCTCCGCCGGGTCGGCGCGCTCCGCCGCGAGTCTCGCCAGCAACGCCTCGAGGACCCGGCGCGTTTCGAGCAGGCGCAGCTGGGTCTTGAGGTTGATCTCGGAGACGAGGATGCCGCGGCGGGGCACGACCACGACCAGCCCGTCGCGCGCCAGGCGCTGCAAGGCCTCGCGGATCGGAGTGCGGCCAATCCCCAGCCGTTCCGCCAAAGCGAGTTCGCTGAGGAAGGCTCCCGGCGGCAGCTGCAGCGTGGTGATTAGCTCTTCGAGCTCGACATAGGCGCGGTCCGTCAGCGTCAGCGCGGCTGCGCCCGCCCCCGCGCGCGCGCCGCGCTTCGCCGTGCCCGCGCCCTGCATGGACCGGGATCGCGACCGGGCGGTCGGCGCATTCATGACAGGCGTCCGCATCCAAGCATCGTCTCCCGTGCTTAGCACCTCGTCATCCGGGGCGCCATGAACGCGGTCAGGTCATCAGTCGGCGACAACTAATATATCAATTGCATTTCTCGGATCGCCGAACTAGCTTGCCGATCAACCAATCATAAAAATTGATGGGAGGGTCAGCATGTCCGATATCACGCTGCCGACAGGCGGCGCGGCGGCGGGGGTCCGCCCCGCTAGCGCCACGGCCACCGACGTCATGATCGCCGCGCGGCTCGATCGGCTGCCGATGACGGGCTACCAGAAGATGATCTTCTCGATCATCGCCACCGCCTGGTTCTTCGACTCGATCGACCTCGGCTCGCTGACCTTCCTGCTCGGCTCGATCAAGACGGAGTTCAAGCTGTCGACCGCGCAGGCCGGCTTCCTGTCGTCGATGAGCTTCGTCGGCATGTTCCTCGGCGCCGCCCTGTCGGGCATGGCGGCGGACCGGTTCGGCCGCAAGGTGGTCTTCCAGATCTCGATGCTCTTCTGGGGGCTTGGAAGCTTGTGGTGCTATTTCGCGCCGGATCCGACTTCGCTCGGCTATGCGCGCCTGCTGCTCGGCTTCGGCATGGGCATGGAGTTCCCCGTCGCGCTCGCGATCGTCTCGGAGTTCGTGCCGACCGCCAAGCGCGGCCGCTACCTCGCGATCCTCGAAGGCTTCTGGCCGCTCGGCTTCATCGCGGCCGGCCTGCTGAGCTGGTTCTTCCTCGCGAATTTCTCGTGGCGCGAGATGTTCCTGTGCCAAGCGGTTCCGGCGCTGTTCCTGTTCGTCGTGCGCTTCTTCGTGCCCGAAAGCCCGCGCTGGCTCGCCGATCAGGGACGGACGGACGAGGCCGAGAAGGTCATGGCCGACATCGAGTCCAAGGTGCTCCACCGCCTGCCCGCCGGCTCGACTCTCGCCGAGCCGAAGCCGATCGCCGCGACCGCCCGCGGCGAGCGCCGGTTCTCCTTCCTTGAACTCTTCAGCGGCGAATACGCCGGCCGCACCGTGATGATCTGGCTGACCTGGTTCTTCGCGCTGCTCGGCTTCTACGGCCTCACCACCTGGCTCGGCGCGCTGCTGCAGGCGGCCGGCTACACCGACGTGAAGTCGACCTCCTACGTGGTGCTGATCGCGCTCGCGGGCATACCCGGCTTCATCGCCGCGGCCTGGCTGGTGGACGCCTGGGGCCGCAAGCCGACCTGCGCGCTGATGCTGGTCGGCTCGGCCGTCGCCGCCTACGCCTATGGCAACGCGCCGTCCTTCACGATGCTGATCGTGTTCGGCCTCGTCATGCAGTTCTTCCTGTTCGGCATGTGGTCGACGCTCTACGCCTACACGCCCGAGCTCTACCCGACCCGGGCGCGCGCCACCGGCGCCGGCTGCGCCTCGGCCATCGGCCGCGTCGGCTCGCTGATCGGCCCGGCGCTGATCGGCGTCGTGCTGCCGACGCTCGGACAGGGCGGCGTGTTCGCGCTCGGCGCGGGCTCCTTCGTCATCGCGGCGGTCGCGGTCCTGACCCTCGGCGTCGAGACCAGGGGCAAATCGCTCGAGGCGATCTCCGGCTGAAGCCTCCTCGGCCCGAGGCCGCCTTCAGGGCGGCGCCGGACGGCGGTTCGTCGTCCGACGCCTTTCGCTCGGCCGCTCGCGCCGTCCGGGGGATCGTGCTAGCGCTCCGAGCCGGTCCACGGACAGGCGGACGATGGAGTTCATCAGGCTCGACATCCCTGACGTCGTCGAGATCCGCCCGCGGCGATTCGCGGACGACCGGGGCTGGTTCGCCGAGACCTTCAAGCGCTCCGCCTTCGAGGCGGAAGGCCTCGACCCCGACTTCGTCCAGGACAATCGTTCGCTCTCGCGCGCTGCGGGCACGGTGCGCGGGCTACACTTCCAGCTGCCGCCCTTCGCGCAGGCCAAGCTCGTCAGCGTGGCGCGCGGCGCGATCCTGGACGTGGCGGTCGACATAAGGCGCAGTTCGCAGACCTTCGGCCGCCACGTCGCCGCGCGGCTCGACGCGGAGAACGGCGCGCTGCTCTACGTGCCCGAGGGCTTCGCGCACGGTTTCTGCACGCTCGAGCCGGACACCGAGGTCATCTACAGGGTCTCGCGCCCCTACTCCGCGGCGCATGAGCGAGCGGTGTTCTGGGCCGATCCCGCGCTGGCCATCGACTGGCCGGTAGAGGTCGCGAACGCCGTCGTTTCGGAGAAGGACGCGGAAGCGCCGAAGCTCGCAGCGACGCCCGAGCTGTTTTGAGCTTAAAAACCGCCGAGCCTTTCGACGGCGCCCGACAGCGCCTCCAAGATCCACACCATCAGCGATTTCAGCGCCGCCAAGGACACAATCGAGCTCGCGAAGTCAGTTTTTTCGGCGCTGTCGCGCGGCGCGCTGGACGACGACGCCTTCGTGGTCGGCGCGAAGGCGGCCGACGACGAGGACAGGATCATCTACAAGTCCTCGACCGGCGCGCTGCTCTACGACAGGGACGGCGCAGGCGGGGCCGACGCCGTGAAGTTCGCCATGCTCGGACGCGGCCTCGACATCGACGCCGACGATTTCCGCGTGATCTGAGGCGCGACCCGGCTATAGATCGGCGGCCGGCGGATGACACGCGGCGCGCAGGTCAAGGCAGCAGGGGCGGCGTTTGAAAGGCATCGTACTCGCCGGGGGCTCCGGCACCCGGCTCTATCCGGCGACGCTCGCGGTCAACAAGCAGCTGCTGCCCGTCTACGACAAGCCGATGATCTATTATCCGCTGTCGGCGCTGATGCTGGCGGGGATTCGCGACATCCTGCTGATCGCATCGCCCGAATTTCTCGACAGCTACAGGCGGTTGCTCGGCGACGGATCCGACCACGGCCTCAGCCTGTCCTACGCGATTCAGGAGAAGCCGGAGGGCATCGCGCAGGCGCTCGTGATCGGGCGCGAGTTCGTCGGCGACGGGCGGGTGGCGCTGGTGCTGGGCGACAACATCTTCTTCTCCGCCAATCTCGGCGAGCGGCTCAAAGCCGTCGCGTCCCGCGAGGCCGGCGCCACGATCTTCGCATACCAAGTCGAAGACCCGCAGCGATACGGCGTGGTCGAGCTCGACGCCGCTGGCCGGCCGACGGCGATCGTCGAGAAGCCGGAGAAGCCGCGCTCCGACTGGGCGGTGACGGGGCTTTATTTCTACGACAACGCCGTGCTCGACATCGCCGCCGCGCTGAAGCCCTCGACGCGCGGCGAATTCGAGATCACCGACGTCAACCGCGCCTATCTCGAACGTGGCGAGCTGTCGGTGGAAAAGCTCGGCCGCGGCGCGGCCTGGCTCGACACCGGCACGCATGACAGCCTGCTGGAGGCGAGCGAGTTCGTCCGCGCGCTACAGCACCGGCAGGGCCTCGCCATCGCCTGTCTGGAAGAAATCGCCTTCGAGAACGGCTTCATCGACCTCGCGGCGCTGGAGGCGCGCGGGCGGCTGTTCGAGAAGACGGCCTATGGGCGCTATCTCCTGCGCCTCGTCGACGCCCAGCGAGCGACCTGATGGTCCGGCTGCAGGAGATCCGCGCCAACGAAGTCGCGGTCGAGCCGCCGCCCCCGACCGACGCCGGGCTTGTCTTCATCGGCCGCATCCGCACGCCCTGGACCTCGCGGCTCGACTGTCCGCGGCAGGGGCGGCGGGACGGCCCGACCTGCCGCATCGAGATCTTCGAGCCGTGGGTCGCCGCGCTTGCGGGGATCGAGGCCTTCGGACAGATCGAGGTGATCTACTGGCTCGACCAGTCCCGCCGGGATCTTGTGCTGCAGAGCCCGAGGAACGACGGGACGACGCGCGGAACCTTCGCGCTGCGCTCGCCTGTTCGGCCGAACCCGATCGGGACCTCGCTCGTAACGCTCGTCGCAGTAGAGGGATCCACCTTGCTCGTCCGCGGCCTAGACTGCCTCGACGGCACGCCGCTGATCGACCTGAAGCCGGACCGCTGCCAGTTCAGCCCGCTCGCCGCGCCGCAGCCGGGGGATTTCCAGACCGGCGACTGACGGCGTCTAGGCCGTCCGACACCACCCTCCCGGTTCCTCATCCTGAGGAGGCCGCGGAACGCGGGCCGTCTCGAAGGACGCACAACGCCGACGTCCCTGCGTGCTTCGAGACGCGCCTGCGGCGCTCCTCAGCATGAGGAAGGACGATGGCTCCGGCCTTCGTCGTGCGGCGGCGCCGGCTCCTGATGCGTCGCCGCAAAGGTGACGCATGGGGCGGACGCCTTAGAATCGCTGCGCCATCGATCCGCCCGGCCGAGCCATCCAGGGGATATCCCTGCGCGCCGCCGGGCTCCATGCCGAAAGGACAGCCATGTTCGCCTGCACCGGCTACGCAGCCCAATCCGCCGACGCGCCGCTGGCGCCGTTCGACTTCAGTCGCCGCGACCTCAGGCCGAAGGATGTGCGCATCGAGATCGCCTTCTGCGGCGTCTGCCATTCGGACCTGCACCAGGCCCGCAACGAGTGGAAGAACACCGTCTATCCCTGCCTGCCCGGCCACGAGATCGTCGGCAGGGTCGTCGAGGTCGGCCCGGAGGTCACCAAATTCAGGGTCGGCCAGAACGCCGCCATCGGCTGCATGGTCGACAGTTGCCGGACATGCGCGAGCTGCAAGGACGGCCTCGAGCAGTACTGCGAGAACATGTTCGTCGGCACCTATAACGGCGCCGACAAGCAGACCGGCGAAAACACCTATGGCGGCTATTCCGACCAGATCGTCTGCGACGAGGATTTCGTGCTCCGTCTGCCGGAAAACCTCGATCTCGCGGCCGCCGCGCCGCTGCTCTGCGCCGGCATCACCACCTATTCGCCGCTCCGCCGCTGGAAGGTCGGGCCGGGCATGAAGGTCGGCGTCGTCGGCCTTGGCGGCCTTGGCCACATGGCGGTGAAGCTCGCCCACGCCATGGGCGCGAACGTCGTGCTGTTCACGACCTCGCCGAACAAGGTGGAGGACGCAAAGAAACTCGGCGCGGACGACGTCGTGATCTCGAAGGACAAGGAGCAGATGGCGGCGCACGCCTCGAGCTTCGACTTCATTCTCGACTGCGTCGCCGCGCAGCACGACATCAACGAATACATCGCCCTGCTGAAGCGCGACGCGACGCTCTGCCAGGTCGGCGCGCCTGAGGATCCGCTGGCCGTCGCCGTCTTCAGCCTGATCTTCTCGCGCCGCAACTTCGCCGGTTCGCTGATCGGCGGCATCGCGGAGACGCAGGAGATGCTCGATTTCTGCGGCGAGCACGGCATCACGTCCGACATCGAGATCATCCCGATCCAGGACATCGAGAAGGCCTACGCCCGCATGCTGAAGAGCGACGTGAAGTACCGCTTCGTCATCGACATGAGCAGCCTGAAGCAGGCCGTTTGAGGCGACGCCGGCGCCGCGATCCCGCGGCGTCGGCGCTCCTGACTCTACTGGATGACAGCCGCTGCGGCGTTCTCGACCGCGAGGGCGCAGTAGACCGGAGAAGAATTGAGGCTCTTGCAGGTCATGACGACCTCGTGTCGTCCCTTGCCCGTCACTGGAAAAGTCTGGCGCCACCGCTCGTCCGGATTGGTGTGCGGTCCAAAGATCTGGGCGCCGTTGTCCGTCACCGTGATGGCCGTCGCGCTGTCGGTGTATCGATTGATGGTCATGACGCGCGCCGACACCTGGATCCCGGCGTCGCTTTGCAGGTCGACGACGACCCGGTCGTAGTTCTGGCCCTTCGTGCCGGATGACTCGTCGGCGAACGACGTCGCCCCGCCGAATAATATGAATATCATAAACCCGTGAAGTATTGACTGCTTTGACATGGTGCTTCTCCCGACGCGCCAGGAGAATGCGTCTTGTATTACGAGACGTCTACTGAGAGATTTCTTATTACTCTTTCCGGAATGCGGATGCGGCTAGCCCGCGTCGGGTCAGGCCGAAATCGCCTCCGCAACGCGCGTGGCCGCCAGCATCCGGCGGATCTCCGGCAGGCAGGAGCCGCAATTGGTGCCCGCTTTCGTCGCGGCGCCGATAGCGGCCGGTTCGCAGGCGCCCGCCGTGATCGCGCCTTCGATCACACCCTTGGCGACGCCATGGCAGGCGCAGACGAGCGGGCCGAGCGATGCGCCGGCGCTGGCGCGGCCGGCGAGCAGCAGGCCGCGCGTCTCGCTTTCGTTCAGAGGTTCGCCGAGCCGTCCGCGCAGATAGGTCCAGGCGCTCTCCTGCCGCTCCGGCCCGACGAACAGGCAGGCCTGAAGCACGCCGTCGCGGAACACCGCCGCCCGTTGGCGGCCACGCCGCAGGTCGGCGAACTCGACCACCTCGTCGCTTGGGTCGAGGTCCGGGATCACGTCGTCGAACAGAATCTCGCCGTCGGTCGCGAACAGGAGGCCGCTTCCGTTCGGGATGGCGGCCGTCGCCCACCATGCCCCTTCGGGCTTGTCGAGCGCGCCGCGCGAAAGCGCGAAGCCCTGTCGCTTGAACTTCGCCGGCCGGACCGTGGCGGGGGTCGACTTCGCGTCCGGCTGGCCGGAAATCGGATCGACGCGGGCATGCACCAGCGCGCCGATCAGGCCGGAGGACGAAGTCTCCTGAGTCCAGTGGATCGCGGCGAACAGCGCGCCCTCGCGCGCGTCGGGCGTCACCCGCGCACGCAGCGTCGCCTCGCCATGCGCCGTGGCGACCGTCGCGAAGCCGCCGTCGACGACGCCGGCCTTCTCCGCGTCGACGGCTGAGATTTCCAGGAACGGCTCCGGCAGATGGCTGGACAGGCGCGGGCTTTTTCCGGTGCGCGTCATCGTGTGCCACTGATCGCGGATACGGCCGGTATTGAGGCGAAGCGGGAAATCGCTCGACGGCCTCGCCGGGGCCTGCGGCGCCGCGACGGCGACGAAGCGGCCCCTGCCGTCGGCGGTGAAGAACCCGCCCTTGGCGAAGAAGCGCGTCTCGGTCCGCGCTCTGCCCTTGCGCGCCGGCCACTGCACCGGCTGAAGTCGATCGTAGTCGCGGGTGTCGAGGGCGGCGAGCGCGCCGATGTCGAAGTCGCGCGCGCCGTCGTTTTCGAAGGCTGACAGCGCCGCATGCTCTCGAAACACCTCGCCGACCGTGCGCCAGCCGAAAGCCTCGCCATGGCCGAGACGCTTCGCCACCTGCGCGATCGCCCACCAGTCCGGCCGCGCCTCGCCGGGAAGCGCGAGGAACGGCCGCTGGCGCGAGATGCGTCGCTCGGAATTGGTGACCGTGCCGTCCTTCTCGCCCCAGGCGGCGGCCGGCAGGCGGATCTTCGCGCCGGCGGCGAGCGTGTCGTTGGAGGCGACGTTCTCCGAGACCACGAAATGATCGAGCCTGCCGAGCGCCTCCGCCACCGCGCCGGCGCGGGGCAGCGATGCGGCCGGGTTGGTTCCCATCACCCAAAGCGCGCGGATCTCGCCGCGCGCGACCGCCTCGAACATGTCGACCGCCTTGAGGCCGGGCGCCTCGGCCATGCGCGGCGCGTTCCAGAAGCGGCCGACCTTGTCGATCGAATTCGCATCGAAACCCATATGGGCGGCGAGCTGGTTCGCGAGCCCCCCAACTTCGCGCCCGCCCATGGCGTTGGGCTGCCCGGTCAGCGAGAACGGGCCCATGCCGGCCTTGCCGATCCGGCCGGTCGCGAGATGGCAGTTGATGATGGCGTTGACCTTGTCGACGCCGTCGGCCGACTGGTTGACGCCTTGGCTGTAGAGCGTGACCGTGCGTTCCGTCTCGGCAAACAGCGAGAAGAAGGCGACGATGTCGGCCTCCGCGACGCCGCAGACTCGCGCCGTAGCGGCGACGCTGGGCGCAACCTCCCTGGCGCGGGCGAGCGCGTCATCGAAACCCATGGTGTGCGCCTGCACATATGCAGCATCGATGCGCCCCGCATCGGCGAGATGTACGAGCAGGCCCGAGAACAGCGCGACGTCGGTTCCGCCTGCAATCTTGAGGTGAAGGTCGGCCTCCTCCGCGGTCGCCGAGACGCGCGGGTCGATCACGACGATCTTGGCGCCGCGCTCGGTCTTCGCCGCCAGCATGCGCTGGTAGAGCACCGGATGGCACCAGGCCGCGTTCGAGCCCGCGAAGACCAGAAGGTCGGCGGATTCAAGGTCGCGATAGGTCCCCGGCACCGTGTCCGAGCCGAAGGCTCGGACGTGGCCGGCGACGGAGGACGACATGCAGAGCCGGGAATTGGTGTCGACGTTCGCCGAGCCAAGAAAACCCTTGAACAGCTTGTTAGCCGCGTAATAATCCTCCGTCAGCAGCTGCCCTGACAGGTAGATGGCGATCGCCTTCGGGCCGTGGGTTTCAAGCGTCTGGCGAAACCCTTTGGCGACCGCGTCGAGCGCCGCTTCCCAGCTCACGCGCTCGCCGTCGATCTCCGGGTGCAGCAGCCTGCCCTCGAGCGACAGCGTCTCGCCCAGGGCCGATCCCTTCGAGCATAAGCGTCCGAAATTAGACGGATGATCTGGGTCGCCCACGATCGTCGCGCCGCCCATGCGGTCGGGCTGGGCGAGCACGCCGCAGCCGACGCCGCAATAGGGACAGGTGGTGGCGATCGGCGCCGGGTTCGGATCGGCGGCATGCACGTTCATGGGAGGCCGACCACAGAGCTGGAGCAGCCGAGTGCGTGCTTCGAGACGGCCCTCCGGGCCTCCTCAGCATGAGGAAGTTGGAAGCCCGCCATCCTCGCCCGCTCCTCGTCCTGAGGAGCCGGCCACAGGCCGGCGTCTCGAAGGACGCACTCCGGCGATGCAGCGAGGAGCGGCGCCATCAGTAGACGTCCGCCTGGTAGCGGCCAGCCTTCTTGAGGTCGGCGATGAAGGCTTTGGCGCCATCGCCCTTAGCCCCATGTTCGGCCGCGATGTCGATCAGCGCCTTCTCGACGTCCGCCGCCATGCGCTTGGCGTCGCCGCAAACATAGAAGTGCGCGCCCTTCTCCAGCCAGCTCCAAAGCTCCGCACTGGCCTCGCGCATGCGATCCTGCACATAGACCTTCCTGTCGCCGTCGCGCGACCAGGCAAGCGAGAGCATGGTCAGCGCGCCGGCCTCCTGCAGTTCGGCGATCTCGTCGCGGTAGAAGAAGTCCGTCGCCTCCCGCTGGTGGCCGAAGAACAGCCAGGCGCCGCCGGTCGCCTTCGTCGCGCGGCGCTCGCGCAGGAAGGAACGGAACGGCGCGATCCCGGTGCCCGGCCCGACCATGATGATGGGGACGTCGCCGCTCTTCGGCAGGCCGAAGCCGTGCGCCTTCTGGACATAGACCTTGAGCTTCGCGCCCGGCTCGACGCGGTCGGCGAGATAGGTCGAGGCGAGGCCGAGGCGCGTGCGCTCGCCGATCCGGTATCGAACCGTGTCGACGGTCAGGCTCACCTTGCCCGGATCGGCCGAAAGCGCCGAGGAGATAGAGTAGAGCCGCGGCTGCAGCGGCTCCAGCGTCGCTAGAAACTCCGCGGCGGGCGGCGTCGCCGCCGGGAATTTCTCCAGCGCCGCAAGCACGTCGAGCGTCTCGAGGTCGCCGTCCGGATCCTCGCCCTCGGCGAGCCTCATCAGCTTCGCCTTGTCCGAGGCGTCCTCGGCATGCACGCTCAGGAGTTCGAACAGCGCATCGGGCGCCGCGCCGAGCGAGACCTTCTCGGAAAGCCAGGTCGAGAGCGGCAGCGTCTGCCCGTCATGGCTGACGGGCGCATCCGGCGCGACGCCGAGGCGCTTGGCGACGTCGGCGGCGAGCGAGGGGCAGTTGGTCGCGAACAGGCCGAAGCTGTCGCCCGGCTCATAGGTGAGGCCGCTCTCGGTGAGATCGATCTCGACGTGGTTGGTCTCTTTTGACGAGCCCTCGCCGTTGAGTTTCAGGCGGGAAAGGAACGTCGCCTCGACCGGCGTTTCACGGGAGCGGCCAGGCTCGGCCGCGGCGGGCTGGGCGGGAGCCGCCGCCGCCTCGGCGGGCTTCGCGGCCGGCGCCGCGCCGTCGAGCTCGGCGGCGAGCTTCTTCAGCATGCGCTGCGTTTCCTTGCCGCCGGGCACGCAGAGATTGAGCTTCTTCTCCTCGCCGGCCGCGATCGCCGCGGAATAGCTGTCGCAGAGATAACCGCACTGGCCGCAGTCCTGCTGCGCCATGGCCGCCATCATGCGGCGCTTGAGCGGCTTTCCCTCCGCGAGCTTCATGCGCTCGTCGATCGGCATGGAGGCGTCGTGCCAGGGCGCGCCGTCCTCCTCCTCCTCGGCGGGGGCGGCCTGCGGAGCGCCCGGAAGGGGCTCCCCGAGCAGCGCGGTGGCCGCGTCGCGCGACAGCGCCTGCACGCCCCCGTCCATCGACAGCAGGCCCGCGAAGAAGCCGTTGAGCCAGGAGCGTTGTTCGGGGCTGAACGGCGCGTTTTCCGGCACCAATGGCGGCAGCATCATCTGGGTGGGCGCGGACATGAGCGTCAGGCCTTCTCGAGTTCGAACATGGTCTTGAGCGCGTCGATCTCGTGACGGCGCGTGAAGGCGGCGAAGGTCTCGGCCTCGCTCTCGCGATTGGCGAGGTAACCGCGCAGCATCTTCTCGACGACGGCCGGGCAATCCTCGCCCTTCACTTCAGAGACGAGGTCGCGGGCGATCGTGGCGTCGGTCCCAAAGCCGCCGCCGACGAGGATGTTGAAACCGTCGACGGTGTCTTCTTCGCCGACCGCCACCCGCGCGCCGATCAGGCCGATGTCGCCGATGTAGTGCTGGGCGCAGGAGTGATGGCAGCCGGTCGCGTGGATGTTGATCGGCGTGTCGACGACGAGCCCGATCGCGTCGATGTGGGTCGCGATCTGGTCCGCAAAACCCTTGGTGTCGGCGGCGGAGAACTTGCAGCCGCGATTGCCGGTGCAGGCGACGAGGCCTGCGCGGACGTTGGAGCAGGCCGTGTCGAGACCGATGGCGCGGATCTTCTCCTCGACCTCAGCGACGAACTCGTCGCGGACGCCCGAGATCAGCAGGTTCTGCCAGACGGTCAGCCGGATGTCGCGGTCGCCGTAGTCCTGCGCGATGTCGGCGAGCGCCCGCATCTGCTCGCAGGACATGCGCCCGAGCTTGAGCGAGACGCCTATCCAGTTGTGGCCCGCTTGGCGTTGCGGGTGGACGCCGATATGCGCCATGCGGTCGCTCTCGGGCCGCGGCGCGAGGGCGCCCGCCGGCGCGCGCACGAGCTTGGCGCCGAGCAGCTTCTCGACCTCCTCGAGAAACTTGTCGAAGCCCCAGGCGTCGAGCACGTATTTGAGCCGCGCCTTGGCGCGGTCGGAGCGGTCGCCGTTCGAGATGAAGACGCGCACGATGGCGTCGGCCACCTTGGTGGCTTGGTCCAGCGGCACGATCACGCCGGTGTCGCGTGCGAAGTCGCGATGGCCGGTGATCCCGCCGAGCGCCAGCCGCCACCAGACGCCCGGCTCGATCCCGTGCCCGTCAAGCACCTCGACCGCCTGGAAGCCGATATCGTTGGTGTCCTCGAGCGCGGCGATCCGCCCGGCGCCGTCGAAGGCGACGTTGAATTTCCTGGGCAGGCCGTAGAGCGAGCGGTCGTTGAGGATGTGGTGGTGCCAATCCTTGGCGTAAGGGCGCGTGTCGACGAGTTCCTGCGGATCGATGCCGGCGGTCGGCGTGCCAGTGACGTTGCGGATGTTGTCCGCGCCGGAGCCCCGCGCGGTGAGGCCAATGTCGACCAGGCCTTCGAGGAAGGCGGGGCCGTCCTTGGCGCCGATCTCGCGCACCTGGAGGTTCGCGCGGGTCGTCACATGGCTGTAGCCGCCGCCGAACTGTTCGGCGAGGTCGGCGACGCCGCGGAACTGCCAAGCCTTCAGGATGCCGTTGTGGATCCTGAGCCGGCACATGTAAGCGTCCTGCGTCGGCCCCACATAGAACAGGCCGTGGAAGCGAATGCGGAAGTCGTCGAGCTGCTTGGCGAACTTGCCCTCGGCCGCGAGCCCCTTCAGGCGGGCGTAGGCGTCGAACGGGTGCTCGTCGCGCTTGGCCTTTTCCTGCGCGACCAGCTTCTTGCCGGCCTTCTCCTGCCGGGCCATGGCCGCGAGGTGGATGGCGTCCGGTCCGGACGGGATCTGCTCCTGCGGCGTCGGCAGGGACTGGCCTGCCGCCTGCCCCTGGAACGGGACCTGTCCGCCGAAGCCGGCCGCGCCGCGCGATTCGCGGATCGCCTGCACGCCTGAGATGAAGCCTTCGAGATAGCGCTTCTGGTCGGGGGTGAAATCGCCGCTCATCGCCGCCTCCTCACGGCGTCGCCACGAAGGACCGGCCGAAGGCCAGGTCGTCGCGCATCTCGCCGAGCGGCGCGCCGGAGGCGATCAGGTCGAGATACCAGAGCGCGTCCGAGGCCTCGCCGACGAGGATCGCCCCGACCAGCCGGTCGTCGCGCATCACCAACTTGCGGTAATGGCCGTGGCCGGGGTCGGCGAGGGTGACGATGTCGTCGCCCTCCTCCGCCTCGACGGCGCCGGCCGAGAACACCGAGACGCCGGAGACCTTGAGATTCGTGGACAGCAGGCTGCCGGCGTAGGCGGCCTCCGCCTCGCCCGCGAGGTGGCGCGCGAGCGTCTTCGCGTGCTCGTAGGCCGGCGCGACCAGACCGTAGACGACGCCCGCGTGCTCGGCGCATTCGCCGATCGCATAGACATGCGGGTCCGAGGTCCGCATGGCGTCGTCAACGACGATCCCGCGCCTGACCTCGAGCCCCGCCTCGCGCGCGAGGCCGGCGTTCGGACGCACGCCGCAGGACATCACGATCATGTCGGCCGGCAGCACCTCGCCGTCGGCGAGCTTCAGTCCCTCGACGTGAGCGTCGCCGACGATCTCGGCGCTCTGCGCCGAGAGGACGAAGCCGATGCCCTTCTTCTCGAGCTGGTGCCTCAGCGTCGCGGCCGCCTTCAGGTCGAGCTGCCGCTCCATGAGCTTGTCGAAGATGTGCACGACGGTCGTCGCGCAGCCGAGCTTTGCGAGGCCGTAGGCCGCCTCCAGCCCGAGCAGCCCGCCGCCGATCACCACGGCGCTCTTGTCCGGTCCCGACAGGTTCGCGAGCTTGGCCGCGTCGGCGCGGTCGCGGAACGTCACCACCTCGGGGAGATGCGCGCCGGGCAGCGGCAGCCGGATCGGCTCGGAGCCGGTCGCGAGCACCAGCCGGTCGTAGGACGCCCAGCGGCCGTCTGTCAGGCGGACGGTCTTCTGCGCGAGGTCGATGCTCGAGACCTGCGCCTCGGTAAAGAGGCGGTAGCCGCTCTGTCCGTACCAGGAGCGGTCCTTCAGCGTCAGGTCCTCGTCGGCCGCCTCGCCGGCGAGCAGCGATGACAGCAACACGCGGTTGTAAGCCGCGTCCTTCTCAGCGCCGAGCACGGTCACGTCATACCGGCCGGGGCATGCGGCGGTGAGCTCCTCGAGGAGCTTCAACGCGGCCATGCCGGCGCCGACGAGCACGATGCGCTCGCGCTCCGGCCGTTTCGTCGATGCGAGGGTCTCGCTCATGGGCTTGCTTTCGACTCCGATGACGCCCTCAGGGGGGTCCGCTTCTCGGGCCGCGCCTCGCTCGGCAGGCGCGGACCAAAACAAAAAGCCGCTGTCTCGACCCGCGTTCGTCTGCGTGTCGGTTCAGCGGCGATGCTGGCGCGCCCCTCTATGGGCGAGTGGTCCAAACGTCATCGTCGACGGCGAACCACGTGACAGCTCATTCAAGACGCATGCCAGCCGCCGGAACCGGCGGAATTCACTGGAATTCGAGCAGTTCTTTCCGGGAGCAGACCTCAGTCGGGACCGCCTAGGCGCACGGCGATTGTGCAGTGCGCCTAAAACGGGCGCCGGCCGTCGCCTCCGACGTTCGGATCAGGCCGCCTCCACGAAGCGGTGGCGCTCGTACAGGAACTTGAGCACCGCCGCGCGGGCCGCGATGTAGGCGCGGTCGGAGACGAGCTCGAGCCGGTTCCGCGGCCGGGCGAGCGGCACGTCCAGCACCTCGCCGATCCGCGCCGAGGGACCGTTGGTCATCATCACGATCCGGTCGGAGAGAAGCACCGCCTCGTCGACGTCATGCGTAATCATCAGCACGGTGTTCTTCAGCTCGGCCTGGATCTGCATGACCTGGTCCTGCAGATGCGTGCGGGTCAGCGCGTCGAGCGCGCCGAACGGCTCGTCGAGCAGCAGCACCTTGGGCTGCATGGCGAGCGCCCGGGCGATGCCGATGCGCTGCTTCATCCCGCCCGAGATCTCCGCCGGGCGCCGGTCCTTGGCGTGCTCCATGTGGACGAGCTTGAGCTTGTGCATCGTCCAGTCGTGGCGCTCGGCCTTGGTCTTCGACCTGCCGAACACCTTGTCGACCGCGAGCGCGACGTTCTCGTAGCAGGTGAGCCAGGGCAGCAGGCTGTGGTTCTGGAACACGACGGCGCGGTCCGGGCCTGGTTCGTCCACCACCTTGTCCTGCAGGAACACGACGCCCTTGGTGGCCTTGGTGAGGCCGGCGACGATGTTGAGCAGGGTCGACTTTCCGCAGCCGGAGTGGCCGATGATCGAGATGAACTCGCCCTCGGCGACGTCCAGCGAGACGTCCTTCAGGACCTCGTTGGTCATCGCCCCGCGCGAGAACGACTTGTCGACATGCTCGATCTTGAGAAACGGCTTGGTCATGGCTCTGTCCACCGTCACGCGTTGGCCGTGCCGCGCGTGACCGCGACGGCGATGAGGGCGACGATGCGGTCGAGCACGAAGCCGACCGCGCCGACGTAGACGAGCGCGAGGATGATGTCGCTGATGCGCGACGAGTTCCACGCGTCCCAGATGAAGAAGCCGATGCCGACGCCGCCGATCAGCATTTCGGCCGCGACGATGGCGAGCCACGACAGGCCGATGCCGATGCGAAGACCAGTGAAGATGTATGGCGCGGCCGCTGGCAGCATGATCTTCGAGAAATACTCGATCGGGTTGAGGCGCAGGACCTGCGCGACGTTCTTGTAATCCTGCGGAATGTTGCGGATGCCGACCGCGGTGTTGATGATCACCGGCCAGATCGCGGTGATGAAGATCACGAAGATCGCCGAGGGCTCGCCGTCGCGGAACGCCGCGAGCGAGAGCGGAAGCCAGGCGAGCGGCGGGATGGTGCGGAGCACCTGGAACACCGGATCTAGCCCCCGCAGCGCCCAGGTGGACGCGCCGACCAGCGCGCCGAGCGCGATGCCGGCGACCGCCGCGAGCGCATATCCGAGCGCGACGCGCTTCAGCGACGCGTAGAGCTGCCAGCCGAGGCCCTTGTCGTTGCCTCCGTTGTCGTAGAACGGGTTGGCGATCAGCTCCCAGGTGTCGGAGATCACGCGCGAGGGCGAAGGCAGCGACGAGGTCGGCGAAGAGCACAGCAGCTCCCAGAGCAGCAGCAGCAAGCCGACGGTCAGTAGCGGGGGCAGGAAGGTCGCCGCGGCGTCCATCATGCGGGTCTTCATCCGCGGCCCGAAGAACGGCTTCTTCGGGGCAGGCAGCGCGACCACCTTCGCGGAGGCCGGGGCCTCCGCCGGCTGGGCGGACTTCAGCGGCGTCACGTTCGACGCCGCGGCGGCGGTCTGTGTCATCGGGCTCTCCGCGATTTCTGGTGTCGCCTGCGGGTCGCAGCGCGGCCGTTGGGCCGCGCCGGCGCGCTCCGTCAGGCCATGCGCTTGATGTCGAGGCTGGCGAGGTAGTCGCCGGGCTTCTCCGGGTCGAAGACCTTGCCGTCGAAGAACTTCTCGACGCCGCGCGAGGTCGAGGCCGGAATGTCGCTGACGCCGAGGTCCTTGGCGGCTTCGCGCCAGAGATCCTCGCGGTTCACCTTGTCGACCAGCGCCTTCACGTCGGTCGTACCGGGCAGGTAGCCCCAGCGGATGTCCTCGGTGATGAACCAGGCGTCGTGGCTCTTGAACGGGTAGGACGCGTGGTCCTTCCAGAAGTGCATGATGTACGGGCTGTTCTCGACCACGGGCTTGCCCGCGCCGTAGTCGAACTTGCCCTTCATCCGGTCGACGATGTCAGCGAGCGGCGCGCCGATCCAGTTGCGCTTGGCGCAGATGGCGGCGAGCTCTTCCTTGTTCTCCATCTTCTCGCACCACTGCTGCGCCTCCATCACGGCGAGCAGAAGAGCCTTCGCGGCCTTCGGGTTCTTCTCGACGTAATCGGTGCGGAGCGCGAAGGCCTTCTCCGGATGCTTGTCCCAGAGCTCGCCCGTGGTGATCGCGGTGTAGCCGATCTTCTGGTTCTTCAGCTGCTCGTTCCACGGCTCGCAGACGCAGAAGGTGTCCATCGTGCCGACCTTCATGTTCGCCACCATCTGCGGGGGCGGCACGACGATCGTCTGGATGTCCTTGTTGGGGTCGATGCCGCCGGCGGCCATCCAGTAGCGGATCCAGAGGTCGTGGGTGCCGCCCGGAAAGGTCATCGCGGCCTTCACGTCCTTGCCCGAAGCCTTCTTCTTCTCGAGCGCTTCCTTGAAGGGCTTCGTGTCGAGACCGAGCTTGAGATCGGCGTATTCCTGGCCGACCGAGATGCACTGGCCGGCGACGTTGAGGCGCGCCAGGATCGACATCGGCGTGCCGGCCTTGTTCTGCGTCACCGCGCCGGTCGTGATCAGGTAGGGCATGGGGGTGAGGATGTGCGCGCCGTCGATGCCGCCGCCGCCGGAGCCGAGCACGATGTTGTCGCGCGTCGTGCCCCAGGAGGACTGTTTCGTGACTTCGACTTCAGTCATGCCGTACTTGTCGAAGAAGCCCTTCTCCTTGGCGACGAAGAGCGGCCCGGCGTCCGTCAGGGCGATGTAGCCAAGCTTCGCCTTGGTCGTCTCTGGTCCCGCGCCCTGCGCGAAGACGCCGGAGGGCGAGAGAATTCTGGCGGCCGCGAGCGTCGCGGCGGCATAGCCGCCGACTTGCAGCACGCTCCGGCGGCTGACGCCGGACAGAAGGGCGTTCGCGACGTCTGACGTCTTGGCGTCGTGGCTCATTTCCGGCTCCGCTGACGGCCTTCAGGGCCGCGTGATCTTCAAATGAGCCGGCCTCCAGACGATCGGATGCCGGCGAACAAAAAAGCCGCTGTCTCGACATGCGTGATCGCGTGTCGGTTCAGCGGCGTTGCTGGCGCGCCCTTCGCTGGGCAGTGCGGTCATGACGTCTGCGCCGACGCGGACCGCGCAGCCGTCCATTCAAGAGGCGTGCCAGGTGCCGTGGAGCAGCCTCGACCGCTGCAATTGGAACGATTTGAAGGACGCGCCCGATCAGGCCCGATTATTCGTGCGAGCCAAAAAGCGCGCCCGCTTTTTGTGCAGTGCACTAAACTTGCGCAGATCGCGATTCAATTCAGCCGGACTGAACGAGCCCGCCGATCTTCAATCCAAGCGGATCCGCCGCCAGGGAAATCGGGCCGCCGATCGCGCTGTCGAACGCCGACGGACGATAGACCGCCGCCGCGAGAGCCTCCTCGTCGGGGCCGTCGCCGGCCTGCCCCCAGCGCGCCATTTGGCCGTGGAGCCAGCGGGCGTGCCGCTCGTCCGGCCGCATCGCCCCGTCGCGCGCAAAGACGAGGTATCGGTCGTCCGTCAACGCCCGATCTCCGACGCCGGTCGAGAGGCGGCCGTCCAGGGCGCGCCGGATGATCGCGGGAGCGACGTCGAGCCTGCTGGAGGCGCCAAGCAGTTCCGCCGCCTCCTGCCGGTGCTCGGACCGCTCGAGCCATTCGCCGGCGGCGACCATGGCCCGGATGAGCCGCGCCGCGAGCTCAGGCCGCTCGCCCAGCCAGGATTCACGCACCGCGAGGACCTTCTCCGGACAGCTCGTCGCGAAGTCGACGCCGAGATGCAGGATCCGCCCAAGGCCGAGCTCCACCGCGACGGAATTCCACGGGGCGCCGACGCAAAAACCCTCGACATGCGCGTTTTCGAGCGCGTCGACCATGTAGGGCGGCGGCACCACCGCGAGACGCACGTCTTCGTCCGGGTTCAGCCCCGCCGCCGCGATCCAGAGCCGAAGCTGGTAGTTGTGGGTGGAAAAGGGAAAGGTCATGCCGAGAACCGGCGGCTGTTCGCCATTGGCGCGGCGGTCTTCGACGAGCCGCTTCAGCGCAGCGCCGGTCGCGCGCGGATCGCCCGGATCGCTGCCGTCGGGCAGCCGCTCCATCAGTTCGTCGTGCAAGTGCGGCGCCAGCGTCACCGCGTTGCCGTTGAGGTTCAGGGCGAGAGGAACGGCGAGCGGCGCCTTGATGGAGTTCAGGCCAAGGGAGGTCGCGATGGCGAGCGGCGCGAGCAGATGGGCGGCGTCGAAATGGCCAAGCGTCAGCCGGTCGCGAATGTTCGACCAGGAGATTTCGCGGAACAGCTCGATTTCGATCCCCTCCGCCGCCGCGAAGCCGAGATCGGCGGCGACGATCGGCACGGCGGCGTCGACCAGCGGGATGAACCCGATCTTGACGTGGTCGAGGCTCATTTCAGAAGCTCCGCGGCGGTAACGACGGCCTGGGCGATCTCCGAGATCTTCTTTTTCTCGTTCATGGCGACGGTGCGAAGCAAAGCATAGGCCTGTTCCTCGCCGATGCCCTTCTGGCGCATCAGAATTCCCTTGGCGCGGTCGACGACCTTGCGTTCCTCGAGCTGGCTCTTGGCCTGGTCGAGCTCGGCCTTCAGCCGCGAGAAGGCGTTGAACCGGCTGACCATGGTGTCGAGGATCGGCTTCACGCGCTCCTTCTTCAGCCCGTCGACGACATAGGCCGAGACGCCGGCGTCGATCGCCGCCTCGATCGAGGAGCTGTCCGACTGGTCGACGAACATGCCGACCGGCCGGCGCACGCTCCGGCTCATCTGGAACATCTGCTCCAGCACGTCGCGCGAGGGGTTGGCGAGGCCGATCAGGATGACGTCGGGATCTATGGCGTAGATGCGCTCGAGGAGGTTCGCCCGGTCGGAGATCCGCAGGATCGTCGCGTGGCCCGCCTCTCGCAGCCCCTCCTCCAGGATCGCGGCCCGCACCGGGCTCTCCTCGACGAGCGCGATCTTGAGCGGGCGGTCGGGCGTTTTCGGGCGATCGGCCATCGGCGTCCCCGCGCGCGGCGTCATCACGCCGGCGCTTCATGTCGGAGACGTTGCAGTAAACGACGTTCCGCCGTCTCGCGACCCCGCGTCGCACGAGTGCGCGCGGAAGGGCCGGGCGCGGACGACGTCCGCCGGCGTTTGCGCTATCGCGATCCGTTCAGGCGAAGCTCACGCCGCGTGCCGCTCGGCCTCGGCGCCGTAGTACCCAACATATTTCGGGTTGATCGCCGTCTTCGGCAGGATCACCAGCACGTCGGTGGTGCCGAACTCCCGGTCGACGACGGCGCCGTCGCCGACATAGGCCCCGAGACGGAGATAGGCCTTGATCAGCGGAGGCAGCGTCCGCAGCGCCGCGCGGAGGTCGATCTCCTCCTTTGGCATCAGGTCGAAGGACGCCCGGCGCTCCGGCAGCGCGCCCGCAGCCCATTCGGCCGGCGCGGCGTGGAAGTGGTGGAGATAGGACAGCGGCAACCGCAGCTGCTTCGGATCGACGCCTTCGAGGCTGGCGCAGCCGATCATGACGTCGATCCTGTGGGCGAGGACATAGGCCCAGATGCCGTGCCACAGCAGTTCGACGGTGCGCTTGTCGCGATAGGGCTTCAGCACGCAGGAACGGCCGAGCTCCAGGAAGTTAAGGTGGCGGTGGCGCGCGATCAGCGGGTCGATGTCGAACTCGCCGGCGGTATAGAAGCCGAAGGCGCGGTCGGCGACGGACTGGCGCAGCAGCCGGTAGGTGCCGACCACCGCCGGCTTGGTCTTGAGCGGCGCGGCCAAGGCCGCGCCGTCGACCGCAAAACCCTTCATGCCGTTGAGCAGCGTCGCGGCGAGCGAGGGCCCCTGCGCGGCATGATCGGTCACGACGAGGTGGTCGCAGACGGCGTCGAACAGGTCCATGTCGCGCCGCCAGAGCTTCGCGATCGGGTCGGCGACGGCGGACATCTCCTCGAAAAACACCCGGTAGCGCAGGCGCTGGGCGTGCTTGACGTCGCGCGGCCGTTCGGCGAGGCGCAGTTCGAGCCCGCCGATCCGCCCGAGCGGCTTCGGCAGCGCCTGCGCCGACGCCTCCAGCCGGTCGCGGCTCGGCTTTCCGAAGCCCCATTTGGGCGTGATGGAAAAGCCCTTCGGCGCGGCTGTCGCCGCCTGACGATGGGAGCGGATGCGCCCCACGATGGCGCCCGGCCCTGACTGCGGCGGACGGTGAACGGTCATGCGGCGCTCCGGCGCGTTTGCTCTCCCCTAGCGCGTCCATCGCGGTGAAGCGACGGGATTCGTGTGGGGAGCCGCCACAGAGGACATCACAAACAGCCGACGGCGAGATGACGTCACGCGGCCGTCGTCAACCAGCGAAACCGACAGGCCGCGCAGGCTCTTCCGGCCGCGCCGGCGCGATCGGCGAGAGAATCGCCTCCAGAGCGGACCGCTCCAGCGGCTTCGCCAGCGCGTGATCGAAGCCGTAGCCGCGGGCCTCCGCGAGTTCGCCGCTGTCCGCGCTCAGCGCGACGAGCAGGGCCGGCGGCCGACCCTCGGCGGCCTCGACGATGCGCATCCTGCCGGCGGCGGCGCGACCGTCGAGGCGCGGCATCCGCATGTCGAGCAGCACGACGTCGAAGCGCTCGGCCTCGAAGCTCGCAACTGCCTCCGCGCCGTCAGCGACATGAACGGAGGCATGGCCGAACCGCGACAGATGCGCGAGCGCGATCAGCGCGCCGACCGGGTCGTCCTCGGCGACCAGGACCCTGAGCCCGCCCGAAGCCGGGAAGGAGACGGCCCGCGACGCGGCCGCGGGAGCGGCGCCCGCCAGCCGCTCGCGCAGCGAGGCGGCGCGCAGCGGCTTGACGAGGTAGCCGTCGAAGCCGTCCTGCGAAAGCGTCTCGAGCGCCTTGCGCTCGCCGGGCGCCAGCATGAGCAGGACCGTCCCCGCGCCGCAGTCACGGGCGAGGCGCGCGAGCGCCGCCTCGTCTCCCGCGCCCGTGTCGACGACGACGATCTCTGGACGAAAGGCGACGAGCCCGGCAGCGTCGGCCTCTCCCGGCGCCGTCAGCCGCGCGGCCGCTCCGCGCGCGCCGAGCCATTCGACGAGCCAAGGCCCGCTGAACGCCGCCGAGGAGACGACGGCGACCCGGCGTCCCGCAAACTCCTTCTCCCGCGAAGACGCGTCGGCGCCCCAGCAGGGCAGCGTCAGCGTGAAGGTCGCGCCCGCCCCCGGCTCGGAGGCGGCGGTCAGCGTCCCGCCCATGGCGGAGGCGAGCCGACGGCTGATGGCGAGGCCCAGCCCCGCGCCGTCCGCGGTCGCGTCCGGCGCGCGTTCGAAATCGCGGAACAACCGTTCGGATCGCCGCGGATCAAATCCCGGTCCCGTATCGAGGACCCGAAACGCAAGCCCCGCCGCGGCGCGCTCGACGCGCAGGCCGACGCCGCCGCTCGCGGTGAACTTGATCGCATTGCCCGCGAGATTGAGCAGGATCTGGCGGATGCGCCCCGCGTCGCCGACGATCTCGCCCGGCGCGTCCTCGGCGACGAGGGCCGCGAAGTCGAGCCCCTTCGCCTGCGCCCGCGGGGCCAGCAGTTCGGAGACCTCTTCGACCAGCGCGCCGACCTCGATGGTCTCAGCGGCCACGGCGCCGTCATGCGCGGAAAAGTCCAGCATCTCGTCGACGAGGCGCAGCATCGCGTCGGCCGAGCTTCTCACCGCCAGCGAATAGGTGCGCTGCTCCGGCGTCAGCGACGTGTCGAGCAGAAGGTCGACCGCGCCCACCACACCGGTCAGCGGCGTCCGCATCTCGTGCGCGGCCGCGATCAGCGGTCCGCCTTCGCCGGCGACGTTGGCGCTCGAGGTCGGGACGGCTCGGCCAGAGCCGCGCCGGCGGCCGAGGGCGAACCCGGCGACGCCCGCGGCCACGACGGCGCCGAAGGCCGCCCACAGTTCAAACGCCACCTGAACGCTCCGTCGCGCGCCACGTCCCGCGTTCGATCCTGCCCGAACCATCCTTGCGGAAGCCTTGACGCGACGCCGCCGGATTCCGACTTTTGGCTGCTTTCGCCTTCGGGCGGAACGTGATCGTCTGAACGCTTTCCGGAGTTCTCCCAACGCCATGAGCGTCGCCTTCACCAAGGAGCAGGACTACGAGGCGACCGCCGCGGATCTGCCCGACCGGCCGATCTCGCCGCATCCGAACCTCGTCACCAGGGAGGGACTTGCGGCGCTCGACGCTGCGCTTGCCGAGGCGCGACAAGCCTTCGCCGTCGCCAAGGCCGCGGGCGATCAGGATCTCGACCGCTCCGCGCTGGCGCGCGCGGCGCGCGACGTCCGCTACTACGCCGCCCGGCGCGCCAGCGCCGAACTGATTGAGACGGCCGGCGACGACAAGGTGGCGTTCGGCTCCCGCGTTACTTTCGAGCGCGAGGACGGCCGTCGACAGACCTTCCGGATCGTGGGAGAGGACGAAGCCGACCCGACAGCGGGCTCGGTGTCCTACATCTCGCCGCTCGCGCGGGCGCTGATGGGAAAGACGGTCGGAGACCTCGCCAGCTTCATGGGCGGCGAGGTGGAGATCCTGAAGATCGCCTGACGGCGCGGCCGTCAGCGGGACGCCTTGAACGTCTTGCCGTTCCAGATCAGCGTCTGCTTGCACTCCGCCGCACCCGCCTTCCCGCATGACCCGCCGTGGAGCGACAGCACCATCGCAGGCTTGCCGCGCACCGTCTTGAAGTCGATGGAATGCGCGTTGGAGTCGAGCACCTTGACGTAGGCGCCGCCCGGCAGCGAGGCGAACACCTCCTGGGTACATCCGGCGGAACCACAGAAGAAGCTCATCATGCCGTCGCAGGAGAACTCGCCGTAGTCCAGGATGAAGTCGTCGACTCCGTCGGCGTTGATGTCCCGCCGCGTCATGAATTTTCCTCCGAGTTCGATCTTCGCCCCGCAGTTCTGGCGCGCCTCGTCGATCGAGGCTTCAACTTCCTTCGGCGCCGCCCATGCCAAGACCGGCGCGAGCAGAAGCGCGGCGGCGATGAAAGCCGCAAGACGAATGACCGGCATGCTCTGGGCGCCCCCCGACGCGAAATCCGCGAACAGAGTGGCCGACTTCGTCGCCGACCGTCAACGGCGGGCGAAGAGCCTCCTCACTCCGGCGAGGCGGCCTCTCGGAAGTAGGGCTCCACGGCGCCGTTGAGCTTGATCGTCAGCGGGTTGCCGCGCCGGTCGCGCGCGGCGCCGGCCGCGACACGAATCCAGCCTTCAGAGACCGAATACTCCTCGACGTTGGTCTTTTCGGCGCCCTTGAAGCGCACGCCGACGCCGCGCGCGAGGATCGCCTCATCGTAGAAGGGGCTCGACGGATCGGTCGACAGACGGTCGGGCGGCGCGTCGGCCATGGCTTCATCCTTCAGGCGTTTCGGTCAGCTTCGGGCCGGCCTTCTACGCGAGCCGTGCGGCCTGCTCAATCCGCGGCGCAAAATCCGATTGCGCGACGCGCCGCCACACCGCCTCAATGTTGCGACGCAATACGCCTATATGCATCGCAACATTGAGTTCCGAGGCATGCGTCCCGGACGCATGCGAAGGAGGCGTGAGGCATGGCGAAAGCCCGCACACTGGTCGTCGATCATCGGCGCGAACGCAACCGCTGGGGCGCGCCAGCCGATAGGCGGCGAACGCGGGCGCGTACCGGCGCACGCCCCGGCGCCAGCCTGCTCGAGCCGGTCGAGGGCTTCGGCCCGAACCCCGGCGCGCTCGACATGCTCGCCTATGTCCCGCGCAAGCTTGCCCCCGATTCGCCGCTTGTCGTGGTGTTACACGGCTGTTCTCAGGACGCGCTCGGCTATGATGCATCGTCCGGCTGGTCGCGGCTCGCCGACGAGCTCGGCTTCGCCGTCGTCTTCCCTGAGCAGCGGCGGGCGAACAATCCCGGCGGCTGCTTCAACTGGTTCCTGCCAGCGCATTCGGCCCGCGGCCTTGGCGAAACGCGGTCGATCCGCGAGATGGTCGAGCACATGGCGACCACGCACGCGATCGACCGCGCGCGGGTGTTTGTGACGGGCCTTTCCGCAGGCGGCGCCATGGCCTCCGCGCTGCTCGCCGACTATCCGGAGGTGTTCTCCGCCGGCGCGGTGATCGCCGGCCTGCCATGCGGCGCAGCCTCGAGCATGCAGGAGGCGTTCCGCGCCATGTCGGATCCGCGACCGCGTCGCGCCGAAGAGCTCGGCGACATGGTCCGCGCCGCCTCGCCGCATGCGGGACCCTGGCCGCGGATGCTGGTGCTGCATGGGACTGCCGACGAGACGGTCGCTCCGGGCAACGCCGACGCCATCGTCAGCCAGTGGCTCGACGTCCACGGGCTGTCGCCCGACGAGGCGCGCGGCGACGCGGTCGACGGACATCCCCGAATGAGCTGGACGCAGGACGGCCGGACCGTCGTCCAGCAGATCATGGTCGCGGAGATGGGGCATGGCGCGCCGCTCGACGTCGGCTCCGGCGAGCGCAAGGCGCCCTTCATGCTGGACGTCGGCCTCTCCTCGACCCGGCGCATCGCCGACTTCTTCGGCATTTCGGGCGCGCAGCCGAAGGGCGCCGGATCGAAGAGGGCGACCGCTCTCGCGAGCCCCTCGGCGATGGAGCCGGAGCGGAACCTGCCGCGCCGGACTGCAGAGCCGGAGGCGCCGCTCGGTTGGCCGTTGGTCACGCGATGCGGATCGGCGCTCGATAAGCTCCTGCGCGGATTTGGCCTGCGCTGAGGCGAGCGGCGCCCGGAACGCCGTGCGCGCATGCCGCGTTCGCGAACCGGGGCCGCACGATGAGCGCCGAAATGATCTCAGACCTCTGGTACAAGAACGCGGTCGTCTATTGCCTCTCGGTCGAGAGCTTCATGGACTCCGACGGCGACGGCGTGGGCGACTTCCGCGGCCTGACGCGCCGGCTCGACTATCTCCACGGCCTCGGCGTCACGGCGATCTGGCTGATGCCGTTCCAGGCGTCCCCCGGTCGCGACGACGGCTACGACGTCTCGAACTACTATGATGTCGACCCGCGCTACGGCACGCTCGGCGACTTCGTCGAGTTCACCCACGGCTGCAAGCAGCGCGGCATGCGGGTGCTGATCGACCTCGTCGTCAACCACACCTCGAACGAGCATCCCTGGTTCAAGTCGGCCCGCGCCGACCCCAAGTCGCCCTACCGCGACTGGTACGTCTGGTCGAAGAAGAAGCCCGCAGGCGCCGACCAGGGCATGGTGTTTCCGGGCGTCCAGAAGACCACCTGGACCTATGACGAGAAGGCGAAAGCCTACTACTTCCACCGCTTCTACGATTTCCAGCCCGACCTCAACACCTCCAACCCGGAGGTTCAGGCCGAGCTTCTGCGGATCATGGGCTTCTGGATTCAGCTCGGCGTGTGCGGCTTCCGAATGGACGCCGTGCCCTTCGTAATTGCGGAGAAGGGCCCCGACGTCGGGCCGAAGCCGAAATCGCAATTCCAGATGCTGCGCGACTTCCGCGAATTCCTGCAGTGGCGCAAGGGCGACAGCGTCATCCTGGGCGAGGCCAACATCCTGCCGAAGGAAGCGCTGCAGTACTTCGGCGACGACGGCGACCGCATCCAGATGATGTTCAACTTCTGGGCCAACCAACGTCTGTTCCTCGCGCTTGCGACCGGCGACGCCCGGCCGCTCGCCAAAGCCCTGGAAGAGACGAAGCCGGGCTACCCGACGGCGCAATGGGGACTGTTCCTGCGCAACCACGACGAGCTCGACCTCGGCCGGCTGACCGACGACGAGCGCGCCGCCGTCTTCGCCGCCTTCGGGCCGGACAAGGAGATGCAGCTCTACGACCGCGGCATCCGGCGCCGGCTCGCGCCGATGCTCAAGGCGGACCGGCGCCTGATGGAGCTCGCCTACAGCCTGATGTTCACCCTGCCGGGGACGCCGGTGCTGCGCTATGGCGACGAGATCGGCATGGGCGACGATCTCTCGCTACCCGAGCGCCACTGCGCGCGGACCCCGATGCAATGGTCGGCGGAGAAGAACGGCGGCTTCTCGAATGGCGCGAAGACCTATCTGCCGGCGATCTCGGGCGGGGGCTTCGGCTTCGAGACGGTCAACGTCGCGCAGCAGCGGCGCGACCCGAACTCCTTCCTGAACTGGATCGAGCGCGTCATCCGCATGCGGCACGAGGTCCCCGAGATCGGCTGGGGCGAGATGAGCCTGATTCCCGTTCGCGACAAGGCGATCCTCGCGCTGCGCTACGACTGGCGCGGCGCGGCCGTGGTCGTGATCCACAATCTCGATCCCGAACCGCGCGAGGTCGCGTTCCGCTCCGGCGCGGACGGCGACGGCGACGTGCGGCTGGTCGACCTGCTCGGCGGCGAGCACAGCGACCCCGGCCCGGACGGCCGGCACCGCTTCGCGATCGAGGGCTACGGCTATCGCTGGTTCCGAGCCGGAGGGCTGGACGAGGCGATGCGGCGGAAGGACGTCTAAAACCAATCTCGCGCGATGTTGGGTCCGCCCGACTCCTCGGCGCATCGGCAGGACCCTGATGTTGATCGGCACGCGAACGCTTCATGTCGTCCGGGGCGAAAGCACGGTCGCAATGGACGTCCGCGTCTACGTCCCCGAGCCGACCGACGGCGGCGCGTGGTCCTGCCGTTACGAGATTGATTGGCCTGAGCGCGCGCGATCATTTCACTCCTGCGGCGTCGACGCCTTCCAGGCTCTCGAGCTTGCGCTCAAAATGGTCGGGTCGGAGCTCTATGCGAGCGAGCATCACAAATTCGGCCGGCTGTCGTGGCTCCAGCCCGGCGCTGGTTATGGATTTCCCGTCGCTCCCGCGTTCCGCGATTGCCTGATCGGAGAAGACAAGACGCTTCTGTAATCACGCCGCCTGCGCCTGCTCCGCCGGAGCCGCGCGATAGGCGAGCGCCTCGGCGAGGTGGATGCGGCCGACCGTCTGCGCGCCGTCGAGATCGGCGATGGTGCGCGCGACCTTGAGCACGCGGTGGTAGCCGCGCGCTGACAGCCTGAGGGCGTCGGCCGCGTCGCCGAGCAGCCGGCGGCCCGCCGCGTCCGGCCGCGCCGCCTCCTCCAGCGCCGAGACCGGCAGATGCGCGTTGAGCCCCGCGCCTTGCAGCCCGATCGCCTCGGCGCGCGCCGCCTGGAGCCGCCGCGCGGAAAGCACGCGCGCGGCGACGGCGGCGCTGTCTTCGGAAGCCGGCGGAAGCATGAGGTCGGCGGCGCTGACCGCGGGCACGTCGAGCCGAAGATCCATGCGGTCGAGCAACGGCCCGGAGATGCGGGCCTGGTAGTCGGCCGCGCAGCGCGGTCCGCGCCGGCAGGCGTGACCGCCCTCCCCGCCGCCGCAGCGGCATGGGTTCATCGCCGCGACCAGCTGGAAGCGCGCCGGATAGGCGATGCGGTGGTTGGCGCGGGCGATGACAGCCTCGCCGCTTTCGAGCGGCTGGCGCAGCGCGTCGAGCGCTTGGGCGGAAAATTCCGGCAGTTCGTCTAGGAACAGCACGCCGTGATGGGCGAGCGCGATCTCGCCCGGTCGCGGCCGCGCCCCGCCCCCCACCAGCGCCGCCATCGAAGCGGAATGGTGCGGGGCCCGGAACGGCCGCCGGTTGGTGAGCCGGCCGCCGGCGAGCTCGCCCGCGACCGAGCGGATCATCGCGACCTCGAGCAGCTCCGCCGGCGCGAGCGGCGGCAGCAGCGAGGGCAGCCGGCTCGCAAGCATCGACTTGCCGGCGCCCGGCGGACCGCAGAACAGCAGGTTGTGGCCGCCGGCGGCGGCGATCTCCAGCGCGCGCTTCGCCGTCTCCTGGCCACGCACGTCCTTGAGGTCGAGGCTCGCAGGCGCCGCGTCCGGCAAGCCGGGCCGCGGCCGCGCCAGAACCTGAACCCCCTTCAAGTGGTTCGCGATCTGGATCAGCGAGCGCGGCGCGACGATGTCGAGCTCGGCGCTCGCCCAGGCGGCCTCGGCCCCGCAGGCCTCCGGGCAGATCAGCCCGTGCCCGCGGGCGTGCGCCGCGACCGCCGCCGGCAGCGCGCCGGCGACGCTCGTAAGCGTGCCGTCGAGCGCGAGTTCGCCGAGCACGGTGTAGCCCGAAAGAGCGTCCGACGGCACGGCCCCGATCGCCGCCATCAGCCCGAGCGCGATCGGCAGGTCGAAATGGCTGCCCTCCTTGGGAAGGTCCGCCGGAGCGAGGTTGACCGTGATCCGTCGCGGCGGCAGCGCGAGGCCGGAAGCGATCAACGCCGCGCGGACGCGCTCGCGCGCCTCGGAAACCGCCTTGTCCGGCAAGCCGACGATGGCGAAGGCCGGCAACCCCGGCGCGACCTGAACCTGCACGTCGACGGCCCGAGCCTCGATGCCCTCGAACGCGACCGTCGAAACCCAGGTGACCATGGCGCTTGCCCCGCTCTCAACTTTGACGATAGCAGGGCCGCGAGAGGCGGGCGATTATGTAGTTTGCAAATAGGGAGCTTGAAACCAACGGCGCAGCCATCGACATAAAAGGCCCAACGTGCAGGATTGGCGCGCATTCAACGCATGGGGGCGCTGCGCGCATGCCGATCGAGTTGGCCGTTCAAAGCGTCGATGATGCGCTGGGGTTTTTCTTTAATTTTGAAGCCATGTTCCCGGATGGCGAACCTGTCGTTTTTCATCTGGGAAATTGGGTCAGCACTCAGGTAAAAATAGAAGGTGACCGTCATTCTGAAATAAACGGCGCATTTCTTGACGCATACACCAGGATAAACAATGAACTTCTACGTTTTTATGCTTTAGCCAAATATGATAGTGCCGATATTAGGCTTCTAAAGCAAGAAGATTTGGAAAAATTTGAATTTCGTGTTAAGGTTGAAGACGGAAGTACGGAACTTAGTGATAATCTCAAAGAGCTGCTTGAAAAGATCGGAGCGGAGCTGGTGAACAAACTTACTGGCAAGCAGCTTGTCATCGTCGTTTTAGGCCTTGGCCTTCTAACAAGCTCGTACTTTGGCGGCGGCTCATTTCTCGAATACCGAAAGGAGGTTCGGTTAGCCGAAGTTTCCTCTGAGGAACGCCGAGCGGCATTAGACGCCATGGAGTTTGCGAGCAAACGACAAGCCGAGCTTACAAAAGAAGTGATAGAGGTGATGAAGACACAAGGTGAAATTGCAAATAGGGCACTAGTTGTTGCAAGTGGCGTTAACGAAAACTTGCTTAGAGCGGCGACTAAAACTGATAATGTTGTGCTGTCAGGAAATCATTTAACGAAAGATGAGTCAAAAGAACTAATGGGAAGCCCAAGGCGGACTTCTCAGTCAAAAATCATTGAGCAGAATATGAAGGTTGTAGATGTCAATACCTCAGATCCTGCCAGCACATCGGTTGTCATTGAAGACGCCAATACACAAGCTCAATATAAGGTTTCGTTCGCAGACAGGTTGATAGATACCAAGTCGCGCGGCGTCCTTTTTGAGGCATTGGAAGGAAGAAGCCTTGCTTGGTTTCGCCTTAAAGTGAAGCAGGTTGAGGACGAGATTGTTTCAGTAGAGATTCTTGACGTTAGGCAATCAGAAGATCTTACCGGAAGCGTTTTGGCGCCCACGGAACTCGCTCGGCCATCTAAAGCAGACTAACCATGCGCAAGGACGGGCGCGGGCACGGCGACCACGACGAAGGCCCCTTTGATTGGAAGGCGACGGCGTTCTGTGTCGTCGCGCCGGTAGCGCTGGCGCTGCTGTGGGTCTGGTCGCGGAGCTAGCCGTTGCCTACCCGGTCGCCGCCCTTGGGCTTCTTCGGCTTCTCAGCCGAGGCGGGCTTAGCCTTCGCCAGCTGGCGCACCTTCTCCGCGAACCGCTCCGGATCGTCGTCCGTGTCTAGCTCGCGGGCGGCTTCCTTGAATTTGTCGACCTGCAGTTTAGGGTTGTCGGCCATTTCGATTAAACCCTCCGCCTGTGAAACACTTTACAGCCTATATCGACGAAGCCGGGGACGAAGGCCTTGGCAAGCTAGCTTCCGGCTCCATAGGCGGCCAGTCGCGATGGTTCGTCTTGGGTGCCTGCATCGTCAACCATGACGGTGACCTTAAGCTACCGGCATGGAAGGACGCCATAATTGCGCGCTTCCCCAATAAACAGCGCAGAGATCTTCATTTCCGCGATCTAAAACACGATCAAAAGGTAGTTGTAAGCCAAGAGATTGCTAAATTGCCTATCGGCGCTTGTGTAGTTATGTCTCACAAGGCGACGTTGATCGGAACAAAATACGAAGCGATCTACAAGCGAAAGGGCCATCTGTACAACTATCTGCTTCGTTGGATGCTAGAGCGTATAACATTCATATTGGAGCGTGAGAGCCTACCTGAGCCAGCTTGCCTGAAAATCGTTTTCTCTCGACGAGCCAGCACCGACTATCAGAAAATGAAAGACTACCTCTATCTTATTAAGAACGAGAGGGAGATGTTCACGCCCATCAGACGAATAAGATGGAACGTTCTCAACATAGAGGATATCGTAGTTGAAAATCACTCCAAATGGGCCGGCCTTCAGATAGCAGACTGTATTACAAGCGCCTATTTTTCTGCTGTCGAGCCAAACATATACGGCAATTACGAGCCGACATATGCCACTCTTTTGAAAGAAAAACTTTTAACTACAAACGGTGTTAGTTTGAATTGGGGCCTTACTCCGGTCCCATCTCTTGGGGGCTGTCGCGCGGACGATCGACAGTACGCGTTTTTGCAGTCGCACCGATGAGAAAGAAGTGGGCAGGCCCCCGGCTCCTGATTCACACCGCTACGGATGCTGCCGCCCGTGAGGGCAACTCGGAGATGTTCCGGCGCCTGCCTGCCCGCTAGAAAGATATCAATTCGGCTATAAATTTCAAGCACTTACTAAGTCCTTGAGCGGACTCGTCTTTTACGCAACGGCGTCGTTATCAGTCCGCCGATACGTCAGACGCTTGCCGACGATGCCTGCTGCCGCGCGCTGCGTGCGCATCTGGTCGTTAACACCAAGCGCCACGCGGGCGTTGTAGCGGAACTCAAACTCCGCAAGGTAGCGGTGAAGGTGCTTCTCAGCGCAGTGCTGATAGACGCCCTTCATGCCGCGCTTGAAGATCGAGAAGGAGCCTTCGACGGTGTTCGTCGTGATCGGGCCGCGAGCGTATTCCTTGCGGCTGTGGTTGATGACGTGATGCTGCGCGAAGTCCTTGTCGAGGCCGAGATACCAGCGGCCTTCGTCGGACATGATGACGGCCTCGCGGGCGACGGTGGCGCGGATGATCGCCTGTAGCTCGCCCTTGGTCGTGCCCTCAGTGTGGAACATGCGGGTAGAGCCGCCGCGCTCCACCAGAGCGAATACGGTGTTCTTGTAGCTGGACACGCCGTGGCCGTAGCGCTTCGGCTGGCCTTCAAGGCGACCGATGAAGGTCTCGTCGACTTCCACCACGCCGCCGCCGCCGCCCAGAGGGGCCAGATCGCCAGCGCGCATGGCCTCGCGGATGCGATGGGCCAGGAACCACGCCGTCTTGTACTGGACCTCAAGGATGCGGTGCAGCTGATGAGCGCTGATGCCCTTCTTGGAGGAACACATCAGGTGGACGGCCTGCAGCATCTTATGGAGCGGCATCCGGGCGTGCTCGAACACGGTGCCGACCTTGACGGTGAACTGCTTCTTGCAGTCGCCGCAGCGGTGAAGGCCCATGCGGACGCGAGCCGCAGCGTTCGGCTTGATCTTGGAGATCCGGCCCATGCAACCGCAGTGCGGGCAGATCGGCTTACCGTTCCAGATCGTGTTCTCAAGCCACTCAAAAGCGGCGGCTTCGTCGTGGAACTGGGGCTGAGAAAGGACGGACATCGCTAGAACCTCTTGACCTAGCGTTTATGGCACATCGTCACCGTGTTTGCAAGATACATAATCGCCGAGAGGCGTCAAGAACAATAAGAGAACAAATTTGACGCGAACGAATGAGGAACGTAGAAGGGAGGTATCCAACTCTGGAGCCCGCATTGGACATCGCCGCGAAGCTCGCGATCCTCGCCGACGCCGCCAAATACGACGCGTCCTGCGCGTCGAGCGGAACGTCGAAACGTCATTCGGCCCCGGTGCGCGGCGGGCCGGCGCGCGGGCTCGGCTCGACCGAAGGCGCCGGCATCTGCCACTCCTACGCGCCGGACGGCCGCTGCATCTCCCTGCTCAAGGTGCTGCTGACCAACGCCTGCGCCTTCGACTGTCTCTATTGCGTGAACCGGGCGTCCAGCAACGTGCCGCGCGCCCGCTTCTCAGTTCAGGAGGTCGTCGACCTCACCCTCGACTTCTACCGGCGCAATTACATCGAGGGCCTGTTCCTGTCCTCGGGCGTGATCCGCAGCCCCGACTACACGATGGAGCACGTCGTGCGGGTCGCGAAGTCGCTGCGGCTCGATCACGGCTTCAAGGGCTACATCCATCTGAAGACGATTCCGGACGCGTCGCCTGAGCTGATTTCGGAAGCCGGGCTCTACGCCGACCGACTGTCGATCAATGTCGAATTGCCGGACGAGGCGAGCCTGAGGCGTCTCGCTCCCGAAAAGGACGGCCGCTCCGTACGCCGGGCGATGGCGGGTCTGCGCGGCCGGATCGAAGAGGCCAAGGTTGAGCGACGTGCGCCGCGATTCGCGCCTGCCGGGCAGAGCACGCAGATGATCGTCGGCGCAGACGCCGCGGACGATCGCGCCATCTTGAAGACGTCGTCGACGCTCTACGCCGGCTATCAATTACGGCGCGTTTATTATTCCGCCTTCAGCCCGATACCGGACTCAAGCGCAGCCTTGCCGCTGAAGCCCGCGCCGCTGATGCGCGAACATCGGCTGTATCAGGCCGATTGGCTCATGCGGTTCTACGGCTTCTCGGTCGACGAGATCACCGAAGGCGGCGGCATGCTCGACCTCGCCATGGATCCCAAGCTCGCCTGGGCGCTGCGCAACCGGCACTTCTTCCCCCTCGACGTACAGCGCGCCTCGCGCGAGGAGCTGATGCGCGTTCCGGGACTTGGCAGGACGACGGTCGATCGCATCCTGTCGTCCCGACGCTTCCGAGCCGTCCGCAGCGCGGATCTTGCGCGTATCAGGGTTTCACTCGGCAAGGTCGCGCCCTTCCTGCGGCTGGCCGACCACCGGCCGTCGATCGCGCTTCTGGAATCCGAACGTCTCGTGGAGCGGCTCGTCCCGCGACCGCGCCAGCTGGCGCTCGCCCTGTGACCCCCCGCCGCGTCGTCCTGGCCGGACCCGCCGACGTCGCCGGATGGCGCGCCGCGGCGCGGAGGCTGCTTGCCGACGGCGTTCCGGCGGAGGCGGTGGTCTGGTCGTCGGGCGGAGCGGAGGACCTCTTCTGCGACGCCGCGGACGGAGACGCCGAAGCGCCTTCGCCACCCGCTCCGAGCTTCAGCGTGCCGCGCGCGTTCGTCGAGCTCGCGGACGCAGGACTCCTGCACAGCGATCCGGGACGCTTCGACCTGTTTTACCGGCTGCTGGTCCGCGTCGTCGCGGATCGGTCCGCGCTCGGCGACGCGGCGGATCCGGACCTCGTCCGGGCCCGCGCGCTCGCCAAGGCCGTGCGGCGCGACAAGCACAAGATGACCGCCTTCGTGCGCTTCCGCGAGGTCGGAACCGAGGCCGGCCCGCGCTTCGTCGCCTGGTTCGAGCCGGACCACCACATCGTCGAGGCGACGGCGCCGTTCTTCGTGCGCCGCTTCGCCGCGATGCGCTGGTCGATCCTGACGCCCGGCCGCTCGGCTCACTGGGACGGCCAGGATCTGCTGTTCGCCGACGGCGCGCGCCGCGCGGACGCGCCCGACGGCGACGCCCTGGAGGCGGTCTGGCGCACCTACTACGCCAGCATCTTCAATCCCGCCCGGCTCAAGGTCTCGGCCATGCGCGCCGAGATGCCGAAGAAGTATTGGCGAAACCTTCCTGAGGCCCCGCTCATTTCCCCTTTGATCGCCGGCGCGGCGAGGCGGACCGCCGACATGGTCGCCGCCGAGCCGCCCGCGCCGAAGAAAGGCCAGAGACTGATGTCGAAGCCGAAGCCGGAAAGACTGATCGACGAGACGGCGATCGACGCGCTGCGCGACGAGGTCGACGGCTGCCGCAACTGCCCGCTCTGGGCCGACGCCACCCAAGCCGTGTTCGGAGAAGGACCGGGCGACGCCGAGGTGGTGGTGGTCGGCGAGCAGCCCGGCGACAAGGAGGATATCGCCGGCCGCCCGTTCGTCGGCCCCGCCGGCGCGCTGTTCGACCGCGCGGCCGGGGAAGCCGGGCTCGACCGCAGCCGCGTCTACGTCACCAACGCCGTCAAGCACTTCAAATTCGAGCCGCGGGGCAAGTTCAGGCTGCACAAGACGCCGGCGCCGTCCGAGATCGCCGCCTGCCGCCCCTGGCTTGAGCGGGAACTCGCGGTCATCCGGCCGAAGCTCGTCGTCGCCATGGGCGCGACCGCGGCCCGCGCGGTCGTCGGCAAGCCGGTCAAGATCGGCGACACCCGCGGTCGGATCCTCGAGAGCGCCGAGGGCCCGGACGTGCTCGTCACGGTCCACCCATCATTCCTCCTGCGGCTGCCGGACGAAGCGCGCAGGCGAGAGGAATTCGAACGGTTCGTCGGGGACCTGCGTCTCGTCGCGCCCTTCGTCAAAGCCGCTTGAAGCGGCGGCCGCGAGACTTCCGCCGCATAACCGGAAACTTGCGTGGCGCTTCGCGCGTTGGAGGCATGTCGGCCGCGCGTCTGCCTTCAGACGGCCGCCGGATCGAGGGGCGCCGGGAGGACGAAGACAATGGTTGGCGATCATCTTCGCGGCGGCTCTGGGGCTGGGCGAGCCGCGCGGGAGCCGCTCAAGACCCACAGTTTCGGTTGGGACCCGCTCGAGCGCGTCAAGCTGGCGGCGAAGGGTCGGACTCCGTATGGAGCAGTCTTGCGCCCCAAGAGCGCGCTGGTGGCTGCGGGCGCAGTGGGCTTGGTCGCGCTGTCTTTGGCCGGCGTCAGCATCGTCGGCGCTGCCAGCGACGACGCGCGAACTTCGATGTCGGAGCGCGAGCAAAGCCTTGCGGCCCGCGAAACGTCGTTGCGCCTGCGCGAAGCTGAGCTCTCCGACTTCGAGCGCCGCAAGACCGAGGCCGAAAGCGCGGCGCGCGACGCCGAGCGCCGCTTGGCGGAATTGGAGACGCGCAGGTCGGACCTGCAGCGCCAGGTCGCCGAACTGACGGCGCCGATCGCGCCCGCCGCCGAAGACGAGCGCAGGGCGCCGGCTGCTGGCGACGACCATGCGCGGGCGGCCGATGATCCGTCGCCGCCGGACGAGGACCCCGGCGACGGCGCGCTTTCCACCGCGAGCCGCCCTGCTGGAGAGACACCCAATCCCTCGAGCGCCCGAGTCGATGCGGCGGCCGAAGTCGCTAAGCCCGAGGGGCGCGCATCGGGCCGGTTGGCGGCCGTTGCCCTGCCCGGGGCAGGACTGACCCGGGTCTTCATCCATGTGCCGTTCACCGATCCGGTCGCGCGCGCTCGTGCGCAGGCGGTCGCGGCGGAGTTGCGTCGGCGCGGCGTCGACGTCGCGGAGATCCGAGGCGTGCCGCGCAGGGTCAGGCGAGACGCGGTCCGCTATTACTACGACGCCGATCGCGAGGCGGTCACGACGCTTCAGGAGGCCGTGCGCCAGGCCTCGCCGCGGGACGAGGCGCCGGCCCAGGCTCAGGATTTCCGCGGCTATCGCGCGCCGCCACGGCCGGGCACGCTGGAGCTGTGGCTCTCCTGAGCGCGTCGGAGCGTACGGGAACCTGGCGAGATCGGTCGTATTGAACCGCTGATCTTGTCGACTTGGTAAGTCCCTGACGGCACCCTCGCGAACCAGGGCGACCGCTGATTCGCGGCGTCCTCGGGGGTCATTCATGCCGTTGGGCGCCAGAGATGCGCAGCGCGCTCGCGTCGCGATGCAACGTTTCGGGCTCGGCCCGAAGCCCGGCGGGCTGGCGCGTATCGGCGACGACGCCCTGCAGGCGCTCAAGGACGAGCTCGACGCGCCGAAAATCGCGGCCATCGAGCGAGGCTCTCTCCCGACCTATGCGACGGCGACCCGCGTCTCCCAGGGAGACTTCTCGGAGGTGGAAGCGGTCCGCGAGCGCGAGCTGAGGGCCCGGATCGGCAAGCAGCTTTCGGTCGACATCGGCTTCGTCGAGCGGCTGGTGATGTTCTGGTCGAACCACTTCTCGATGTCGATCAACAAGGACGGCGTCATCCGCGGCACCTACGGCCAGCTGGAGCGCGACGTCATCCGCAAGCACGTGCTCGGCAAGTTCTCCGACATGCATCTCGGCGTCATGCGCCACCCTGCGATGCTCCGCTATCTCGACAACCAGGACTCGATCGGCCCGAACTCGGAAATCGGCAAGTCCTGGGGTGCCGGCTACAACGAGAACCTTGGCCGCGAACTTCTGGAGCTGCATACGCTCGGCGCCGGCGGCGGCTACAGCGAACAGGATGTCACGGCGATGGCGCTGCTGCTCACCGGCTGGTCCTACGTCCGCTGGTGGGAGATCGGACAGGACTGGGCGGACGTGCCGGACGATCGGCCGGGCCAGTTCTTCTTCCGCAAGGAATGGCACGAGCCGGGCGCGATCTCGTTCATGGGCGAGAAATATGCGCCCGAAGGCCAGAAGCAGGCGGAGAAAGCGATCCGCGACATCGCCCGCAAGCGCGCCACCGCCGAACACATCGCCTTCAAGCTGGTGCGCCACTTCATCACCGACGAGCCGACCAGGGCGATGGTCGAGCCGGTGGCCGGCGCCTTCCATAAGAGCAAGGGCGATCTGAAGAAGACGGCGCTCGCGCTCATAAGCCTGCCGGCCGCCTTCGACGCGCCGCTGACCAAGATCCGGACGCCCTACGAGCTCTCGATCGCGCAGTTGCGCGCGCTCGGCGCCGGCTATCCCGAGGACGCGACGTGGCTGTTCTACGAGCCGCTCAGGGCCATGGACAATCTGCCGTGGGAGCGGCCGGCCCCGGACGGCTACCCGGATGAAAGCTGGGCGTGGCTCGATCCCGACGGCATGACGATCCGGCTCGACACCGCGATGCTCGCCGTCGACGCCTATGCCGAGGACTTCAGGAAATCAGCCTTCGAGCTCGGGAAGTCGCTGTACGGCGCGAGCCTGTCCGACACCACCAGCGACGCCTTGATGTGGACGACGGACAAGCGGGCGGGCCTCACCCTGCTGTTCATGTCGCCAGAATTCCAGCGGAGATAGCGATGGGCCGGATCATTCCGCCGGACGAGATCCCGCCCGCCCTCCGCGCCGCCGCGCTTCAGGGCTGCGAGGAATCGCGCCTCCTGATGTCGCGCCGCTCCATGCTGGGGATCACGGCCGGTCTGTTCTCGGCGGCCTTCACGCCGCGCTTGGCGAGCGCCGCGGGCGGCCCGGATCCGCGCCTGCTCGTCGTCGTGCTGCGCGGCGGCATGGACGGCGTCAACGCGGTTGTCCCGCATGGCGACCCGGCCTATGTCTCGCAGCGCGGCGACATCGCGATCCCGAAGACGGCGACGCAGGCGCTCGACGGCTTCTTCGGCCTCAATCCGGCGCTCTCGGCCTTCGGCCGGATGTACCGCGCCAAGCAGGCCGCGGCGGTTCATGCGGTCTGCACGCCGCTGCGCAACCGCTCGCATTTCGAGTGCCAGGACAATCTCGAGAGCGGTCTGCCGGACCTCGCCTCCAACCCGACCGGCTGGCTGAACCGGCTGCTGCAGGTCCTGCCTGGCGGAAGCCCGATCCGCTCTCACGGCGCGATCCAGATCGGCGAGGCGCCGCTCCTGCTGCGCGGCCCGGCCCCGGTGCTCGGCTGGTCGCCGACCTGGTTCTCGCACCCGCCGGAGTCGATCACCTCTTCAGTCTCCCGGCTGCTCAAGATGCGGGATCCTGAGCTCTACAAGGCGCTCTCGGCGGGCTTGAAATCCGACGAGCTGGCCGAGCGCGCCGGCGCCGGTGAGGACGACGTCAGCGGGCTGCGCAAGGCGTTCCGCGGCGCAGCGCGCCTGCTGTCGGCCAATGACGGGCCGCGCATCGCCGTGCTGTCCGTGGGCAATTTCGACACCCATTCCGACCAGGGCACGACCGACGGCTTCCTCTGGGGCTCGCTCAACGAGCTCGACCTCGGCCTCGCCGAATTCCAGGCGAGCGGACCGGCGATCTGGGACGACACGGTGATCGTGATGGCGACCGAATTCGGCCGCACGGTGAAGGTGAACGGCGACGACGGAACGGACCATGGCTCGGGTACGGTCGCGCTGCTCGCGGGCGGCGCCGTCGCGGGCGGGAAGGTCCATGGCGACTGGCCGGGGCTCGCCGCGAAGAACCTCGACGACGACGCTTTGATGCCGACGACCGACCTTCGCGCGGTGTTCAAGGGCGTGCTGCTCGACCATCTCGGGGTCGCGCCGAAGCTCCTTGACGAGAAGATCTTCCCTCAGTCGAAAGCGGTGAAGCCGCTGCGCGGCCTCGTCCGGAGCGGTGCGGGCGACGCCCTGGCGGACGCTTCCGCCGGCGACGCCCCGGTAGCGATGCGGCCCCTGTCGCCGATCGAGCGCTATCGCCGGCTCAACGCGAGCTGAGGTCAGAACGTCGCGCGGACGAGCCTGTCGAGCGCATCGTCGTTTGGAAAGGCGTCGAACGTGCCGCGAATCGTGGCGGTCAACGCGCCGGCGGCCGCGGCGCGACGCATCGCCGCCTCCCAGCCGCGTCCCTCGGCCAGGCTGGTGGCGAGCGCCGCCGCGAAGCCATCGCCGGCGCCGAGCGCGTCGACTGCGACGACCGGGAAGGCCGACTGCTCGATCGTCGGCTCGCCCCGTCGAAAGGCAAGCGCGCCCCGTCCTCCGAGGGTCACCACCAGCGCGTCCGGCCCTTTTGCGAAGGCGGCTTGCGCAAGGGCCTCAAGGTCGTCGCCGGCGGCGTCAAGGCTTGTCGCAAGCGCCCGCGCTTCGGTGCGATTGACGCAGAGCGCCGAGGTGACGGCGAGCAGAGCGTCGCTCATCGGCCGGAACGGAGAAGGATTGAGCAAAGTGAAGCGTCCGGCGCGGCGCGCGATCGAAAACGCCTCGAGTACCGGCGCGTCGGGACTCTCGAACTGGGCGAGGCAGATCGCCGCGCCATCGATTGCCTTGGCGCAGCTGCGCACGTCTTCCGCCGACAGCGCGGCGTTCGCTCCGCTCGCGACCGCCAGACATGTCTCGCCGTCCGCTGCGATGAATCCGACGCCGCCGCCCGTCGGGCCAGCCTTGCGTCGCAGCAACTCCGGCGACAGTCCCGCGCGCTCGAAGGCCGGCGGCGCGAGGCGCGCAAGATCGTCGTCGCCGACGGCGAACAGCCCGCCGACCTCCGCCCCGAGCCGCCGCGCGGCGACGGCGAGATTGAATCCCTTACCGCCCGGCTCCATGGAAAAGGACCGCGCCGAAAGCGTCTCGCCCGCCTCCGGCAGCGCATCGACCTCGACGCAGCAGGCTGCAACGAAGCTTCCAACTACAAAAAGTCCGGCCGTCGCCATGGCAGACCCGTCTTCGATGTCGCGTGAAAGGCGATAGCGCGATAGAGTCAGGAGATCGGCCACGGGCCGCGCGAGAAGCGTCAAGCGATGTTGCAGGTGATCTCAGGTTCCGGACAGACTCTGTCAAGCCGACTGCGGTTGAACGCGGATACGGCTCGGCCGAACTATCTCCAGCTCGAGCAGCAGATCGGCGACATGATCCTGAGCGGGGAGCTCGCCAAGGGCGATACGCTTCCGCCAAGCCGCAAGCTCGCGGTCGAGCTCGGACTCAGCCGCGCGACGATCCAGAAATGCTACGATTCGCTGCGCCGCGCCGGGCTGCTGAGCGCCCACGGCCGGCTCGGCTTCATCATCGAGGGCGGTCCCGACAAGATCAAACCCCGGATGGAGCGGCTGAAGGGCTTCACCGAGGAAATGCGCGAGCTCGGCAAGTCCGCCTCGTCGCGGGTGCTGCAGCAGGCGATCGTGCGGGATCGCTCGGTGGCCTCGATCTTCGGCGTGCCCTCGGATTCCGCGCTCCTGCTGCTGGTCCGCGTGCGCTACAGCGACGGGCTGGCTATGTCCAAGGAGACCGCCTGGTACGACGTCTCCGCGGCGCCCGGCCTCGCCGACAAGGACCTCAGCGGCTCTGTCTACCAGCTGCTCGGCGAGCAAGGCGTCGGGCTCGTCCACTGCGAGCAGACCATCGAGGCGAGCGAGCCTGACGAGGAGGAGTGCGACATCTTCGGGTTCGAAGAGCCGCGCCCCTGCCTGCTGATCAAGCGGCGGTCCTACGACAAGGACGAGCGCCTGATCGAATATGTCGAGGGCATGTTCCGCGGCGACGCCTACGCCTACCGGCTGAAGCTGTCGGTCTGAAGCGCCGCCAGGAGGCGGACCGGCGTCCCGATCCGCCTCGCCAGGCTCAATACTCGACGACGCCGTCGAGGGCGTAGTGCTTGACGGTCTTGCGGTTGGCGATCAGCTCGTCGATCGTCGGCTCGCCCTTCATGGCGCGCGCCAGCGCGAGCTTCATGCCCTCGTAGTTGGTGCGGTAGAGGTCGGCCTTGTCGACGTTCTCGTCGGTCGCGCAGCGCGGGTCGAGCCAGAGCGTCACGATGATGCAGAGATCGTCCACCTGATCCTTCGGGATCACGCCCTCGATCACGCTGTCGAGGATCGCGTCGCCGACGGCGCCCTGCACGACGCCGCCGAGCAGCTCGACATAGGCCTCGTTCTGCACCGTGACCTTGGTGGTCATCATGGTCGCCGGCTTCACCGCCTGGTTGAGGTCGCGCACCACGAACATGCGCGGATGGCCCACCGACTGGCCGAGCATCGACGCGAAAGCGGTCCCGACCGGCCCGTCCACCTTGCCGATCACGAGCTCCGGCATGGCGTCGGTCGACTGTCCCTCGACCGCGAGCACGGTCGCCTCGCCGGTTCGGAAGATGATGTCGGTCATTGGAAACGCTCCTTCAGAAATCTCATTCGGTAGGCACGTCGGCCCAGACGCCGTCCGCGCCACGGCAGCGCAGGCAGCCGGTCGCGACGCCGAAATGCATGCCGGTGATCTCGAGTGACCCATCCTCGACGCGCTCGCGGATCCACGGGAAGGTCATCAGGTTCTCGATGGTCACGCCGGCGCAGGCCTGCTCGCCCGCGAGTTGGCGGTCGGCGCCCTGCAGCGACGGGTCGACCGTCTTGCGCGCGCGGCTCGCCATGTTCACCCAGCCGACGACGAAATCGAACGCCTCCGGCGGCGCGCCGTCGAACAGCGCCTTCACGCCGCCGCAGCCTGCATGCGCGAGCACGACGATGCGCTTCACCTTGAGCACGCGGACGGCGTATTCGATCGCGGCGCTCGCGCCATGGTGGGACTGGTCGGGCGTATAGGGCGGCGCCAAGGCCGCCACGTTGCGGAGCACGAACAGTTCGCCTGGACCCGCGCCGAGGATCTGCTGCGGGTCGACCCGGCTGTCCGAGCAGCCGATCACCAGAACCTTCGGGGACTGTCCTTCCGCCAACGCCTCGAAGCGGCGCTGGAGGTCCGGCCAGGCCTCCTTGCGGAACCGCCTGTAGCCATCGAACAGCGCGTCCAGCGACCCGTCGGGGGTCGACGTTTGCAAGTCAGCCATGCGGAAGCTCCCGGTTCGCTTCGGCCCGACGCCAAGAGGTTGAGTAAGTCGGGAACGATCACGCCGGCCCGGCCGCGTCAACCGCGCAGTCCGTCGCGGCGACGCAAGCGCTAAGTCGTGTCTAATGCGCGCTGACGACATACTTCGCTTGGGAACAACCGCAGAGCGAGCCGGCAGGGGTCGGCTGAGGACATCGGCATGAGCATCAGCACGAACGCGGCCGACGGGCCGCTTCCGGCATCCGGCGGCTACTCCGCGACGGCCAAGGCGTTTCACTGGACAGTCGCCGTGCTCGTCATCGTGCTGATCGCGGTGGGCGTCGGACGAGAATTCATGCCGAAAGGTCCCGAGAAGGACCTCGTCACGATGCTGCACAAGGCGACCGGCATCGTTGTCCTCGGCCTGATGCTCGCGCGTCTCGCCTACCGGATCGGCCACCGTCCGCCGCCGCCGGAACCCGGCCAGCCGGTCTGGAAGATCGGGCTGTCTCACGCCGTTCACTGGGCGCTCTACCTGATCGTCATCGTCATGCCGATTCTCGGTTGGCTCGGCTCCAACGCGCTCGGTCGGCCGGTCAGCATGTACGGCCTGTTCGATCTCCCGACCCTGATCGGCGAGAACAAGGATCTCGGAGAGACGATCTACGACATCCACGGCCTGCTCGGCTTCACGGCGCTCGGGCTGATCGTGGTCCATGCCGGCGCGGCGCTGCACCACCATTTCGTGCTGCGCGACGCGGTGCTGAAGCGGATGACTTGACGCTGTCCTATCTTCCCGCTTCCGCCTGCTCCATCAGATGTTCGAACACATCCGCGCACTGGAACCAGCGCGGCAGACGGATTCCGGCGCTGCGCGCGGCGCGCGCCGCCCTGGCGAGGGCGTCGCCGTCGGTGAGCAACCCCCGCAGCGCGGCCGCGATCGTCGCCGGGTCCTCCGGTGGCACGAGTTCGCCCGCTGCGCCCGAGATCAGCCCCGCCGCCGCCTCGCCGGCGCCCGCCACCACCGGAAGGCCGCGCGCCAGAGCCTCGGCGTAGGCCATGCCGTAGCCCTCGAGTCGCGACGTCAGCGCGAACAGGTCCGCCCGGTCGTAGGCGTCGGCGAGCGCGGTCTCGTCGATCTCGCCGACGAGCTCCGTCCGGTCGACCAGCCCTTCGGTCGCCAGCGTCGCGCGAAGCTCCTCCGCGTAAGCGGGATCGGCGTCGAGCGACCCGACGATCCGCCAGCGCCAGCCGAGATCGGCGATCCGGCCGAGCGCGCGGGCGAGCGTCGCCTGGTTCTTGCGGGGGCACACGGTCCCGACGGTCAGAATCACGGGGACGTCCCCGCCCCCGCCCCTTGCGCGCGGAACAGGGTCGGCGCCCGGCTCGGCGACCCGCAGCCGCTCCTTCGGAACGCCGAATCGATCGAGCAGCAAGGCCCTCGTCGCCGCGCTGGTCGCGACGACGACGTCGGCAGCCGCCAGCGCCGCGCGCTCGGTCGCCTCGAGCCGGTCGGCATCCTGCGCGGACAGCGCGGGATCCATCGACGCGGGATAGCGGACGAGCGCCGCGACCGGGCGGCCGAGAGCGGCGACGCCCTCCGCCGGCAACGTCCCATAGGCCAGTTCGTCGACGACGAGCATCGTCTCGCGCGGCACGGAAGCGAGGCGGGCCAGCGCGGCGTCGATCGCCCGCCCGGAGGCGAGCGGGAACTCCGGCGGCAGCGATAGCCATGTCGCTTCATGACGGCGTGCGGACAGCTCCGCCAGGAGGCGCGAGTCGTAGCGTCGCCCGTCGGCGCGGGAGGCGGAGCCGTCGGGCGAAGCGAGCGCCAGTCGAGCCATGTCGCAAACCCTCTCTCGCTGCTTGACGGCGCCGTCATAGCCGCGCCGGCCGGGATCACGAAGACCTCATCAGGGCGCGGCGGACCGTCCAAGCCCGACGAACTTCCGAGGCCGCAGCGACGTCGCGCCGCCCCCTTCGGCGTTGCCGGACGGCGCGACTCGCCTATTTGGACGTCGGGGCCGACAGGTACCGCCGCCGACAATCGCGTCATTGGGGCGTCGCCAGGAGTCGCCAATGGGACCACTCCCGGTCCAAACGAAAGCGTAACATGCGTTCGAGCATCGACTTATCGCCGGCTCAGCGGCTCGGCTCGTCCCGCATGTCCCGATTTTTGCAGCGCACCACCCCGACCGGGGCGCAATCGGCGCTGGGCCTCGGGCTTCGGCGCCTGACCTTCGCGCTGTGCGTGATCGCGACGATCGCCGGCCTCGGCACCGCCTTCACGGTCGTGCTCAACCACGGCGGGTGGACGATCCCCGAATTCGTCATGCTCGGCTGCTTCCTGCTGTCCGCTCCGTGGATCGTGATCGGCTTCTGGAACGCGGTGATCGGTTTTGCGCTGCTGCGGATCTGCGACGACCCCGTAGCCCTGGTCGCCCCCTGCGTCAGCAATGCGAACGCCCATGATCCAATCCGGGCGCGCGTCGCGATCGCCATGTGCGTGCGGCACGAAGATCCCGCGCGCGTTGTGCGCCGGCTCGACGCCGTCCTCCGCAGCGTCGACGCCACCGGCCATGGCGCGGCCTTCGACGTCTTTGTGCTCAGCGACAGCGTGAAGCCTGAGCTCGTCGCCGTCGAGGAAAGCGAGATCGCGGCATGGCGCGCCGGTCTGCAGAACCCGGACCGCGTCCTCTATCGCCGGCGCACCAGCAATGAAGGCTTCAAGGCCGGCAACATCCGCTCTTTCGTGACGAACGAGGGCCGCGGCTACGACCTGATGCTCACGCTCGACGCCGACAGCGTGATGTCGGGCGATACCATCCTGCGCCTCGTGCGCGTCATGCAGGCCAATCCGAAGCTGGGCATCCTGCAGAGCGTGGTCATGGGCCTGCCCGCCCGCACGGTTTTCGCGCGCCTGTTCCAGTTCGGCATGCGCGCCAGCATGCGCTCCTACGCGATGGGAGAGGCCTGGTGGACCGGCGACTGCGGCCCGTACTGGGGCCATAACGCGGCGATCCGCATCAAGGCGTTCCGGGAGCATTGCGAACTGCCGACCGTTCCGGGCGGACCGCCGCTCGGCGGCGACGTGCTCAGCCACGACCTGTTCGAGGCCGTGCTGATGCGCAAGGGAGGCTACGAAGTTCGCGTCCTGCCGCAAGAGGCCGGCTCCTGGGAGGACAACCCGGCCTCGCTGTCCGAATTCCTGCGGCGGAACCTGCGCTGGTGCCAGGGCAACATGCAGTATCTCCGGCTGATCGGCCGGCCCGGCCTGCCGCTCGTCGGCCGCGTGAACCTCGCCGTCGCCATCCTGATGTACGCCGGCGCGCCGGCCTGGATCCTGTTCATGATGGCGAGCGCCGCGCAGGCCTGGGGCCCCGACCCGGTCTTCGGCGGCGACGGCCCGGCCGGCCCCTACCCCTTCGTGCTCTCGATCGGGCTGCTGATGGCGATGATGGCACTGCTGTTCGCGCCAAAGATCATGGGCTATCTCGACGTCGCGCTGACCAGGGATGAGCGCCGGCGCTACGGTGGCGGCGGAATGTTCCTCGCCGGCGCCGGCGCGGAAGGCGCGTTCGGCCTGCTGTTTGCACCGATCGTGTCCTTCTCGGTGACGGCCTTCCTGTTCCGCCTGTTCGTGCTGAGGCGGCCGATCGGCTGGATCGCGCAGGACCGCGACGGCAAGCGCACCCGCTGGAGCGAGGCTCTGAGGATGTTCTGGCCGACGACCCTGTTCGGCGTCGCGCTCGCCGGCTCGCTCTACGTCTCGGCTCCCGAGGTTCTGCCCTGGGCCGCGCCGGTGCTGATCGCCTATCTGTTCGCGGTTCCGTTCGCGGTGGCGAGCTCGTTAGACGCCCCCGACGCCGCTTGGCCGCGCCGGCGCCTCGCGGCGATCCCCGAAGAACTCGACGCGCCGTTCGAGGTGCGCGTCGTGGGCGCGGGCCCCGCCAGCGCCGCCGGCTACGCCCCTCCGATGGAGCCGTTCCGCTTCGACGTCGCGCCGACGCGGGCTCTCAGGCCGCTCTATTCGGCGGCGTCGCCCGCCGCGGAGTAGCGCTGCAGAAGCGGCGCCTGCGCCATCGCGAAGACCATCGTGATCGGCATGATGCCCCAGACCTTGAAGGCCACCCAGAAATCCGTGCTCTGGGTGCGCCACACGATCTCGTTGACCACCGCCAGGAACACGAAGAACCAAGCCCAGCGTAGCGAGAGCTTCATCCAGCCCGCATGCGTGAGTTCAAAGGCCTGGTCGAACACGATCGCGAGCAGCGGCCGGTTCATCGCCACGCCGGCGAACAGCGCCCCGGCGAACAGCAGGTTCACGATGGTCGGCTTGAGCTTGATGAACAGCTCGTCCTGAAGCGCAAGGGTCAACCCGCCAAACACCAAGACGACGGCGCCCGAAACGAGCGGCATCACCGGAAGCCGGCGTGTGAGGACCCAGGACAGACTGAGCGAGATGACCGTGGCGGCCATGAAGGCGCCAGTCGCCACGAAAAGGTTGCCGCGCGAGTTCGCCACGAAGAAGACGAGCAGCGGTCCGAGCTCGAGCGCCAGCTTCACCAGCGGATGAACGGCGCGAGTCGGGTCGGCGGCCTGGCTCATGACGATCCTTTTCGCGTTCCTTTGCGCCGGGGAGCCGATCCGATCAAGCGCCGTTCGGCCGTCGACGCCTCAGCTCTTCGTTTGCGGGGTCGCTCTGCGCCCGAAATCGGGCGCCGCCGTGTCCTGTCCTTGCTCGATGATGCCGCGCCGGATGGCGCGCGTCCGAGTGAAGAGCTCGAACAGCTTGTCGCCCTCTCCCCAACGAATCGCGCGCTGCAGCGCCGTCAGATCTTCGGTGAATCGGCCGAGCATCTGAAGCACGGCGTCGCGATTGTTGAGGAAAACGTCGCGCCACATCGTCGGATCGGAGGCGGCGATGCGCGTGAAATCTCGGAAGCCCGAAGCGGAATACTTGATGACCTCGGACTGGGTGACGTCCTCGAGGTCGGCGGCGGTGCCGACGATGTTGTAGGCGATCAGGTGGGGAACGTGGCTCACGATCGCGAAGACGAGGTCGTGATGCTCCGAGGTCATCGTGTCGACCTTCGCGCCCATGCCCTCCCAGAGCGCGCGAACCTTCGCCGCAGCCTCCGCGTCGGTCCCGCTTTCCGAAACGACGATGGCCCAGCGACCGTCGAAGAGCTCGGCGAAACCCGCATCGGGACCGGAATGCTCGGTGCCCGCGATCGGGTGCGCCGGCACGAAGTGGGCGTGCGCGGGGACGTGCGGGCCCATCTCCCGGATCACCGCGCCCTTGACCGAACCGACGTCCGTCAGGATCGCGCCGGGCTTGAGATTCGGCCCGATCTCGGCTGCGACCGCGCCGCTTGCGCCGATCGGCGTGCAGACGATCACGAGGTCCGCCTCCTCCGCCGCCTCGGCCGCCGTTTCCACGATCTCGTCGGCTAAGCCGAGTTCCGCGACGCGGGCGCGGACCTCGGGGCTCGCGTCGGTCGCAACGATGCGCCCGGCGAGCCCGCCGCGCCGCACGGCGTGCGCGATCGACGAGCCGATCAGCCCCACGCCGACGATCGCGACACGCTCGAACAGCGGTTCCTGGCGGGTCTCAGCCAACGCGGCCGCCCGCCATGAACTCCGCGAGCGCGGCAAGCACGGCGCGGTTGGCCTCCTCGGTCCCGATCGAGAGCCTGAGCGCGTCCGGCAGGCCGTAGCTCTTCACCGCCCGCAGGATCAGGCCCCGCGACGTGAGGAAGGCGTCCGCGTCGGCCGCGGTCCGACCCGCTTCCTTCGGAAAGTGGATCAGGACGAAGTTGGCGACGCTCGGCGTGACCTCGAGACCGAGCCCGCGCACGCCTTCGGTCAGCTCGCCGAGCCAGCGGGCGTTGTGCTCGACCGCCGCATCGATATGCGCGCGGTCGGCGATCGCCGCGGCGCCTGCCGCGATCGCCGGGCCCGACACGTTGAACGGTCCGCGAATCCGGTTCAGAGCGTCGACCACGCCGGCCGGGCCGTAGAGCCAGCCGATCCGGAGGCTCGCGAGCCCGAACACTTTCGAGAAGGTGCGCGTCATCACGACGTTTTCGGCGCCGGAGACAAGCTCGATCCCCGCGGCGTAGTCGTTGGCGCGGACATATTCGGCGTAGGCCGCGTCGAGCACGAGCAGGGTTGTCCTCGGCAGCCCGGCATGGAGGCGCTTGACCTCGTCGAACGGCAGATAGGTGCCGGTGGGGTTGTTCGGGTTGGCGAGGAAGACGACGCGCGTCTTCGGCGTGACGCGCGCGAGGATCGCGTCGACGTCGGCCGTGAGCGCCGTCTCCGGCGCGACGACCGGCGTCGCGCCCGCCGCGAGGATCGCGATCTTGTAGACGAGGAAGCCGTGCTCGGTGAACAGGCCCTCGTCGCCGGGCCCGAGATAAGCATTGGCGATCAACGACAGCAGTTCGTCCGAGCCTGCGCCGCAGACGATGCGCTCGGGGTCGAGACCGTGCGCGCGGCCGATCGCCTCGCGCAGCACGCGGGACGAGCCTTCCGGATAGATCTCGAGCGTGTCGGCGGCCGCGCGAAACGCCTCGATCGCGCTCGGGCTCGGCCCGAGGGGCGTCTCGTTGGAGGAGAGCTTATAGAGCTTCACCCCCGCAGGCGCGGCGCTGCCGCCCGGAACATAGGCGTCGATGGCTAGAGCGCCGGAGCGCGGCTGCGGGACCGTCGAAGCGATCGCTATGTCGGACATCGGATTTACGGACCTCAGATCGCGGTCGGAGCGGCGTAGCCGCCGACCGGGACGGCGTTCGGCGCCGGCGGCTCCGCGCCGGGACGCGCGACGAGCCGGCTGCGGCGCGCGTTGCGCGTGACGCTGGCGAGCGTTTCGGCGTCGTCGGGCAAGGCGAGATCGCCGTCGTCGGCGACCGACCAGACGGAGATCTCCGAGACGCCGGCGTCGCCGAGGGGGCGGGCGATGACGAGGGCGGGCGTCGCGGCCGGATGGCTGGGCGCGATGACGAAGGGCAGCCGCGCCATCACCTGCGGGCCCGCGCCGCCGAGGTCCTCCCACCATGCGGCGGCGGGCTCCGCGTCAATCCGCACCAGGCCGAGATCGCCGGTCGAGCCCGCGACCGCCCGAACGACGCGACCGGCGGTCGCGTGGCCGGCGAGCGGCACGTCGAAGCCGACATGGAAGCGCGCGAGGTCATGCATCGCGAGGGCGTCCGACCCCTGCTCGACATGCAGCGCGAAGGGCGACTGCACATGGGTGAAGGTCGCAATGATGGTGCGCCAGAGGTGCTCGGCGGTGGCGACCGGCAGCCGGCCGTGATGGCGCGCGGCGATGCGGCGCATCATGTCGGCCTCGCGCTTCGGGCGAAAGGCGGAGCCGGTCTCAGCGGTGCGCTTGATCTCGACGAGGCGGTCGATTACCGCCCCGCGCTCCATCAGCAACCGGTGCATCGCCTCGTCGATCCGGTCGATCTCGCGACGGATCTCGCCGAGCGTGTCCTGCCCGCCTAGCGTCTCTTGCAAGCTGTCGTTCATCTCATCGGCCGGCGGCGGCGGGCCGCTTTCGGCCCGCCTCATAGCGCGCGTCTTCATAGACGAAGCGCGCGCTGAAGGCCAAGCCGGCCGATCAGTGGCCGGCCTTGTGCGCCTTCTCGGCGTCCGGCGACTGCTGGTCGGCCACCTCCTCGGTGCCGTCGAGATGGTGCTGCTTGTGCAAAACGTGCGACTTCGCCTCGATATAGTGCGCGTGGTCGCTCACCCAGTCGGCCAGCGCGAGCAGGATGCCGGAGCCGACGAAGACGACGTGCACGACGACCATCCACCACAGGTCCCGGTCGCTGGAGGCGCCGAGATCCATGAAGGCCTTCAGCAGCTGGATCGCCGAGATCGCGACGATCGAGGCGATCAGCTTCAGCTTGAGGCCGGAGAAGTCGATCTTGCCCATCCATTCCGGCCGCTCGTTCTGGTCATGGAGGTCCATGCGCGAGACGAAGTTCTCGTAGCCGGAGAAGATGACGAGCAGCACCAGGTTGGCCGTCAGCGAGAGGTCGATCAGCGACAGGATGCCGAGAATGACCTGGCTCTCCGTGGCCTCGAACACATGCGTTATGAAGTGGAGGAGTTCCTGGCCGAACTTGGCGAGGAGGACGAACAGGCCGAGGGCGAGGCCGATATAGAACGGCGCCATCACCCAGCGGCTGGCGAAAAGGCCGCGCTCGAGCGTCCGTTCGACGACGTTGTTGGCCAAAAAACTCATCCCCCGTCATTTCGCAGCGCCGCCTGCGGAAATGCGCATCGCACGAGCGGAAGCGGCGGGCAAGCCGCCCGGCGGCGCGCCCGACGCCGATCGCGTTACGGCGCGACTCCGACCGGGCGGCGGCGGCGGCGACCGATCAGCATGAACAGCACGCCGACGACTGCGAGCGCCGCAGCGGTGGGCTGCGCCAGGAGCCAGCCGAGGACCGGCGCCCCGGCCTCGCCGACCAGTTCACGCAAGGACTGCAGCGATTGAGGCGAGAACGCCGTCCAGGTCGTCTCGGTCCTGGTGAAGTCCCACGCGCCGGAGGCGACCGCGCGCGTGCCGTCGATGACCAACGCCACGAAGCCGGCCGCGAGGATCAGGAAGCCGAGAAGACGGAACAGGAAGCGGATCATGGGCTCGATATGGGGTCCGGGTCGCGTCTGGCGAGAGTTGCAGCGCGGACGGGCCGGAGCGCCCGCGCGGGCGCAGAATGGTCCGGCGCGACGGCGCGGGCAATCATGCGGAAGGCGGCCGCGTCACGGTTCCGGCGCGCAGCCCGTCAGGGCGCCCGCGACTCTTGTCACCCGCGCGCCGACTTGCTAGGTCGACCGCTCCGGAGGGGTGGCCGAGTGGTTGAAGGCGCACGCCTGGAAAGTGTGTATACGGGGAACCGTATCGCGGGTTCGAATCCCGCTCCCTCCGCCACGATCCTCACTGCTGAGCGCGCTAGCGAAGGCGGCATCGGCTGGAGGCGAAAAGCGTCGCTGTTCCGCGGCTTTGCGGGTCCGGCCTTCCCGCCCACCTTCAGCAGAGACGACTTGGCGGTCCGGCGTCCGGTCCCCATGCGTTGCGAAAATAGTCCCAGAACGTGTGGACGCGCTCGCCCGGATGAAGCTTGCGGACCAAGTCTGGGAGGCGGAAGCCGCGCGCCGCAAGCGCGCGGGCGGCGACCTCTGTTTCATCGACCCCGATCCGCTGTCACCGAGGTCTAGCGCAAGACCGACTTCCTCGACTCGGCCAGGAGCACATCTACGAGTCTAAGTCCGAAGCGGTCAGATCGATATCCTATAAGCTGGACCGTCAAGCCTGCGCGCATTGCGAGGCCAGAGCATTCCGCGAATGCGGGCAATCGACCTCGTCTGACGGGCAAGACGTTCAAAGGCAGGCCGCGAACCACCTTCATCACAGATATTCTTTAATCTGCAATCGACAGCCGAGCCAACACGATCAATAACAAACGTCTATTTTAAACGCAGAAGAAATACACTTCGAAACAAAACATTGCCGGCGAAGTCTGTCCTCCCAAAGAATGAATAGATGAGTTCTATCGAACTCCTCGGCACGAACAAAAGTCGGGATCGTCTAAGAAATTCGGCCTTTCTTAGAGCGCGTCTATCGCAAAATTCGAAGAATGAAATGGCGGCGGCCTTGTCCGGGTCGAACAATCGAGGTCGCGCATTTGCACGGCGTGGCCCATTCGGCGTCGCGCGTGGAGTTCAGCCGGCCCAGACAAGACCGGTAACGCCAGAATAACATATGCTTAGGAGGACGCTCTCGATGTCGGCAACCGCCAGTACGGCTGAGCTAGGACGAAGCGAAACGCCTGACATAATGAGCAACCGACGCCCGGAAGCAGATCCGGATATTGCGCCATCCGCTCGAAATACGATCACGCTTGCGGCGACTCTCGGATATCTGTTCGACGCGTATGCGATCAACATCTACGGAATGACGCTTGCGCTGATCGCTCTCGAGTTCAACGCCAGTCTTCAAACGATGGGGATCATCGGCTCGATCTTCATCGCCGGTTACATGCTCGGCAGCTGCGTTTTCGGAATGCTCGGCGATCGCTTCGGCCGCAAGAAGACGCTCGGAGTCTCAATCTTCGCCTATGGCAGCGTGACAGCGCTCACCGGTTTCGCGGCCACTCCGGCGCAGTTCGCGGTCGGCCGCTTTTTCACGGGCGTCGGCGGAGGCGGCGAACTCACGGTCGGCGTGCCGTATGTCGTCGAGGCTTGGGATTCCAAGCGTAGGGGGCTGGGCGCCGGCCTCATGTTCGCGGGCTACGCCCTGGGCGTCGTCTATGCCGCTCTTGTCTCCGCGCTTGTGCTCGAGACGTTCGGCTGGCGGGCGATGTACTTCCTGGCGGCGCTCCCCGCCGTCGTCATCCTGTTCGTCCGCATGCAGCTCGAGGAGAGCCCCGCCTACACCGCGATGGTCGCCCACCTCGCGCAGACGAAGCAGGCTCGCCCGTCGTTCTGGACGGCCCTGAAGGGGAGCGCGTCCTTGCGGCGCAACCTCGTCTGGGGCTCGCTCATCTACGTCTCCCTCGCGTGCATTTACTACGCCGAGACCGTCTTCGTCGTTCAGCTGATGGTCGCGGTCCACAAGCTGACCAATGCGTCCGCGATCGTCACGCTCGGCCTGTTCAACGTGTCGATGTTCGCCTTCTCCATTCTGGGCGGGATGCTTTCCGACAGGATCGGCCGAAAGCCTGCTGGTCTGATCCTTATCGTGGCGCTCGCCCTTGCGCTCTGGATCATGTTTTCGACCAGTTCCGTGCCGCTTTTCATCCTCTTCGGGTGCGTCGCCTTCGCCGGCATCGGCGGCTCCTGGGCGATCGGCATGGTCTATGTGGCGGAGTTGTTCCCCACGGAAGTTCGCGGGTCCGGCTACGGCTGGTCCGTCGCCCTCGGACGACTGCCGTCCATCTTCGTGCCCGCGGCGGTCGCCTGGGTGGCTGGCGTCGCGCCGGGCGGGATGAGCGACGCCATGAAATACTCCTGCGTGGTGCTGATCTGCGCCTTCGTGGCCTACCTGTTCGGTCCGGAGACTCTCAAGTCCAAGCGCCGCACCGGCTGATTGCTTCGTCTAATCTGGTTCCACGATCTCCCTCTGGCCCGGCGAAAGCCGGGCCCTTTTTTATGGCGAGCGAAACGCGCCTGGGAGCAGCGGCAAGCCTGTCTCGCATCGGCGGATCAGCCGGATCGCCGGTCGGCGGAGGCCTTGGACGCCGTGGCCCCGCTCGAGGCGGTAATTCCACGTCGTCCTCAGGATGGGGCGCTCACAAAACGCGCAGGCGTCCCGACGCACGGCCCGAACCGACCGCCTGCAGGGACGCAGCCACGCCAGCTCGGGCGCGACGCCGCGTCCCGCAGACTGCGCATAGCAAAGGGGCAGGCGCCAGAGCGCCGACCCCTTCCCAGAATCATCTTCAGCGGCGTTCAGGCGGCCTTCTTGTCGGCCTCCGCGGCAAGGCCGAGGCCGAGGATGCGGTCGGCGTTCCGCCAGCTGGCCTTCTCGTACGCCTCCTGGCTGAGGCCGAGCGTCTTGAAGTCCTCGACGCCCTGCTTCATCGGTCGGAAGGGATAGGAGGAGCCGAAGAGGAACTGGTCCGCCATGAAGTGGTTCGCGGCTTCGACGTAGCCGCCGCCGCCTGGGCAGAACGTGTACATGTCGGGCGACACGAACACGTTCTCGTTGCGGAAGGCGACCGTCACGATCTCGCGGACGTTGGGATAGAAGCCGTGGCAGCAGACGATCTTCAGCTTCGAGAACGTCTTGGCGACCGTCTCGACGGCGAACGCGTCGTTCAACGTGAGGTCAGGGGTCGTCGGTCCGGACATGACGAATGCCGGCACGCCGAGCTTGTCGCACACTTCGTAGAGCGGCATCAGGCGTTCGTCGTTCGCCTTCATTCCCTCGGCATAGAAGCCCGCGTCGAGGTTGAGCGCCTTCATGCCGAGCTCTTTGATCGAGCGGGTCGCTTCGGCGACCGCCGCATCGCGTCCGAGCTCGATAGGGTCGACCGAGGCGACCGCGACGAGGCGTCCCGATCCGCGAGCGGCGACGGCGGCCAAATCGTCATTGGAGACGCGGACGCCCGGGACGCTGCGCGCGACCATCACGGCGACCGAGATGCCGGCGTCGTCCATCTCGGCGACGACGCCTTCCGGATCCTTCGCGCGCGTGAAGTGTTCCAGGTCGCGGGAGCCGACCCGCTTGTTGAGCCATTTCACGACGTCGTACTGCGGCGTGTTCGGCTCGGCGCCGAAGAAGGCGTGCAAGAAGGACGGACGGCTCCGCATGTCGACGATAGGCATCGACGGATAGGCTTCGGACATCTTTGTTTGCTCCGGTTGCGACGTCGGCTTCTGAGTTGTCGCCGCATCGCGGCAAGTTTCTGACCGACCTCGCTTGACTATCCGCGCGCGGGAAGCCTCGGGGCCATTGAATTGTCTGCATCGTTTGATAGTCCGGGATTATCTTTCACGACGTCCCGGTCGATATCGCCGCCAGGCAATGCCTGCGCAATCTGGCGATAGGCGCAAACTAATTTACAGCCCAAAGCCTCGAGTCCACCCTTAAAGACCTCCGGGTCGCCCGGAAGGACCAAGAGGAGGACGACATGGCGGCATTGAACTGGGGAGCTTTGATCGACGGCGATCCAGCCCGCCTGGCTCAGGCCCGGACGCAGCTCGTCAGCGCGGCTCAATGGCTGGCGCGCGTCGAGCGCAGCTACGTCGAGCGAGCCGCCGGCAAGCCGTTCAGCCTTCGCTGGAGCGAGGATCGCAAGGCGCTGACGACCCATGATTTCGCGGACGAGATCGTGCTCGAGCTGCAGATCGACCGCCTCGTCATGCAGTTCACCGAGCGCGGTGAGCCGTCCGACCATGAGATTGACGTCGACGAGCGCTCGCCCGCGCATATCGAAGCCTGGATTCTGATCGAACTGCTGCATCGAGGCGTCGACCGGGAGCTGTTCTCCAAGGATCTGCCCTACGACACGTCCAATCTGTTCAATGGCGACGGCGTCGAGTTCTCGCCGAGCGAGTACACCGCCGAGCTGGCGCTGCTGGCTGCGCTGTTCCGCACCGGGATCGACATCATCCGCCACGCGTCGGACGATCCGTCCAACGTGCGGATCTTTCCCGGCGACCTGCATGTCGAAGGAAGCTGCGGCGACAGGGTGATCGGGTTCTCGCTAGGGGACGAGAATGCGCCCGAGCCGCATTTCTACGTCAGCGAAGACGGCGGACCGAACGCCGACAATACCGGCGCCATCGAGGTCCTGAAGGTCGCAGATGTCACCGGGGGCGACGCTCCGGAAAGGATCGCGGCCTTTCTCAAGACCGGCGGGTCCCCCCCTCGCCACAAAGCTCGCGCCACGGCGCGCGCGGCGGGACCGGTTCAGCCCCGCCGCATCAGCTCAACTCACCATCGCAAGGACCGGAGCCCGCCCCGCCGGCTGCAGCTTTCGCGTATTCGTGTCGGCATGGGCGGTCGGCAGGCCAGTTGCGGCAAGTTCGGCCAGCCGCGCATCCAAGCCGCCGAGCTTGTTGAGCTTCTTGACCGCCGCCACGAGCGTCGCGGCCATCGGCGTCATGATCTCGCCTTCCGCCCAGAACAGGCAGACGTCCTGAGAGGCCACCGGATCTACGAGGCGCAGCGCCTTGGTGCCCTTGTGTAGACCCGGCATGATCGTGAAGTGCGACGGGATGATCGTGCAGAGGCCAGCGAACTGCACCTGGAACATGAGGTGGAGGATCGACTCCGATTCCACCTTCGGGCAAGGCATTCGCTCGACGTCTTCGAAGACTTGATCGACGAACTGCCGTTCGTGAATGCCAGAGCGGAGCATCGCCAGCGGCAGATCGGCCGCCTCTTTCCAGGTGATTTCAGTGCGTCCCTCGAACTCTTCGTTGTCCGGGACCAGAAGCACAAGATTCTCGGTGTAGATCTTGAGAGTGTTCCGTCGACCGAGCTCCGCCCGGTCGGCATAGGTGAGCGCGGCGTCCAGCGAGAAGTTGTTCAGGCCGCTCTTCATCGCGTCGTTTCCGATGAACTGCACGTCCATCGCGACGTTTGGATGCTGCTCCCGCACCATCTGAAGAAGCAGGGGCAGCACCGGCGACATCGACGGCATCGCGCCCATCCGCAGCCTGCCGTGCAGGTTCTTCTGCATGGCCGCCACCTCGTCGCGCATCGCCTCGCAGTTCGCGATGATGTTGCGCGCCCACTTGGCGACCCGGTCTCCTTCGGGGGTCAGTCCGCAGAAGCGTTGACCTCGGCCCCGCAAGAATATCGGGACTCCGATCTCAAGTTCGAGCTGCTTGATGCCACATGACAGGCTTGGCTGCGTGACGTTACACTTCTGGGCTGCGCGGCCGAAGTGACCTTCTTCGACGACGGCGATCAAGTACTTGAATTGTCTGAGAAACATGACGTTGTCCATCCCAACGTATGTCGCCAGTTTCCATCGAAACCGGACGCTTGGCCGTATTCGGCTTCTTCGAATTAGTTTAGTCCGATAAAAGATTTTGGCAAGTCGATAGGTGGCGTCAATCATCGAAATCGTCGATCAGATTGATCGGATTTATTTATCTATCGGCAATAACCAATCGTATTGAGGTGCCTCGCTGAAGTAAAATTCCGCCATCACGGCGACTTCGTGGCATATGGCGGGTATCACAATTGTCATCGGGCTTATCGGCCTCGCCGCCGGCGCGCTGATCGGATGCGTGGGCGTAGGCGGGGTGATCGTCGTCCCGGCGCTGGTCTATGGGCTCGGGTTTGCGATCCAGGACGCGATCGCTTCGGCGATGATCGGGTACATCTTCACGGGGGCTATGGGCACGGCGATCTACGCCCGCTCACGCTCCATCCGCTGGGACCTGGCCGGCTGGATCGCGCTTGGCGCAGGCCCCGGCGCGTTGGCCGGCGCCTGGGCCATCAACTTCGTCGATCCGCGTGCGCTCGAACTGGGCGTCGGGGCGTTGTCGCTCCTTTCGGGACTCAACGCGATGCTCAGTCGGCGCGGCCGACAGGGCGGCGCTTCGGCCACGCTCGATCCGAAGCGCCTGCTCGTCATTGGCGTTCTGACCGGAGCGCTGTCGGCTGTGACGGGGACAGGCGGCCCGCTCGTCCTGGTGCCGATCCTGATCTGGCTTCAGCTGCCCACCCTTGCCGCGGTCGGGCTATCCCAGGCCGCACAGATCCCGATCGCGATCCTCGCGACGTTCGGCAACTTCCGCTACGGAAGTCCGGACATCAGCGGCGGACTGGCGCTCGGAATCGGGCTGACGGTCGGAACCCTGGTCGGCGCGAAGGCCGCCCATGCGATGCCTCGAAAACTCCTCGAGAGGATCGCCGCGATCGTGCTGATCATGGTCGGCGCGCTGATCCTTATCCGACTGGGCGTGAAGCAGCTCGCCTGAACAAGGCCCACCCCGAATGGCGGTCGTGCAAGGCCACATCCAGAAGATTGCCAAGAAAGCGTGAGGACTGCCGATCCGGCTCGGCTAAAGCTCAGCCGGCCGGCTTACGGCGCAGGCGCACCACGACGTCGATCCGCGCGATCTCCATTCCGGCGGGCAGCGACCGGCGGGTTCAGCCGAATTTGTCGTAGCGGATCGCCGAACGTCCGACGCCTCCGATGATCAGCGACCGGATCGCCCCGTCCACCATCGGCGGTGGGCCGGCGATATAGGCCATGACGTTGTCATAGCCCCCCGCCATCGCCTGGCCGGCGACCTCGTGCACGAAGCCGTGCGCGAGCTTCACGGTCGGAAACTCGGGGTGATCGAGGCGGCCGGCGTCTTCATGCGACAGAGCGAGGGTGACCTCGACATTGCCGCCCCCAGCCTCAATGGCTCGAGCGAAATCCTCGAGATAGAAGCCGTCTGCGAGAGTACGAACTCCGAAGAACACCTTGGCCTTGCGCTTCTCGAAATAGCGGTCCCTCACCCCGCGGGACAGGATCGACATCATCCCGGCGATACCAGATCCGCCTGCGATCATGAGCAGGTCGTGACCCTCGTCGGGATGGAAAGTCGCCCGGCCGAGGGGCCCGAAGACCTTGACGTTCGCGCCGGAGGCGAGCGGCCCGTTGATCCAGTCGCCGAACCCACCGCCGGGCTTCCGCTTGACGACGAGCTCCAGCCGGTCGAGATCGCGGCCGTAGTTCACCATGGAATAAGCCCGGCCGCCCTCGAGCTCTGGGGCCTCGATCACCACGAATTGTCCCGCATCGAAGGTCATCGGCTCAGTCAGGGCGATCTCGAAATGCACGACGTCCGAGGTGAGCTGCTTGACGTTCCCGACGACGCCGAGTCTCGGCGCGGGAATTTCATGCCTGGCGGGACGTTCGGCGACATCGGACGGCACGCGCAGAACGCAGTCGCCGAGCGCTCTCGTCTGACACAGCAGAATGTCGCCCTTGTCGCGCTTGAGCCTGGCGGCGCCGGGCGCCTCCTCCCACGCGACTTCGACATCGCCGGACATCACGCGAGCACGGCAGGTGCCGCAGGTCCCGGTCGCGCATTCGTGCGGCAAGGTCAGACCATGAGCGAGACCGGCATAGAGGAGCGTCTCGCCCGTCGCGCAATCGAAGCCGAACGTTCCCGAGCGCGTTTCGACGGTGACGGCGCAATGGCCGGCATCGGCCAGAGCGATGTCCGCCGCGTCAGCCCTTGCCAAAGAAGTCGTCGTCATCGTCATCTTCCTCGTCAAAGTCGTAGGTCAGCTCCTGATCGACGAGGGCGAGCAGCCGGCCGTCCTCTTCCTTGAGTTCATAGGTCTTCAGCGGCTTCTCGGTCTCCGCGCCGTCCATCTCGAGCGTGGCCAGGTTCCAGGCCCAGAGGTGCTTGGTGCAGGTCAGCACGCAGTTCGCGATGACCCCGGACTCATCGAGCGGCTCTTCCATATGGGGGCAGATCGGCGGCATCGCGCGGAAGCCTGAGCCGTAGTTGGCGACGATGATGCGGACGCCTTCGGCGTCGACGAGCTTCAAAGTGTTGGGTGCGACCTCGGACGCGTCGCAGAGATAGGTCCAGCTCATTGGGCCAGGAGCCTCTTCAAACCGTTGAGCGAAATGCGGCGGCCAGCGGCGAGGCCGGCAGGGCCTCGCCGAGCGCCGGCGGCGACGAAGCGCGGCTCAGATCGGCCAGTGCGAACCCTTGTCTAGGCGACGGTTTTCCAGACGCGCGATCCGGCTGGTGAACATCGCGCGACCGTCGACGATCTTGAACGTGTCGAGGTATTTGCCGACCAGGAAAAGGCGGCTCTCGCCGGAGTCGATGTGGCTGTTCGTACCGTCGAGCAGGTGCTGGAACACGATGAAGCCGCTGACCGCGGACGCCGTTTCGCCATTGTCCCCGACGTCGACTGTGTAGACCGACGTGTGGCGCGTGAGGGGCGAATGGTCGGTGTTGTGCTTCGGCAGAAGCCTGATCAGCGCCTCCATGTCCTTCCGCGACGCATGCAGATAGGTCATGTCGTAGTTGATCTCGGGGCTCCACGACTTGATGTCGTAGGAAAAGCTCTCGTCGCAGAGTTCGAGCCAGTTATTCCACTCCTGCGAGTCGAGCAGGATGGTCGCCCGGTAAATCGTATCGCGGACGGCGTCCGCCACGTCGCGCGAAATGCTGGGGTCGAGGCCCCCGCCCATTGTCGGAGCCGAGATTTCGACCTGCGTGTCCATCGGTCTTGCTCTTTCTTGTGGATGTACTGGAGCCGCCTCGTTTTCGAGGCCGGCTCGGACCAGGCGGAAGGCGCGGCGGACTCAAGGCGTCCGCCGCGACGTCGTCCGCCGTTACTCAGCCGCGACAGCGACCTGCGTGAAGGGAGCTTCCGGGTTGCTGGGCAACCGATTCATCCACTTGCCCCACTCGGCGTAGTAGTGGCGCATCCCGTTTTCGTCGTGGATCGTCTGGTTCTCTTGACGACCGTGCAGAACGCGGCGGGACTCGGAGCCGGGCCGCATCGTGGTGCCCTGCCCCTGCACGCCGATGAGATCTTCGTGAAGGTTGCGGCCGAACGGCCCCCAGATCGAATTGTGGTGGTTGATCCGGGTCTGGCGCTCTTCCGGCGTGTCGCGCTTCAGCCCCAGGCCGCGAAACTCGATCATCACCTTGTCGGGACCGAGCGGCGTGACGACGTCGCAGCGCAACGCCGAGCCGCGCAGGTTGAAGTTCATGCCGGGGAACAGGTCGATCATGTACCACTGGTTCGGCGGCAGGTGCGGGAACGACAGGCCGGCGCGGCTCTCGAAGCCCTCGTACTGATCATAGTTCACCTCGAAAGTGCCGACGACGATATGGCCGTGCTCGAAGGCTTCGTTCTTGCGGGCGAAGTACGCGTCGTTGAAGCCGGTCACGCGGTTATGGTAGTGCATGAAGTCGTGATAGAACTCGCAGTTGGTGTCGTGCCACAGCTTGTAGTTCGTGTTCACGATCGCCTTGTGATAGTGGAATACTTCCATCGGCTCGGCGTCGAGCGTCTTGCGCAGGCACTCGAAGGGCTTGCCCGCCCACTCCTCGAGGTCGACCGGGTTGTCGTTCAGGTTGACCCAGACGAAGCCGCCGAACTTCACCTCGCAGCGCAGGCGCCGCAGGCCCACGCTCTCCTTCGGGAGCCGGTCCTGATAGCCTTCCTTTTCGCGGCTGATGTAGACGCAGTTCCCCTTCATATCGAACTGCCAGGCGTGGAACATGCAGGTCATCCGCTTGGGATTTCCCGAGGGCTGGCCCTCATAGAAGCTGCCGGACGGCCGGCGCTCGATGAGCATGCCGCGGTGGGGACAGACGTTCAGGAAGGCGCGAACCTCGTTGTCCGGACCGCGGCACACGATGACGGGCTCGTTCGCGATCGAGGTGGTGCGGAAGTCGTAGGCCTTCGGCAGCTCGGACTCGTGGCACACTGGAATCCAAGCGTTCTTGAAGATTTTCTCGAGCTCTTCGTCAAAGATCGCCTGATCCGTATAGACGCGGCTGTCGATCCATTCCCCGTCTTTGAGGTTAGGGGCGGCCATCCACTGTTTATGGTTCCTGGCGGGCATGTGCGCTTCCTCGTGGTTTTTGCAGTGCGCGGGGCCCAGAAGGGCCACCCAGAACGGGCGCGGCCTTCGCCGACCCGAAGAGCTGCCCTCGACGTTCACTCCTCGATTACGATTGGCCAAATGAAAGGTTTTTATATTTTGATAGACAGCGGCATAGCTTCCGCGCCCTTCTCCGGGCCTCCCGCTCGCCCTAGCTGACCGTGACCCCGGTCAATCGCATGGCGGTATCGATAGGGCGCCGCTATGGCTCCATTTGAAGGAACAATTTTACACTACGACGTTTGCGGCGTGCGATCGCTCGGGGCAGCTTCGAACTTTGCCCCTAAGAAACGCGACCCGTCGTCGTCTGCCGCCCAGTAGAGGCAGGATTCGTCAGAGCGAGGTCGATAAGTTCCTGGGAGGGAACATGGCCCGCTTGAGCGCTATAACGTTTGCGGCCGCAGGCATTTTGGCGGCGTCGGCGATTCCGACGACTGTTAAAGCCGAGGTCAACTTCGGAAAGCAGGGCGAGAAGGTCGACCTGGTCGTCGGCTATCAGCCCTACTACGCCGCCTCTTGGTCGGGCGTGGTGAACAACGGCAAAGGTTTCTGGAAAAAGCACTTGCCGGAAGGCTCGACTGCGAGCTTCCAGATCGGCCTGCAGGGCGCCGTCATCGTCAATGCGATGACCGGCGAGAAGCAGCACATCGGCTACGCCGGCGACATGCCGTCCATCGCGGCCACGTTCCGGAACCTGAGGGACCGTGGCGGCACCGACATCCGGATCGTAGCCTCCATCGGCCTGTCCCAGCAGCAGTGCAACATCTTCATGGTGAAAAACGACGCACCGAACTTCGCGTCGGGCGAGGAAGCCGTGAAGTGGATGGCGGGCAAGCAGACCGCGGCGCCGCAGGGCGCCTGCGCTGACCGGTTCGCGCGCGAAGCCTTCGATCACCTTGGCGTGAAGCCGGCCTCCTACCTGAACCAGAACGTCGAAGTCATCACGACGAATTTCCGCGCCGGAAAGCTCGACGCGGCGACCGTGTGGGAGCCCACCGCCTCGAAGATCGAAATGACGGGCATCGCCAGGCGCGTCGCGACCGGGCTGGACTTCAAGCAGGACGACGGCGCGTTCCTATTGATGCTGAACGACCTGATCAAGCAGCGGCCGGACGTCGTGAAGGGCTGGCTCGAGTCGGAAATCGACTCTCAGCTCTTCATGGCCGACATGAAGAACGCCGACGAGGTCGCCCGGCTGGCGGAGTCGCAGACCGAGCGCATGGATCGCAAGATCCTCTGGAGCGCGCTCTACGGCGCCATGAACGAGAAGGACGTCGGCTCGACCAAGCTCGAGTTCGACTTCGTCGTCACCGATCGTGTCCGCAAGTTGCTCGATGGAGCGACGCAGTTCCTGAACACGATGCCGGCCAAGCCGGCGGCCGAGCCCAAGATCCGCGCCGACGGCGTCGACGACTCGATCGCCAAGCAGATCATGGCCGAGCGGGGCCTGACGAGCCCGATCGGCGTGATCAAGGCTCAATCCGCGACCGACTTCAAGAACTGACCGGTCGCCGTCGCGGACGACCACGTCCGCGACGGCCCAGCTCGACGTCTTCACAGGGAACCGACTGATGAGCGCTATCGCGCACGACGTGCATGCGGGCGGGCATTCGCCAGCGCCTCGCCGTCAGCCGACCGGCTTCGGCATGCTGCTCTACCGCATGAAGAAGGGCTTGGGCTCCTCGACGCCATACTTGATGATGCTCGGCGTCGCGTTTTGGATCTTCGCCTACTGGCTGCTTTGCGAGGGGCTGTCGCTTCCTCGTTTTGAGAAAATCCCCGGGCCCGTCACGCTCTTGTCGGACTGGCTGTCGGCGACTCCGCAGCAGGGGACGTCGATCTACACGCCTGACTACTACCAGCACATCTGGGTGAGCTGCCGGCGTATCGTGATCGCCTTTCTGCTCGCGACCGCTCTCGGCGTGCCTCTCGGGCTGCTCATGGGCTGGTCCCGGAAGGTCAAGGACTTCACGTTTCCGCTGTTCGAGACGCTGCGGCCGATCCCGATCATGGCCTGGGTGCCGCTCGCGATCCTGATGTTCGCGGGTTACGAGACCCCCGTGATCTTCTTGGCGACGCTCGCGTCTTTCTTCGCCACCACGCTGAACACGATGCTCGGCGTCCAGTCGATCGACGAGAGCTATTTTCGCGCCGCCGGCTGTCTCGGATCGCGCAAGCGCGACGTCTTCTGGAATGTCGTGGTGCCCGGGGCGATGCCTTACATTTTCACAGGTCTCCAGATCTCGATCGGCGTCGCGTGGTTCTCGCTCGTCGCGGCCGAGATGGTTTCTGGCGACTATGGCCTCGGCTACCTGATCCTGTCCTCGTACGTGAACAGCGTCACCGTCCCGATGGTGATCGGAATGCTCACGCTCGGCTTCGTCGGATGGTTCTCGTCGGCGATCGTCCGCTTCGTCGGCAACCGCCTGATGCAGTGGCACGTCAAAGCGCTCGCGATGCAGGGCCGGTGAGGAGACACACACATGAGACCTGACGTTTTCTCGCCTGGCGCCGTCGCCGCCAAAGGCGCAATCAGCATCCGCAACGTCACCAAGATCTACGATCCTGACGGCGCGCAGGTGATGGCGGTCGACAACTGCTCCATGGACATCGCCCCTGGCGAAGTCTGCATGATCGTCGGACCGTCGGGCTGCGGAAAGACGACCCTCCTCAACGCGATCGCGGGTTTCCACTCGATCACCGAGGGTGAGATCATCCTCGACGGCGTGCAGCTCTGCGGCCCCAGGCAGCCTCTCGCGACTCAGAGCGCTGATCGGATCGTCGTGTTCCAGAACGGCGCGCTGTTCCCCTGGAAGACGCTCGCCGAGAACGTCGCCTACGGACCGATGGTCCAGCGCCGCTGGCCCAAGGCCGAATGCATGGAGCGGGCCCGGACCGCGCTGAAGGAGGCGGGCCTGGGAGCCGTCGTGGACAAGTATCCGGGGGAGGTGTCGTCCGGCATGGCTCGGCGCGCCGAGATCGTACGGGCGCTCATCAACGACCCGAAGGTTCTGCTCCTCGACGAGCCGTACCGGGCCATGGACGCGCTCACCAAGCAGATCATGCATGAAGCGCTGCTTGAGATGTACGACCGGACCAAGGTCACGATCTACTTCATCACGCACGACCTCGAAGAGGCGATCTTCCTCGGAGACAAAGTCTACGTGATGACCACGCGGCCCTGTCGCGTCAAGAAAGTCATCGACGTCAACCTGCCGCGGCCGCGCGATTACACGACGCTCACGACCGAGGCTTTTCGTCTGCTGGTCAAGGAGGCGGACGAGGCCGTGCACGAGGAGGCCCTCAAGGCCTTCAAGGCCGGCGAGCGCGAGATGGCCTAGCCCGGACTGATCTCGGCAGGTCGCCTTTTCAAAGCCATTGCAGGATTAGACATGAGCGCCGTGACAATTGACCAAACGCAGACGCCGCCTTCCCGAACTTTCCGCCGGCGGTCGAAATTCGAAAGAGCGATCTCGAGCCTCGGCTTCTGGCGTGGCCTGGCGGGGATCCTGGTGTTCCTCGTCCTATGGGAAGCGGCCGCCTACCTGAAGACCGCCGCCGATTTCACGGTGCCGTTCTTCGGTAAGCTGCCGGCTCCGACGCTTGTCGCGGCCGCGGCCTTGGAAGTCGTCGTTCAGCCCGGATATTGGTGGAGCTGGGTCGAAAGCTTCAAGCGGGTTCTGGGCGGCTTCATCATCGCCATGATACTCGGCATCCCCTTCGGGCTGGCGCTCGCGGTCAACAAGTACTTCAGGGACGTATTCTTTCCGCCGTTCGAAATCCTGCGGCCGATTCCGCCTCTCGCCTGGGTTCCGGCGTCGCTGATCTTCTGGCCGACCAACGAGATGTCGATCATCTTTGTGACCTTCCTCGGCGCGTTCTTCACGATCGTGATCAACGTGCTCGGCGGCGCGCGCACGATCGACGTGCGCTATCTCCGGGCGGCGCAGTCGATGGGCGCCACCCAGTGGCACCTGTTCTCGCGCATCATTCTGCCTGGGACGCTGCCCTCCATCTTCACCGGCGCGGCGGTCGGCATGGGCATTACCTGGAACGTGGTTCTCGCCGCCGAGATGGTGTCGGGCGGCGGCAGCCAGGCCGGCGGCGGCCTCGGGTTCTTCATCTGGAGCTCCTACATGGGCGGCTCCATGGAGCACATCATCGTCGGAATGATCTCGATCGGGATCGCGGGCTATCTGTCGAGCGCCCTGATCCGCTGGCTCGGCGAGCGCGCCATGCCCTGGCAGCGCGCGTTCTGATCGATCCCTCGAGGCAGGAGCAGGAACAATGACGATGAGCGCGGTCCCGGTTGCGGTGGATCATGCGGCCGGCAAGAGCCGTATCGAGCTCAAGAACGTTTCTCGCGGCTTTGGCGAGGAATGGGCGCGAGAAGAGGTCGTTCAGAACCTCACCTTCGAGATCAAGCCCGGCGACCTGACGTGCATCGTCGGGCCGTCAGGCTGCGGAAAGTCGACCATCGTCAATCTCGTCGCCGGCTATGACGCGCCGGAGTCGGGAGAGATCCTTCTCAATGGTCAGAGGATCACCGGTCCCGGCAAAGACCGCATGGTGGTCTTCCAGGAGACGGCTTTGATGCCGTGGCAGACGACGTTCGACAACGTCGTCTTCGGGCCGAGGCTTCGCGGCGAAGGAGCCCGCGCGGACGTCGACCGCGAGGCGCACCGGCTTCTCGAGAAGGTGGGCCTCGGCGATTTCAAGAAGAAGTTCCCGTCCCAGCTCTCGGGCGGCATGCAGCGGCGCGCCGAGCTCGCCCGCGCCCTGATCAACAAGCCGCTTCTTCTCATCATGGACGAGCCGTTCCGAGGGCTCGACGCGATGTCGCGCCCGCTGATGCAGGAGTTTTTCCTTCGCCTGTTCGAGGAGAACCGCCGGACGAACCTCTTCGTCACGTCGGAGATCGAGGAGGCCATCTTCCTCGCGGATCGGCTCGTGATCCTCTCCAACCGCCCGGCGCAGGTGCGGGCCATCATCGAGATCCCCCTGCCCCGGCCGCGCCAGTTCCATATGATGAATTCGCCCGAGGTGTTCGAGATCAAGCGTCAGGCGCTCGAGATCCTGCACGACGAGGCGATGAAGAGCTTCGGAGGCACTATCAACGTCGGGGCCCGCCATGCGGGAGGGGCGGAGGCGCGGCCATAGCTTCCGGCCCGATGATCATGCTGCTCGAGCGGCTTCTCACGCGAGAAGCCATCATCGCAACTGCGGTCGCGGGGGGCGTCCTCGTGACCGCAGCGAGCTTTCGGGCCGTTCGAGAAAAGCTCGGCGAGGGAGCGATCCTGAAACTGTCCAGAACGGGCTATGCTTTGACCGGGGTCAGCATGTTGCTGATGATCGCCGCCGGATTCGTCTCTGGTCGATGATGATCTCGTCCGAACGTGGTGCGACGGCTTGCTGGTCGAGGTAGACAATCTCGCGAAGCGCTTCGGCGGAAAGGCGGCTGTCGACGACGTGTCGTTCGCTGCGTCCGCAGGGGAGATCGTCGGCCTGCTCGGCGCCAATGGCGCGGGCAAGTCCACCACCATGCGGATGCTCGTGGGCTATCTGAGACCTGACTCCGGAACGGTCCGGATCGCCGGCCTCCGGATTGAAGACGGACCTGCGCTGGCGCAGGCCGTCATCGGGTATCTGCCCGAGTCGGCGACAGGCTTTCCTGAGCTCACCGTGCGCGAATTCCTGACGTTCGCTGCCGAAGCCCGGGGCTTGCGCGGCTCGGCGCGACGCGTCGCGCTCGAGCGCGGGGTTCACGCGGGCGACCTGGCGGCGGTCTACGGCGAGACTCTGGGTTCGCTGAGCCAGGGCTGGCGCCAGCGCGCCTGGATCGGACAGGCGTTTCTGCACGACCCGCCCATCCTCGTTCTGGACGAACCGACCACGGCCCTCGACCCAGGTCAGAAGCAGCGTCTGAGGACGCTGATCCGGGACGCCTCGAGTACGAAGGCCGTGCTGATCTCGACCCACATCCTCGAGGAGGCGGAGACCCTTTGCGACCGGGCCATCGTGTTCCGCGAGGGACGAATCTCCGCGGACAAGCCGGTCACCGAGTTGCTCGACGACCGGGGACGGCTCACGCACGCCTATCAAGCCTATGCGGGTTCGGGATGATCAGGTGACGTCTCCCCTTGGACCAAGCTGGCCTGCGGCTGTCGGAGCGGTTTTCCGTCACCAGTTGAGGCTGCTTGCGCATTCGAGGCTCACTCTGGTCTTTCAGCTCGCGTTTCTGATCGCGCTGTCGACGGCGACGTTTCTTATCGGGGATTTTTTCGCCGCGGATGATGCGTCGCTCGATCCCATGCTCGGCTTCCTGCCCTGGATCGCGCTGGTCTTCATTCCGGCGCTTGCGATGAAGGCGTTCACGAACCGCTCTCTCGACCGGGAGCGAGAGCTGCTGCTCACATTGCCGCTCCCGCCCGGAGCGATCGCGGTCGGCGGGTGGCTTGCGGGTTCGGTGGTCCTGCTGATCACGCTGGCCTTCACCGCTCCGCTGGCTGCGACGATCCTGTGGCTGGGAGCGCCGGACATCGGCGCGATGGCGTCGGGCTACGTCGGGGCGGCGTTCCTGCTTGTCTCCTTCTACGCCGTCGGGCTGTTCGCATCGGCTGTCGCCCGCAGCGAGACCGGCGCCTTCACCATCGCGCTGGCGATTTTGTTCGCGCTCATGATGACGGGCTGGGACGGACTGGGACGGATCGCGCCCAACGCCTCGGTTTCGCAGCTGTTCGACGGTCTGGAGTCCGCATCGCCGAAGTTCTGGATGGAGCGGGTGGCGGCGGGCCGGTTCGAACTCAAGGCGCTGCTGTTCTTCGCGGGCGTCATCGCGCTTGCTCTGCTCGGGACGAGGGGCGCTCTGCAGCCCCGCAGAACGCCGGGTTTGCGAGCGGCCGTTCGGCTTTCCGTGGGAGCGGCTCTGGGCGCAGCCGCAATCTCCGCGGCGGTGGCGGGCGCGCCTTCGGACGCCGTGGACCTGACGGCGTCCCGGAAGTTCACTCTGTCGCCGAGCACGCTGGAGATAGCGGCGGGCTTGCCGAAGGGCGCGCGCGTCGACCTGTACTGGAGCCGCAGTCTGCCGGGCGTTCCGCAGTCGGTTCGGGCTCACGCCGCGCAGGTCGCCGAACTGTTGAGACTCATCGCCGGCCGCTCGGGCGGCAGGCTTGTCTTCGAAGAGCATGACGCCATCCCCGGGAGCGAAGGCGAGGCGCCAGCCGTGCGAGCGGGCGTGCGGCGCATGCCGCTCAGTTCGGGAGACGCCCTGTTCTTCGGCGCCTCGTTCACGTCGGGAGATCGAAGCTCGACGATCCCGTATTTCGACCAGCGCCGTGAGGGACTGCTCGAATACGACGTCGCGACCAATCTCGCGGGCCTCGTCCGCAGCAGAACGCCTCGCGTGGGCGTCGTGACCCCGCTCATCCCGTCGTCGGACGCGAGCGCGACGGAGGGAGGCTTCAACGCGATCGGCGAGCTTCGTCGCGGCTACGATGTCGCGATCATTCCTGCCTTCTCGGACAGGCTGCCGGATGGCCTCGACGCCGTCATCGTCATGGGCGCGACCTTCCTGAAACGCGAAATGCTCTATTCGATCGATCAGGCCGTGATGCGGGGCGCCGGGCTGATCGTCATGATCGATCCGCGACTGAGGCTGAGCCCGTCGTCCGAGAAGGCGACGCCCTATCCCTCGGCGGACGTCGATGACATCTCGGACCTGCTGGCGCGCTATGGCGTCAACTATCTCGGCGATCAGGTGGTGGGGGACATGGCCCTGGCGATTCCCGTCGCCGACGCCGCGCAGAGGATCGGCGCGTTTCCCTACTGGATGCGGTTCGGCGAAAACCAGATCTCGCGCACCCACGCCGTGACGGCCGGCCTCAGAGACCTGCTCCTGATCGAGCCCGGCGCGTTCAGCGCGCCCGACGCGTCGGCCTTGATCAGGACCACCGAGAACGCAGGGGCGGCGCCAGGACGAGAGCTCGAGAGCCAGACGCCCGCGACCGCCGCCGACGGCTTCAGGCCCGGCGGCGGAGCGCGCGTCGTCGCGGCTGAAGTCGAGGGCCCATTCTCGAGCGCGTTTTCGGGACATCCGGAAGCCCCCGCGACGAAGCATCTCGAGCGAAGCGCATCCTCTTCCGCGGTGTTCGCCATCGGCGACGTGGACTGGATCCTCGATCCCTTCGCCTATGAGGAGCAGACTGATCCGCAAGCTCCCCGGCGTCCGCGGAACGACAACGTTGCCCTGTTCCTGAACATGGTGGAACGCGCCGCAGGCGGAGGGGACCTCATAAAGATCAGGTCGCGCACCGTGGCGCGCCACCCGTTGGTCCGGGTCGCTGAAATCGCCCGAAGCCTGCCTGAAGAGGATCGGGCCGCCCGCGCGGCCGCAATGGCCCGTATCGCCGAGATCGAGAAACGGATCGCGGCGCTTCCAGCTGCGGCCAATGTCGTGGATCTTTCGCAGCTGCCTGCAGACGTCCAGACCCGGGTGCAGCAGTTGAGGGACGCTTTGGCCCCGGACCGGATGACAGTAAGGGCCGTCGACCAGCGAGAGCGCCAAGCAGTGGAGGTCATGCGCTCCAGAGTGATCGCGGCGAACCTTGTCGCAGGTCCCGCGCTCGCATTGGCGTTCGCGGCCTTCGTCGCAGCCCGTCGTCGTCGAGCGAAAAGCGTTTGATCGTCTCTGTTCGACTATTGGCAACGTTTATTTCCGTTCGGGGCCGAAGCCGCCTCTAATAAGAGGCGAAACGAAAGCGCCGGCACATTCCGTCACGACGGAACTCGGCCATGCCAGAGTTCCTGGTTCATTGTCGTATGTATAGGTACTATCAATACTCGCGACGTCCGCGAAACGGGAAGCTGCGCTTTTACGACAAGGCGCCTGCGACAGGTAACGGCGGATCAATTCGCGGAGACGATCATTCTAATCGATATTATGCGTTGGGAGGCGGGCGGCTGAGTCGATAGTTTTGAATTGTTTCATTCGGCCGATGGGCCTTTGACTTGGGGTCGCGTTAGATGGCGCTTATCGCCGACGCTCTCGGACATGCAAGCCGGATCTTTCGCCGGTCCAGCTTCGACGCGCGTCTCAAGGGAACCGCCGCGCCGATACGACGGGACCTTCTCGAGGCGCTCGCTGGCCCCCCGGAAGTCGTGGAGACCTCTCCGTCGCTCGGCGACGAGGTGAAGTACACGACCTGCTACATGTGCGCCTGCCGGTGCGGGATCAAAGTCCATCTGAAGGACGGCAAGATCCGCTACATCGAGGGCAACAAGGACCATCCGGTGAACCGGGGGGTGCTGTGCGGCAAGGGTTCGGCCGGCATCATGCAGCAGTACTCGCCAGCGAAGCTGCGCAAGCCGTTGCTGCGCACTGGCGAGCGCGGATCGGGCGAGTTCAAGGAGATCGAGTGGGACGAGGCGATGCGCCTCGCGGTCGAGTGGCTGGGCGAGATCCGCCGCACCGATCCGAGGAAGCTCGCGC
>JADBEO010000040.1 GCA_031316315.1 Chelatococcus sambhunathii
CCCCTAACCCCTCCCCGCAAGGGGGAGGGGAACGGAGGCGTCGCGCCTTACACGACGTCCGACCACACCCATCATGGCGTGGACCTCGGCCGTATCGCCGCCGACTTCGCCGATCTCCACAAGTCCCGCTTCGGCTTCATCGACGAGGCGCGCGGGCTGATCGTCGAGGCGATCGAGGTGGAGTGCTTCGGCGGCGGCTCCGATCTGGACGAGCCGGAGCGCGAGGACGCCGCGGATCCCCTCCCCGACCCGGAACTGACCACAAAGGTCTTTTCCAACGGCGTGGCGAGCGACGCCGCCGTCTATCGCCGCGAAAAGCTCGGCGTCGGGCACGTCGTCGACGGCCCCGCGCTGATCGTCGAGCCGAACCAGACCGTCGTGGTCGAGGACGGCTGGCGCGCGACGGTGACGCCGCGCGACCATCTCGTGCTGACCCGCGCCAGGCCGCGCGAGGAGAGACGCGCCGTCGGCGCGGAAGCCGATCCGGTGATGCTCGAGATCTTCAACAACCTCTTCATGTCGATCGCCGAGCAGATGGGGCTCGTGCTTCAGAACACCGCCTCCTCCGTGAACATCAAGGAGCGGCTCGACTTCTCCTGCGCGATCTTCGCCCCCGACGGCGCGCTGGTCGCGAACGCGCCGCACATGCCCGTCCATCTCGGCTCGATGGACCGTTCGGTCGAGGCGGTGCTGAAGCGCGCGGGCGGAAAGCTCAGGCCGCGCTCGGTCTATGTGCTCAACGCGCCCTATGACGGCGGAACGCACCTGCCCGACATCACCGTGGTGACGCCGGTGTTCGACGAGGCGGACGAGAACTTGCTGTTCCTCGTCGCGAGCCGCGGCCATCACGCCGACATCGGCGGGATCGCGCCCGGCTCCATGTCGCCGCGCGCCACGACGATCGAGGAGGAAGGGGTGACGATCGACGTCACGCCGCTGGTCGAGGACGGGCGTTTTCTGGAAAGAGAGATCCGCGGGATCCTCGGCTCGGCGCGATATCCGGCGCGAAACCCGGACCAGAACGTCGCGGATCTGAAGGCGCAGGTCGCCGCGAACGCCAAGGGCGTCGCCGAGCTCAACAAGATGATCGCGTCGTTCGGGCTCGACGTCGTCGAGGCCTATATGGGCCATGTCCAGGACAACGCCGCCGAGAGCGTCGCGCGCGTCATCGAGAAGCTCGACGACGCCGAGTTCTCCTACGAGATGGACCAGGGCGCGGCGATCCGCGTGAAGATCACGGTCGACAAGGCTGCGCGGCGGGCCAAGGTCGACTTCACCGGCACGAGCGAGCAGCAGCCGAGCAACTTCAACGCGCCCGAGCCGGTGACGCGCGCGGCGGTTCTGTACGCCTTCCGCGTCATGGTGGACGACGACATCCCGATGAACGCCGGGTGCCTCCGGCCGATCGAGATCGTCGTGCCGGAGGGCTCGATGCTGTCGCCGAAGCATCCGGCGGCGGTCGTCGCCGGCAATGTCGAGACCAGCCAGGCGGTCGTCGACACGCTGTTCGGCGCGCTGAAGGCGATGGCGGCGGCGCAGGGCACGATGAACAACCTGACCTTCGGCGACGACAGGCGGCAGTATTACGAGACGATCTGCTCAGGCTCGCCCGCCGGGCCGGGCTTCGACGGAACCGACGCCGTCCATGTCCACATGACCAATTCGCGCCTCACCGACCCCGAGATCCTCGAACAGCGATACCCTGTCGTCCTGGAGGAGTTCTCGGTCCGGAAGGGCTCCGGCGGCCGCGGAAAATGGTCGGCGGGCGACGGCGTGCGGCGCGTCATCCGCTTCCTGGAGCCGATGGACTGCGCGATCCTCTCCGGCCACCGGCGCGTCGCGCCCTTCGGCATGGAGGGCGGCGCGGACGGCGAGACCGGCAGGAATTTCGTGCGCCGGACGAATGGCGGGCTGGCGCAACTTGAAGGCTGTGACCAAATCTCGGTCGACGCCGGCGACGCCGTCGTCATAGAAACGCCGACAGGCGGCGGCTGGGGACGCCCCGAGGAGACCCCGAGCTCATGAGCGTGCATCAACCGGCGCCTGTCGAAGGATCGGGCGCCAAGAAGCCTGTGACCGTCGCGGCCATCCGCAACGCCAAGGGCAAGGACCCGCTGGTCTGCCTGACCGCCTATACAACCCCGGTCGCGCAGGCGCTCGACGAGGCCTGCGACCTGCTGCTCGTCGGCGACAGCCTCGGCATGGTCGTCTACGGGATGGAGTCGACCATTCCGGTGACGCTCGACATGATGATCGCCCATGGCGCGGCCGTCGTGCGCGGATCGAAGCACGCGCTCGTCGTGGTCGACCTGCCCTTCGGCTCCTACCAGGAAAGCCCGGCGCAGGCTTTCGCCAACGCCGCGAAAATCCTCGCCGAGACTGGCTGCGACGCGATCAAGCTCGAGGGCGGCGCGGTGATGGGCGAGACGATCAACTTCCTCACCCAGCGCGGCATTCCCGTGCTCGCCCATATCGGGCTGCAGCCGCAGTCGGTGAACGCGCTCGGCGGCTACGCCGCGCGCGGCCGCGAGGCGGCGGAGGCCGAGTCGATTCTCGCGGACGCCCGCGCCGTCGCCGACGCCGGCGCCTTCGCGGTGGTGGTGGAGGGCGTGGTGGCGCCGCTCGCCGCCCGCATCACCTCGACGATCCGGGTGCCGACCATCGGCATCGGGGCCTCGGCGGAGTGCGACGGCCAGATCCTCGTCACCGACGACATGATGGGCATGACCCTCGGCCACGTGCCGAAATTCGTGCGGCGCTACGCCGACGTCGGCGCGACGGTGAAGGCGGCCGCCGCGGCCTACGCGGAGGACGTGCGCGCAAGGCGCTTCCCGGCCGAAGAGCACCTCTACGGCGCGAAGCCGAAGATCGCGGCGGGGTGAGCCGTTAAGGCCGGATCAATCGAGCCCCCGCAAGCCGAGCGCGACATGGGCGGCGATGTCCATGGATTGATGCAGGACTCGGACGATCTCAACGCAGGGTTTTCCCCGCGCCATCGGCGCCGATCTGTACAGCACTTGATGCGAGGCGCTCCGAAGCCTCCCGGTCGCGATCCCCATACGAAGCGCGCGCAGTTCTGGATGGAAATGCGAAAGATCGCGAGAAGACGGGCGATCCGGCTGATCCGCGATCAGGTCGATCGTTTTCTGCAGAAGCTGCGCATATGAGGCCGCTTGATTTTCTCCAAACAGTTGAGCGCTCTTCAGAAGGATCGCAGCGATGTCTCTGCGAGCTCCTTCCGAGTATACGATCTTCATCCACGCGCGCGGCGTAGCACATCCTGTAGGATGTCTTCGACGGTTCCCTCGTAAATTCGCCCCGCCTCGACGTCGGCGATGCCTTCGTCGATCGCAGCCCTGAGCGCCGCCAGCTTCTGCTCGTCTGACATGCGTTGACGACCGAATTCGAGCACAGCTTCCCGAACAACCTCTTCAGCGGAGGCGTATTCGCCGCTATCGACGGCGCTATCGATCAGGACGGCTAGGTCCGATGCGATTTGTACGTTGCGTGTGGCCATCTCAGCCTCCTGATGAAATCGAGGCTGTCAGAGACGCCGGGATTGTCAAACTCGGCGATCGGATGATCCTACTCGTCGCCCTCCAGCCCCGCATAGTCCTCGTCGGGGTTGGGCCATTCCTTGACGATCGAGCCGAACACGTCCGGCAATTTCTGCTTCGGAGCGTAGCTGAGCGCGGGCTCCTCGCCATCCTCGACAGGGTAGCCTTCCTCGGACGTCGGATAGGCGTCCTCGCTCGAACGGCCGGCCGCGTAGCCACGATCCTGCGATACGTATCCGCGCTCCTGCGCGCCGTAGCCGTGACCCTCCGGCTGCGGATAGGCCGCCGGGCGATAGGCGCCCTGCGGGCCGCCATATCCTCCGCTGTCGCCCGGCGACGGCGCCTGGACCATCGCCGGCTCCGGCTGAACGGGCTTCGGACGACAGTAAGCGCTGCCGCTGCGGCCGTGACGAGCGAGGTCGAGATGCAGGTGGTTCTCGTGGAAGCGGTCGGCGCCCGGCCCGAGCACGGTCTTGAACATGCCGCAGGCGCCGGCATGGACCTCGCGAAGGAAGGCCTGCGCCTCCGGCGAGCCGCGCCGCCAGTCGTTCAGCACCGAGACCTCGCGGCCATCGGTGAGGATGAAACCGCCGATGTCGAGGCCGTTGCCGTAGGAGTGCTCCGACATTCTGGCGCCGCGCTGGTTGTTGCGCGTGCGGCAGCCATAGGAGGCCATGTTCTTGATCTCGGCCACGCGCACGCCGAAGCGCGCCGCCGCGGCCGGCTGGACCACGGCGTCCATCCACCGGTTCATCGCCGCCGCCATGGGACAGCCGAGCCGCGCCTTCGGCGAGACGTAGACGGCGCCGTCCGAGAAGGCCGAGACCTCGAAAGGATGGTCGAGTCCGCAGGTCCCCGGCCCGTCGATCTCCTTGATCGGCCGGGTGAAGGAAGTCGGGACGATCTGCCTGGACTTCAGGCAGGCGAGCTCGACCTGGCCGCGCCACGCCTCGCGCTGCGGCTTCTGTACGAAGCCGCAGCCCGAGAGCGTCGCCGCAAGGCAACCCAACAAGAGGCCGTACGCAACCCTGGTCCTCATGATCGGTAAAATGCCACTGACACGGTTAAGGACAGGTCAAGGGCGAGCGCCGCCGCCAAGGGGGCGCCAGAAAGTCCGAGGCCGCGCCGCCGAGCCCGCCCTTCCGGGCGCGCCGTCTTTCGGCGATGCTCCGGCCCGATCGCGCGAAGACAACCGAAAAAGGAGACGCGCAATGTCCGACGATCCGAAGACCCTGCTCGAACTCGCCGGCGCAAATCCCCAGCCTGCCTCGCTGAAGGACGCCGTTCTCGTCGTGATCGACGCCCAGAATGAATATGTCTCGGGCCCGATCGCGCTTCCGGGCGTCGGGCCTGCGCTCGGCGCGATCGCCGATCTTCTCGCCGAGGCTCGCGCCGCCGGGACGCCGATCGTCCACCTCGCCCATCGCGCACCGGCCGGCGTCTTCGTCGAAGGCACCGAGGGCGCCGAGATCGCTCCTCAGGCCGCGCCCAAGGAAGGCGAGCCGGTGTTCAAGAAGGAGCTGCCCAACGGCTTCACCAATCCGGAGCTGAAGCCGACGCTCGAGAAGCTCGGCCGCAGAAACCTGATCCTGACCGGCTTCATGACGCATATGTGCGTCGACTCCACCGCGCGCGCCGCGGTCGATCTCGGCTACGGCATCACGATCGTCGAGAACGCGACCGCGAGCCGTCCCCTTCCCGGAGCCGTGGGCAAACCGGCCCGCTCGGCGCAGGAGGTCCATGACGGCGCGCTGTCGAACCTCGCGGACCTGTTCGCGGTGGTCGTCCCGGATGCAGCCGCGCTCGGCAAGTAGGGGATCGTCAAAGCCAGGCGCGCCGGGCCGGGCCCTCGGCCGCGGCCTGCGCGCCGGCGACGAGCGAGCGCCATAGCAGCCGGTTCGGATCCACGGGCCCCGGCAAAGCCACGCGCCCTTCCGGAATCCGGGCGAAACCGACGCGCGAGTAATAGGGCTCGTCGCCGACCAGCATCACCAGGCCATGGCCGCCGCTGCTTGCGGCCTCGAGCGAGGCGTTGAGCAGCGCCTCGCCGATGCCGCGGCTGCGGAAGGCCGGGTCGACCACCAGCGGCCCGAGCAGCAGCGCGGGCGCTTGGCCGATCTCGATCGGCGACATCCGGTTCGAGCCGACCAGAAAAGTCCCGACCCGCGCGACGAAGGAGAGCTCCGCGACCGGCGGCACGCCCTCGCGCAGCCGGTAGGCGGTGCGGGCGTAACGGCCAGGGCCGAAGGCGCGCTCCTGCAGCCGCTCGATCGCGGGCGCGTCGTCGGGTTGTTCGTGGAGGATGGCGAGCGGAAGGGAGGTCATGGAACGCGCCGGCGGTCGAAGGGACGGAAGAGAAGGGCCGGCCCCCGCGCGCCAGGCGCGACGGATCAGCCGTTCGGCGCGAAAGCGCGCCGCGCGGGGCGTCGTCGGAGAAGGTTTGGCGCATCGTACGTCATGACGGCGCGGCGCATATCACGCAGCGAGGCCGCGCGCCAGCGGGCGATGAACTCGAACGCCTTGCCGTGCGTGGACGCACACGGTCTCCGTCATCGCCGGGCTTGACCCGGCGATCCATCGAACGCTCAAACCGATGGATGCCGGGATCAAGTCCGGGCATGGCGATCGAGCGATGGAGAACGTCATGGGACTGCTCGTCGAGGGCCGCTGGCAGGACAAGTGGTACGACACGTCGAAGTCCGGCGGACGCTTCGAGCGGCAGGCCTCGCAGTTCCGCAACTGGGTGACGGTGGACGGCGCGCCCGGCCCCTCCGGCCAAGGCGGCTTCAAGGCCGAGGCCGGGCGCTACTGCCTCTATGTCTCGCTCGCCTGCCCCTGGGCGCACCGCACGCTCGTCTTCCGCAAGCTGAAGCGGCTCGAGGACCTGATCGAGGTCATCGTGGTCGACCCGCGCATGGGCGAGGAAGGCTGGGTGTTCGGCGATTTCCCGGGCGCCACGCCCGACCACGTCAACGGCGCGAAGCGGCTCTACGAAGTCTATCTGAAGGCCGAACCGCAGGCGACGACGCGGGTGACCGTGCCGGCGCTTTGGGACAAGGCGCGCGCGATGATCGTCTCCAACGAATCCGCCGAGATCATCCGCATGTTCAACTCGGCCTTCGACGGGCTGACCGGAAGCGCCGACGACTTCTATCCGGCGCCGCTGCGCGCCGAGATCGACGCGGTGAACGCCCGCGTCTACGAGCGCGTCAACAACGGCGTCTACCGCGCCGGCTTCGCGACGACACAGGAGGCCTATGAGGAGGCCTTTCTCGCATTGTTCGAGGAACTCGACGCCCTCGACGCGCGCCTCGCCGACCGCCGGTTCCTGATGGGCTCAGGCCTGACCGAGGCGGACGTCCAGCTGTTCACCACCCTGGTGCGTTTCGACGCCGTCTATGTCGGCCACTTCAAGTGCAACCGGCGGCGCATCGCCGATTATCCGCAGCTGTCGGGATATCTGCGCGATCTCTATCAGCGGCCGCAGTTCCGCGAGACGGTGAATTTCCAGCACATCAAGACGCACTATTACTGGTCGCACCACATGATCAATCCGACCCGCGTCGTGCCGCTCGGCCCGGAGCTCGACCTCGATGCTCCGCATGGGCGGGAGGCTGTCGGGTAGTTCGGCGCTACCATCGCCCGTCAGCCTCCATCCCCTGGAAAACCTCTGCTAGGCGGCGCCTCGTCGCCGGCGTCGCGCCGTCGGGCAGAGCGTCCGGCGCGAACCAGCCGATCTCGGCGATCTCGCTGTTCGGCCGCGGCTGCGGCCCCTTCGAGAAGCGCTCGAACCGGAACACCGCGACGTGGTCGCGCCCGCCGAAGGCGACGTTGAAATAGACGCCGAGCAGACTCGGCCGCGCTTCCGCCACGACGCCGGTCTCCTCAAAAAGCTCGCGGACCGCCGCCGCCTCGGCCGTTTCGCCGATCTCGACGCCGCCGCCGGGGAAATGCCAGCCGCTCGTATAGGCGTGGCGGACCAGAAGCACCCGCCCCTCATCGTCCAGCGCGAGCGCCCGGACGCCCAGCGTCATGCCCTTGGCCACGCGCGTCCAGCGGGCGCGCGCAGCGCGGAACAGCCGCGTCCTTAACCTCGCCATAGCGACGGGCCTCCCGGAAACCTCGCCTCTGTGGTAGAGACGCCGAGCGAATTCGCATAGCGGCCGGGCTTTCGACAGGCTCGACCGCCGCGGCGCGGATCGCCACATCTGACTGGCGGACAGGCCGAGCGCCCGGCGCGGGCGCGGCCTCCGCTCATTTCGAGGACCATCATGTTCTGGCTGTTTTCGCTCCGCTCCGGCGCCTTGGCGCGCCTGGCGGCCCTCAGCAATGCGAGCGCGCGCCATGCGCCGTCCGGAGCCGCGATCGCCGCGCTCCTGACCTTCTCGCGCGACTGAGGTCCGTCCCGCAAAGGACGGAGCGCTTTCTCCCGAAACGCCGGCCGCGGCTCCCGCGCGCCGGCGTTTTCATTTTTGCAGGCGCCAACGACGCAGTCATGGGCGATTCAGGCGGAAGCCCCTATAAAACCGCTCGATGACCGTCGTCGCCCATCTGTCCGATCCGCATCTTGGCCCGCTGCCCTCGTTCAGCGCGCTCGACCTTTTGTCGAAGCGCGGGCTCGGCGCGATCAACTACATGCGCCGGCGCCGGCGCTGGCACGACATGAAGGTGCTCGACATGATCGTCGCCGACATCGTCGACGAGGCGCCGGACGCGGTGGCGGTGACGGGCGACCTCACCAATCTCGGCCTCGAGGGCGAGTTCCTGCCGGCCGCGCTGTTCCTCGGCCGCCTCGGTCCGCCTGAAAAGGTCGCGGCCATCCCCGGCAATCACGACGCCTATGTCCGCAAGGTCTCCGGCGCGCCGGCGCGGGTCTGGGGCGCCCATATGTCCGGAGACGACGGCCGGGTCGGCTTCCCTTACGTGCGCCGGCACGGGCTCGTCGCGTTGATCGGCCTGTCGTCGGCGGTGGCGACCTATCCGCTCGCCGCGACCGGCGAGGTCGGCGCGATCCAGCGCGACGCGCTCGGGCCGCTGCTTCGTAGCCTGAAGGACGAGGGGCTGTTCCGAATCGTCATGGTGCACCATCCGGTCGCCGAGGACGGCACGCCCTGGCTGAGGCGCCTGCGCGACGCGGCGGCGCTACGGGAGATCATCGCGCGCGAGGGCGCCGAGCTCGTCCTGCACGGCCACAACCACGAGCCGGCGCGCGCGGAGATCGCGGGGCCGGAGAGGCCGACGCCGGTGGTGGCGGTTCCCTCCTGCTCGACCGGCCTGCTCAGCCATGAGCCGCTCGCCGCCTACAACCTCTACCATGTCGCGGGAGAGCCGGGCGCGTGGGTCTGCGAGGGGGTCACGCGCGGTTTTACGCGAGAGGGCGAGATCGCCGAGACGGACCGTTTTCGGCTAGCGTGAGCCGGAGGCTCAGAGCGGAATAATCCCCTTCGCCACCGCCGTGATGACGGCGACCACCACCAGGCCGCCGATGGCGGCGCCGATCACGAAGGCGCCGAAAAGCTTCAGCACGCGACCCCATCCTGTGCTGCGACGCGTCTCGACTTCAGAGACCGGCGTCGCGATCGTCTGCGCCGGCGCGGCGGCCGGCGCCTCGGTTCGCGGCGCGCCGCGCTCAGCCGTAAGCGACGCCAGGCCCGCGAGCCGGTCGTCGTCGGCGAGCAGCCGCTCGCGTTCGATCAGCCGGCGCGCGACATAGGCGGTGACCGCCTCGACGATCGGATCGACCCGGTCGCTCTCGGCGATCGTGGAGCGACCATAGCGGCCGTCGCGCATGAAGCGATAGGTTCGCTTGTCGCGGGCCATCTCGACGAAGGCGACCATGTCGACGAACAGGCGCGGCCTGTCGCCCGGCACGAGGCCGAGGTCGAAGATGTCGACCTCCCGCGGCGTCTGGGCGAAGACGGGCTCCAGCTCCTCGCGCAGCAGCGCGAGGCGCGCGATCTCGGCGTGGCGCAGGCCGACCACGACGTCGGTCTGCTCGGCGGCCTCCGCCCGCGCGCGGCGCAGCGCCTCGCGCAGGGCGCCGCCCTGCCCCGCCGTCTCGTCCGTGCCGGTCCGGTCCAACATGCGGACAATCTTATCGGTTTCCTGCGGCGGGCGGGAGTCGGGATGCGCCGTCCTCCACCGCTCGCGCGGCCGATGAGCGTTGACACCGCAAGCCTGCGCCTCTAAGGAACCCGCCATCGCGCGGGGCCATCGAGCCCCGCGTGGTTTTTTGCGCACCCGTGGTCCGGCGTTCTCGCGACGACCGGGCCTGTCGTCCCTGATTTCAGGGAAGCAGGAGGGCGCGTTCCTCAACCTCTCGAAGGAGGACGCGATGTCGAAGCGACACGCCTCGAAGTACAAGATCGATCGCCGCATGGGCGAGAACATCTGGGGACGTCCGAAGTCCCCGGTGAACCGCCGCGAATACGGCCCGGGTCAGCATGGCCAGCGCCGCAAGGGCAAGCTCTCGGACTTCGGCGTGCAGCTGCGCGCCAAGCAGAAGCTCAAGGGCTACTACGCCAACATGACGGAGAAGCAGTTCCGCCGGGTCTACGCCGAGGCGACCCGCATGAAGGGCGACACCTCCGCGAACCTGATCGGCCTGCTGGAGCGCCGCCTCGACGCGGTCGTCTACCGCTCGAAGTTCGTGCCGACCCCGTTCGCCGCGCGCCAGTTCGTGAACCACGGCCACGTCAAGGTGAACGGCCGCCGCGTCAACATTCCGAGCTTCCTCGTGAAGGTCGGCGACGTGATCGAGGTGAAGGAAGCCTCCAAGCAGCTCGTCATCGTGCTCGAGGCCGCCCAGTCGGGCGAGCGCGACGTGCCCGACTATCTCGAGGTCGACCACAACAAGATGACCGCGAAGTACGTCCGCGTTCCGGCCCTGACCGAGGTGCCCTACCCGGTGCTGATGGAGCCGAACCTGGTGGTCGAGTACTACTCGCGCTGATCGTCGCGATCTCAAGAATTCGAAAGGCCGCCTCCGGGCGGCCTTTTTCGTTTATGCTCCCGCGCGCCGAAGGAGGGCGCGATGGGCAAGGTGACTTATGAGATCGTGGAGCACGACGGCGGCTGGGCCTACCGGTCCGACGGCGTCTATTCCGAGACCTATCGCACCCGCCGCGACGCCCACGACGCGGCCGAGGCGGCCGCCCGCGAGCAGCGCGCCCCCGGCGAGGACGAGGAGATCGAGTGGGAGGACGCCGGCGGCAAATGGCACGACGAGCACTCCGACGGCCACGACCGACCGGACTCCGAGGTGAAGGACTGACCGTTCCGCGTGAGCGGAGGCGCTGAGCGGGAGTCAGCCCGCCAGCTTAGCCTTCACCACGCCGTTGGCGGCGGAGAAGTCCATCTGGCCGGCGTACTTCCCCTTCAGGACGCCCATCACGCGCCCCATGTCCTTCATCGAGGCGGCGCCGGTCTCGGCGATGGCCGCGTCGATCGCCGCCGCGACCTCCGCCTCGTTCATCTGCGCCGGCAGGAAGTCCTGGATGGTCGCGATCTCGGCGCGCTCCTTGGCGGCGAGTTCGGGGCGCCCGTTCTGCTCGTAGATCGAGGCGGACTCCTGCCGCTGCTTGATCATCTTGGCGAACAGCGTCTTCAGCTCGTCGTCGGTCGCGGTCCCGGTTCCGGTCGTCCGCGAGGCGATGTCGAGGTCCTTGATCGCCGCGCCGATCATCCGGAGCGTGCCGGTGCGGTCCGCGTCGCGGGCCTTCATGGCCTCCTTCAGGGCGGCGTTGATCGCCTCGCGCATGGGTTCTTCCGTCCTTCGAGTTCCGGGCAGGCCGTCATGCCTCAAGCGTCTGTTGACGCGCTCGGGGCCGGCGCCTAGGTTCCGGCCACATCCAAACGGCCGCTTTATACGTCAGCCGCCCCGCCTATGTGGGGTCTGCCCCCGGGTCAAGACAATCATGACGCAAGACATCAACGCCGCGGCGAGCGGCTGGGACGAGGCGCGCCCGACGGCGCGGCTGATCCTCGCCGACGGAACGGTCATCGAAGGCCGCGGGCTCGGCGCCGAAGGCGTCGCCGCGGGCGAACTCTGCTTCAACACCGCGATGACCGGCTATCAGGAGATCCTGACCGACCCGTCCTACGCCGGGCAGATCATCACCTTCACCTTCCCGCACATCGGCAATGTCGGCGTGAACGAGGACGACCTCGAGACCGTCAACGCCTCCGGGGCCTCCGGCGTGCGCGGGGCAGTGTTCGCGGCCGACGTCACCGACCCGTCCAACTGGCGCGCGACCCGTGGACTCGACGCCTGGCTGAAGGCCCGCGGCATCGTGGCGATCGCCGGCGTCGACACCCGCGCGTTGACCGCGCTCATCCGCGACAAGGGCATGACGAACGCCGTCGTCGGCCACGCGCCCGACGGCGCGCTCGACGACGCGGCGCTGAAGGCGGCGCTGGACGGGTTTCCGGGACTCGAGGGGCAGGATCTCGTGCCGCTGGTCGGCGCGACCCAGCGGTACGACTGGGACCAGGGCTCCTGGGGCTGGCCCGGCCACGACGCGCCCGGCGTCTACGGCAAGCGGCCGGACGGCGCGGCCAAGCGCGTGGTCGCCATCGACTACGGCCTCAAGCGCAACATCCTGCGCCTCCTGACCAGCGCCGGCTGCGAGGTCACGGTCCTGCCCGCGACCGCGACCGCCGAGGACGTGCTGGCGCTCGATCCCGACGGCGTCTTCCTGTCGAACGGCCCGGGCGATCCGGCCGCCACCGGCGACTACGCCGTTCCGATGATCAAGGGGGTGCTGGAGAAGAAGGTGCCGACCTTCGGCATCTGCCTCGGCCACCAGATGCTCGCGCTCGCCGTCGGCGCCAAGACCGCCAAGATGAAGCAGGGCCATCACGGGGCGAACCATCCGGTCAAGGACGTCGATACCGGCAAGGTCGAGATCGTCTCGATGAACCATGGCTTTGCGGTCGATCGCGACAGCCTGCCCGCAACCGCGCGCGAGACCCATGTCTCGCTGTTCGACGGCTCGAACTGCGGAATCGAACTCACTGACCGGCCGGCCTTTTCCGTGCAGCACCACCCCGAAGCCTCGCCCGGTCCGCAGGACAGCCACTACCTGTTCCATCGCTTCGTCGAGCTGATGGATCGGGGAAGCGGCGACGCCGGACGGGGCTCGAAGTAGCTTCGCTTCCCTCGCTCCGCCGAGCCGAGCGGATATTGCCTATGGCGTCGCGACGCGTCGTACCCATAGCCGCGCAGTGCGTACTCCCACGTATTGTTTTCCGGCTCGGCTCCTGAATTCTGCGATCAGGATCGAACGATCCGGATCGCGGAGTTCTCGCCATGCGCGTGCGTTTTTTCCTGATGCGTCCGTTCATCCAGCTTGCGGCCGCTTTCGCGCTGATATTGACGGCGATGGCGCCGGCCGCGGCCGCGACGCTCGCCTTCAGCAAGGACTTCATCGCGCCGGGCACGGCGTTCACGATCACGGGCTCGGGTTTCACAGCTAACGCGGTCGTCGAGGTCTATTTCGATCTCAAGCAGGTCGCGTTCCGCGTCACCAACGCGAGCGGCGCCTTCACCTACAACGCCAAGGTCCCGAAGACCGCGCTGCCCGGCGCGCTCACCGTCACCGCCATGCCGCGCAGCGGATCGACTGGCGCGGTGGGGCAGAAGGATCTGACGGTCCGCACCGACTGGGGGAACTGGCGCGGAAGCCCGCGCAGCCGCGCCTTCAACAAGACCGAGAACGTGCTGAGCACGTCGACCGTCCGGGAGCTCGACCTCGAGTGGTCCTCGCCGGCGGTTCGCCGCAGCGTCCTCTCGGCTCCTGTCGTTTCGGGCGACAAGTTCTTTTTCGTGTCGAGCGACGGCTACCTCAGCGCCTACAACCGCACGACCCGCGCCAAGGTGTTCGAAGTGAACGCCTCTGCGAACACCCTGCTCCCGCCTGCCGTCAGCGGCAATTACGTCGTCACCGTGGGCAATGGCCTGGTCACCGCCAGGAGCACCGCGAACGGAGGTCTGGCCTGGCGGGGGGCGGCGCCGCAGGGCGCAGGCGCGCCGATCATCCACGACAATGTGGTTTATGTGTCCGGACAGGGAACCGGCGCGGCGGGGCCAGGCGTCTACGCCTTCCCTCTGAACTGCGGGACCGGCGGGGTCGCTTGCCGACCGAAGTGGCAAGGCCCAGCCGGCACGGCCAGCTACTACATCCCCGAGCCCTCCGTCGCGATCGGCGACGGCAAGGTGTTCGCGTCGGTCAACGGCGTTCTCTACACCTTTCCGCTGGATTGCGCGGCCGCGACCTGCGCTGCGGTCGGCAGCTGGAGCGGCGTCAGCGTCGCGGCGCCGACTTTTGCGAACGGCTACGTCTTCATCGGGTCGACGACTGGTTTGCAGGCGTTTCGATCCGACTGCATCGGATGCGGTCCTGCCTGGACCGCGTCGATCTCCTCCGGCGTATCGCGCGCGGTAAGCGTCTCGAAGAACCTGCTGACGTTTGTGAGCAACGACAGCGTCCTGTACGCTGTCGGCGCCTCGTGCGCGTCTACGTCCTGCGCGCCGCTCTGGTCGACGGCGGTCGCGAGCAGCGCGCTGAACACGACGGTCGCGAACGACATCATTTACGTCGCTTCGGCGTCCTCGACGCAGGCCTATCCGGTCAACGGCTACGGCGGGGTGCCGCCGCTTTGGAGCGGAGGGGCCGGCGGCACGTATGCCAACGCGATCTATGCGCAAGCGAGCGTCGTCGACGGCGTCGTCTACACGCCCGGCGGAGCCGGGATGAAGATCTACGAACTTGAGTTCCCGCCCCAGCCTCTTCGGGCCAGGGTCGCCGGCGCCAAGCGGGTCTACATATCCCAGCTGAAGCCGAATCCGGCGCTCGACGCCGAGGCCAAGGCCGTCGAAGCGACCCTGAAGAAGGCGCGGGGCTGAGCGACGGCGAGATCACCACCGCGCCGTTGCGTCGGAAGACGGCGCCGGCCTATTTCTGAGGAATGCTAGAGCCGTCTTCATCCGGCGCGGCGGTGCGCGACGCGCGCGACGTCGACATGTCCGCCGTCGCCGAAATCTACGCCCACCACGTGCTGTCCGGCTGCGCCTCATTTGAGGAGGTCCCGCCGAGCGTCGAGGAGATGACGGCGCGGCGCGGCGGGGTCCTGAAGCTCGGCGCGCCCTACCTCGTCGCCGAGCTCGACGGCCGCGTCGCCGGCTTCGCCTACGCCAACACCTATCGCGCGCGTCCGGCCTATCGGCACACGATCGAGGACTCCGTCTATGTCGCCCATGACGCGCTCGGGCGCGGGGTCGGCGGCGCGCTGCTGGCGGAGCTCATCCGGCGCTGCGAGGAAGGCCCCTGGCGGCAGATGATCGCCGTCATCGGCGACAGCGCGAACACGGGCTCGATCGCGGTTCACCGCAAGCTCGGCTTCGAGATGACCGGAACTTTTCGCGCGGTCGGGTTCAAGTTCGGCCGCTGGGTCGATTCGGTGCTGATGCAGCGCGCGCTTGGCGACGGCGACGCGACGCTCCCCAGGATCGACGGGTGAGCGCGCGGTGATCGACCGCGGCCTCGTCTGGCGGATCGGCTTCGGCCAGCTGATCGGCTGGGGCGTGACCTACTACCTGATCGGCGTGCTCGGCCGGCGGATCGCCGACGATCTCGGCTGGAGTCTGACCGCGGTGCAGGGCGGCTTCGCCGTCGGCCTGCTGGTCATGGGCCTCTCCTCCGCCCTCGCCGGCCGCTGGATCGACCTTCACGGCGGCCGCCGCGTCATGACGGCCGGGTCGCTGCTCGGCGCGGTCGGCTGCGTGCTGCTCGCCCTGGCGCACTCGGCCCTCGCCTATTACAGCGCCTGGGTCGTGATCGGCCTCGCCATGCGGCTGCTGCTCTACGACGCCGCCTTCGCGGCGCTGGCGCGGATCGGCGGCGCGCAGGCCAAGGGGGCGATGGCGCAGATCACCCTGCTCGGGGGTTTCGCCTCCACCGTGTTCTGGCCGCTCGGCGACGCCATCGCCGACGCCTTTGGATGGCGCGGGGCGGCGCTCGCCTTCGCCGGCTTTTCAGCGGCGTCGGCGCTGCTGCACATGACGATCCCGAACGCGCGCTTCCTCGACGCGCCGCCGGATCCGGGCGCCCCGCCGCCGGGCGCGACCCTGTCGCCGGAGCGCGCGCGGCTGGCCGCCGTCCTCTACGCGATCGCCGCCGCCTGCGTCAGCGCGCTCAATTCGGCCATGTCGGCGCACATGATCGGCCTGCTGACCGGGCTCGGCCTCGGCGTGCAGTCCGCCGTCTGGACCGCCTCGCTGCGCGGTTTCGGCCAGACCGGCGCGCGCGGCTGCGAGGTCCTGTTCGGCGCCCGGCTCAGGGCTGTCGATCTCAACCTAGTCGCCGCGACGCTGCTCGTTCTCGGCTACGCGCTCGCGCTTGCGATCCGAGGCGACCTCGCGACGGCGGCCTGCTTCGTCCTGATGTTCGGGGCGGGCAACGGACTGTCCACGATCACGCGCGGCACGCTCCCGCTCGCGCTGTTCGATCCGGCCACCTACGGCGCGCTCGTCGGCAAGCTCATCGTGCCGAGCTTCCTGCTGTCCGCCGCCGCGCCGGTCGTCTATGCGGCGGCGCTGGAGCGGTTCGGAGCTGTCTCCGCGATTTGGCTGTCGCTAGCGATCTCGACCGCCGCCCTCGCCGCGGCCCTCGGACTGAAGGCGCTCTACCGCTCGCGAGGCTAGAGCAAATCCGCTTCAGCCCGAATCGGATGATCCGGGCTGAAGCGGTAAATTTGCTTGGCTTTTCTATGCTGGAGCAAGTCCGCAGCAGACGGACTTGCTCTACGCGGGCCGCCAGCGCGTCCTGAGGCCGCTCTCGGCGCCGAACACCGGATCGGTGGCGGGCACCGGCGTCGCGGCGATGCGTTCGATGGCCGCCGCCCGCTCCCTCGCGGAGGCCTCGTCCGACCGGATCATGTCGTAGGGCTGATCCTGCGGATAGGCGCCCACGATCAGCAAGTCCTCGCTGGCGTCGATTCGCTTGTGCCCGGTGCCCGCCGGCAGCACGGCGACGTCGCCCTGCTCGAGCCGCACCGTCTCGCCGGCTTCGCCGCCGAAGCGCAGCTCGGCCCAGCCCGAGGCCACGCCGAGAACCTCGTGGCAGCTCGAATGGTAGTGGTGGAACGGGTAGACTCCGTCCCGCCAGAATCCGGTCCATCCGTTTGCGCCGAACAGCGCCTCGACCGCCGCCGGCCCCGGCTCGTCGACCGCTCGGCGATGGATCAGAAGCGCGAAGCGCGGATGGTTGGGCGTTCGGCCGTCGTCGGCGAAGGTCAGGGCCTCCGTCACGGGTTCGTCGTGCGATCCACCCAACTCGTTGACCTCCTTGGCCGGCCGCGGCGTCCGAGTTTCGACAACGGATGAAGGGGCGCCGGGTTCCTGAACCGGACCGAAAGGGCGACTTGACGGAGCCTGCCCGATGTGCGGCATAGTGGCGCCTGCAATCGGATTTTGGACGCCCCCCTCTGGCCTACGCATCTGGCGGTTCCCCCGCCAAGCTTCGCCGAACAGGACTTGCCCAAAGTTGAGATTGTGCCCGATCGGGCCGTCCTGCCGGGCGGCCGGTCAACTGCGCACATGCGCTTGTCTTAAGGGAAGCTTGGAATGCCCAGCGGCACCGTGAAGTTCTTCAATACTCAGAAGGGTTACGGGTTCATCCAGCCGGTCGACGGCTCGAAGGACGTTTTCGTCCACATTTCGGACGTCGAGCGGTCGGGCCTGCACACACTCGTCGAGGGCCAGAAGGTCGCGTTCGAGATCGTGATGGATCGCGGCAAGACGAAGGCCGCGAATCTCAGGGCCGAGTGATCTTCGGCTCGCAAGAGCCGGGACTGACGACGGGGCGCTCCGCGAGGAGCGCCCCGTCTCGTTTCACTCCACTCCTTGCATCGCGCCCGCGACGCGGCGGTTGAGGCCCCGCGGGCCGAGCCGCGTCATGAAGGAGGCGACCTTCGGGAGCGCGCCGGGAATGACGATCGCCTTGCCCGCCTGGAAGCCGTCGAAGCCCGCCTTCGCCACGACGTCCGCCGTCACGACCCCGGTCTTGAAGAGCCGCGTCCCGCCGAGGTCTGCCACGTCGCTGAACTCGGTTGGCACCGGGCCGGGGCAGAGCGCCGTGACGCTGACGCCGGTCCCGCGAGTCTCCTCGTAGAGCGCCTCGGAAAAGGACAGCAGGAAGGCCTTGGTGGCGTAGTAGATCGCCATGTCCGGTCCGGCCTGGAAGGCCGCAAGCGAGGCGAGGTTGAGGATTCCTCCGCGGCCTCTCGCCAGCATGCCCGGCAGGAACAGGCCGGCGAGCGCGGTCGGCGCCGTGACGTTGACCTGGATCATCTCGAGCTGCCGGTCGAACGGCAGTTTTGCGAACTTGCCTCGCAGGCCGAAGCCGGCGTTGTTCACCAGCACGTCGACGACATGGCCCTTGCGGCCAGCCTCGATCGCCAGCTCCTTCGCGCCCTCGGGCTTTGCGAGGTCGCACGGGATGACGGAGACCTCGACCTTGTGCCGGCCCGAGAGCTCATCCGCGAGCGCCTTCAGCCTGTCCTCGCGACGGGCGGCCAGGATCAGCCGGTCGCCGTTCGCGGCGAACAGGCGCGCGAGCTCCACGCCGATGCCGGAGGAGGCGCCGGTGACGAGGACGGTTCGGTTATTGTCGAAGAGGCCCATCGATCTTTTCTCCAAGCTCGTCCCGCGAAGAAGGTCGCCAAGCGGCGAAGGCCGCTTCCCTGTCTCGTGCTGACTGTGTAAGGAACGCGCTCAGCCACGCAATCGCCCTTCCCTCGCCTCGCGCCTCTCCGCGCGAGGACGGCCGCGCCCGGCCCGACTGACGACAGGTCCACATGCCCAAACGCACCGACATCGCGACGATCCTGATCATCGGAGCGGGGCCGATCGTGATCGGGCAGGCCTGCGAGTTCGACTATTCCGGCGCCCAGGCCTGCAAGGCGCTGAAGGCCGAGGGCTACCGGATCGTCCTCGTCAATTCGAACCCGGCGACGATCATGACCGATCCGGACATGGCGGACGCCACCTATATCGAGCCGATCACGCCGGAGATCGTCGAGAAGATCATCGCCAAGGAGCGCAACGTCGTTCCCGGCGGCTTCGCGCTGCTGCCGACCATGGGCGGCCAGACGGCGCTCAACTGCGCGCTCAGCCTGCGCAAGATGGGCGCGCTCGACAAGCACGGCGTCGAGATGATCGGCGCGACCGCCGAGGCCATCGACAAGGCCGAGGATCGCGAGCTGTTCCGCGAGGCGATGACCAAGATCGGGCTGGAGACCCCGCGCTCGAGGCTCGCCCACAACCTCTCCGAGGCGCTGGTCGCGTTCGAGGACATCGGCCTGCCGGCGATCATCCGTCCGAGCTTCACCATGGGCGGCACCGGGGGAGGCATCGCCTACAACCGCGAGGAATTCCTGGAGATCGTCGAGCGCGGCATCGACGCCTCGCCGACCGACGAGGTGCTGATCGAGGAGAGCGTGCTCGGCTGGAAGGAGTACGAGATGGAGGTCGTCCGCGACAAGGCGGACAACTGCATCATCGTCTGCTCGATCGAGAACGTCGATCCGATGGGCATCCACACCGGCGACTCCATCACCGTCGCTCCCGCGCTGACGCTGACCGACAAGGAGTATCAGCGCATGCGCGACGCCTCGATCGCGACGTTGCGCGAGATCGGCGTCGAGACCGGCGGCTCCAACGTCCAGTTCGCGATCGACCCGAAGACGGGCCGGATGATCGTGATCGAGATGAACCCGCGCGTTTCGCGCTCCTCGGCGCTGGCGTCGAAGGCGACCGGCTTTCCGATCGCCAAGGTCGCGGCCAAGCTCGCCGTCGGCTACACGCTCGACGAGATCGAGAACGACATCACCGGCGGCGCGACCCCGGCCTCGTTCGAGCCGACGATCGACTACGTCGTCACCAAGATCCCGCGATTCGCCTTCGAGAAGTTCCCCGGCGCCGACGCGACCCTGACCACCTCGATGAAGTCGGTCGGCGAGGCCATGGCCATCGGCCGGACCTTCTCGGAGAGCCTGCAGAAGGCGCTGCGCTCGCTGGAGACCGGACTCACCGGCGTCGACGAGGTCGAGATCGAGGGCCTCGGCCAGGGCGACGACAAGAACGCGATCCGCGCCGCGCTCGCCAAGCCCACGCCCGACCGGCTGCTGAAGGTAGCGCAGGCGCTCCGCCATGGTTTCACGATCGAGGAGATCCACGACGCCTGCGCTTTCGACCCCTGGTTCATCGCCCAGCTTCAGGGCGTCGTCGCGACGGAGGACAAGGTCCGCAAGTTCGGCCTGCCGACGACAGAGGCGGCGTTCCGCAAGCTGAAGGCGCAGGGCTTCTCCGACGCGCGCCTCGGCACGCTCGCCGGCCTCACCGCTGACCAGGTCGCGGCGCGGCGGCGCTCGCTCGGCGTCCGGCCCGTCTACAAGCGCATCGACACCTGCGCCGCCGAGTTCGCTTCGCCCACCGCCTATATGTACTCGACCTACGCGCCGCCCTTCGCCGGCGGCGAGCCGCAGGACGAGGCGCGTCCCTCCGACCGCAAGAAGGTCGCGATCCTCGGCGGCGGTCCGAACCGGATCGGCCAGGGCATCGAGTTCGACTACTGCTGCTGCCATGCGAGCTTCGCGCTGCGCGACGCCGGCTACGAGACCATCATGGTCAACTGCAATCCGGAGACGGTCTCGACCGACTACGACACCTCGGATCGGCTCTATTTCGAGCCTCTGACCGCGGAGGACGTCATCGAGATCCTCGACGCCGAACGCTCCAACGGGACGCTGCACGGCGTCATCGTGCAGTTCGGCGGCCAGACGCCGCTGAAGCTCGCCCATGCGCTCGAAAAGGCCGGCATCCCGATCCTCGGCACCACGCCCGACGCGATCGACCTCGCAGAGGACCGCGACCGCTTCAAGCGGCTGCTCGACAAGCTCGGCCTGGTCCAGCCGATGAACGGCATCGCCTATTCGGTGGAGCAGTCGCGCGTGGTCGCGGCCGATCTCGGCTTCCCGCTCGTCGTGCGGCCGTCCTACGTGCTCGGCGGCCGCGCCATGGCGATCCTGCACGACGAGAAGATGCTGTCGGACTACCTGCTCGGCACGCTGCCGGACCTGGTGCCCGAGGACGTCAAGCAGCGCTATCCGAACGACAAGACCGGCCAGATCAACACCGTGCTGTCGCGCAACCCGTTGCTGTTCGATCGCTATCTCTCCGACGCGATCGAGATCGACGTCGACGCGCTCTGCGACCGCAAGGACGTCTTCATCTGCGGGATCATGGAGCACATCGAGGAGGCCGGCATCCATTCCGGCGACTCGGCTTGCTCGCTGCCGCCCCACTCCCTCGACGAGGAGATGATCGCGCGGCTCAAGGAGCAGACCCGCAAGCTCGCCCTCGCGCTCGAGGTCGGCGGCCTGATGAACGTGCAATACGCCATCAAGGACGGCGTGATCTACGTGCTGGAGGTCAATCCGCGCGCCTCGCGCACCGTGCCGTTCGTGGCGAAGGTCGTCGGCAAGCCCTTCGCCAAGATCGCGGCGCGTGTGATGGCGGGCGAGAGCCTCGCCTCCTTCGGCCTTCACGAGGAGCCGCTGCGCCACATCGCGGTCAAGGAGGCGGTGTTCCCGTTCGCGCGCTTCCCCGGCGTCGACACCGTGCTCGGGCCGGAGATGCGCTCGACCGGCGAGGTCATGGGCCTTGACCGCGACTATGGCGTCGCCTTCGCCAAGAGCCAGCTCGGCGGCGGCACGCGCGTGCCGCGCGAGGGCGTGGTGTTCGTGTCGGTCAAGGAGGCCGACAAGGAGCGCATCCTGGCGCCCGTGCGCATGCTGGCGGAGCTCGGCTTCAGGGTGATCGCGACCTCCGGCACCCAGCGCTATCTCGCCGCCCACGGCATCGAGGCGCAGAAGGTCAACAAGGTTCTGGAGGGCCGGCCGCACGTGGTCGACGCCATCAAGAACGGCGGCGTGCAGCTCGTCTTCAACACGACCGAGGGCGCGCAGGCTCTCGCCGACAGCCGGTCGCTGCGCCGGGCCGCCCTCTTGCACAAAGTGCCGTACTATACGACGCTGTCCGGAGCAGTGGCGGCCGCTCAGGGCATCAAGGCGTATCTCGCCGGCGACCTTGAGGTGCGCTCCCTGCAATCCTATTTCGGCTGAGCGGACGACGCTCGACCGATGGGGTGAAACGTCGTCTGATCCACCGGCGTTTCCAGCCTGATACGCGCTCGCTGTCGGCACACGGCGGGCGCGGCGTCGTTTTGTGTCGAGAGAGAAATTGAAATGGACAAGATCCCGATGACCGCCGCCGGCCATTCGGCCCTGGAGGCGGAACTCAAGCACCGCGCATCTTCCGAACGCCCGCGCATCATCGCGGCGATCGCCGAGGCGCGCTCCCACGGCGACCTGTCCGAGAATGCGGAATATCACGCGGCGAAGGAGCAGCAGAGCCTCAACGAGGGCCGCATCGCCGAGCTCGAAAGCATGATCGCCCGCGCCGAGATCATCGACGTCTCGAAGCTGCAGGGCGACACGATCACATTCGGCGCGACCGTCACCCTCGTCGACGAGGACACTGACGAGGAGAAGGTCTACCAGATCGTCGGCGAGGCCGAGTCGGACGTGAAGGCGGGCCGTGTCTCCATCGGCTCGCCGATCGCCCGCGCGCTGGTCGGCAAGAAGGTCGGCGACACCGTCGAGGTGGCGACGCCGGGGGGCGGCAAGAGCTACGAAGTGCTCAAGGTCAAGTTCGCCTGAGGTTCAGCATTTAGAAGTTTCGGGAAGGCAGGCCGCTCAGCGGCCCGCCTTCCTCGTCCGTCATTAAAAGAACGTCGCCCAGACAATCCACATCCCGACGGCGGCGGCGACAGTGCCGACGATGAGAACGATCGGCATGCCGCGCGGTTTGTCTGTGCCCTGTTTGGCCTGGACCTCATTCTTGCTCTCGGTGGTCTGACCCGGGGGGGGCGTGTGGCTGGGAGCCTCGCTCATATGCGTCTCGGCCTGGGCCATCGTCGTCTCCTTCATTCGATCGAATCTGCGGGCGGCGCGCGCCTCTCATGTCCGTTCAACGAACGAGAGCGCCAGACGATCCATCGGGCGCGATCCGGGCGACGGTCAGACAATCGGGCGCTCAGCGGCAGCGCAGGGTCACGGCGCTGGCCAGCGTCTGCACAGGCCCGTCGATCAGCGCCTTCATGACGGCGACCGGGTCGGCGCCGGCGGGCGGAGCGCCGTCCGACAGCATCGCGGCGCAGCCTTCGGTCGGCGGCGAGACCGCGCCGAACGCTTCCTTTGAGAATTGGAAGTCGACGAAATATTCGACGTCGCGGACCTCGATCCTGAGCTCCTTCCGGCGCTCCATCGGCGCCGCAAGCGGCTGCGAGAAGGACAGGATGATGCGGCCGTCCCCCGCGACCCGGACCGCGGCGTCCGGCGGCGCGGCCAGGGCCGTCTCGGCGCCGTCGATCTTCGCCGTCGTGAAATACCGCGCCTGCTCAAGCGGCGGCTTGAGCGCCGCGAGCAGCTTCGCCACGCCCGCCGGCGCGTAGCTCCCGTCCTCGCCCTTGGGCAGACCGTAGAGAGCGTAGGAGGAGTACATCGGATCGTAGGTCCAGCGCTGCGCGAGCGCGAGGACGCGGCCCTGGGCGTCGATCCGGAACTCGCATTCGACGCTCACCCAGACATGCGGATGAGCCCGAACCGGCGCGGCGGCGAGACAGAGCAGCGCGACCGCCGCCAGGAGCCGCACGCGCGCGGCTCCCTCAGTAGGACCAGCGCTGCGCCTTCTCCAGCAGGAAGTCGCGGAAGACGTTGATGCGCGCGACGTTCTTGAGCTCCTCCGGATAGACGAAATAGGCCTCGAGGGTCGGCATGTCGGACTCGTCGAAGACCCGCACGAGGTTGCAGGTCTCGTCCATCAGATAATCGGGCACGACCGCGAGACCGACCCCCTTCTCCGCCGCCTGCTTGATCGCCGCGACGGAGTTGATGACGAGGCTGGCGAGCCGCGGGTTCTTCGGCGAGCGAGACGCCGTCTTCAGCCAGTTGATCGATTGCAGGAAGGGCGGGATCGGGCCGCCGAACTCGATGATGCGGTGCTGGTCGAGATCGTCCAGGCTCGCGGGCCGGCCGTGCCGCTTGATGTATTCGGGCGCGGCATAGGCGTGATAGTGCACGGTGAAGAGCCGGCGCTGGATCAGGTCCGGCTGCGTCGGCGCGCGCAGGCGGATCGCGACGTCCGCCTCGCGCATCGCCAGATCGAGCTCCTCGTCGGTGAGGATGAGCTGCACCTGGATGTCCGGGTAGCGCTCCATGAACTCGCCGAGGCGCGGCGTCAGCCATGCGCCGCCGAAGCCGACCGTCGTGGTGATCTTCAGCACGCCATGCGGCCGGTCGCGGCTGTCGGTCAGGATCGAGCGGGCCGATTCGAGCTTGGAGAACACGTCCTGCGTCGTGCGGAACAGCAGTTCGCCCTGTTCCGTCAGGATCAGACCGCGCGCGTGGCGGTGGAACAGCGGGGCCTTGAGCTCGCTCTCCAGCGCCGACACCTGCCGGCTCACGGCCGATTGACTGAGGTCCAGCGCCTCGCCGGCCCGCGTGAAGCTGCCGGCGTCCGCGGCGGCGTGGAAGATGCGCAGCTTGTCCCAGTCCATTCCATCCCCTCGCCGGCCCGCCGGCTGCTGCGCCTCAGCGCCCGGCCTCAGGCGGCCGTGCGCGCGGCCTCCTCGGCGGCGAGGAAGCGCTCGGCGTCGAGCGCCGCCATGCAGCCCATGCCCGCCGCCGTGACGGCCTGCCGGTATGTCTCGTCCGCCACGTCCCCCGCCGCGAACACGCCGGGGATGTTGGTGAAGGAGGTTCCCGGACGCACGTTGAGATAGCCCGACGGGCGCATGTCGAGCTGGCCGCGGAACAGCTCCGTCGCCGGCTGGTGGCCGATCGCGACGAAGACCCCGTCGCAGGCGCGCGTCGTCGTCTGGCCGGTCCGCGTGTCGACGAGCTTCACCCCCGTCACCTTCGGAGGCATGCCGGTGTTGCCCAGAATCTCGCCGACCGTCGCGTTCCAGACCACCTCGATCTTCGGGTTCTGGAACACGCGGTCCTGCAGGATGCGCTCGCCGCGGAAGGCCTCGCGGCGGTGGACCAGCGTCACCTTGGAAGCGAAGTTCGTCAGGAACAACGCCTCCTCCAGCGCGGTGTTGCCGCCGCCGACGACCATGACCTCCTTGCCGCGGAAGAAGAAGCCGTCGCAGGTCGCGCAGGCGGAGACGCCGTAGCCCTTGAACCTCTCCTCGCTCTCGAGGCCGAGCCAGCGCGCCTGCGCGCCGGTCGACACGACCACGGCGTCGGCCGTGATCCGGCCTGAGGACTCCGTCTCGATCACGAAGGGGCGGCGCGAGAAGTCGACCTTGGCGACGTGGTCGTGCAACGTGCGCGTGCCCATGCGCTCGGCCTGCGCCTGCATCTGCTCCATCAGCCACGGGCCCTGGATCGGCTCGGCGAAGCCCGGATAGTTCTCGACCTCGGTGGTGATGGTGAGCTGGCCGCCGGGCTGCAGGCCCGAGATGACCACCGGCGCCAGCATGGCGCGCGCGGCGTAGAGCGCGGCGGTCCAGCCGGCCGGGCCCGAGCCGATGATGGCGAGGCGCACATGGTCGATCCGGTCTGTGGTCATCGGAAGTTCGGTCCGTTGGTTTCCCGGCTGCGGGCGGGCGCCCGCCTTTCGGGTCGCGGCCTGAGCGCCGCGCGCGTGGCGATGACGGCGCTGATGGCACGCGCGATCTCGGCCGTCGAGTCGATCGGCGTGTAGGCGAAGTCTTCAAGCCGGCCGGAGAAGATCCGCGCCGCGCCGAGCGAGACGAGCCGGTCGAGCGCGGCCGCCTCGCGACGATCCAGCCCCTGCGGGCGGAACGCCATCACGGGCAGGCCGGTCGCCACGGCCTCGTCCAGGACCAGAAGGTTGTCGGCCGACGCGACCAGCGCGTCGGACTGCGCCAGCAGACGGGCCGTCGGGTCCTGCCCCTGACGATCCCATAGATAATGAGCCGACGTCCGGACCGCCATGTCGAGCCGCTCGTCGGCGTCTCGCGAAGGGACCACAGCGATGATCGCGCCGTCGTCCCGCAACCGGCCGAGACCGGCCGCGAGCCGGGACACGTCCTCCGCGCACCACCGCGTCCGCCGCGCGCCGAGCAGCACGCCGACCCGCCGCCCCCTGGCGTCTGTCGGAAACAGCGCCGGCGCGCCGCGCGCCGCGATGAGCCGCGCGGCGCTCATGCGATGCGGGCGGGTCGGCGTCGCGACCACGTTGGGTCCGCGCAGCCGCTCGCCCTGATCCACTGCGACGATGTCCGCGACCGCGCGGCCCGCGAGCGTCGCTCCCATGAAGGCGGTGATCGTGCGCCCCCCGGAGGCGCGCTTGACGGAGGCGAGATAAGGAACGGCCTTGCGGCCCGCCCCGACCACGAGTTCGGGCCAGCCGCGCAAGGGCGTGATCGGACCGCCGGCGGCCCCGGGCGCGTCGCGCGGGTCTATCGGTCCGAAGGGAGCGAGCCATCCATAACGCCCGCGGGGCGCTATGCGCCGACGCTCGATGCGGTCGGCGATCGCCTCTGCGACGCCGAGACACCGAATCTCGTCCTCAGCGCTCCCGTCCGTCAGCGTCCAAGCCAGCATGAGCGAAGCATCCGCCGCTCCGGCTAGTCATGCAAGGGGCGCAGAGCCGCCATCCGAAGCGAAAACGTCGAATCGGCTCTCAGGCCGCCCGGCTTTCCGACCGTCGCGGAGCGCAGATCGAGCGAAGAGTCGCCACCAGCGTATCCGCGGGATCGGGTCCAAGGCCGGCGCTCGCAGGGAGCACTCCGTAACCCCCGAGCGCCAGCCGGATCTCCCAGCGACCGACCGGATCGGAAGAACTTTTGGCGATCAGCGCATCGAGCGTGTCGACCAGCGCGTCGAAATCTTCGTCGTTTAAGTAAACCGACGCGCTCATCCGCGCCCCCCTCGCGAATCACCGATAAATACAGGGTCTCGCCGAGCGGGAACACGCGCAAGCGCCAGAGTCCGCGCGAACGACTTCGCCGCGCGGATGTGGTCCGCAGGACTCACATGTGGTTCGTCAGAAAGCGGATCAGCCGCCAGACGTCATCGCCTGCAGCAGCTCGATGTTGGGATAGCCGTCTGCCGGCTGGCCGAGCTTGAGCTGCGCCTTGCGGGTCGCCTTGCGGGTGTCGACGCCGAGCTTGCCGTCGACCTCGTCCTCGGGCAGCAGCCCCGCCTTCACGAACTGCTTCTGCAGCTCCCTGAGCTCGTCGGGCGAGAGCGGCTTGACCGGAGCGGCGCCTTCGGAAACCTGCGGCGCGCCGGCGATGCGGGTCGCAAGATAGGCCGCCGTCAGCGAGTAGATGTAGGACTGGTTCCAGGTCCGGTAGACGTCGAAGTTGCGGTAGGCGAGGAAGCCCGGCCCCTTGCGGCCCATGGGAAGCAGCAGCGCGGCCGGCGCGTCGTCCGGCGCGAGGTCCCCGGTCCGGGCCTTCACGCCCCACTGGCGCCATTGCGAGACCGGGTGCTTCACGTCGAAGTCGGCCTCCTGCCACGGCATGTCGGCCGGCAGCGTCACCTCCTGCACCCAGGGCTCGCCCCGCCGCCAGCCCAGGTCGGCGACATATTTGGCCGCCGAGTTCAGCGCGTCCGGCACGCTCTTCATCAGGTCGACGCGGCCGTCGCCGTCGGCGTCGACGCCGGAACGCAGATAATCGACCGGCATCATCTGGGTCTGGCCGAGCTCCCCCGCCCAGGCGCCCCGCATCTCGGTCGGCTGGAGGTCGCCGCGGTCGACGATCTTCAGCGCCCCGATCAGTTGCGGCCGGAAAAAGTCGGGCCGGCGGCAGTCGTGGCTCAGCGTCGCGAGCGCGTTGCGGGTGTCGAACTTGCCGATATTGGCGCCGAAGTCGGTCTCGAGGCCCCAGAACGCGACGATCACCTCGCCCGGCACGCCGTATTTCTGCTCGATCTCGTCGAACATCGCGCGCTTCTCACCGAGGACCTTGATGGCTTTCGGCAGCCGCGGCGGCGCGGCCATGCGCCCGGCGAACTGCAGGAAGGTCTGCTGGAAGACGGACTGTCCGCGGTCGAGTTGCAGGACCTTCTGGTCGACCTGGACGCCATCGAGCCCGGCGGCGATCGCCTTGTCGGAGACGCCCGCCGCGCGGGCTTCGGCGCGCACCCCGTCGAGCCACGCGGCGAAGTCTCCGCCGCAAGGCGCCGGCTGGGCTAACGCGTGCGGGGCGGAGGCGGCCAGAAGCGCGGCGGCGACGGCGCATCGAAGGGTAAGCGGCATCGGAGAGCTTTCCGGATTTCAGCGCAGCGCGACAGACGGGCGGAGGCCTCCATTCGCAGGCCAAACGGGGCGAAGACAAGGCGAAAACTTCGCCGCCGCTTTCAATCGTCGCCGAACGCCGTCAGCGGCCGCGCTTCATCCGCGTCACAAGCCTGGCGACCGTCTTCTCGGCGCGTCTCAAGCCGGGGCGCCCACGGGCTCCGTCATAGGCTTTTCTGAGCGCGCCGCTGGCGAAGGCCTCGACCACGACCGCGTGCACATAGGACTTGCGCACCACCGCCGGCGTGTTCGCCAGCCGCTCCGAGATGGCGCGCATCACGTGGGAGAGCTGGCGCCGCCGTCCGGTCTCGCTCGCGGCGGGCTCGATCTCGACCAGTTCCTCGGCGGCTGTGGCGCTGGCGCCGAGCTGGCGCAGGTCCTTCGCGGTCACCGGCAGGCCAGTCACCTCGCGTAGATAGGCGTTGACGTCGACCGAGGTGACCCGCCGGACCTTTCCGGCGTCGTCGCGATACTGGAACAGCCGGCGGCCCGGCAGCGACCCGACGCGCTGGAGGGCGCGCGCCAGCCGGCCCGACCGCATGCGGAGCTTCACGTCCTTGCCGCCCTTGCCGCGGAACGACAGCTCCACCGTTTCGCCGCCGACCTTGACGTGGCGCTTGAGGAGCGTGGAAGCGCCGTGCGCCTTGTTGGACCGGACGTAGCTCTCCGAGCCGACGCGGATATGAGTTTCGTCAATCAGCGCGACGGCGGTCGCGAGCGCCTTCTTGCGGCTCAGACGCGGGCTCGCCATGTCGCGAGCGACCGCGCGCCGGAGCTTCGGCAGAGCTTCGATGACCCGGTCGAGGCGCTCGACCTTGCGCGTCTCACGGACAGCGTCCCAGCCCGGATGATAGCGATATTGCGTGCGGCCGGCCTCGTCGCGCCCGACCGCCTGGAGGTGGCAGGTTGGATCCGCCGCGATCCGCACGTCCTCATAGGCGGGCGGGATGGCGAGCGACTTGATCCGCGCGATCGTCTCCTCGTGGGCGATCCGGCGACCCTCGCCGTCGAGATAGGTGAAGCCGGTCCCGGCGCGCCGCCGCTCGATGACGAGATCGTCCGGGCCGCCGAGCCGAAGGCCCGCCTCCGCGGCCGCCGCCTCCAAAGCGGCCCGATCTTCATCCTCGTCCTGCTTGGCGGCCATCAGTGCGACCTGAGCGCGTGGATGAGTTCGTCCTTCGTGGAGCGCGAGAGGCCGGAGATGCCGATCTCCTTCGCCTTCGAATAGAGGTCGTCGCGCGTCCACTCCTCATAGTCCGGCGACTTGCCGCCTTTCCGGGACGGCGCGTCGGGGCCCTTGTTCCCGTATTTCGCCTGCGCGTTCGAGATGCGGGCCGCCTTCTCGGCGCTCGCGCCCTGCTCGCGCAGCGCTTCGTAGACCTCGGGATTCTTGATCGACGGATTAGCCTTCGGGCTCTTCCGTGAAGCTTTGGTCGCCGCCATCGCCTGCTCCGCGCTGTGGACCATCTCAACTCGACGGCGCGCCGAACGGTTCCGACGTGGCCGGCCGAAGGTCGGCGCGCTAGACTCCCGTCCGCCGAACCCGGCCTGAGAGGACGCCCCATCGCCAGCTCCCGCCTCCTCGTCGAGACGACCCGCGGCGCGAGCGTCGAGAGCCGTCACCTCGGTTCGATCGCCGTGGCGGACGCCGAGGGGCGGCTGGTCGTCGAGATCGGCGACGTCGAGCGGCCGGTCTTCTCCCGGTCCAGCGTCAAGGCGCTGCAGGCGCTGCCGCTGATCGAAAGCGGGGCGGCCGACCGGTACGGATTCAGCGAGGAGGAGCTCGCCCTCGCCTGCGGATCGCATGGCGGCGAGCCGGAGCATGTCGAGACCGCCGCCGGCGCGCTGGCGCGGCTCGGGCTCGACGCCGACGCGCTCGAATGCGGCGCCCACTGGCCGCTGAGCGGCTCCGCGGCGCGCGCGCTGGCCGCGGCGGGACAGGCGCCGTCCCGTCTGCACAATTGCTGCTCGGGAAAGCACGCCGGCTTCCTGTGCCTGGCCTGCGCGCGCGGCGACGACATCGCGGGCTATCTTGCGCTCGACCATCCGGTGCAGCAGGCGGTGCGCTCGGCCGTCGCCGAGACGACGGGCCACGACCTGTCGACCGCTCCGGTCGGCGTCGACGGCTGCGGCGCGCCGACCTACGCCCTGCCGCTGCGCGCCATCGCGCTCGGCTTCGCGCGCTTCGGCTCCGGCCTCGGGCTGCCTCCGGCGCGGGCGGAGGCCGCGAGGCGACTGATGCGCGCGTCATGGTCCTCGCCGTCCATGATCGGCGGCGCGCGCCGGTTCGACACGGAGACGATGCGGGCTCTGCCGGAGCGCGCCTTCGTGAAGAGCGGCGCGGAAGGGGTCTATGTCGCCGCCCTACCGGAGCTCGGCCTCGGCGTCGCGGTCAAGATCGACGACGGCGCCGAACGGGCGGCCGAGGCCGCGATGGCCGCCACGCTGATCCGGCTGCTAAGGCCAGACGGCGCGGCGGCCGAAGGCCTCGCCGGCCGCGCCCGGCGGCCGCTGTTCAGCTATTCCGACGAGCCGGTCGGGGAGATCCGCATGGCGGAAGGCGCGTTCGGCTGAGGCATTGCGCGCACGGATGCGACGTGGTCCAGTCCGTCGGGCGGACCGCGACGGGGGCAAGCGATCGGCATGCAGGATGCGTATGGCGAGATCGGCGTTCAGGTGGAACGCCCAGACGGCAGCGTCGTCACGGACTTCCGATCCTCCCCCGACATGCGCTCCACAGTTCAGAAGGCCGAGGACGAACTCATCGGCGGCGAGCCGGTTGATCTCGACAGCCTGCTCGACGAACGCCATCGCAGGTTCTACGGCGGCCCCTGGATTCTCGGGGTCTACTACTATGACCAGCTGCTCGCGCGCGGGCTGAAGCCCACCGATCACGTGCTCGACGTCGGGTGCGGCGTCGGACGCGTGGGGGCGCAGGTCATCCCCTATCTCGAGGCCGACCGGTATTGCGGGCTCGACGCCCACCTCTGGAGCCTGGTCGCGTTTGCCCGCTACGAGACAGTGATCCATCGGCTCGCGGCCAAGCGGCCGCGCCTCATGCTTACCTCGACCTTCCAGGTGGCGGCCTTTGGCCGGACTTTCGACGCCGTGTTCGATTTCAGCGTCACGCGCGGGCTGCAGATGGAGCAGGTCCGGCTGGCCTATCGGAACATCGCGGCCTGCATGAACGAAGGCGGCCGCGTGTTCCTGTCCGCCGAATCGAAGCTGCCGGTCGAGGAGATGGAGGCGCTCGGCTTGCGACGCAGCTATGTCGGCGAGGCGCGCTACCCGTTGTTCGAGCACAGCAAGAAATGGCCGCGCACGACGAGCCCCTGGCACGAATTCACGCGGGTTGGTCGGTGACGGCCGAACGTCGCGCGCCCGACCTTCTACAAAAGGCTCTCGCGGAAACCTCCGGCAAGAACTGGCGCGCCGCAAGCCGGCTGTGGTCGCTCGTCGCCGCGCAGACCGGCCAGGCAAACCATCTCGTGCGGCTGCTCACGGCGCAGGTTCTGGCGGGACAGTTCACGAGCGCCGAAGCCACGCTGCGCAGGCTCGAAGCGCTCGGGACCGACACGACCGAACTGCGCGAACGCGCCGACCGCGCGAGAGGCGCGCGCGCGCGCGATGCGATCGTCCGCATGCTTGCGGAAGGATCGTTCGAAGCGGCGCTGACGGAGCTCGACGCCTACGAGCGGTTCGCGGGACCGAGCGCGTGGGTCACGATCCGCCGCGACGGCGCACTCGCCAGCTGCGGCACTTTCGCCGATCGTCTTCGCGCGCTGCCCGACCAGCCGACGCGGATCTACGTGTGCGGCTGCGGACGCTCAGGCACCACGCTGCTGATCGACCAGATGGCCTGCTTCTCGCGGCTCTTCGTCGATTACGCCGAAAGCCACGCCGGCGCATTCGTGCGGGCGCCGGCCGGATACGAGGCGGTGGCGATCAAGCGGTCGTCGACCGCGTACGAATTCCTGCCGGGCCTGCCGACGGAGATCGGCTTGCTCTACATCGTCAGGCATCCGTACGATGTCATGGCAAGCAAGCTCGGCGAAAAAGACCGCTACATCAAACCCGACCGATGGCGGAACGAAGCGGCCGCCCTCGCCGCGGTTCTGGCGAGCGGCCGGCCCAACATGATGCTGGTCCGCTACGAGGATCTCGTCTCCGATCCAGACGGCGTGCAGGCGCGCATCGCGCAGCAATGGGGCCTGACGATCGGGCTCCCCTTCTCCCGATTCCATGAAATTGCGGACACGCCGCACGCCCATGTCGCGCGTCCGGTCGACCAGGCGTCGATCGGCGCTTGGCGGCGCCATGCGGGGCTCATCCAGGATCTCGACGCGGTCCACGCGGAGATTGGCGCGGAGCTCGAATGGTTCGCGCGGCGCTTCGGCTACGAGCTGCGCCGGTCCGGCTGAGCGCTCCGCCTCGCGAACGCGGCGGCTCGCCTGCGCCGCGCCGTCTCAAATCGCTGGAACAAACGAAAACGGGGGCGCTTTCGGCGCCCCCGTTCCGCGATCGAAGGAAATTGCCTTCGAAAGAGATCAGTACTTGGTCACGAGCGGAGCGGCCGGGGTGGCCGGGGTCCACAGCGGGATGATGATGCGCGACCAGAAGCGGGTATCCTTGCGGTCGGAACGCGGGCCGCCGTTGCCGGTGGTGTTCTTGGCGTACACTTCGCGGGTCAGGTAGGCCTGCAGGATGACCGGGCCGAAGTTGTAGCCGACGAGCGGGCCGACGGCGAAGGATTCGGTCTTGCGGTCGCCCTTGACGCGGTCGTACTCGGTCGAGCCGAAGCCGACAGCGCCGATTTCCCACTTGCCGAAGGTCTTCGTGGCGGTCAGGTCGAGGTTGAAGCCGTTCGAGGTCTTGCCGCCGACACGCTTGTCAGTGTCGAAGGTGATGCCCCACAGCAGGTTCGCGGTCAGGTTCCAGCCGTCGCCGGTGTAGGACACGGCGAAGTCCTGACGCCAGGTGGTGGCGCGGACGCGGATGAACTTGTCGCCGGCGTTCCAGTAGATACCGGACAGGTAGCTGACGCCGAAGCCGCCGCCGAGGTCGAAGGCGAGCTTAGCGGCCGTGAACGGGTTGTAGAAGCCGTAGTCGTCGTTGACGCCGCCGGGAACGTCGGCGTGGATCATCGGCGTCGCGACGAGCAGCTGCAGGTTGGTGCCGAGGAACGACCAGGGGGTCGACCAGGCGATGACCGGAATGTCGACGCCGACCTTGATGTCCTCGCCCGGGAGCTTGCGGACGCCCCAGTCGAGGGTGTTGACGAAGTAGACGCCTTCCGGAAGCGGGGCGCCCATGGCGAGACCGGCGGTTTCGCCGGGCTGCGCGGTCGTGCCGGCGAACGCCGCCGTCGTGGTGGCGCACAGCGCGAAAGCGCCGGCCGCCGCATATTTCATCACAGTCTTCATGTTGCCTTTTCCTCCGATCGGCGCCCTGCCGGGAACGCCGCCTCTCCGAGCATTAAATTTGGTTTCGCCTTCCGGTCCGGGTCCGTCTGTCCCCGAAACGAAGTCGTCGGATCGAGAACCGTCAGGCTCAACAAGCGCCCCCGACTCGGCGCCGCCTCCGGCAGAGGACATTTTTTGGGCGCGCGACGCCACTGGAATCGCGCCTCGGAATCGCCGTCGAAGCCTCAGTGTCGCCGAAATGTCGCAACTTCTGGGATGCCATTAAGATCTGTTTACGGGCGTTAACCGGCGCCCCGGCGCCCGCGGATTGGGCAAATAATAAAGATTCCAGTCGGTTGGCCGGGGCGCCTTTCCGAAGCCGCCTCACACGCCCGTTAACCTGTTATCTGACCGCGTTTTGGGCGACGACGAGGCCAGGAAGGCCCCCGGTGCCGCCCGAGCCGAGGTCCGGCGTTGCGATCTCGGTCCAGCGGTACCCCCTGACCGCGCCCTGGCGCGACCCGATGATGACGTTTCCGCTGACCGTCGCCGCTCCGACGCCCTCCACAACCGAGACGCCGACGCCGACGCCTGAGCTGCGCACGACGTTGCCGGTGATCGAGACGTCGCGCAGATACGGTCCCCAGCCGGCCAGGATGCCGATCGCCGGCGCGTTCTCGATGGTGTTGCCCGTCACGGCCGTGTCGGCCTCGACGCCGATCCCGACGCCGTAGCCCTCGCCCGGCTGGTCGAGATACGGGCGCTTGAAGAGGTTGCGCACGAGGTTGCCCGATACGGCGGCGAGCCGCCCGCCCTCGTTGAAGTTCGCGATCGAGATTCCGTTCGCCGCGCCGTCGATGATGTTGCCCTGGATCACCGCGCCCGAGAATCCGTACTCGGCGAAGACGGCGACCTCGCCGCTGTCGACGCAGAGATTGCCCGTGATCAGCACGTCGTCCGCCTGATGAGCCCGCACCGCGGTGAAGGCGGAGCGACGGATGGCGTTGTTCGAGATCACCACGCCGCCCGCCTTGGAGACGTTGACTGCGTTTCCGTTCCAGCCCATCCCGCCTTCGATCGCGCCGGTGTCCTCGATCCGGTTGCGCGAGACGATCGACGGCTCGTCGCCCTTGTCGGTCCGGCGGATGACGACCGCATTGTTGCGGCAGCCCCTGATCACGCAGTCGAAGACCGAGATCCCCTTGCCGTCCATGGAGAAGACGGCCGCCTGGCGCGCGTTGGCGATCCGGCAGGCGCGGATCGCGCCGCCGGTGCGCTCGAGCGCGAAGGCCGAGCCGCCGGCGTCTTCCACCGCGACCTCGTCCGCCGTCAGTTGTCCGACGTCCGCGGCCTCGACGACGCCGGACTGGGCGTCGCCGGGAAAATTCGAGCCGTCGAGCAGCAGACCGCGCAGCGCGATCCGCTTCGCCCCCTTCGCCGAGAACAGCGGACCTGGCCCGGCGAGTTCGATGCGCGTCGCCTCGCCCGCCCCGACGATCGTCGCGCCGTCGGGCAGCGTGAGGCCAGCCGCTCGGTAGAGGCCGGGGGCGAGCGCCAACGGTCGGCCTTCCCGGGCCGCGCGATCGATCGCCCGCTGCAGCGCTCGGCTCTGGTCGGTCGAGCTTGGGCGGACGCCCGCTTCGTCGGCGTCGAGAGCGCCCGGCAGCGCCTCCGCCCAGACGGGCGCCCCGATCGCAGCCGCCACGGCGGCGGCGCGCGTCAGCAGCCGTCGGCGCGACGGGTCGAAGTCCTGGCGAGTGGACGGCTCGTCGCCGTAGAACACCGGTGGCTCCTGAAAGATTGAGCTTGATGCTAGCGGGGCGCGGGCGGCGAAGGAAATGACAACTCGCTGCCGCGAGTACGCATCCCGACAATTCCGCCTTTGAATTGATGCATCCAGTTTTTGGCTTGGACCGGCATTGAGGCGTACCGCTAGGGTTCCGCTCAGGCCGGCCGCAGAACCGGCGCGGAGGAGCCCATGTCCGAGGAAGCCGCGGCGCGCGTGTCCGGCGCGCCGGTCGTCACCGAGATGCGCGTCGTGCCGGTCGCCGGCCACGACAGCATGCTGATGAACCTCAGCGGCGCGCACGGCCCCTTCTTCACCCGCAACCTGCTCGTTCTCGCGGACAGTTCCGGCCATGTCGGGCTCGGCGAGGTTCCGGGCGGCGAAGGCATCCGCAAGACGCTCGAGGACGCCCGCGAACTGATCGTCAGCAAGCCGGTCGGCGACTGGAACGCCGTTCTGAACGCGATGCGCAAGGCGTTCGCCGATCGTGATTCCGGCGGTCGCGGCCTTCAGACCTTCGATCTCAGGATCACGATCCACGCCGTGACCGCGGTCGAGAGCGCCATGCTCGACCTGCTCGGCCAGCATCTCGGCGTGCCGGTGGCGGCGCTGCTCGGCGAGGGCCAGCAGCGCGACGCGGTCGAGATGCTCGGCTACCTCTTCTATGTCGGTCCGGCCCACAAGACGCCCCTGCCCTACCGCACATCCTCCGAGAAGGACGGCTGGCTGCGGCTGCGCGACGAGGAGGCGATGACGCCCGATGCCGTCGCGCGCCTCGCCGAGGCGTCCTACGAGCGATACGGCTTCCGGGACTTCAAGCTGAAGGGCGGCGCGCTGGCGGCGGACGAGGAGGCCGCGGCCGTCACCGCGATCAAGCGGCGCTTTCCCGACGCGCGCGTCACGCTCGACCCGAACGGCGCCTGGTCGCTCGACGAGGCGATCCGCGTCTGCTCCGGCCTTCGCGACGTGCTCGCCTACGCCGAAGACCCCTGTGGCGCGGAGCAGGGCTTTTCAGGCCGCGAGATCATGGCGGAGTTCCGCCGTGCGACGGGCCTTCCGACCGCGACCAACATGATCGCGACCGACTGGCGCCAGATGCGCCACGCCATCCAGCTCGGCTCGGTCGACATTCCCCTCGCCGACCCGCATTTCTGGACGCTCGCCGGCTCGGTCCGGGTCGCGCAGCTCTGCCGCGACCACGACCTCACCTGGGGCTCGCATTCCAACAACCATTTCGACGTCTCGCTCGCCATGTTCACCCACGCCGCGGCCGCCGCGCCCGGGAAGGTGACGGCGATCGACACGCATTGGATCTGGCAGGACGGCGAACGCCTGACCAAGGAGCCGCTGCAGATCAAGGGCGGGCTGGTCAAGGTGCCTGAGCGGCCGGGCCTCGGGGCCGAAATCGACTGGCCGGAAGTCGAAAAGGCGCACGAGCTCTACAAGGCGCATGGCCTCGGCGCGCGCGACGACGCGGCGGCCATGCAGTTCCTGATCCCGAACTGGACCTTCGACAACAAGCGCCCCGCGATGGCGCGCTGAGCAGGGAAACACGACGCGTCGTCCCGGGCGAAGTCCCGGGACCCATAGCCGCCACGCTTCGGGAGCTCTCGAAACGCAAGCGGAAATGGACCCCGGGACTTCGCCCGGGGTGACGGCGGAGTGAACGGCGGAAGAACCGTCAGACGAAAGCGAGGGCTTCGAGCCATGGACCTCCCCAAAAACCGCTTCAAGGCCGCGATCCGGCAGGGCGTTCAGCAGATCGGCCTCTGGTCCAGCCTCTCGAGCCACATCTCGACCGAGGTGATCGCGGGATCCGGCTTCGACTGGATCCTGCTCGACATGGAGCACTCGCCGAACGACCTCGGCGACATCTACGTCCAGTTGCAGGCGATGATGGAGAGCGCGACTCAGGCGGTTGTGCGCGTGCCGAGCGACGACCCCGTCACCATCAAGCGCATTCTCGACGCCGGCGCGCAGTCGCTGATGATCCCGAACATCGAGGACGCGGAGCAGGCCGCCCGCGCGGTCGCCGCCACGCGCTACGCACCGCGCGGCGTGCGAGGCTTCAGCCAGGCCCCGCGGGCGGCCCGTTTCGGCCGCATCCCGAACTATCACCAGCTGTGCGAGGAGCAGATCTTCGTGATCCTCCAGGTCGAGTCCCAGAAGGCGCTCGACAATCTCGAGGCGATCGCCGCGGTCGAAGGCGTCGACGGCGTGTTCGTCGGACCCGGCGACCTCTCGACCAGCCTCGGCTATCTGGGGCGACAGGGCCACGAGGACGTGGTGACGACGATCGAGAAGACGCTGAAGCGCATCGTCGCCGCCGGCGCCGCCGCCGGCATCCTGACCGGCGACGAGGCGCTGGCCCGCCGCTACATGGCGGCGGGGTCGATCTACACGGCCGTCGGATCGGACATGAGCCTGCTCGCGCGCACGACCGAGGCGCTGGCGGCCAAGTTCAAGACCGGCTGAGACCGAGGGCGTGTTTCGAGATGCGTTCCATGTCCCCCTCCCCCTTGCGGGGAGGGGTTAGGGGTGGGGGGCCCTCAG
>JADBEO010000041.1 GCA_031316315.1 Chelatococcus sambhunathii
CTCCCCTGTCCCGGGGGAGGGATTCGGGGACGGCGGCGGCAAGAAGGCGTCACCCGTTCGACAGCGCGCGCAGGAACGCCGAGCCGAAGGCCTCGAGCTTCGCCGCGCCGACGCCCTTGACCCTGCCGAGCTCGTCGAGCGTCGTCGGGCGCGTCGCCGCCATCTCGATCAGCGTCTTGTCAGAGAAGATCACATAGGCCGGCACGGCGCGCGCGATGGCGAGCTCCCGGCGCAGCGCCTTGAGCGACTGGAGCAGGGCTTCGTCGACGCCGCTCGCGACCGCCTCCGCGACCATCGCACGCCTCCGCTCGCGCTTCTTCGGACGCGGCTTGGCGACGGAGACGCGTTCTTCTCCGACGAGGATGAGCCGACCCTTCTCGGTCAGCGAAATCCCGCCGAAGGCGCCGGTCTCGACCTCCAGCGCATGGCAGGCGACGAGCTGGCGCAGGATCGCGCGCCACTCCGCCGCCGGCCGGTCCGGGCCTTTGCCGAAGCCGTCCAGCCGGTCGTGGCCGCGGGCCGTCACCGTCTCGCTTTCATGCCCGACGGCGAGCGCGACGATGTGAGCCGCGCCGAAGCGTTCGCCGGTCGCGCTGGCGAGCGTCAGCAGCAGCCTTGCCTCTTCCGTCGCGTCGATCACCTCCGGCGGGTCGAGGCAGACGTCGCAGTTGCCACAGGGCGGCGAAACCTCGCCGAAATAGGCGAGCAGCGCCTGGCGACGGCAGGCGGTGGTCTCGCAGAAGCCGACGAGCGCGTCGAGCCGCCGGCTCTCGACCCGCTTGCGCTCAGGGGCCGCGTCCTGCTCGTCGATGAAGCGACGGCGCGTGCGGATGTCTTCGAGCCCATAGAACAGCAGCGCCTCGGCCGGCTCGCCGTCACGGCCGGCGCGGCCGATTTCCTGATAGTACGCCTCGAGGCTGCCGGGCGCGTCTCCGTGGACGACGTAGCGGACGTCCGCCTTATCGATCCCCATGCCGAAGGCGACGGTCGCCACCATCACCACGCCGCGCTCGGCGAGAAACGCCTCCTGCGCCGCCGCGCGCGCGGCGGCGTCCATCCCGGCATGGTAGGCGAGCGCCTTCACCCCGGCCGACTGGAGGCGGGCCGCGGTGTCGTCGACCTTCTTGCGCGAGATGCGGTAGACGACGCCGCTCTGGTCCGGCCGGGCGGCCACGAAGCGCTCGATGGCCTCGCCCGTGTCCCGCTTGTCCTGCACGGCGATCGAGATGTTCGGCCGGTCGAAGCCGGCGACGAAGGTCTCCGCGCGGCCGTCGAACAATTTCGCGACGATGTCGTCGCGGGTCGACTGGTCCGCGGTCGCGGTCAGCGCGATCATCCGCGCCTTGGGCAATGCAGCTCGGGCCTCGCCGAGCGCAAGATACTCGGCGCGGAACGAGTGCCCCCATTGCGAGATGCAGTGCGCCTCGTCGATCGCGACAAGCGAGACCGGGAGCCGCCCGAGCGCCGCGAGCATCCGCGCGGTCATAAGCCGCTCCGGCGCGAGATAGAGCAGCCGCGCCTCGCCGGACGCGACCCGCCGCCACGACGCGACGTTGTCCTCGCGCGACTTGCCGGAATGAATCGCTTCGGCCTGGACGCCGTCGAGCCTGAGGCCCGCGACCTGGTCGTCCATCAGCGCGATCAGCGGCGAGACCACGACGGCGAGGCCGCCCAGCACCAGCGCGGGCGCCTGATAGCAGAGCGACTTTCCCGCGCCGGTCGGCATCACGGCCAGCACGTCGTTGCCGGCGAGCACGGCGTCGATCACCGGCTCCTGGCCGGGCCGGAAGGCGTCGAAGCCGAAGGCGGTCTTCAGGACGCGGTATTTTTCGGCTTCGAGCTCGGAGCTCAGCCGGAAAGTTGGGGCGATCATGAGGCCCGCACGCTTACCGGATTCGCGCGCGCCTTGCGCCTCACATGCCGTGTTTGTCGTGGTCCATCTGCTTGTCGGGCTTGGCGCCGGCGCCCTCGATGGCGAACTCGACCTCGACCCTGCCCGCCTTTGCGAAGGTGAGCTCGCCCTTGACCTTCTGGCCCTTGGCGAGCGGCTGCTTCAGGCCGATGAACATCAGGTGCTTGCCGCCGGGCGCGAGCTCGGCCGTCTCGCCCGGCTTGATCTCGACGCCGCCTTCGACCGGCCGCATCTTGGCGACGCCGTCCTCCTCGAGGCTCTCGTGGATCTCGACCTTGTCGGCGAAGGGCACGGAGACGGTGACCAGTCGATCCGCGGACGCGCCGTTGTTCTTCACCGTCAGGAAGCCGCCGCCGATCTTGGCGCCGGCGACGGTCGCGCGGGCCCAGGGGTGGCCGATGAGCAGGTCGCCGGCCTTGTATTCGTGAGCGGTCGCGGCGGTCGCGGCCAGCGCGAGCGCCAGCGGCGCCAGAAAGCGGAACGTCAACATATCGAGCCTCCCGGAACGGAACGCCCAACAGGGCGCGGCGAAGGTCGGGATGGTCATAGACCTCCGCGCCCGCCCGCGCCATCGCCGCGGCGCGGCGGAGCGGGCTGCGCGACGATCCGCCCGCCCGGCCGCCAGGCGACGCGGGCGCCGGCGAGGGTCGCCGCGCCCTGAGGCTCCGTGACGATGCGGTCGGCGAGGCGCTCCAGCCGTTCGAGATGAACCCGTCCGCCGCCGACCTCGTGGACGACGCGGCCGAGCAGGCGAAGCTTGATCTCGTCCGGGAGCGCCGCGGCGGCGGGCGCGACGATCCGGCCCTTGCCCTTCTCCGACACATGGGCGGACGCCGCCGCGTCGACTGCGGCGTCGAGCGCGGCGTTCACGCGCGCCATCCGAAAGGCGAGCGTGGCGAGACGCTCATGCGTCAGGCCCTCGCGCTCGAGGGCGGCGCGGCCGGCGCGCAACCGGGCGCGGGCGAAGGCGGGATCGGCGTTCATCGCGTCGTCGGACCAGCGCATGACGCGCTGCTCGAGGCTGGCGATGAGGCGGGCCTTCGGAACGCCGAGAAAGGGCCGCAGATGCAGGACGCCGCCCCGCTCGACCGTCTGTCGCATGGCGGCCAGGCCCACCGGACCGCTGCCGGCGGCGAGCCGCATCAACACCGTCTCGGCCTGGTCGTCGAGCGTATGCGCGGTCGCGAGCGCGTCGGCGCCGATCTCGCGGGCGTAGGCGACCAGCGCCTCATAGCGGAGCGTGCGGGCCGTCGATTCGATCTTCGTTTTCCGCCCGACGGGCGCGGCGAGCCGAACATGCGGCAGCTCGAAGTCCGCCGCGATGCGGGCGACGGTCTCGATCTCCTCCGCCGCCTCGGCCCTTAGCCCGTGATCGACAGTGGCGACGGAGAGTTTCGGGCGCTCGCGCTTGTCGGCCCATTCGGCGGCGAGCACCAGCAGCGCGGTCGAGTCGGCGCCGCCCGAGACAGCCAGCAGCACATGGCGCCGCGGAACGAACCAGCGCTCGAACAGAGCGGCCTGTTCGGCGCCGCCGAGCGGGTCGTTCATGGACGCCTCAGCAGCTCAGGCGCTTGAACTCGCGATCCGACTGGGCCTTGATCCGCGCATACTTCTTGCCGGCGGCGTCCAGCGTGGCGCAGGCCTGTTCCTTCTGGCCCATGCCGTTCAGCGCCATGCCGAGCTTCAGCATGCTCTCCGGCGCCTTGGCCGAGCCGGGCGCATCCTTGTAGATCTCCAGGAAGGTCGCGACCGCGTCGGTGTAGTTCTTGCGCTGGTACTGGCTCTCGCCGAGCCAGTAGCGCGCCTCGGGAGCCTTGGCGTCCTTCGGATAGGTCCTCAGGAAGTCGCGGAAGGTCGCCTCGGCCTGATTGTAGTCGCGGCGCTGAATGAAGCCGACGCCGAGGTCGAACTGGTCGCGCGCGCCGCCCGCTCCGGCGGTCACGCCCGGAAGCGAGTCGTCCCGGGCCGCCATCCTGTCGCCGCCGATCGTCGGGGCGCGGCCGCCTCCGACCCCGGGCGGGCGGATGCTCATCGGTGCATTCGGGTCGCCGTCGTCGGCGCCGCCGATCAGGCCGCCGATCGCGTCGTCGCCGCCGCGCGACTGGCCCAGCGAGGCCGGCGGGGCGCCGAGACCGCCGTCGCGGCCGCCGAGGCCCGCCGTCGGACCGCCCATCGCGTCGCCGGCGTCGCCGCGCTTCGGCGGCCGCGAGCCGCCGCCGGACGAACCGCCTCCGCTTTTGCCGCTTTCGATATCCTGGAAACGGAAGTCGACGTCGCCCTGGAAGCGCTTCAGCGCCTCGTCGTTCTTGCGGCCCTGATACTGGATCTCGTCCAGCCGGCCATTGAGCTGCCGCATCTGGTTCTCGAGCCGGTCGAGCCTGACGGCGATGTCGGCGAGCGAGGACGACTGCGCCATCTGGACGTTGCTCGGCGCGGCGGGTTTCTCCTCGCGGCCGAAGAAGCTGAGGCTCCGCTCCAGCCCGTCGACGCGCTGCTCGAGCCAGTTCGGCGCGCGCTCGGATGACGGCTCGGCAAAGGCGGCGGCCGGGGCCAGGCAGACGAAAACGGCCCCGAACGCGAGGCGCCGGAGCGGGACAGGGCGGACGAGATCGAGCATGGACGAAACGGTTCCGGCCGGGAGGTCGAGCGATCCGCGATTAAGCGGCTTGTTCGGCCGAATTAGGGCCGATCCCGGCGGCGTCCGCCAGATGACGGAACGCCGCCGGGGTCGGATTTCAAGTCACGAGCCCGCGCCGCCCTTCAGGACGGTGACCGCGCGACGGTTCTGCGACCAGCAGGAGATGTCGTCGCACACCGCGACCGGACGCTCCTTGCCGTAGGAGATGGTGCGCATCCGGCCCGCCGAGACGCCGCGAGCCGCCAAATAGTCGCGGGTGACCTGCGAGCGGCGGGCGCCGAGCGCGAAGTTGTACTCGCGCGTGCCGCGCTCGTCGGCGTGGCCTTCGACGGTGATCTGGTAGCGCGGATAGCGCGAGAGCCACTGCGCCTGCTTGTCGAGCGTCGAGCGCGCGGTCGAGGTGAGTTCGGTCGAGTCGGTCTCGAAGAACACGCGGTCGCCGACGTTGACGACGAAGTCCTGCTGGCTGCCGGGAGGGCCTCCGCGGCCGCCATAGCCGCCCGCCCCGCCGGCGCCGTCGAGCCCGTCGCCAGTCTTCTTGGCGCAGGCGCCGAGGGCGAGCGCCGCGCACAGCGCGACGGCGATCTTGGCGCTGCGGCCGATACGCATGGTACGCAACATACCCGATGACTCCTTGTGGCTTTGCGTTGCGCAATCCATAGCATCGTCCCCCTTAACCGAAGGTTCCGTTAGGCTTAAACAACCGTTGATTTCGGCCCCGACGCCGAAATCTTGGGCGCCCGGCTTCGCCCCCGAACACGGCGCGACGGCGGCGGCGGAAGGGCCGCGATATGATCACGGTGCGGTGAGACCGGAATGACACGGCGGCCGGCTTCGATCTGCTTTTCGGATCAACGAGCGCGCAGCTGGCTCGACGTTGAGGGCAAACCCTCAGGAAGATCAGTGCTCATGGGCGCTGACTGGTCGCCTCAAACAGCTGATCGCACCGCGTTTTCGACCATGTGAACCAAAATCAGCCAAAAAAATCCTAAGCAGTCCTACGTATACCCGCTGCCATAGGGTCGTGAGACCCTCGCCCCCGCTTCAATTAACAACAAGGGGGGCGTCATGGTTAAGTTCGACAGCGATACGGAGTCGGCCGGTTTCGAGCGCCGCGGCGCCCTCGCCGCTCTGCTTGGAACGGCGGCGGTCGCCGCCTCCGCCGGATCCGCCCAGGCGGCGTCGCACTCGAACGTCAGGAAGGTCGCGCCGGCCGCCTCGCCGGTCACCGCCACGATCGCGAGCCCGGCGCTTGCTGGATACGCCTATCGCACCGTCTGGTATTGCGACTTCCTGCCGCTCGATCCGTCCTCGAGCGCCCGCACCTTCGCGGGCTCCGGCGGAATGTATGCGGCGAGCGTGCTGGAAGCCTCCATCGAGATCCCCGCCGGCGCGACGCTGCGCGACGCCGAGTGGTACGTCGCCAATAGCTCCGGCGCAGACGCCACATTCTATTGCGCGGTCTGGACGCCGGCTGACGGTTACATCGCGACCTTCGCGCCTGCCACTGTACCGTCCACCGGCATTTCCCCGACGGCGACCCGGGTTCTGACCACCAGCGCAAATTGGGGGCCCTACCCCGACGGCGCCAAGATCATCCTGTATGCCCCGACGGCCTCGAATGTCCTGCTGAACGGCGTCCGTCTCGGGTTCACCGGCGGCGGCCTCGAGGCGAACATCCGGACGGCGCCGCTCAAGCTTTACGACTCTGCGACGACCGGCGGCAAATACGCCGCCGGAGAGACGCGCACGGTCACTCTGGCCGGCGTGCCGGCGGGAACGACCGCCGTGATCCTGCGCGTCATCACGACCGGGTCGACAGCCGCCGGATCCGTGAAGGTGTTTCCCGCCAACCAGGCGGAGCCGGACGTCGGCACGGGCATCATCGCTGTAAACGCGGAAGGCATCACCGAGGCGACGATCTACGTGATCGCGAACCGGCAAGTGAAGATCAGGCCATCGCGCGCGGCCAACGTCCGGCTCGATCTCGTCGGCTGGTACCGCTGAGCCGAGGGATCTCTACACCGTCGCTCGGTCGAGCGGCGGCGTGGAGTTGCGCAGCCTGCCGTCCGGCCGTGAATCTAAGCAGTGCTACGTATGGCCGGTCGCGGACGGCAGTGACACGCTTGCCTGCGCTTCCAGCGACAACGAGGACGATATGGTCAAGTTCGGCTGCGATACGGAGGCGACCGGCCTCGGGCGCCGCGGCGCTCTCGCGGGGCTGTTTGCGTTCGCCGCCGCCGCGACGATGGCCGGACCGGCGATGGCCGGACCAGCGCCGAACGTCCGGCGTAGCGCGGCGGCGCGATCGCCGGCGGCCTCGCCGGACACCGACACGATCGCGTCTCCGCCGACGCCCGGCTACGCCTACCGGACCCTGTGGTACAACGACTTCCTTCCGCTCGACCCGTCGGCCAACGCCCGCACTTTCGGCGGCGCCGGCGGCTTCTACTCGGACACCGGCCTGCAGGCGGCCGTCGAGATCCCGGCTGGCGCCCTGCTTCGCAGCGTCGAATGGTTCGTCGCGAACACGTCCGGCTCGAACATGGCGTTCTACGCCCAGATCTGGACGCCTACGGACGCATACATCACGCAGGTGGTCACCACGATCGTGCCTTCGAGCGCATCGTCGACCCCGACGATGACGCTTGGGCTCACGACGAGCGACAACTGGGGCCCCTATCCGGAAGGGTCCAAGATCGTCCTCTATGCGCCGACCACGCCGACATGCCTTCTGAACGGCGTGCGTCTCGGCTTTACGGGCGGCGGTCTCGAGACGAACATCCGGCCCGCCCCCCTTAAGCTCTACGACTCGGCGACGACCGGCGGGAAGTTCGCCGCAGGAGAGACGCGCACGATCACGCTGCCCGGCGTGCCGGCGGGCACGACCGCCGTGATCCTGCGCATCATCACCACGGGCTCGACGGCGGCCGGGACTGTAAAGGTGTTCCCGGCCAACCAGCCGGAGCCGGACGTCGGCGCGGCCGACATCGGCGCGAATACGGAAAGCGTCACCGAGGCGACGATTTATATGATCGCGAACCGACAGGTGAAGATCAGGCCGTCGCGCGCGGCCCATGTCCGGTTCGACCTGGTCGGCTGGCACCGCTGAGTTGAAGCTCTTCGCGGCGTCGCCGCTCAGTTGAGCGGCGGCGACCAGGCCGGGTCGGACGCGAAGCCCTGCGTCGGGATCTGGCGCTCGTTCCGGCCGGTGATGTCGATCGAGTAGATCTTCGGGCCGCCTCCGGTGTCGCGGAAGAACATCAGCACGCGGCCGTTCGGCGCCCAGGTCGGGCCCTCGTTGTGGAAGCCCGTCGTGAGGATGCGCTCGCCTGATCCGTCGGGCCGCATCACGCCGATCGAGAACTGGCCGCCCGCCTGCTTGGTGAAGGCGATCAGGTCGCCGCGCGGCGACCAGACGGGCGTTGAGTAGCGGCCCTCGCCGAAGGAGATGCGCTGCGCCCCGCCGCCGCCGGCGCTCATCACGTAGATCTGCTGGTTGCCGCCGCGGTCGCTCTCGAACACGATCTTCGAGCCGTCCGGCGAATAGGAGGGCGCGGTGTCGATCGCGCCGGAGTCAGTTAGCTTCGTCGTCGCGCGCGAACGCAGGTCCATCGCGTAGATCGACGAGTTGCCGCCCTGCTCGAGGCTCATGGCGACTTTCTGGCCGTCCGGGGAGAAGCGCGGGGAGAACGTCATGCCGGGGAAGTTTCCGACCGCCTCGCGCTGGCCGGTCTCGATGTTGAGCAGGTAGACGCGCGGGTCCTCGTTGCCGAAGGACATGTAGGTGATCTCCTGGCTCGTCGGGCTGAAGCGCGGCGTCAGCACGAGTTCGGAGCCGGAGGTGATGAAGCGGTTGTTGAAGCCGTCCTGGTCCATGATGGCGAGGCGCTTGACGCGCTTGTCCTTGGACCCGGTCTCGGAGACGTAGACCACGCGGGTGTCGAAGTAGCCCTTCTCGCCCGTCAGCCGCTCATAGATCATGTCGGCGATGAGGTGAGCGACGCGCCGCCAGTTCTTGTCGGTGACGAACTGCTGGCCTTCGAGCTGGTTGCCGGCGAACACGTCCCACAGGCGGAACTGGGTCGACATGCGCCCGTCCGGCCCGCGCACGACCTGGCCGGTCACCAGCGCCTGCGCGTTGATGATGCGCCAGTCGCCGAAGCGCGGCGGGGCGTCGAAGCTCGAAATCTTCTCGATGAAGGCCTTCTTGTCGACCGGCGCGAACAGGCCGGAGTTCTTGAGGTCCGCCGTGATGACGCCGGCGATGTCGCGCGCGAGCTGCGGGTCGCCGCCGTTCGCCAGGAAGTCCGGGATCGCGATCGGCAGAGGCTGGACGTTGCCCTGGTTGATGTCGACCGAGACCTGCGCGCGCGCCGGCGCCGCGACCAGCGCGAAGGCCGCGACCGCCGTGGCCATGGCGACGATCCAGAAGGCCGTCCGTGACAGACGTTGAGCGAGGGTCAGCATCAGGCGGTTCCAGTTTCGTCGCGGCGCGAGGGATGCAGCGGTGGACGCAGCGGACGCCATGTGACGGCCGGATGCGGCGAAGCCAAGGCGGACCGGGTCATCCGCCCATCATGTCCTTCGGGTCGAAGTTGATCGTGACCTGCCGCCAGATGTCATAATCCTCGGCTCGCAGCTTGAGAGGCGCGCATCTCACGACCGCGCGGGTGGCGGCGCCGGCGGCGGCGCGGAAGGCCGGATTCGAAGACGAGTTCGTCACGGACGGCGTGCTCGAAAGCGTACCGTCAGCGTTCAATGAGAAGGAGACCTTGACCACGAGGCTGCCGTCATTCGTGGCGGCGCCGATCGGCGGGCTCCAGCATTGCATCACCTGCTCACGGATAGCGTCCTGCACGCCGGCAATCTGCGACGCCGAATGCTTCGTCGCCGTGCCGCGGCTGGTTCCGGCCGTCGTCTCCGGCGCCGTCTCGCGCGCGCCGCGCTCTTTGCGGCCCGGATCACGCTGGTCCTGCAGAGCGCTCTCGGAGTTCGACTTCGACGGCTTGTCGGGCAGCAGAGCGGCGATCTTGTTCGGATCGAACTTGCGCTCGGCGGCCTTCTTCTCCGCCTCGAGCTTGGCCTGCTTCTCGGCCTTCTCCTTGGCGGCCTTCTCCGCCTCGAGCTTGGCGAGCTTCTCCGCTTTCTCCTTGGCCGCCTTTTCGGCTTCGAGCTTCGCCTGCTTCTCGGCCTCGGCCTTTTCCTTCGCGGCCTTCTCCGCCTCGGCCTTGGCGATCTTCTCGGCCTTCTCCTTGGCTTCCTTCTCGGCCTCGGCCTTGGCTTCCTTCTCCGCCTTCTCCTTGGCGCGCAGCTCCGCCTCGGCGGCCTCGGCGGCGGCGATCTTCTCGGCCTTCTCCTGCGCCGCCTTCGCGGCGGCGGCCTTCGCCGCCTCGGCCTTGGCGGCTTCCGCCTTCGCAGCCTCCGCCTTCGCGGCCTTCTCGGCTTCCGCCTTCTCAGCCTTTTCGGCCTCGAGTTTGGGGTCGGGCTTCGGCGGGGGCGGCGGCGCGGCGTCCGCCTTCGGCGGCGGAGGCGCCTTCACGTCCTCTTTCTTGATCGGCAGGTCGTCGTCGGACGGATCGGGATCGGCCTGCGCCACCTTCTCAGCCTTGACCTTGGGCGCGTCGACCTTCTTCGAGGTCTTCGAGCCTTTGGTCATGGCGTCGAATTCCTGGGGGCTCATGATCTCGATCGGCAGCGCTTCGGTCGGCCCGACCTCGAAGGGCTTCGCCGAGCTCAGCCCGATGAAGGCATAGGCAATCAGCGCCGCATGGGCTGCGGACGACAAGAGGAGCCCGGCGCGCTCCCGCATCCCGTCAGCTCCCCTGCTCCAGCTCGGTGACGAGCGCGACGCGCTTGAAGCCCGCCGAGGACAGCGAGCCCATGACCTTCATCACGGCGCCGTAGTTCACGTTGCGATCGCCCCGAACGTAGATGCGCTCGTCGTAGCCGGAATTCGTGATGGCAATGAGGCGCGGCGCGAGCTCTTCGACCTCGATCTGCGTCTCCTGCAGAAAGACTTCGCCCTTTGTGTTCACCGTGATGGTGAGCGGCTCCTTCTCCTCGTTGAGAGGATTGGCGGAGGTCTGCGGCAGGTCGATCGGCACGCCGACGGTGAGCAGCGGCGCGGAGACCATGAAGATGATGAGCAGCACCAGCATGACGTCGACCATCGGCGTCACGTTGATCTCGGCCATCACCGCCGTGCGGCGGCGCCTCCTAGCGCCGTGGGCGGCCGGCGCGCCGCCTCCTCCGCTCATGCCCATGGGTCAGCCCCGCTCGTCGATCTGGCGGGAAAGGATCGCGGAGAACTCGTCGGCGAAGCCTTCCATCCGGCTCGCCTGCCGCGTCACCTGGTTCGAGAACTTGTTGTAGAAGATGACGGCCGGGATTGCGGCCATGAGGCCGATCGCCGTCGCGAGCAGCGCCTCCGCGATGCCCGGCGCCACGACGGCGAGCGAGGTGTTCTTGGAGGCGGCGATCGACTGGAAGGACGTCATGATGCCGATGACCGTGCCGAACAGGCCGATGAACGGGCCCGCCGAGCCCACCGTCGCCAGCACGAGCAATTTCGATTCCAGCCGCTCGACCTCGCGGGCGATGGTGACGTCGAGCACCTTGTCGATGCGCTGCTGCAGCCCCGCGACGGAACGCGATCCGCTCTCATAGGAGCGCTTCCACTCGCGCATCGCGGCGACGAACAGGGCCGCCATGGCGGAGTTCGGCCGGTTCAGCAGCGAGCGATACAGCTCCTCGAGGCTCTGGCCTGACCAGAAGATCTTCTCGAACTTGTCCATATTGCGCTTGGTGCGCGTGAACAGAAGATACTTGTCGATGATGATCGCCCAGCACCAAACCGACGCCGCGACGAGACCAAGCATGACCAGCTTGACCACGAAGGACGCCTGTATGAACAGGCCCCACAGGGACATGTCGGGCGTGGGCATCGTCGCGTCGTCTCCAGTCTTCGCGGCCGCGGCCCGCATCTTCGCGACCCCGCGCCCCGCGGCCGGCCGACCGCCGGCGTCGCGCTGTCTTGGTCCCTCGGGCTCGGAGCAGGTGCGCGTTTGGCGCGTAACTGTGTTGAAACTGCGACCCGAGCCTTTGCGCCCGCTTCGTTCATGGCTCGTCAAGGTTAAGACGCGGTTACCCGAAGGTCGGCTGTGGCCCCTGCGCGACACCGTTTCGCGCCGGTCCTTCGCCCTCGCGCTCGCGCTGGCCGCCCTCGCGCTTTCGACTTCGGCGCGCGCTGACGACGCCGGAGCGACCGTCGCGGTCCAGGCCGCGCAGCCGACCGGGGACGGGCGGGCCTTCGTCTCGGAATGCAGCGGCGTGCTGATCGCGCCGGATCTCGTCCTTACCGCGGGACACTGCCTCGACATCGCCGAGACGCCCGCGCATGTCGCGGTCTTCGCCTATCGCGACGGCAAGCCGATCCCCGAGGCGCTCAAGGTCGCCGCCTTCGCGCGCCACCCGGATCACGTCCTCGGCTGGCGCGAGAAGCCGGGCGATCCAGAAAAACGCCAGACCGAGATCGCCGCCGACATGGCGCTGATCCGCCTCGCCGCCCCCGTCTCCGGCGTCGCTCCGGCCGGCTTCGGCGCGCTGGCGGGCGCCGACGGCGCCGTCTCGGGCGTCGGAGCCTTAAAGGCGGGCGGTCGCTCGGGCGCGGTGAAGCGCATGAAGCTGACGGCGATCCGCTCCTCGACCGGATCGGGCGCACGCGTCGTCTTCGCCACCTCCGGCGCGACCGTGTGCGGCGGCGACTCCGGCGGGCCGGCGTCCTCGAACGGCCTCGTCTGGGGCCTCGTCTCGGCGGTGCTTAAGCCGAAGAGCGGCTGCGGCTCGCGGATCGCCATCACCCCGGTCGATCCGGCCTCGCAACGGTTTCAGGCGATGCGCGCTGCCGCAGGCGTCAGACCAGGATCGCGCTGAGCGCCGGTTCTTGTCTCTCGTTTGACACAGCGCCGGACCCGTCTTCGCCGAACGTACAATCGTGAGGTTCCGCCCGCGCCCGCGCATGCCATTGTGCAAATCCCGTCTTGGGACTGACGGGACGCTTCGCATCGCTGGCCCTCTCGAAAGACTTGCGAATGGCATCAAAGGCTTGGCGCTTGATCGCCGGAATATGCGTGATGGCCGCGATGACGTCGCAGGCTCTCGCGCTGAGCGGCGGATCGCCGGCGCGCACGGGCGACCGCATGACGCGCGCGACTGTGTTCATCACCGCCCTCACCCCGTCGAGCCGCAACCGCGCCCAGATCGGCAACTGCACCGGCGTGCTGATCGAGCGCCAGCTCGTGCTGACCGCCGGCCACTGCCTGTCCGACCTCGCCGGGCCGAGCCTGGTCGTGGCCCAGTTCTTCGACCGGTCGAACCGCGTCACGCGGACGATCCCGGTTTCCGCCGGCGCGCTGCATCCGGACTATGCTGGCCGGGCCTCGATCGACAATCCACGGCCGGAGCTTCTCGGCGCCGACCTTGCGGTTCTGAAACTCGCCGCGCCGGCGCCCGAGACCAGCGAACCGATCGCGCTCGCCCGCGACGCCGTGGAGGCCGCGAAGGCGCGTTCCGTCCTATTCGGCGCTGGCCTCAGGGTCCCCGCCGACGAAGGCTCGAGCGGCCAGCTTCGCGTGGCGCGCGTCTCGGCCGAGATCGTCACCAAGGGGCCGACCGCCGTTGCGCTCGGCGCGGCCGGCGGCTCGGTCTGCCGCGGCGACAGCGGCGGACCGGTGGTCTCGTCGAACGGGCTTTGGGGAATCATCATCGCGATCGTGCGCCGGAAGAACCTTTGCAACTCGACCGTCTTCATGGCGGTGCTCGACCCGGATTCCCGATCGTTCCGCAACATGGTCTCCCGCGCCCGCCGGGGCGGGTGACCGGCCTTATTCCGTCCGCATCATCTGCTGGCGCATGCGCTCCGGCATGCGAGTCGGGCGTCCGTCGCGCAGATAGGCGACCTTGCAGAGCGCGGAGACGAGCACCTCCTCGCCGCGCGTCACAACCTGGCGCAGCACCAGCGAGGCGGCCTTCACGTCCTGGGCGGTCGTCGAGACCGCGAGGACGTCGTCCATAAGAGCGGGCTTCAGCCAGTCGATCTCCATCGAGCGCACGACGAAGCCCTCGCGCTTCTCCGCCCAGAGCCGGCCGTGGTCGAACTCGATGGCCCGCAGAATCTCGGTCCGCGCACGCTCCATGAAGCGCAGATAGCTTGCGTGGTAGACGAAGCCGGAGAAATCGGTGTCTTCGTAATAAATGCGCAGCGTCAGCACATGGCGCACGCCTTCCATGCGGCCGCCGATGCCGTCGGTCAGATTGGCGTCGCTCAAGGGTTCAGTCCTCTTCCCCGTCGAAGAGAGGCATCTGGGCGGCCGTGGCCGGCGCCGCAAGACCGAGATGGCGGTAGGCGTTCGCCGTCAGAACCCTGCCGCGCGGCGTGCGCTGGAGAAAGCCCTGCTGCAGCAGATAGGGCTCGATGATCTCCTCGATGGCGTCGCGCGGCTCCGACAGCGCGGCGGCCATGGTCTCGACCCCGACCGGTCCGCCGCCATAGTTCTCGGCGATGGCGGTCAGGTAGCGCCGGTCCATGGCGTCGAGGCCGAGGTCGTCGACGTCGAGCAGACGAAGCGCTCGGTCCGCCGCCGCCCGAGTGACCTCCGCCTCGCCTGAAGCATGCGCGAAGTCGCGCACCCGGCGCAGCAGCCGGCCGGCGATGCGGGGCGTTCCGCGCGCGCGGCGGGCGATCTCGCGCGCCCCCTCCCGCGCCATCGGCAGGCCGAGCACCCGCGCGCCACGCGCGACGATCAGCTCCAGCTCGTCGACCTCGTAGAAATTGAGGCGGATCGGGATTCCGAAGCGGTCCCTGAGCGGCGTGGTCAGCAGCCCCGCGCGGGTCGTCGCGCCGATCAGCGTGAATTTCGACAGGTCGATCCGCACCGACCGGGCCGCCGGGCCCTCGCCGATGATGAGGTCGAGCTGAAAATCCTCCATCGCGGGGTAGAGGATCTCCTCGACCGCCGGGTTCAGCCGATGGATCTCGTCGATGAAGAGCACGTCGCGCTCTTCGAGGTTGGTCAGCAGCGCCGCGAGATCTCCCGCCTTGGCGATCACCGGCCCGGAGGTGGCGCGGAAGCCGACGCCGAGTTCGCGCGCGACGATCTGGGCGAGCGTCGTCTTGCCGAGCCCGGGCGGCCCTGCGAGCAGCACATGGTCGAGCGCCTCGCCGCGCGCCCTCGCTGCGTCGATGAACACGCGCAGGTTCTCGCGCGCCTGACGCTGGCCGGTGAAATCCGCGAGCGTCTTCGGCCGGATTGACGCCTCGAGGGCGTCGTCATCGCGGGTCTCGGGGTCTCGGACGGGGCTGTCGCGGGTCAATCGGCGGTCGATCAGGATGCGTCGCTCCTCGTGATACGGTATCGAGACGCGCCTGCAAACCGGACCACACGGGGATCCCGCCGCCGCCGATGCGCACCTGCTATCTTCACATCGGCGCGCCCAAGGCCGGCAGCACGACGATCCAGGGGTTTCTGGGCGTCTATCGCGACGCTCTGAAAGCGCGCGGGCTCGACGCGCCGGATTTCGGCTGCGGCGAGATCGTCACCGGCGCGCTCGCGCTGTCCGGCGGCCTGCGGAGCGAACGCAAGGCCCGCAAGCCGAAGACCTGGGCCTGGCGCTGGCTCGACAGGCACATCGACCGCACCTCGGACGATCTGGTCGTCTCGCGCGAGGGGTTGTGCAACCATCTCAGCGACGCCGGGCCCAACGCCTTCGCGAGGGAGTTCTTCCGCCAGCGCGGCGTGCGGCTGACGCTGATCGCCTATGTCCGCGACCATGTCGGCTATCTCAACGCGGCCTACGCCCAGCAGGCGAAGAAGCTGAGGACCACCTACTCCTTCGACAACTGGCTGATCGGCGCCCTCAGCGGCGGCCGCTACAACTACTGGCGGCGCTTCAAGCCGCTGCTCGACGATCCCGAGGTGGACTTCTCCATCGAGTCGTTGCACCGGCTCGGTGACGGGGGCCTGCTGCCGGACTTCTGCGCCAAGGTCGGCCTTCCCGGCTTCGACTCGAGCGGCTTCGACGCCTCGCCCTTTCGCAATGCGACGCCGGGGCCGAAGGCGATCGCGGCCGGCGTTCTGGTCGGCCGCGGCCTCAAGGAGCTCGGCATCGATCCGGATTTCGACCAGTCGCTTCATCGCCGCTTCCGCCTCGCGGTCGAGGAGCGCGGCTGGGACGAGAAGCCGTTCTTCGGTCCGGACGAGACCCGCATCGCGCGCATCCTCGACAGCTTCGCCGGCGGCGACGAGAAGCTCGCCCAGGCGGCCTGGGGCGTGAGCTGGGAGGAGGCGGCGCCGGCGACGCGCCGGCCGCGGAACGTGTTCGACCTCGGCGCCGCGCCCGCAGCCGAGGTCCGCGAGGTCGAGGAGCTCGCCCGCGAGGTGCTGGCGACCGCGCAGAAGCCGGCGCGGGGCTGGCGGCGTCTGTTCACCAAGGTGCAGCCCGTCGATCCAATCAGCCCTTAGCGAGTTCCTTCAGCCCGGCGCGGATCAGCTTTTCGGTCGTCGCGTCCTCGCCGAGCGCCTGCTTCGCCGCGGCGACGGCGGCGCTCGCCTGCGGGCCGGCATAGCCGAGATTGACGAGCGCCGAGACGGCGTCGCGCACCGGCGTCGCCGCGCCCTTCGCTTCGGCGACCTCGCCGGCGATACGCGCCAGACCGGGATCGACGTCGGCGAACAGCGGGGCCTTGTCCTTGAGCTCCGCCGCGATACGGGCGGCGACCTTCGGGCCGACGCCGGGCGCGCGGGAGATCGCCGCCTTGTCCTGCAGCGCGATGGCGGTCGCGAGGTCCGGCGCGTCGAGGGTCGAGAGCACGGCGAGCGCGACCTTGGTCCCGACCCCCTGAACAGTGTTCAGCAGCCGAAACCATTCGCGCTCAAGGTCCGCCATGAAGCCGAACAGCTGGATGCGGTCCTCGCGCACATGGGTCTCGATCGACAGCCGCGCGACCTCGCCCGCCTTGGGCAGGCGTCCGAGCGTCCGGCCCGAGCAGTAGACGACGTAGCCGACGCCGCCGACGTCGAGGATCACCCAGTCGAGCCCGACGCTGTCGACGACGCCGGTGAGCTTGCCGATCATGCGCGCATCCCGATGAGACGCTCTCTTCCCTTCTCCCCCTGAGGGAGAAGGTGGCCGGCGGCGAAGCCGCCGGTCGGATGAGGGGTGCGGGCGGCGCATTCTCCGGAGAGGGCGCCGCCGCCACCCCTCACCCTGCCCTCTCCCGCAAGGGGAGAGGGGCGCCCGGACGACCTCCGTCCCTGAATTTGGCCAGTGAAGATTCCGGAGATCATGCGAGCTCCTTCAGCCTTGCGGCGCGGGCTGCGGCGCCGCGGTGCTGGGCGTGGCAGATCGCGACCGCGAGCGCGTCGGCGGCGTCGGCGGTCGAGACCTGCGCCTTTGGCAGCAGCACCGCGATCATCGCCTGGATCTGCCGCTTCTCCGCGTGGCCCGCGCCGACGACCGTCTTCTTGACGAGGTTCGGCGCGTATTCGGCGACGGCGAGCCCGGCGAGCGCCGGGACCAGCATGGCGACCCCCCTCGCCTGCCCAAGCTTCAGCGTCGAATGCGGGTTTGAGTTGACGAAGGTCTCCTCCACCGCCGCCTCATGCGGCGCATGGGCCTCGAGAATGGCGACGAGCCCGGCGTGGAGCGCGGCGAGCCGGGCGGCGAGCGGCAGCGCCTCGTCGGGCTTGATGACCCCGGCGGCGACGAAGGACAGCCGCGTCCCTTCCGCCGTAACCACCCCCCAGCCGGTGCGGCGCAGGCCCGGATCGACGCCGAGGATGCGAATCGGAAGCGCGCTCATCGTCAATCATCTAGCCGCGGTTCCTTAACGGAACACAAGTGGAACGGACACCCCTTCTTCCCGGGCTCAGCTTCCGATGCCGGTAAGAGGCTCGAAGCCACAGGCCGAACGCGCGCGAGAGGCCGCCGACAACCTTTTCGTCGCCGGGCGCGTTTCCGGACCTGAGCCAGATCGGAAAGGAAACCCGTGAGCGAGCGCACGCTGAAGGATCTTTCGAAGGCGATGCAAAGCATCGATTTCGCCATGCTTTTCACAAAATCGGACGGCGGAGCGATGGCCGGCCGCCCGATGAGCAACAACCGTGACGTCGAGTATGACGGCGACAGCTTCTATTTCACCTATGAGCAGTTTCGAACCGTCTCCGACATCGAGCGTGACCGGAAGGTGTCGCTGTCCTTCCAGGGCTCGTCCGGCCTGCTGGGATTGCGTCCGCTCTTCATCTGCGTCGAAGGCGAGGCCGAGCTGATCCGTGACAAAGCGGCCTTCGAGGCGCACTGGACGAAGGATCTGGACCGCTGGTTCCCGGACGGGATCGACACGCCCGGCGTCGTGCTCGTGAAGGTGCGCGCGAGCCGCGTGCACTGGTGGGACGGCGAGGACGAAGGAGAAATCCTCTTGCGATGACCTCTACCGTCACGCGTCGCTGAGAGTTCGGCCCTCGGCCGGTTTGTCAGCCCGACGTGGTTGACGTAGCTGTCGTCAGCCGGCCGCTCCGTAGCGCCGGCCCGCCTCGATGGTCAGGCCGGCGCCGACCGCGCCGAAGATGTCGCCTTCGATCACCCGCGCGGACGGGACCGCGCTCAGGATCGCGCGGCGGACATGGCCGATCCGGGTGGAGCCGCCAGTGAGGAACACGGCGTCGATCCGGCCGGCCTCGACGCCGGCCAGCGACAGACAGCGGCGCGTCTGCTCCGCGATCTTTCCGGCGAGGGCCGCTGTATGCTCCTCGAACGACTCGCGCCGCACTTGCGAGGTCAGCCCCGGCTCCGCGCCCGGCAGTGCCAGCTGCGTCTCCGTCTCGTCAGACAGCCGGATCTTCGCGCCCTCGACCTCGGCGGCGAGGCCGTGGCCGCGCTCATCGTCGATCACCCGGATCAGGCGGTCGATCAGGTCTGGCCGCGCGGACTCGCGCCGCACCTCGCGCACCTGCCGCAGCGTCTTGCCGTCGTAGAGCTTGTTGATGGTCGACCAGGTCGACAGCTCGTGGAAATAGCTGGAGGGCGCCTCGAGCTCACGCCGCTTCATCGGCGAACGGTAGCCCAGCAGCGGCATGACGACGCCGAGGCTGAGGCGCCGGTCGAAGTCGACGCCGCCGACCCGCACGCCCTCGTTGGCGAGGATGTCGCTTTGCCGGTCCGCGCGGCCATGACGATCGGGTCCGAGGCGGACAACGGAAAAGTCCGAGGTGCCGCCGCCGATGTCGGCGATCAGCGCCAGCTCCTCGCCCGAAACGCTTCGCTCGTAGTCCAGCGCGGCGGCGACGGGCTCGAACTGGAACGACACGTCCCTGAAGCCGATCGACAGCGCGATCTCGCGCAGCGTCTCCTCCGCACGCGCGTCGCCGTCTGGATCGCCGTCGACGAAATGGACGGGGCGGCCGTGGACCACCGTGTCGAGGGACCGCCCGGTCGCCGCCTCCGCGCGGCGCTTCACGATGGCGAGGTAACGCGCCAGAACCTCGCGGAACTTGACCCGCGACCTGCCGAGCTGGGTCGCCTCGTCGATCAGCGCCGTGCCGAGCACGGATTTGAGGCTGCGCATCAGGCGGCCGGCCTCGGCGTCAAAGTAGGCCGACATCGCCGCGCGGCCGACCTTCGCGTCGCCGGAGGGCGAAAAGAAGATCGCGCTCGGGATGGTTCGCTCGCCGCCCTCGAGGCGCGCGAGCGCCGGCGCGCCGGCGTCGAACACGCCGAGCGTTGTGTTGGACGTGCCGAAATCGAGGCCGCAGGCGGTCATCGGCTGACCTCCAAGAGTAATCGCGTGAACGGGCGGTCGGCCATCTTCATCCCTCCTCGCGGCAGCGGGGAGGGTGGCGCTTCGCGCAAAGCGCGAAGTGACGGGTGGGGTTTCTTGAGCGTGGGGCGCTCACCTTTGAAGCCACCCCACCCGACCTCGGCTTGCGCCGAGCCATCCTCCCCTCTGCGAGGGAGGGATAAAAGAAGTCAGCCCTCGAGCTTGGCCATGATCTCTTCGGAGATCTCGTAGTTGCCGTGGACGTTCTGGACGTCGTCGTCCTCGTCCATGGCGTCGAGCAGCTTCATCAGCGAGGCGGCCTTTTCCTCGTCGAGCGCGGTGGTCGTGGTCGGGCGCCAGACGACCTTGGTGCTCTCAGCCTCGCCGAGCGCCGCTTCGAGCGCCTTCGACACCTCGTTGAGGTCCTCGAACGAGCACGTCACGACGTGGCCTTCGTCATCGGATTCGACGTCTTCGGCGCCGGCCTCGATGGCGGCCTCCAGCACATCGTCGGCCGAGCCGGCCTTCGCCGGATAGACGATCTCGCCGACGCGATTGAACATGAAGGCGACCGAGCCGGTCTCGCCGAGCGCGCCGCCGGACTTGGTGAAGTAGGAGCGGACCGCCGAAGCGGTGCGGTTGCGGTTGTCGGTCAGCGCCTCGACGATGATGGCGACGCCGCCGGGGCCATAGCCCTCGTAGCGGACCTCCTCGTAGTTCTCGCCGTCGGCGCCGGAGGCCTTCTTGATGGCGCGCTCGATGTTGTCCTTCGGCATGGACTGGGCTTTCGCCGCCTGCACCGCGAGGCGCAGCCGCGCGTTCATGTTCACGTCCGGAAGGCCGGCCTTCGCCGCGACGGTGATCTCGCGCGCGAGCTTGGAGAAGAGCTTCGCCCGGACCGCGTCCTGGCGGCCCTTGCGGTGCATGATGTTCTTGAACTGCGAATGGCCGGCCACGGGAGAAGGCTCCGACGATGCGGGACGCAACCGGCAAGCGCTCGAAGCGCGCGCTGCGTCCGATGTGAGGATCGGCGCGCCTTATAGAATCCGCGGCCTCCGAAGAAAAGCCGGCAGGTTCCCTCCCGGTCAGGCCCTCGGCGAGCCGCGCGCCATGCTTGTCGCGCAGAACCCCTATGCTGCCGCGCAACATCCGACGCGCAGGCCGGAGCATCAGGCGGCTTGGACTAACGCGCTGCCCACAAAGGGGACCCCTAGAGAGTGATAGGCTTATACGATCATATTCAGCTTCTTCCAACTCCAATCCTCCGCCCGGCATTGACGAAACCAATCAATTGATCTGACGCCACAATCGCTCTGATTTCGTTGAATATTCAAACGTCCGCACGTAGCTTTCGATCGACAGCCGCGATCGGCGCGGCGAAAGTTGTGATCGTATTTCTCTATGAATGAAGCAGCCTCTCAACTGAAGCGCTCCAAGGCTGCCGGCGGCTGGGGCGCTCTTCGCAGTTGCGGAAAACACTTGCTCGCCAGCGGCTCGGCCATCGCCGGCGCGAAGGCGATGCTGTCGGCGAACCAGCCGGACGGCTTCGACTGTCCCGGCTGCGCCTGGGGCGACCCCGAGCACGGCTCGTCCTTCGAGTTCTGCGAGAACGGCGTGAAGGCGGTCGCCTGGGAGGCGACCGAGAAGCGCGCCACGCCGAAGTTCTTCGCGCGCCACACGGTGAGCGAGCTCCGCGGCTGGACGGACTACGCGCTCGAAGGCCAGGGCCGCCTGACCGAGCCGATGCGCTACGACCCCGTCACCGACACCTATGTCGAGACGACATGGGAGCGCGCCTTCGCGGAGATCGGCGCGGAGCTCCGCGCGCTCCGTCATCCCGACGAGGCGGAGTTCTACACCTCCGGCCGCGCCTCGAACGAGGCTGCCTATCTCTACCAGCTGTTCGCGCGCGCCTACGGCACCAACAATTTTCCCGATTGCTCGAACATGTGCCACGAGGCCTCCGGCGTTGGCCTGATCCAGTCGATCGGCGTCGGCAAGGGCACGGTCGAGCTCGAGGACTTCGAGCACGCCGACGCGATCTTCGTGATCGGCCAGAACCCGGCGACCAACCATCCGCGCATGCTCGGGGACCTGCGCCGCGCCGCCCAGCGCGGCGCGAAGGTCGTGGTGCTGAACCCGGTGCGCGAGCGCGGGCTGGAGCGCTTTGCCGACCCGCAGGACAAGATCGAGATGCTGCGCGGCGGCTCGTCCTCGATCGCGAGCCACTACGTCCAGCCGAAGCTCGGCGGCGACATGGCCGCCATCCGCGGCGTCGCCAAGGTCATCTTCGCGCGCGACGCCGAGGCGAAGGCGGCCGGCCGCAAGTCCCTGCTCGACCAGGCGTTCATCGGCAAGCACACGACCGGCCTCTACGCCTGGCGCGCGGCGGTCGAAGGGACCGAGTGGGAGGCGATCGAGGACCAGTCCGGCCTCGCCCGCGCCGACATGGAGACGCTCGCCGACGTCTATCTCTGCGCGGAGCGCGTCATCGCGACCTGGGCGATGGGCGTCACGCAGCACCGCCATTCGGTCGCGACCGTTCGCGAGATCGCGAACCTGCTGCTGCTGCGCGGCCATATCGGCCGGCCCGGCGCGGGCCTCTGCCCCGTGCGCGGCCATTCCAACGTGCAGGGCGACCGCACCGTGGGCATCAACGAGAACCCGCCGGCCTGGCTGCTCGACAATCTGGACCGGGAGTTCGGCATCGCCGCGCCGCGCAAGGCCGGCCACAACGTGCTGCACGCCATCAAGGCGATGGTGGAGGGCCGCTCCAAGGCCTTCATAGGGCTCGGCGGCAATTTCGCCCGCGCCACCCCCGACACCGAAGTCGTGACCGAGGCGCTGCGGCGCTGCCGGCTCACCGTCCAGATCGCCACCAAGCCGAACCTCGGCCACATGGCCGTCGGCGAGGTCGCCTACCTCCTGCCCTGCCTCGGCCGCACCGAGATCGACCGCAACGCGGCCGGCAAGATCCAGATCGTGACCGTCGAGGATTCCATGTCGATGGTCCATGGCTCCGGCGGCATCAACAAGCCGGCCTCGCCGCACCTCAAATCCGAGGTCGGGATCATCGCCGGCATCGCCGCGGCGACGGTCGGATCCGAAAGGATCGACTGGGCCGCGATGGCCGAAGACCACGACCTGATCCGCGAGAAGATCGCCCGCACGATCCCCGGCTTCGACGACTACAACGTCCGTGTCCGCCGCCCGCGCGGTTTCAAGCTGCGCAACCTCGCCGCCGAGCGCATCTTCGAGACATCTTCCGGCCGCGCGGAGTTCTCCGCAGCGCCGCTGCCGACCGAGATCGAGCACCAGGTCGCGCGCAAGCGCAAAGGCCAGTTCGTGCTGCAGACCTTCCGCAGCCACGACCAGTACAACACCACCGTCTACGGCCTCGACGATCGCTATCGCGGCGTCTACGGCGAGCGCCGCGTCGTGTTCATGAACCTCGACGACATCGCCGCGATGGGCGCCGAGCCCAACGCGCGGATCGACGTCGTCGGCTCGCATGACGACGGGCGGACCCGCGTCGCCGAGGACTTCCGCATCGTCGCCTACGACATCCCGCGCGGCTGCGTCGCCGGATACTACCCCGAGCTCAACGCCGTGGTGCCGTTCAGCGAGGCCGGAGACCTGTCGGACACGCCGCTGTCGAAGTCGACGCTGGTGACGTTCCGGACGAGGGAGGCCGCGTGATGGACGAGACCCGTTTCATGGCCGAGGTCGAGGCGGTCGAGCGCGGCCGGCCGGGTCTGTCGATGCTGCACGCCGGCCTGCTGGTCGCCCTGCGCGAGGGCCTTGCGGCCGACACCCGCAGTTTTGCGCGGGTCTTCGGCGTCGCGCACGCGCTGGTGCTGCGCGCGGCGAACGAGCTCTCCGACGAGCATGCGCTTGTCGAGGAGACGGGACGGGACTCGCGCACCCAGCGCGCGCGCCTCGCGCTGACGGCCGCCGGCCGGCGCCTGTTCGAGCGCGCGGTCCAGCCGATCGCGGCCTGAGTCAGTCGCAGACGCTGACCTGACGGGTGTAGCCATTGCCAAAATCGTCGATCCCGGCGGCGCCCGACCAGCAGCTTGCGTCGTAGGACACGCCGGAAAAGGCGAGCCGGCCGTCGGAGGGCAGCGCCGGCGAGGTGGCGTTGGCGACGAGGGCGCCGAGCAGAGCGGCCGCGGCGAAGATCGCGACCAGCGTCGCCGCGCCGGCGGCGATAGACAGAATCTTGCGGAGAGGCGCGGTCTTGGCGGTCATTGAGGTCGTCCCCGAAGCTTGTACGGAGATCGTCCCCCGACCCCGCGCTCCTCAGACGCCGCTGGACGCCAAAAGGTTCGCGCGAGCGCAAAAGATTGCGTGTGGCGAGCGCTCACGGCGCTTGCATCTTCGAGAGTGCGGACTCTAGCGTTGGACGATGAGCGAAAATCTCTCGCAACGCGTCGGCGATCAGCGCGTCCGCAACAGGATAATGGAGGTCACCGAAACTCTGGCGTTCGGCGACGAGGGAGTGCGACAAGTCGGATTAAAAGAATATTTTGAGCAATTTTATGACTGGATTCCCAATAATGACGATGGCAGCGCACTTCGAAACAGTGCAATTACAGAAATCGAGCGAAATCTGATAACAGCAGTGAGAACTCTGCTCGACAACGCCTGCGACGTTACTCCAGACATGAGCGAGGAAGAATTTATCGAAACAGGTTGGCCGAGACGCATACAGCCATTCGCTCGCGAGACCCTCGACGTGATGTTGCGCAGAGGCAAGTTCAGCGAAGAGATCGTCCCGTCCTCATAGCGAGGTCGCGCAATCCCCTACCAGCGCTATTCCCAGAAGTCGGGAATGGCCTCGCTGAGGCTTCCGCCGAGCCGCACCGGCGCAATCTTCGTCGCGAGCCCGCGGGCGTCGAGTTCGACCGCGACGCCCGACAGCGTCGCCTCGCCGTCGGCCGGCTCGAAGCGCGTCGAGGGCAGCTTTCGCAGGAACCGATGGATCGGCTCCTCCTTCTTCATGCCGAGGCACGAGTCGTAGTCGCCGCACATGCCGGCGTCGGACATGTAGGCGGTGCCGCCCGACAGGATTCGGTGGTCCGAGGTCGGGGTGTGGGTATGGGTGCCCACGACGAGGCTCGCCCGGCCGTCGGCGAAATGTCCGAAGGCCTGCTTCTCGCTTGTCGCCTCAGCGTGGAAGTCGACCACGATCGCGTCGCAGCCGACCCCGAGTGGACAGGCCTCGAGCTCCGCGTCGCCCGCGCGGAACGGGTCGTCGAGTTGCGGACCCATGAAGACCTGGCCCATAACGTTGACGACGAGCACGCGCGCGCCGTTTCGCGCCTCGACGAGCGCGGCGCCGCGGCCGGGCGTGCCCTTGGGGAAGTTGGCTGGGCGGATCAGCCGCTCGGCGCGCTCGATGAAGACGAGCGCCTCACGCTGGTCGAAGGAGTGGTTGCCGAGCGTGACGGCGTCGCAGCCCGAGGCGACCAGATCCTCGTAGATCGACTCGGTGATGCCGAAACCGCCGGCGGCGTTCTCGCCGTTGATCACGACGAGATCGAGCTTCCAGCGCTCCCTCAAGGCCGGAAGACGCTCGGTGACGGCGACGCGGCCGGTCCGGCCGACCACGTCGCCGAGAAAGAGAAGACGCATCGCGCATCCTGCAGCTGGCGGGCGCCGGCTCGGGGCCGGCTCCCGTCACATACCCAAGAGGCGCCTCGCCGTCACCGCATGTCGTGTCGGCGTCTTGCGTCGGCGCGCGATCAGCGGCCGGTGGCGGCGTTGCCGGTCGCCTTCACGTCGTTCCGCACGCCGCGGACGGTGTTGGCGCAGGCGCTGAGGGCGACGGTGCTGGCGATGAGCGCGGCGACGACGACGAAACGTCCGAGCATGGGAAAACCTCCGATAGATCCCCGAGCGCGCGAGGAACCGCGGCCGGGCCTCTGTGAACGCCGCCCGGACGAATTGGTTCTCGGACTGCGACGAAGGGAGAGGTTTTCCGCTACAGTGCGGCGGAGCCTAGATCCCCGGTCGTAGAACGCCCCTCTCGGTCAGGATCGCGTCGAGCGGCTCGTCGTGCCCGGCGACAGGAACGGCCTCGACCTGCTGGGCGGCGAAGGCGAGGCCGACCGCGAAAGCGGGGCCATCGGCGCGCAGCTTCTCGAGCGTGCGGTCATAGAACCCGCCACCGTAGCCGACCCGCGCACCGGCGGCGTCGAAGGCCGCCAGCGGCACGAACAGCAGGTCGGGAACGACCTCGGAAGCGCTCTCCAGAGGTTCGCGCAGCCCGAACGGCTTGTCCTCGAGACGGTCGCCCGGCTTCCACGACCGGAAGACCAGCGGCTCGCCCTTCTTCACGATGACCGGCAGGCAGAGCGGCACGCCGGCTGCCGCGAGCTTTGCGGCGAGCGGGCCGGTGTCGATCTCGCCCTTGACCGAGAAGAACAGCGAGACCCGGGCCGGCCTCTCTTCCGCAACCAGTTCCCCGCCGAGCGCGGCGATCGCCTCGGCCGCGGCGGCCTGTTCCCGCGGATCGAGCGCGGCCCGCGCCGCGAGCGCGGATTTGCGCAGCGCCGCCTTGCGCGCGGCGAGATCTGAGACCAGCGGTACCGAAGATGTCATTCAGAAACCAAGCGCGGCGCCACGATGGCCGTTGGAGCGTTTAGATCCCGGGACACCTACAGAGTAGGTGGGCGCCGTGAATGGCCAAGACCACGGTCGAGGCCAGGGACAGCTCCCGTTCGGAATCGTAAGGGCCCGGGGATTCAAGTTGTCCTGACGCACCCCGCAGCGCCGCCACGCCAAGATATGCGACTGATGCGCAACGCGCTAGGGGGAGGCCGCCGAAGACCCGCCGTCGCGCGTCGCCAGCTCTTCGACCGCGGCGAGCAGGTCCTCGCCCGCGAGCACGTCGCCGCTCTCGACGTCGGTCACCGACACGCTTTCCTTGCCGGCTTCGACCAGCTTGATCGCCTGGACGATGGCGTCGTCCCGGCTTTCGAATGGATAGGACAGGGCCTGCGAAACACCGTCCGTCGCCGACGTTACGAATGGCATGCGGAGCTCCTCCGTTCAGTCCCGCCTCGTTCCTTCGCTGAGCTCCTCGGCCATCCGCTCCAGCCGCTCGGCGGCGGCCGCGAGCTGGTCGGCGACGTCGGCGTGGCGAGCGTCATAGGCCTTCACCGCGTCGTCGCCGGCGAGCTGCAGCGCCTTGATCTCGGTCTCGAGCGCCTCCGTCCGGCGCCTCGCCTCGTTGAGCTCGTCGGCGATCATGATGGCGGTCATGACTGACAGTCGGATGTCGCCCACCTCGCCGAACTGGCTCTTCAGCTCGGCAAGGCGCTCGTCGACCATGCGGGCGAGCGAAAGCAGGTGCCCCTCCTCGCCCTCCCCGCAGGCCATCTTGTAGTCGCGCCCGCCGATCTGGACCGTGACCTGGGCCATGTCAGCGCGCCTCCGCCAAGACGCTCTCGACGGCCTCGATCGCGGCGTCGACGCGCGCCGCGATCTGGTCGCGCGCCTTGACCTGCGCCGCTCGCGCGGCCTCGGCCTTGGCGGCGGAGCCGTCGAGAAGTTCGGCGAGACGGAGCCGGTCGTCCGCGAAGGCCTGCAACTCCTGCTCGCGCTCGCGGGCGGCGTCGGCGGAATCGATCGCGCGGCCGACCGCGGCCTCCGCGGCTTCCAGCGCCGCGTTGAGGCGACCAAGGGCCTGGTCGAGATCGCTCACTTCGCCTCCCCGCCGCGCCGTCGACGGAAACGATCGCCCCCGCAACGTCTTGCAGGGACGACTTTAGGTGTCGGCTTGAAAAGCCGTCAACGGCCTCCGCCACGTGATCCACCGGCTTCGCAAGGGAATGATTAGCCCGCGGATCGAGCGCCCGCGCGACCGCGCCTCTGTTGACTCGCGCAGAGCCCGCCTTAAACGTCCCGCGCGACAGCCGAGGTCCCCGCCCCGCGTCCCCAATGCACCCGCGAACGATCGGACTGACCCCATGAGCGACGCCCCCACGATCCGCCGGATGGCGAACGCGATCCGCGCGCTCTCGATGGACGCTGTCGAGAAGGCGAATTCCGGCCATCCCGGCATGCCGATGGGCATGGCGGACGTCGCGACCGTGCTGTTCGCCAAGATCCTGAAATACGACGCGACCGACCCGCACTGGATCGACCGCGACCGCTTCATCCTGTCGGCCGGCCACGGCTCGATGCTGCTCTATTCGCTCCTTCACCTCACCGGCTCGAAGGAGATGACGATCGACCAGCTGAAGAATTTCCGTCAGGTCGGCTCCAAGACGCCGGGCCATCCCGAGCGCGGCCACACCGAGAGCGTCGAGACCACGACCGGGCCGCTCGGCGCCGGCATCTCGAACGCGGTCGGCCTCGCGCTCGCCGAGCGCATTCTCGCAGCCGAATACCCGACCGTGTTCGACCACCGGACCTTCGCGCTCTGCTCGGACGGCGACCTGATGGAGGGCGTCTCGCAGGAAGCGATCGCGATCGCGGGGCACTACAAGCTGAACAAGCTGGTCTTCCTCTACGACGACAACGGCATCTCGATCGACGGCGAGACCTCGCTGTCGGACTCGGTCGATCAGATCGCCCGCTTCAAGGCCTGCGGCTGGGACGCGGTGACCGTCGACGGCCATGACGCCGAGGCGGTCGAGGCCGCGCTCAGAGCGACCGAAGGCGCGACGAAGCCGACGCTCATCGCCTGCAAGACCATCATCGGCTTCGGCGCGCCCAACAAGCAGGGCACGGAGAAGGTGCACGGCTCCGCGCTCGGCGCGGACGAGGTCGCGGCGGCCCGCAAGGAGCTCGGCTGGGACTACCCGGCCTTCGAGGTGCCGGACGACCTGCGCGCGGCCTGGCTCGAGGCCGGCAAGCGCGGCCAGTCCGCCCGCAAGGAATGGGAGAAGCGCTTCGACGCGCTCGACGACGCCGTCCGGAACGATCTGGAGCGGCGCCTGCACGGCGACCTGCCGGAGAGCTTCGCGAAGGCGATGGCGGACTACAAGGCCAAGCTCTACGCCGAGCCGAAAGAGATGGCGACGCGCAAGGCCGGCGAGGCCGCCCTCACCGTCGTCAAGGGCGAGCTGCCGGAGCTGGTCTCGGGCTCGGCCGACCTCACCCCGTCGAACAACACGCTGACCAAGAACATGAAGGTGATCACGCCGGGCGACTACGGCGGCTCCTTCATGCATTGGGGCATCCGCGAGCACGGTATGTGCGGCGCGATCAATGGCATGGCGATCCACGGCGGCATCCTGCCGGTCGGGTCGACCTTCCTGGTCTTCGCCGACTATTGCCGCCCGCCCCTGCGCCTCGCGGCGCTGATGCGCATCCGGGTGATCCAGGTCTTCACCCACGACTCGATCGGCGTCGGCGAGGACGGCCCGACCCACCAGCCGGTCGAGCATCTGGCCGCGTTGCGCGCCATCCCGAACCTCAACGTCTTCCGCCCCTGCGACGCGATCGAGACGGCCGAGGCCTGGGAGGTCGCGGTCGCGAGCAAGACGCGGCCGAGCATCATGGCCCTCACCCGCCAGAACCTGCCGCAGCTGCGCCTTAAGGATCGCGGCGAGAACCTCGTCGCCAAGGGCGCCTACGAGCTCGCCCCAGCCGACGGCGCGCCGGCGGTCAGCCTGTTCGCCTCCGGCTCAGAGGTCAGCCTCGCGGTCGAGGCCAAGGCAGCGCTCGACGCGGCCGGGCTGCCGACCCGCGTGGTCTCGGTCCCCTGCTACGACCTGTTCGCCGATCAGCCGGGCGCCTATCGCGCTGAAGTGATCGGCACGGCGCCGGTCAAGATCGCGGTCGAGGCCGCGATCCGGCAGGGCTGGGACGCCATCATCGGCTCCGACGGCGGCTTCGTCGGCATGTCGAGCTTCGGCGAGAGTGGACCGTACAAGAAGGTGTACGAGACGTTCGGCATCACGACGGACGCCGTCGTCGCGCTCGCCAAGAAGAGGTCGTCGTCAGCGGCCTGAATGGCCGGTACGACGAAATTTCATGGGCATTTCTTGGGCGTTTCGCCCTATAGCACCGCGAACCGCCCAGACCGACGGGCGGAAATGCGCGGAAACGCCTATATCCGCGCCACGCTGGGACGCTGACGAGAGGAACTGACGAAAATGGCGGTGAAGGTCGCGATCAACGGTTTTGGACGCATCGGGCGCCTGGTGCTCCGGGCGATCGTGGAGTCCGGGCGCAAGGACATCCAGGTCGTGGCCATCAACGATCTCGGCCCGGTCGAGACCAACGCCCACCTGCTCCGCTATGACTCGGTCCACGGCCGCTTCCCTGCCGAGGTCACAGTCAACGGCGACGTCATCACGGTCGCCGGCCATGGCGACATCAAGGCCACCGTGATCAGGAACCCGGCTGAACTGCCGCACAAGGAGCTCGGCGTCGACATCGCGCTCGAATGCACGGGCATCTTTACGTCCAAGGAGAAGGCGTCGGCCCATCTCGAAGCAGGCGCCAAGCGGGTGATCATCTCGGCGCCCGGCGACGGCGTAGACCTGACGGTCGTGTTCGGCGTCAACGAGGACAAGCTCTCGAAGGACCACATCGTGGTCTCCAACGCCTCCTGCACGACCAACTGCCTCGCCCCGGTCGCCAAGGTGCTGAACGACGCCATCGGCATCGAGCGCGGTTTCATGACGACGATCCACTCCTACACGGGCGACCAGCCGACGCTCGACACGATGCACAAGGACCTCTACCGCGCCCGCGCGGCGGCCCTTTCCATGATCCCGACCTCGACCGGCGCCGCCAAGGCCGTAGGCCTCGTCCTGCCGGAGCTCAAGGGCAAGCTCGATGGCGTATCGATCCGCGTGCCGACGCCGAACGTCTCGGTGATCGATTTCAAGTTCGTCCCGAAGCGCGCCACCTCGGTCGAGGAGGTCAATGACGCCATGAAGGCGGCCGCCGCCGGTCCGATGAAGGGCATCCTCGACATCGTCGACGCGCCGCTGGTCTCGTCCGACTTCAACCACAACCCGCACTCATCGAGCTTCGCGCTCGACCAGACCAAGGTGCTGGAAGGGAACTTCGTGCGCGTGCTGAGCTGGTACGACAACGAGTGGGGCTTTTCGTCCCGCATGTCCGACACCGCGGTTGCGATGGCGAAGCTGCTCTGAGCGCTGCATGACCGAACTGCGTGCTTCGAGACGCCTCGGCCTTGGCCGAGGCTCCTCAGCATGAGGGAGGTTTGCGGATGGAGTCCTCAACGCGCCTCATGCTGAGGAGGCCGCGCGAGCGGCCGTCTCGAAGCACGCGCTCGGCTTGTCCGAGCTCCCGCTCGTCCATGCCATGAACGCCAATCACTCCCTCACCGCCCGCTGGCGCTCGCTCGACGGCGAGGGCCTCGACCACGTCACCGTCGAGGTCGCGCAGGATCGGCTGATCGCCCGCGGCGCAGCTATCGGCGCGCGCGGCGGCGCTCCTTACGGCGTCTACTACCGCATCGACATGCCCCGTGGCTGGGGCGTGCGCGAGCTCGCGATCGGGACGGCGGACGGTCGCGGCTTGCATCTGCTGACCGACGGCCAGGGCCACTGGGCGACCGGAAACGGCGAGCCGCTGCCGGCGCTGACCGGCTGCGTCGACGTCGATCTCGCCGGCACCGCCTTCACCAACACGCTGCCGATCCGACGCCTCGACTGGGCAGCCGGCCAGTCGCGCGAGCTGAAGATGGCCTATGTCCCGTTCGACAGCTTCGAGCCCATCGTGGACGGTCAGGTCTATACCTGCCTTGAGCCGGGCCGGCGCTTTCTCTATCAAGCGGCCGACCGCTCCTTCCAAGCCGAATTGTCAGTCGACGCCGACGGGCTCGTGACCGACTATCCCAGCCTCTTTTCCAGGGTGCTCTGATGGCCGCCTTCAAGACTCTCGACGACGTCATGGTCGCGGGAAAACGCGTGCTTGTGCGCGTGGACCTCAACGTGCCGATGGACGGGGGACGCGTCACGGACGACACGCGCCTGCGCGCCGTCGCGCCGACCATCCAGGAGCTCGCCCAGAAGGGCGCAAAGACCATCCTGCTCGCGCATTTCGGCCGCCCCAAGGGCAAGCGCGACGAGAGCCAGTCGCTGAAGGTCGTCGTCCCGGCGCTCGAAAAGGCGCTGATGCAGGACGTCCGGTTCGCCGACGATTGCGTCGGCGAGACGGCTGAAGCGGCGGTCGCGAAGCTCACCCCCGGCGACGTGCTGCTGCTCGAAAACACCCGCTTCCATGCGGGCGAGGAGAAGAACGATCCGGAGTTCGCGGCGGCGCTCGCGAAGCTCGGCGACGTCTACGTCAACGACGCCTTCTCGGCCGCCCACCGGGCGCATGGCTCGACGGAAGGCGTCGCGCGGCTGCTGCCGTCCTATGCCGGGCGCGCCATGCAGGCGGAGCTCGAGGCGCTGCAGAAGGCGCTCGCCGAACCCGAGCGGCCGGTGGTCGCGGTGGTCGGCGGCGCCAAGGTGTCCACCAAGCTCGACCTGCTCGGGAACCTCGTCTCCAAGGTGGACTACCTCGTCATCGGCGGCGGCATGGCCAACACCTTCCTCGCCGCCCAGGGGCTCGACGTCGGGAAATCCCTTTGCGAGAAGGACCTGCTCGACACGGCGAAGGAGATCGAGGCCAAGGCCAAGGCCGCTGGCTGCGCCATCGTGCTGCCCGGCGACGCGCGTCTCGCCATGGAGTTCAAGGCGAACGCGGTGAACCGCGTCGCCCCGGTGGACGCGATCGGGCCGGAAGAGATGATGCTCGACGTCGGGCCCGACGCGATCGCGCAGGTCGCGGGCGTGTTCGAGAAGGCGAAGACGCTGGTCTGGAACGGCCCGTTCGGGGCCTTCGAGCTGGAGCCCTTCGACGAGGGCACGGTCGCGGCCGCGCGCAAGGCGGCGGAGCTGACCGAAGCCGGAAAGCTCCTCTCGGTCGCCGGCGGCGGCGACACCGTCGCCGCGCTCAACCATGCCGGCGTCGCGGACAAGTTTTCGTATGTCTCGACCGCCGGCGGTGCCTTCCTCGAATGGCTCGAGGGCAAGGAGCTGCCCGGCGTCGCGGCGCTCACGGCGAAGGCGGCCTGACCAGGCCGTCCGTCGCGACAAATACGCGGTCTCGCTCTATAAAGCCTGCAGTATCCTGAACACCCCGAGAGGACGATGAACGTCTCGACCCCGATTCCCTCCGGCCACCGCGTCCTCATCACGCCGCGAGTGCGCGAAATCCTGTCTTGGTACGAGAGCGACAACCCCGGCACCAAGGGCAACCTCTATCGCCTGCTCATGACCGGCAAGCTCGCCGGAACCGGCAAGCTGGTCATCCTGCCGGTCGACCAGGGTTTTGAGCACGGTCCCGCCCGCTCCTTCTCGGTCAACGCCCCGGCCTATGACCCGCACTACCACTACCAGCTCGCGATCGACGCCGGCCTTAACGCCTACGCCGCGCCGCTCGGCATGCTGGAGGCGGGCGCCGACACCTTCGCCGGCCAGATCCCGACCATCCTCAAGATGAACAGCGCGAACTCGCTGTCGCGCCTGAACGAGGACGCCGACCAAGCGGTCACCGCCTCCGTCGCGGACGCCGTGCGGCTCGGCTGCTCGGCGATCGGCTTCACGATCTATCCGGGTTCGGACAAGGCGTACGCCCAGATGGAGGAGCTGCGCGACCTGGCGCAGGAGGCGAAGTCGGTCGGCCTCGCGGTCGTGGTGTGGTCCTATGCCCGCGGCGGCACGCTCGACAAGAAGGGCGAGACCGCAGCGGACGTGATCGCCTACGCCGCCCACATGGCCGCGCTGCTCGGCGCCCACATCATCAAGGTCAAGCCGCCGACCGACCACATTTCGCTCGACGCCGCCAAGAAGGCCTACGACAAGGGCAAGATCGAGCTCGGCGCGCTGTCCGACCGCATCTCCGACGTGGTCAGGAGCTGCTTCAACGGCCGCCGCATCGTCATCTTCTCCGGCGGCGAGGCGAAGGACAGCGCGAAGGCGGTGGTCGACGAGATCAAGCAGATCGCCGCCGGCGGCGGCTTCGGCTCGATCATGGGCCGCAACGCCTTCCAGCGCCCGCGCGACGAGGCGATCAAGCTGCTCGACGAGATCATCAACGTCTACAAGGCGGCGCCGTAAGGCCATCTGCGTCATCCCGGACGGCGCCTTGGCGCCGATCCGGGATCGTCCGCCGAATTGATCGGCGAGTTCTGCATGCGATCCCGGCTCTGCGCTTCGCTCCGGCCGGGATGACGATCGGGACTCCCGCCCCGCTTTCGCCACCTCGCGGCCCGACAAGGCTCCCGCACACCCAAATCCGCGCGAAGCCGACATGCCCGACGACCCACCCGTCACCCGCCTCATGCTGATCACGCCCGAGCTCGGCGAGATCGACGCCTTCGAGGCGAGCTTCGAGGGCGCGCTGGCGGCGGGCGACGTCGCGGCCGTCGTGATCCGGCTGGCGCCGGCCGATGACCGGACCCGGCTCGCCCGCGCCAAGACCCTCGTCGAGGCGGCGCAGGCGGAAGGCGCCGCCGCCCTTCTGGCGGGAGACGGCGTCGAGGACATCGTCGGCAAGTCCGGCGCCGACGGACTCCACGTCGCGGATCTGGCCGCCGCGCTCGACGCGATCGAACGCTTCAAGCCGGAGAAGATCGTTGGCTGCGGTCCCCTCGCCTCGCGCGACGACGCCATGGCCGCCGGCGAGGCGGGCGTCGATTATGTGCTGTTCGGCGAGGACGTCGGCGGCCGTCCCTTCGACGCGACGCTCGAGCGCGTCGCCTGGTGGACGCCGATCTTTGAGACGCCCTGCGTCGGCTTCGCCCAGGAGCTGGACCAGGTCGCCGCGCTCGCGGGCGAGAACGCGGAGTTCGCGCTGCTCGGCGAGGCGGTGTGGCGGCACCAGAGCGGTCCCGCCGTCGCCGTCGCTGAGGCCGGCTCGATGCTCTCGCTCGCCAAGGCGCCGACGCCGTGAGTTCGGCTGAAAAGCTGGCGAACCGACTGGCGCTTGCGCTCTGCCTGCTGATCGCGCCGGCGGGCGCGCAAGCCGCCGATACGGGCGGTTATTCTCCGGTGGCGCCGGGCGGGACGAAGCCCTACCTGCCGATCCCGAGCTTCCGGGACATGATGATGCCGGACAAGCCGGAGCAGGCGGACGAGCCTCAGGACGATGTCGCGAAGGCTGCCCGGCCCGAGGCGCCGGTCGATCCCAACGCGGATCTCGCTTTCGGCGCCTTCCAGCGCGGCCTCTACCAGCGCGCCTTCGAGGAAGCGAAGAAGCGCGCCGAGGCGAACCCGCCGGACCGCGCCGCCATGACCCTGCTCGGCGAACTCTACGCCAATGGCTACGGCGTGCCGCGCAAGCCGGAAGAGGCGGTTCGCTGGTACCAGCGGGCGGCCGACGCCGGTGATCCGCGCGCGATGACGACGCTCGCGCTGGCGCGGCTGGAAGGTTTCGGGTCGAAGAAAGACGAGACGGCCGCCGTCGCCCTGCTCGAGAAGGCGGGCGAGAAGAACGAAGCCGAGGCGTTGTACAATCTCGCTCTGATCGAGCTCGAGCGCGCGAACGCGCCGCAGCAGGCGGCCGCCGCCGCGCGCCGCATGAAGCGCGCCGCCGATCTCGGCGAAGCCGCCGCGCAATACGCCTATGCGGTGCTTCTGCGCGAAGGCCGCGGCGTCGAGAAGGACCCCTCCGCCGCGACCGAATGGCTGCGCCGCGCCGCCGAGCAGGACGACGTCGCCGCGCTCGTCGAATATGCCATCGCTCTTTTCAAGGGGACCGGCACGGTCAGCAACGAGGCGGAGGCGGCCCGCCTGTTCCGCCGGGCGGCCGATCGCGGCAACGCCATCGCGCAGAACCGTCTCGCGCGTCTCTACGCCTATGGACGCGGCGTCGATCGCGACCCGGTCAAGGCCGCCGCCTGGCACAGGCTGTCGGCCGCGCAGGGGCTCAAGGATCCCTGGCTCGAAGGCTTCGTCGGCACGCTCGACGAGAAGGACAAGGCCGCCGCCGACGCGCTGACGGCGCGCTGGAGCGAGCGCTTCGGACCGATCCCTCGCGTCAGTCAGGCGGCCATGACGTCAGGCGGCGAGACCACGGCCTCGTCGACGAAGCAGTAGCCGGCGCGCCGCGAGCCTTGACGCGGGGCCCACGCGCGGGCAAACGAGCGCGCGCATCCGGCAAGCGAAAGTTTCGGACTTCATGAAGATCAACGGCAACCAGATCACCCCCGGCATGGTCATCGAGCACCAGGGCGGCCTGTGGGCCGCGGTGAAGGCCAACGCCGTGAAGCCCGGCAAGGGCGGCGCGTTCAACCAGGTCGAGCTCAAGAACCTGATCGACGGCCGCAAGCTCAACGAACGCTTCCGCGCCGACGAGACGGTCGAGCGCGTGCGGCTGGAGCAGAAGGACTTCCAGTTCCTCTATGCCGAGGGCGACGACCTGGTCTTCATGGATACGACCACCTACGAGCAGATCACGCTGGCGACCGACTTCGTGGGCGAACGCTCCGCTTTCCTGCAGGACGGCATGACGGTCACCGTCGAGATGCACGAGGAGCGCCCCATCGGCATCAAGCTGCCCGACCAGGTCATCCTCGAGATCGTCGAGGCCGACCCTGTCGTGAAGGGCCAGACCGCCGCCTCCTCCTACAAGCCCGCGAAGCTCGAGAACGGCCTCCGGGTGATGGTGCCGCCCTTCATCGCGAGCGGCGAGCGCATCGTCGTCGACACCAATGAAGTGACCTATCTGCGCCGCGCGGACTGAGCTTTAGACCCGCGTCATCCCGGCCGGAGCGAAGCGCAGAGCCGGGATCGTCCCCAGGATCAGGCGGCTTTTCCGGACCACGATCCCGGCTCGCCGCTTCGCGGCGTCCGGGATGACAGCCTGACAGAGGCGTTCGAATGTCCCTCCTGTTCCCAGTCATCTACGGCTCGGTCCGCAGCGAGCGGCAGGGGATCAGGCTCGCCGAGCACGTCGCGGCGGAGCTCCGCAGGCGCGGGCACGACGCGCCGCTGATCGATCCGCTGGAGCGGCGGCTGCCGCTGCTCGACCGCATGTACAAGGAGTACAAGGGAGACGCGCCGCCGCCTCTCGAAGAGCTAGCGACGATCTTCCGTGCGGCCGACGGCTTCGTCATCGTCTCCGGCGAGTACAACCACTCCATCCCGCCGGCGCTGTCGAACCTGCTCGACCATTTCCTCGAAGAGTATTTTTGGCGTCCCTCGGCGATCATCAGCTATTCGGCGGGCGGCTTCGCCGGCGTCCGCGCCGCCATGCAGCTCAGGATGATGCTGGGGGAACTCGGCATGCCGTCGATCCCGTCGATCTTCTCGGTCGGCAGGATCGGCCAGGCTTTCGACGAGCGCGGCGCTCCGACGGACGAGGGCCTGGCCAAGCGCTTCGACCGCTTCGCCAAAGAACTCGAATGGTACGCCGAAGCGCTGAAGGCCAAGCGCGCCGAGGGCGTGCCGTACTAGGCTGAAACCTTTCCGTATCCCTCCCCTGGGACAGGGGAGGGC
>JADBEO010000042.1 GCA_031316315.1 Chelatococcus sambhunathii
TCGGAAGCAGCGGCTCGATCAGCCGCCACTCCGCTTCGCTGAGATCGTAGCGCGCCATCCAAGATCCTCCCCAGACCTTGAATCAGCCACCAGCGCGCCACGCAAACTTTATGAGTTCAGAACCTAGGCCGGCTCCAGCCTCCCGCGATAGCGAACCAGCCGTCCGAACGGCGCGAGCGCGATCGTGACGTCGAAGCCGTAGGCTCCGTCGGCCAACGCGAAGCCGCGCGCTTCTGTCGTCGGCGCGAGGCGGCGAGGCGCCGACAACCCGAAGACGCGCCAGCCCTCGACGGCGAGCGTGAAGCCGTCCGGGTTCGCCGCGATGGCCAGATCAAAGGCGAAGGGCCCGAAGCGCTCGACGAGGACGCCCGGCTCGCCGCTGGCGCTCAGGCGGCTCCTGAAGCAGGACCGCCCGAAGCGGCGGGTCCAGATCTCGCCGTCGCCGGTCTTCCTGATCTCGATCTCGGCCTCGATCTGCGGAACGGTTTCCGGAAAGCCGAACAGCCGCGCCACGAGCCGGCCGGCGGCTGTTTCGGCGCTCGTCGTTTCAGCGCAGCCGACGAGGCGTACTGACGGATTGGGATCGTGGACGGCGCGCACGATCTCCGGGAGCCGCGCAAGGTCGGGTCCGAGCGCGCGGCCGAACAGCAACGGGGCGGACGGCGAACTCTCGGAGATCGCCGTGCGGATCGCGAAGCGCGCTGCTTCCGCCTCGAAAGCGGGGAGCGACAGCAGCCCCGCCGCGACATGGGCGCCAGGCCCGGCTGGCGGTCGGCCCTCCAGCAGGCCGCGCATGAAGCTCAGCGCCGGGAGGATGGGCACGTTCGGGCCGTCCCCCGCCTCAGCCACGAGCGACCAGCGGGCCCGCGCACATGCGCCTTCGGCCCCGAGGCCCTCCGCCTCCACCGTCATGCCGCCGCGATCCGATCCAAACCGCTCGAACAGAGAGGCAAGGCGCTGTGCGGGACCGGCGAAGCGCGCGAGGTCGCGGACGAGACCCGCCCGGCGCGGCAGGCTCAGCGACCAAAGACCGAGATGCAGAATCGGGAGTTCGAGACCCGCACGGAACAGGGCGGTCCGAACAGTCGGAAATCGGGCCGGGACAAGGTCGAGATCCGGCGTCTCGCACAGCGACAGAAAACGGCGGCCGAGGCCGGGCATCAGTCGCGACGCGAGCAAGCCCCAACCGGGCGCGGCGCTCCAGCCGCCGTCTCGCAGCACGCGGACGGACGCCCCGGTGTAGCTCAGGATCGCGGCGATCACCGAGAGGCCGCGGGGCGCGCGGTTTCCCGGCGAGATCGCGATCTCGACGCGATCGACGCGCGTCCAGCCGTCGGTCAGGACGTCGAGGGCGGCGTGGCTCACGGCCGGCGTCGAGCTTGCGCCGGTCACCGCGACGACGCCCGCCGCGCGCGCCTCGGCGTCGAGCGCCGGAAAGGCCGCCACGAAGTCCCGCGCGTCGGCGATGTCGACGTAGTGGCGTCCGGCGGAGATGACGGCGCAGGCGAACCTCAGGTGCGCGCCCTGGAAGGGCCCGGCCGCGTCCGCCACAATCACGGGATCGAGCGACGTGATTTCGGCCGCCGTCGCGACGGCGCGGTCGAGCCGCGCGGCCTCGATCGAGCGGCCGGAATGGCGGGCGCGCAGTTCCGCCGCGAGCGCCTCGCAGGCGTCGAGCCGACGCCCCGCGACGATCACCGTCGCCGAGGTCGTGGCGACGAGCCCTTCGACGAGCCGCCGGCCGAAGGCGCCCGCGCCGCCTAGGACGAGAACCCGCGGAGCCTGCGCGGTCGTCACGGCGGCGGCGCGCCATCGAGAAAGCGGGCGCGCTGGGCTGGCGTCGGCGCGAAGCAGACGTCGGAGACGCCGAACAGGGCGTAGCGATTGCGGGCGATCAGACCGTAGGCCGGATCGCGCAGGACGCGCGGCACAGCTAGCAGCGCTTTGACCCATCCCCAGCCGGGAAGCGCCGACAACACGCGCAGCGCCGCGTCGGACCGGAAATAGGCGACGCCGTCGATGACGACCGCGTTGGTGTCGGCGTCCTCGACCGCGATGTCGAAATCCTGCGCCATCGCGCGGCCATAGGGCGACTGGATCGAGACGAAGCGGAACCGGCCGCCGTCGCGCGCCATGACCGCACGGACCCAGCGCGAGCAGAACAGGCAGACGCCGTCGAACAGGATGAGATCGTCTGGCCAGCGGCCGGCCGGTCGCGAAAGGCGGCTCGCCGGGGGCATGCGCCTCAGCCCCTCAGCTCCTCGAGATCGGCGAACAGGTCGAGCGCCTCGGGGTTGGCCAGCGCCTCCTTGTTCTTGACCGGCCGGCCGTGCACCACCTCGCGCACCGCGAGCTCGACGATCTTGCCGGACTTGGTGCGGGGGATGTCGGCGACGGCGATCACCTTGGCCGGCACGTGCCGCGGCGAGGCGCCCTCGCGGATCCTGACCTTCACCTTCCTGACCAGATCGTCGTCGAGGCTCGCGCCATCGGCCATCCGCACGAACAGCACGACGCGCACGTCGCCGTCGTGGTCCTGACCGATGCAGAGCGCCTCGACGATCTCCTCCATCTTCTCGACCTGGGCGTAGATCTCGGCCGTGCCGATGCGGACGCCGCCGGGGTTGAGCGTCGCGTCGGAGCGGCCGTGGATGATCATGCCGCCGTGCTCGGTCCACTCGGCGAAGTCGCCATGCACCCAGACGTTCGGGAACCGGTCGAAATAGGCGGCGTGGTACTTGGCGCCGTCCGGATCGTTCCAGAAGCCGATCGGCATCGCCGGGAACGCCTTCACGCAGGCGAGTTCGCCCTTGCCGCGCGCCATGGGCTTTCCGTCGTCGTCGAGCGTCGCGACCGCGAGTCCGAGCCCGGCGCCCTGGATCTCGCCCCGCCACACCGGGTCCATCGGGTTTCCGAGCACGAAGCAGGAGCAGATGTCGGTGCCGCCCGAGATCGAGGCGAGCTGAATGTCCGATTTCACCGCCTCATAGACCCAGTCGAAGCTCGAATCGGCGAGCGGCGAGCCGGTCGAGGCCATGGCGCGCACGGTCTTCAGGCTGTGGGTCTCGCGCGGGACGAGGCCCTGCTTCTTCACGCCGTCGATCCACTTCGCGGAGGTGCCGAAGAACGTCATGCCCTCGGCGTCGGCGTAGTCGAACAGCACCGCCGGCGTCGGATGGAAGGGCGAGCCGTCGTAGAGCAACAGGGTCGCGCCCGCGCCGAGGCCGGCGACCAGCCAGTTCCACATCATCCAGCCGCAGGTGGTGAAATAGAAGACGCGGTCGCCCGCGCGCACGTCGCAATGCAGCACATGCTCCTTGAGCTGCTGCAGCAGCAGTCCGCCGGCGCAGTGAACGATGCATTTCGGGACGCCGGTCGTGCCGGAGGAGAACATCACGTAAAGCGGGTGGCCGAACGCCACCCGCCGGAACATCAGCGGCCCGGGGTCGTGGCCCTCGAGAAAGGCTTCGAGCGAGACGGCGTCGCGGAGCCCGGCCGCGACCTCCTCCGCCACGCCGAGATAGGGCACGACGACCGTGCGCTCGACGCTCGTCAGCTGCTCAACGATCGGCTTCAGCTTGGCCGCGATGTCGATCCTCTTGCCCGCGTACCAGTAGCCGTCGACGGTGACGAACACCTTCGGCTCGATCTGGCCGAAGCGGTCGAGCACGCCACGCTCGCCGAAGTCGGGCGAGCAGGACGACCAGATCGCGCCGAGCGAGGCGGTCGCCAGCATGAAGGCGACGGTCTCCGGCCGGTTCGGCATCATGGCGGCGACGCGGTCGCCCTCCTTCACGCCGACGGCCTCGAGCGCCTGCTGGATGCGGGAGACGAGCGCGCGCAACTCGTCCCAGCTGAGCTGCGCCTCCGCCTTGTCCTCGCCTTTGAAGACGATGGCGTCGCCGGGGCCGTGCGTCTTGAGCAGGTTCTCCGCGAAATTCAGGCGGCCTTCAGGGAAGAACCGGGCGCCCGGCATCCTGTCGCCGTCGGCGAGAACGCGATCGCCCTTCTCGCCGATCACGCCGCAGAAATCCCAGAGCAGGTCCCAGAACGCCTCCCGCTCGGCGATCGACCAGGCGTGGAGCGAACGGTAGTCGCCGAGCTCGCGTCCGGCCTTCGCGCCTGCGAGCTTCGCGAACCGCGCCATCGCGCTCGAGGCGACGCGCTCCGGAGAGGGCGTCCAGAGCGGCGCGTCCGATGGGCTCGTCATGGGGGTCAAGTCTCCGGGCAGGCTGTCGTTTGCAAGTTATAGGCCGCGCTGAAACACTTCGAAACGTTCGTTTGTCGGTTCCGTTGCGCTGCGGTATAAGGCGCCATGCCCGTGAAGCATAAGGCGCTTCGATTGGCTGCCTGGCTTGTCGCCGGCGCGGCCCTTTGCGCCAGCGCAGTCATCGCGACCGATATTGTGCGCACGCCGCGCGAGGGCGCCGGCGAACGCCTTGTCGCGTCGCTCGCGGCCGCGACGGGCCTTCGGATCGAGACCAACGGACCGGGCGAGATCGACCTCTTCCCCACCCCGCACATCCGCATGCCCGGCGTCAGCCTGGCGCGGGCCGGCGAGGCGCCGTTCGCCGCCGCGCGCGAGCTCACCGGATCGTTGAGAATCGGCGCGCTGCTGCGCGGCCGGATCGAGCTCGGAGAGATCACGCTGGTCCAGGCGGACGTCGCGCTCGATCGCGCGCCGCTCGCCGGCGCGCTCGCCGGTCTTCGACGCTCCGGCGGGGGCCGAACGCCGCTCGAGATCCGCCTGACCGACGCGAGGCTGACGGTCGCGGGCCGCGCCATCGACCACGTGCAGGCGGGCCTCGCCATGACGCGCGAAGGCGGCCCGCTCTCGGTGTCGGGCTTCGGCCGCTATTCCGGCCAACCCGTCGAGGCCAGCTTCCAGCTCACCGATCCCGCCGCCTTCGGGCGTGGGGAACGCGCCCCGTTCCGCGCCCGCGTCGAGGGCGGCGGCGCCCGGCTGATGTTCGATGGCGAGGCCATCGACCAGAACGGGCCGCGTCTCGTCGGCGAGCTCAGCGCGCGCGCCACCGCGCTCGGCGACACGCTCGCCTGGCTCGGGCTCGGCCGCGCGGCCGGCGCCGGACCGCGCTTCAGCCTGTCGCTCGCCGGCCGCGGCTCGATCGGCCGCGACGGCCTTGCGGTCTCGAACGCCGAGCTCGACCTGTCCGGCGACAGCTTCATGGGCGCCGGCCGCCTGACCCTGACCTCCGACGGCCGGCCCAGCGTCGAGGCGACCGTCGACGCCGACGCGCTTGACGTTCGCCCCTATGCGGCCGTGCTCGCGCCCCAGATCCTGCAGGAGGGCGGCTGGAGCACGGCTGCGATCGACCTCGGCGGCCTCAAGGGCTGGACGCTCGACCTCCGGCTTTCCGCCGCGTCCTTGCGCTTCGGGCGGCTGCTGCTCGGCCAGACGGCGGCGACGGTCGCGGTCGGCCGGGGCGGCCTCGACCTCTCGATCGGCGAGGCGGAAGCCTATGGCGGGACGCTTGGCGGGCGCCTGTCGCTCGAGCCAGACCAGCGCGGCGTGAAGATGAGCCTCGAGGGCGGCGTCACCGACATCGCCTTCGACGAGGCGCTCGCCGCGGTCGTGAAGCACCCGCAGATGTCGGGGACGCTCACCGGCGAGCTCGCGGTCGCCGGCGCCGGCGGCTCGGTCGCGGACTTTGTCGCGGACCTGTCGGGCAAGGCCTCCGGCAAGCTGGTCGACGGCGCGCTGGAGAAGATCGGGCGCAGCCGGACGCTGGCGCTCGCGGGGCTCGGTCGCCGCATGGACGTCTCGACCGCCGACGCCGCGTTCCGGATCGAGAAGGGTATCGCGCGTACGAGCGACATCTCGATCGTCGGCGACGACGCGCGCTTCGCGCTCGCAGGAGCCGCCTCGCTGGTCGATCGCGACGTCAAGCTCAAAGGCGTCGTACGGCCGACGGCCGGCGGTTGGGCGGTTCCGGTTACGCTGGAAGGGCCGCTGTCCTCGCCGAAGCTGCGGCCAGATCTTGGCGACTATGTTCCGCGTGGCGAGGCGCGCCGCGCAACGACTCCCGCCGAACACTGAAGCGTCCCGTCAGGGCGCTGCGATTTCCCGGGCGAGGGCGTCCAGGCGGGCGACCGTCTCTTCCATGTCCTCGTCCGTCGCGTCGGGATGGATCGCGCACATCCTGAGACAGAGCCTGCCGCCGACCCGGGTCGTGCCGACGACCGCAAAACCGTCCTCCATCAGTCGCCTCGCCGCCGCGGCGTTCACGGCGTCCGCCGCCTCGTCCGATAAGCCCTCCGGCGCGTAGCGGAAGACGAGGATCGCGAGCTGCGCCGGCGACACGATGCGCCAGCCGGGCGTCCCGCGGACCGCGCGCTCCGCGGCCTCCGCGAGCGAGATTCCGCGCGCGATGGCCCTGCCGACGCCTGACCGCCCCATGACCTGGAGCGTCAGCCAAAGTCGCGCGGCGCGGTCGGGACGCGTGAGCTCGGGTCCGAGGTCCCAGAAGTTCGGTTCGACGCCCTCGGCCGCGCCGTCCCTGAGATAGTCCGAGGTCAGCGCGAAGCTGCCGGGCAGCTGCCCCGCGTCGCGCGCTAGCAGCACGCCGCAGCCATAGGTCTGGAACAGCCATTTGTGCGCGTCCCAGCTCAGGCTGTCGGCGCGCTCGATCCCTGTGAGACACGCACGATGCGCCGGGGACAGGGCCACCGACGCGCCATAGGCGCCATCGACATGGAGCCAGAGGTCCTCGCTCTCGCAGATGTCGGCGATCTCGGCAAGCGGATCGATCGCGCCGGTGTTCGTCGTTCCGGCGCTCGCCGCCACGGCGAAAGGTCTTGCGCCGTTCGCCCGGTCTTCCGCGACGGCTTCGGCGAGGGCGGCGGGCTCCATGCGCAAGGCGTCGTCGGTCGCGATCATTCGGATCTGGTCGTCGAAGAAGCCGATGACGCGCAGCGCCTTGGCGACGGAGGCGTGGGTCTCACGCGTCAGATAGACGACGCCGCGCGGACGCTCGTCGCGCGTGAGGCGCCGGTCGCGAGCGAGACAGAGCCCTGCGAGGTTCGCCATGGACCCGCCGGAGACGAACAGTCCGCCCGAGCCCGCGCCATAGCCGACCGCGTCGCACAGGAAGCGGATCAGTCCGCGCTCGACGGCGGTTGCGCCCTCGGACTGAAGCTCGGAGCCGGCGTGGCGGTTGTGGATCGAGGCTGCGAGGTCGCCGAGCCAGGAGAGCGGCGAGGCCGGGCTCGGGATGAAGGCGAAGAAGCGCCGGTGGCCGGTGTCCATGCCGTAGGCCATGGCGTCCGAAAGCAGCGTCTCGAGCGCCTCGTCGAGCGGCCGGCCATGGTCTGGGATGTCGCATAGTCGGCCGAGCGCATCGGCGGGCGCGCGGCGGAAGGCGGGGGCGCCGGTGCCCCGCGCGGCGTGAGCGACAGCAAGATCGCCGAGCCGCCGGAAAGCCACTGCGAGTTCCGAGGAGCCCGGCGTATGACGACGCTCTTCACCTCTCCCCGGCGGGGAGAAATCGGCGCGCAGCGCCGGGCGAGGGAGGGCGGCCTTTTCCGGACGGTCCTGATCCGCCTCACCCGCTCGGCTTTCGCCTCGCGACCTCTCCCCGCCGGGGAGAGGTGAAGAGGCGTCGCGGCTGTCCACTGCGATCGGCCGGTCAGGCGCCCGCGCCGGCGGGGGCCGAGCCCGCTTCGCCCGGCGAAGCGGCGCGAGCGCGGAACATCAGCTTGTCGACGCGCGGGCCGTCCATGTCGATGACCTCGACGACCCAGCCGCCGACGTCGATGGTGTCGCCCTCGTTCGGGATCCGGCCGAGCTCGGCGATGACGAGGCCCGCGGCGGTGTGGAATTCGCCCTGCGCGCTCTCCGGGATGCGGAAGGCGAAGGTGTCGGTGACGGCGTCGAGCGAGGCGCGGCCGTCGACCATGTAGGAACCGTCCTCTCGGCGGCGGATGTCCTGATCATCGGCGGTCTCGTGCTCCTCCGGCAGCGCGCCGGCGATGGCGCCGAGCACGTCATGGGAGGTGACGATGCCTTCGAAGCCGCCGAACTCGTCGACGACGAAGGCGGTGGACGAAGGCTGCGACTTGAACAGCTCGAGCAGCGACAGCGCAGAGGCGCCTTCGGGCACGTAGAGCGGGTCCCTGACCTCGGTGGCGACGTCGAAGGTTCCGCCGGCGAGCAGCTTCGCCAGCACGTCCTTCTTGTGAAGGATGCCGACCGGATCGTCGACCGAGCCCTCCTTGCCGACGACGATCCGCGAGAACGGGCTTTCGGCGAGCTCCGTCTTGATCGTCTCCAGGTCGTCGGTGGCGTCGACCCAGAACACCTCACGGCGCGGCGTCATGATCGAGCGGACGGGGCGGTCGGCGAGACCCAGCACGCCCTCGATCATCCTCTTCTCGACCGGCTCGATGGAGCCCGCGGCCACGCCTTCCGCGATGACGCTGCGGACCTCCTCTTCGGTGACGTTGGAGCCGTCCTGCTCCTTCACCCGCAGCAGCTTCAGGATCAGCGCGGAGGAGAGGTTGAGGATGACGACGAACGGACGGCCAAGCGCGGCGACGAACACGAGTGGCCCCGAAACCGCGGACGCGATCGGCTCCGGGTTCGCCAGAGCCACGCGCTTCGGCACAAGTTCGCCGAGGATCAGCGACAGATAGCCGATGCCGAACACCACGACGCCGCTCGCCACCGGACCGGCATATGTGTTGAGGCTGGTGCTGGAGCGCAGGAATTCGGCCAGAGGGTCCGCAAGCGAGCTTTCGCCGACGACGCCGGTCAGGATCGCGATCAGGGTGATGCCGATCTGGACGGACGACAGGAAGCTCGACGGGTCGTCCGCGAGTCGGATCGCGCGCTCGGCGCCCTTGTCGCCGCCATCCGCCATCATCCTGAGGCGCGGCTTGCGGGCCGAGACGATGGCGAGCTCCGACAAGGCGAAGAAGCCGTTGAGGAGCACGAGGCCCAGAACAACGGCGATGTCGAAGATCGGCATGAAGGGTCCGAAGAGGGGACGGGCGCGTGACCCGCAGGTCAGCGCACTATAGGGCGAACAGCGCCGCCGTCATAGGCGGACGGTCGGCATACGACGCCGCGGGCCCTCGGCGTCCCCGCCGCCGTTTGGCGCGCCCGCTGGAAGGGGACCGCCGGCTATCGGCCGTCGAGCCGATCCAGCACCTTCTCCGGGGCGATCTTCCGTTCGGCGTCGTCGACATCCGGGTGATCCGCCGTCGAAACGTCGAGCTTCTCCGCGATATCTCGGACCATCCGGATCAGAGTGGTGAGCTCTCGCTCCGCCAGCAGGTTGATGTGGAGATCGAGCTCCGCCCGCCGCTCGGCCAGAGCGGCGTCGCGGTTCTGGCTGATCAGAACGAAGGTCGAGAGAAAGATCGCCTCGACCGAGGCCACCGTGGCGAGGATGACGAAGGTGGGGTCGAACGCCCGAACTCCCGGGACTAGCCCTGTGTTTATCGCGGCCCAGGCCCCGACGAGCGCCAGGTGCACATAGACAAAGCCCATGCTGCCGCTGATCGCCGTGACCTTCGCGGCGATGATCTCTGCTATGGAGCTCTTGGCGTCCTCCCTCGCCCTGCGCCTCTCGAGGCGGCCGATATTTTTGTCGAGGACCGGACTTAGGCTCTCGTTGAAATCTTCTTCGGTGATGCGGCCGCGAGGGCGTCCGGACTGCGACTTCATTTGCGGGATAGGTCTTTCCCGCCCTCGACCTTGTTGCTGTTCAGGTCGCCCGAGCCGTCAGGCGCTGGAAGAAGCGCGCGGTTGTAGGCGAAGACGCCGATGAGAACGAGAACGAAGATCGTGATCGCCGCGATGAGATAGCGACGGGAATTTTTTGGGTTCGGCGGGGTAGGCGACTGCGCGGCCATAATCTGCTCTTTCGCTTCTGGAGTAGTGGAAAGCCGCTGGAGCGCGCATTGTTCCGGAAAGCCGGCCGCCTCCGCGACGGAGCGGTTCTGCGCATCGATCGATGCTGCGCGCCGCCCCTGTCGGAGCGATGCGAGGCGCCGATAAGGCCCCCGCGTCGAGAGCGGCCGGCGCTGGAGACCGGCGGCGCGCGCCCTAGCTTAACGCTTTGTAAACGCAAGCGTCACGCAATGGACAGGTTAACGGGGTATTGCTGCCCGATGAGCGATTCGATCGCCAGATTGTACCGCGCCGTCCTCGACGCCAGCGACGAGAACCCCGCGCTCTCGCGCACCGCGCGGCTGAAGAGCGAGGGCGTCAACAAAATGGCGAAGAAGGTGGCCGAGGAGGCCGCCGAGGTCGCGATCGAGGCGGTCACGGGCGCGCGCGAGTCGCTGATCCGCGAGAGCGCCGACCTCATCTACAACCTCGTCGTGCTGTGGTCGGCCTCGGACGTCTCGCCGCAGGACGTCTATGACGAGATGGACCGGCGGGAACGGCTCTACGGCCTCGCTCAGAAGCTGCCTAAGGCCGACCAGATCGCGCTGGCCCAGGCCGAACGCGCGCCCGCGAAGAAGCTCGCCGCGCTCGCGCCGGCGATGCGCGGGAAGTAGCGCGCCTCAGCTCCGTCCCGCCCGGGTGTTCGCCGTCGCGAGGAACAGGGCGAGCGTCAGCACGCCGAAGACAGCGACCGCCACGGGCAGCGCGAGTTCGCCGCCGGGACCGAGCGTGCGGCCGAGCGCGACGCCGACGATTGCGCCGAACGTCATCTGCGCGAACCCGACCAGCGACGACGCGGCGCCCGCCCGTTCCGGAAAGGGCTGCAGCGCCGAGGCCATCGCCTGCGGCATCACGAGGCCGACGCCGAACAGATAGAACATCATCGGCACCACGACGGCGGCGGGGGTCTTCGGCCCGAGCGTGACGAGGGCGAGCATCAGCAGCCCGCCGAAGGCCACCGCCGCGCAGCCGACGCCGATCGCGCCGTCGAGCCCCTTCAGCCGCACCAGCGGTCCCGCCGCGAGCGTCCCGCCGATGAAGCCGATCACCCCGATCGCGAAGGCCGCGCCATAGGCGACGACGCTCAGGCCGTAGATCGTCTGCAGGATGAAGGACGAGGTCGAGATGTAAGCGAACAGTCCCGCGAAGGCGATCGCGGTCAGGCCGAGATAGCTGAGAAACCCCTTGTGCCGCAGCAGCACGCCGTAGCTCGCCAGCACCGCGCGCGGACTGGCCGCGCCGGCCGTGCGGACCCGTAGCGTCTCGGGCAGCGCCAGCGCGACGATCAGCATCTCGCCGCCGAGCAGGAGCGTCAGCACGACGAAGGTGGCGCGCCAGGAGAACAGGCTTTCAAGCAGTCCGCCGAGCAGCGGCGCGACGGCCGGGATGAGCCCGAGGATCGTCGCCATGCGGGCGAGCTCGCGCGCCGCGCGGGGGCCGGAATACAGGTCGCGCACGATCGAGCGTGCGAGCACGACCGGCCCGGCGCCGCCGAGCGCCTGGACGAAGCGCGCGACGATCAGCGTCTCGATCGTTGGGGCGGCGGCGCAGAGCGCCGAGCCGAAGGTGAACAGGCCGAGGCTCGCCAGCAGCACGGGCTTACGCCCCCTGGCGTCCGACAGCGGTCCGTAGAGCACCTGACCGAGCGCGAAGCCGACGAGGAAGGCGGAGAGCGTCAGCTGCCCCTCGGCCGGCTTCGCCTGGAGCGCCGCCGTCAGATGCGGCAGCGACGGCAGGTACATGTCGATCGCCAGCGGCCCGACGGCGGTCAGCACTGCGAGCACAGCCGTGAGGGCGAGCGTGTCTGGCCGAAGGCGCATGGCGACAAGGAAGCGTGGCGGGTTGGGTCGGGAAGACCGGCGAGCCGCTGTTCAGATAGCGCGCTCGGCGCCGATTTGGACCTCCGGCCACATCGGGGCGATGTTCTCGGCGGGCGCCCTGACATAAGAAAAATGGACCTGGAATCGTTCTCTAACCGGCGCGCCAGATCTCTTCGAATCTAGGCGGTAAGCTCCAGACGGTTCTTTTTATTCTGATTCGAGTCCTGTCACATTTTCCGCCCGAGCGGTTGCCAGAGACGCGCAAGCCATACGTATTTCCACGCATTCCACGCATCGATCGCGCTCAATCCGCTGCGCCGATCGCGGTCGGGGACGTCACGCCGACGGGGACGTCACGGCGCGCCGCAAAAGCGGTCCGCCGCGTCTGGATACGGCGAAGAGGAATGATCCGTATGAACGCGATGGCTCCGCAGCGCGCCAGATCCGAGAGGATCTACGACTTCATCGGGGTGGGCGTCGGCCCGTTCAACCTCGGCCTCGCCTGCCTGACGGCGCCGATCGCCGAGCTCGACGGCCTGTTCCTCGACCAGAACGAGCGGTTCGACTGGCATCCGGGCATGATGCTGGAGGACGCGACGCTCCAGACGCCCTTCATGGGCGACCTCGTCACGCTCGCGGACCCAACCAATCCGTACTCCTTCCTCAATTATGTAAAATCGCAGGGCCGGATCTACGCCTTCTATATTCGTGAAGATTTTTTCCTCATGAGAAAGGAGTTCAACGAGTATTGCCGCTGGGCCGCCGACCAGCTGCCGAACGTCCAGTTCGGCCGGTCGGTCGATCAGATCGAGTACGACGTGGCCGGTCGCGTCTATCGCGTCGCGACGCGCTGCGTGCGCACCGGCGCCGTCGAGCAGAAACTCGCCCGGCGGCTCGTGCTGGGCGTCGGATCCGTGCCGTCCCTCCCGGCCTGCTGCCGGCCGCACGCCGAGCACATGACGCACAGCTCGCAGTATCTCGCCCGCAAGGACGAGCTCATGAAGAAGCGCGCCATCGCCGTCGTCGGCAGCGGCCAGAGCGCCGCGGAGATCTTCTACGACCTCCTCAACGGGATCGACGCCCACGGCTACCGGCTTGACTGGGTCACCCGTTCGCCGCGGTTTTTCCCCCTCGAACTGACCAAGCTCACGCTGGAGATGACCTCGCCGGACTACGCGGACTATTTCCACCGCCTGCCGGCGCCGAAGCGCGACCGGCTCATCTCGGCGCAGAAGAACCTCTACAAGGGCGTCAATTCGAGCCTGATCAACGACATCTACGACACGCTCTACGCCAAGAGCCTGTCGGGCCCGCTCGACGTCGCCCTGCACACCAACGCCGAGCTCCGGGAGTGCGCCCGCGATCCCGCAAGCGGCCGGTTCACGCTGTCGCTCCGCCAGCTCGAGCAGGACGTCGACTTCAGGATCGAGACCGACGCGGTCGTGCTCGGCACCGGCTACGCCTACCGCATCCCGGCCTTCCTCAAGCCGATCCGGGACCGAATTCGCTGGGACGAAAGCGGCCGCTACGCCGTGCGCCGGAACTACTCGGTCGACGTCGAGGGCGGCGGGATTTTCGTCCAGAACGCCGAGCTCCACACCCACGGCTTCGTGGCGCCGGACCTCGGCATGGCGGCCTATCGCAACGCCTGGATCATTCGGGAGATGCTCGGCCGCGAAGTCTATCCGATCGAAAAGCGCGTCGCGTTCCAGAGCTTCTCCGCGCCGCGCGAGGAGGCCCAGCCGAAGGAGGAGCACGCCGCCGCCGGGGAACGCAGCGCATGAGCGAGCTTCTGGAACGGCTCCGGCCCGCCGCTTTCGAACGGGTCGATCCCATGCTCGGGCGCTTCGCGATGCGCCCGCTGGACGTCGCCCGCGACGGCGCGACGATCGTGGACTGGGTGAAGCGCCCTTACGCCCTCTACTGGAACATGGGAGCCAAGAGCGAAGCTGAGATCCTCGACTTCTACGAGGGCCTCATGGCCTCGCCGCACGCCACCGCGATGATCGGGGAGCATGCGGGCGCGCCCGCCTTCCTGAGCGAGCTCTACGATCCCGCGCATGACCAGGTGGGCGAGCATTACGACCCGCTGCCGGGCGACCGCGGCATGCATGTCCTCGTCGCGCCCGCCGAGCGGCCCATCCCGGGATTCACGCTCGCCGTCGTGCGTACGATCATGGCTTTCATCTTCGAGGATCCGGACGCGCGGCGCGTCGTGGTCGAGCCGGACATCCGCAACGAAAAGATCCACGCCCTGAACCTCGCCGTCGGCTTCATCTACGACCGGCCGCTCGCATTCCGGGAGAAGACCGCGCATCTCGCCTTCTGCACGCGCGCGCAGTTCCTCGCCTCGCTGCCCGATGGAGGCCGCCAGTGAACCAGATCGCAACGCCCTCACTCGGCGCCGCCGAGCGCGCAGTCGCCCATCTGACGCCCGAGCGCTGGGCGCAGGCCAACCGCCGCCTCGTGCGCAAGATGATCTCGGAGTTCGCCCACGAGTTGCTGGTCGAGCCGCGCTTCATCCAGCCAGACGGCGACTGGGGCCGCTACGCCCTCGACAATGGCGACCCGAACTTCGAGTACCGCTTCCGCGCGAAGAAGCTCGCGCTCGACCACTGGCTGATCGACGAGGCCTCGCTGCAGAAGGTCGTCGTCGGCCTCGGCGCGCCGCTCGACGCGCTCGCCTTCGCGCTCGAGTTCCAGGAGGCGCTCGGAATTCGCGACGCGATGATGCCGATCTACCTCGAGGAGATCTCCTCGACGCTTTACGGCGCCGCCTACAAGGCCTCGAAGGCGTGGCTGCCGGCGCGCCGGCTCGCTGTCGCGGACCATCAGGCGATCGAGACCGGCATGAGCGACGGCCACCCGACCTTCGTCGCCAACAACGGCCGGCTCGGCTTCGACGCCCAGGACTATTTCGCCTACGCGCCCGAGGCCGGCGCCGCCGTCCGGCTCGTCTGGCTGGCCGTGTCGCGCGACTGCGCGACCTTCACCAGCCTCAGCGACCTCGACTACGAGCGGCTCATGGAGGAGGAGCTTGGCGCCGAGACCGTCGCGGCCTTCGCCGACCGGCTGACCGGCCTCGGCCTCGACCCGGCCGCCTATCTCTACATGCCGGCGCATCCCTGGCAGTGGTTCAACAAGCTCGCCATGACCTTCGCGTCCGACGTCGCGGCGCGGCGGATCGTGTGCCTTGGCCAGAGCGACGACCGTTATCTCGCGCAGCAGTCGATCCGCACCTTCTACAACGTCACCCGACCGGAGCGCCGCTACGTGAAGACGGCGATCTCGGTGCTCAATATGGGCTTCATGCGCGGGCTCTCGCCGAAATACATGGTCGCGACGCCCGCCATCAACGAATGGCTGCAGGCGCTGGTCGAGGGCGACGCGACCTTCCGGGAGCTCGGCTTCACCATCCTGCGCGAGGTCGCCGCGATCGGCTATCGCTACGAGCCCTACGACAAGGGACTACGCCAAGACAGCGCCTACAAGAAGATGCTCTCCGCGCTGTGGCGCGACAGTCCGCTGCCCGAAACGAAGCCCGGCCAGCGCCTGATGACCATGGCGGCGCTGGTGCATGTCGATCCGGACGGCGAGGCGCTGCTGCCGGCGCTGATCGACGCTTCGGGCCTCGACGCCGTGACCTGGCTCCGGCGCTACCTTCGCGCCTATCTCACCCCGCTCGTCCACTCCTTCTATGAGCACGACCTCGCCTTCATGCCGCATGGCGAGAACCTGATTCTGGTGCTCGAAGACCACGCCGTCGTCCGCGCGGTGATGAAGGACATCGGCGAGGAGATCGGCGTCCTGAACGGCGCGCGCGAGACGCCGAAGGAGATTTCCCGCATCGCCTTCTCGATCCCCGAGGACAGCAAGCTCAACTGCATCTACACCGACGTGTTCGAGAGCTTCTTCCGCCACCTCTCGGCGCTGCTCGTCGAGCACATGGGCTTCGACGAGCAGGAGTTCTGGCGGCTCGTCGGCGACTGCGTCTCGGACTACCTCGCCGCCCATCCGGACCATGAGGAGAAGGCCCGGCGGCACGACCTGTTCGCGCCGGACTTCGTCCGGAACTGCCTCAACCGCCTGCAGCTTAACGACAATCAGCAGATGCTCGATTTGCTCGACCCTGAGCGGAGCCTGCAATATGTCGGCCGGCTGGCGAACCCGCTGGCCGGCCAGCGGCGCTCGGGGAGGTAAGACCAAAACCAGTCCATACGGATTTCTACGGACTCGACTTCGCCTCTCTACGGTGAACGATGCCGTCGTCACGTCGCGACGGCGCCGGAGAGGAATACGCGCATGCCTTCGAATCGTTTTGTCGGAGGCGCCGCGCTGGCTGTCGCCCTCCTGTCCGTCTCGTCCCTCGAGGCCGTAGCCCAGTCAGCTCCTGAGATCTCGCGCAGCTCACGCACGGGACTGGTCGTGTGGATGTCGGGCGCCGAGGACGCGCCGGTCGCCAAGGCGGACGCCGGCGGCGCCCTGAAGAGCCCGGCGAAGGCGGCCGCGGACTTCCTCGACGGCCAGTCCTCCGCCTTCGGCCTGCGCAAGGGCAGCGGCGAACTCAAGGCGGTGAAGACCTCGGACGACGGCGAGGGCCGCGATTTCGTCCGGTTCCAGCAGAGTTACGAGGGCGTTCCGATCCTCGGCGCGGAGCTCAACGTGCAGCTCGACGCCGGCCGCAACGTGGTCTCGGTCAACGGCAAGACGACCGGCGACGTGAACGTCTCGACGACTCCTGCCGTAACGGCGGCCGAGGCGCTCAAGACCGCGATCCAGTCGACAGCGGGCGCCCGCAAGGTCAGCGCGGCAGACCTCAAGGGCTCCGAGCCTGAGCTCTCCATCCACGACGCGCGCGTGATGGGCGGCCGGCCGGCGCCGGTGCGCCTGGTGTGGCGCGTCGAAGTCGGCGCCACCGGCGCGGCGGACGTCGACGAGTTCGTTCTGGTCGACGCCCAGAACGGCCGCGTGGTCCTGCAGTTCAGCCAGCTTCAGCACGCCGGTCCGCCGGCGAACGCCCAGCAGTGGGTCTGCGACGCGGCCAACTCGGTCAGCAAGTACCCTTGCACCGAGACGCAGATCGAGGCCAATCCGGGCTCGAGCTCGGTGCCCGACGTCAAGCAGGCCTTCACCTTCGCGGAGGCGACCTACGACCTCTACGCCCGCCGCTTCGGCCGCAACAGCCTCGACGGGCTCGGCCAGCGGCTGACCTCCACCGTGCGCTACCAGCGCTTCGCCGGGCAGGACTACCAGAACGCCTTCTTCAGCAGCCAGACCCAGCAGATGGTCTACGGCAAGGACTTCGCGATCGGCAGCGACGTCGTCGGCCACGAGCTCACGCATGGCGTCACAAGTCACACGTCTAAGTTGTATTACTACTACCAGTCCGGAGCGATCAACGAGTCGCTGTCCGACGCCTTCGGCCAGTTCGTGCAGCGCTCGATCACTGGCAAGAAGGAGTGGCTGCTCGGCGAGGACCTGCCGATCGGCGCGATCCGCGACATGAAGAACCCGCCGGCCTTCAACCAGCCGGACAAGATGACCAGCACGTTCTGGACCGGCGACTTCAGCTTCTTCGACCAGGGCGGCGTCCACACCAACAGCGGCGTGAACAATAAGGCCGTCTATCTGATCACCGACGGCGGAACCTTCAACGGCAAGACGGTCAGGGGCCTCGGCCTCGACAAGGCGGCCGCGCTCTACTACCGGGTCAACAGCCAGCTGCTGTGGAGCTCGAGCGACTATGTCGACCTCGCCAACGCGCTGAAGCAGGCCTGCAAAGACCTCGTCGGCAAGAAGCCGAAGGACAAGTCCGGCAAGCCGGTCGACGCCTTCACGAAGAAGGACTGCAAGCAGGTCAAGAACGCCATCGCCGCGACCGAGATGTACAAGGACCCTCAATTCTGGCCGATCCCGGCGGAAGCGAAGGTCTGCCCGTCCAACACGAAGCCGGTCAACAAGCTGCTCGAGCGCTTCGAGGCGGCCAGCAGCGCCGACTTCAAGCTGCAGCCGTCCTCGACCCTCTGGGCGCCGTTCCTCGGCTACGCGGCGAGCGGCGACAAGAACATGTACGTCAGCTATGGCGGGCTGTTCTCGGTGACGCTCAGCACCACCGCCGGGGTCGCGGTTCCCTCGGGCGCCTATCTGCGCTTCGCCCAGTATGTCGACCTCTACACGGTCGGCACGACGCACTACGCCGGCGGCGTCGTGGAATACAGCACGACCGAAGGCGTCTGGGTCCGGGTTCCGGCCTCGATGTTCCTCGACAACCCGTACAACGTGACGGTGGCGGCCGGGACCGGCAACGTGCTGGCCGGCCAGGCCGCGTTCGGCGACTTCTCGGGCGGCTGGACCTCGAGCCGGATCGACCTGTCCTCGCTCGCCGGCAAGACGGTGAAGTTCCGCTTCCTGGTCGGCACCGCCTCGCAGGGAACGGCGACCGGCTGGATGGTCGACGACGTGCAGGTCTATTCCTGCAAGTCCTCAAAGGACGAGGTCGCGGCCTCGCCGCGGTAACGCGGGGCGCGACGGCTGCAGGCGCCGAAGGACGGCGCCTGCTTACCGCGCCACGGCGCCTCGCGGTCTTGTCACGTCTCTGCAAAGCGACTAGCAACGGCCGTCCACAGACGGAGCGGATGAATGACTGCGGGACCCGCGCGGCCGACCTGTTTCCTCCACATGGGTCCGCCCAAGACCGGCAGCAGCACGATCTCGCATTTCGTCGAAGGCAACATCGAGGAGCTCGAGCGGCGCGGCTATTTCGTGCCGCGCATGCCCTCGCTGAAGGGCCGCCCGCAGAACGGCCACGGCATCTTCGCCAACGTCGCCTTGAACGAACTCGAGGTCGACGGCACGCTGAAGCCCGGCGCGACGCTCTGGACCGAGCTCGAGGAGGTCGCCGCCAATGGCGAGAAGCACATCGTGCTGACCAACGAGGCCTTCGCCTTCTCGCTGCGTGAGCCGGCCAAGGTCGACGCCATCCTCACCTTCTTCGAGCGCCACGGCTATCCGGTCACGGTCATCGCTTACATCCGCGACCAGCCGTCGTCGCTGAACTCCTCCTACGTGCAGACCCAGAAGCGGCTCTACGCGCGCCAGACCTTCGACGAGTTCGTCGAGGAGGCCGCCGAGCGCGGCCGGGTCGATCCCTGGCGGTTGCTCGAGCACATCATCGACAATCCGCGCGTGACCCTCTCGGTCGGCTCGTTCGAGAAGGCGATGAAGTCGGGCCTCGAGGCGGATTTCGCGCGGCGGATCGGCCTGCCGGACGACGCCGGCCTGAAGCCGGTGCCGGAAGTCCGCAACCCCAATGCCGGGATCAAGACGGTCTACGCCGCGCAGGAGATCCTGCGCCAGACCACCGGGACGCTGCAGAAGATGCCGTCCTACAAGAAGATATACCGCCGGTTCCGAAAGCACTTCGAGACGCTCGGCTGGACGGACGACGCCTATGTCGGGCTCGACCAGGAGCGCTACGCGCAGATCCGCGAATTCTACCGCGACAGCAACGAGCGTTTCGCCAAGCGCTTTCTGAACGCTGACTGGGCGGATCTCGCGCCTGACCGGACGTACAAGCGCAATGTATTCGATCCGGAACGCGCCTCGCAGGAGGAGCTCGACGAGATCAAGGCGGTCGTGGACGAGATCGTCACCCTGATACGCCGCGCCCAACGCGCCGAGTCGAAGGGCGGACGCCTGAAGTTCTTCAAGAAGGTCAAGAAGAAGGCGGCCGCCAAGCTCGGACGCCGCAAGAAGAAGGCGCCGGGCGCGGCCGCGCGGGTCGCCTGAAGGCGCTCGTCACTCGAGCTTCGCGCCAGACAACCTCACCAGTTCGCGCCAATAGTCGTTTTCCGAGGCGATGCGCCGCCGGAGATCGGCCGGCGACGCATCCGTCGTTGGCGCAAAACCGTTCGGCTCCAGCTTCGCCCGCACGTCCGGGGCCTGCATCCCCTCGCTGACCGCGGCGAAGACCGCGTCTCGCCTGTCATCCGGCAGGCCTTTCGGCGCGGCGATCGCGTACCAGGTCTGGATGTCGACGTCGGCGAGGCCGAGATCGGCGAAGTCCTTCATGGACGGGACGTCCGGCAGGGCCGGCATGCGCTCGCGCGACCCGGCGGCGAGCGCGACGAGCGTGCCCTCGCGCACATGCGGAACGAGCGCGGGCGGCACGTCGAACATGATGTCGACGACGCCCGCGAGCAGATCGACCAACGCCGGCCCGCCGCCCTTGTAGGGCACGAACAGGATCCTCGCGCCGGTGCGCGCCTTCACGAGCTCGATCCCGAGATGGCTGATCGTGCCGACGCCGGACGAGCCCATGCGCAGCTGATCCGGATTGGCCCTCGCCCAGGCGATCAGGTCGCGGAAGCTCTTCCAGCCCCGCTCCCGAGCGGTCTCGGCGTTCGCCACGCACAGGATCGTCCCGGTCGCGACGCGCGTGATCGGGGTCAGGTCGGCGTCGGGATCGTAGGGGAGCTTGGCGTAGAGATACTTGTTCGCGATCAGCTGCGTGACGTTGAGCAGCCCGAGCGTTGAGCCGTCCGGCGCGGAGCGCGCGAGCGCCCCCGTCCCGATCGAGCCGCCTGCCCCGCCACGGTTGTCGACGACGACGGTCCCGAGCTTTGGCTCGATCCTCTCCGCGATCAGCCGCGCCAGCGTGTCGACCGCGCCGCCCGGCGGGTAAGGCACGATCAGCGTCGTCGCCGCGGCCCGCGCCGGAACCGCAGCGAGCGCTCCGCCGGCGGCGACGCCCGTCAGAAACACGCGCCGCGAGAGCCCGACCGTCATGGCCGCGCCTCCTTCGGCAGCAGCTTCAGATATTCGCGGCCGACTTTGACCAGGTCGAAGCTGCGCCAGCCGCCGGCGCCGTCCGGCAGCTCGTAGCGCACGATGTCGGCGGTGGCGTAGGTGCGCGACAGCCGGGACGGCAGGAAGGAGCCCGTGCCGACCACGTCGACCGGAACCGCCATGTTGCCGAACACCCTGCACTTCAGGGTGTCGAATCCGGAGGAGGCGACGATCTTCGCGGCCTTGAACCCCGCATCGTCGAGCGCCTTGCGGAAGGCGATGACGGCCGCGGCGGTGACGCCCGTTCCGAACAGAAACTTGTCGCGCACCTCGTCGGAGCTCATGCCGTCGAGCTCGTCGAGATCGAAGCCGGCGAGCGCGAGCTTGGCCACCTCGCCGGGCGTGTGGCGATGGGTCCATTTGAGAAGGGTCCGCACGCTCTCGTCCCAGTCGAGGCCCTCGAGGTGCCGGCCGCCATGGGTGTCGAGCCGGAAGGCGAGCTCGCGGCCGCGCGCGCCGGGACCGTCCGGACCGTAGAACCAGCGGCAGACCGCGAGGGCGTCCGAGATCTCCCGCCCGTCATAGTCGTTGAGAACCGTGTAGCGGCGCTCGTCAGGAAACTGCGCGGCGTAGAGCTTCGCAGCCTCCAGCGTCGCGCTCTCGCGCGCGGGGTCGCGGCCGGCTGCGAGCATCCGCGCCTTGGCGTAGCCGATGAGCGCGTGCGGCATGGTGCCGAGGCCATGGGCCGTGCCGAACAGCGGCGCGGCGATGTCCGTGGAGGTTCCGACGAAGCCCTTCGCGCCCATAAGCCTCGCCGTGCGCGAGCCGACCGCGGCGCCGTAGGAGCAGGCGAGATGCATGTCGTCGCCGCTCGTATGCCGCGCCTCCATGGCGAGGAATTCGGCTTCCGGCAGCGCGCGGCACATGGAGAAGGCGTTGAAGGCGCTCACCGAAGCGAAGCCGATCCGTTGCAGCAGCAGCGTCTCCAGCGTCGACAGCGCGACGAGCGATCCGGTCACGTAGAGCATCGGCTTGCCGGAGGCGAGCACGGCGCCCTCCGTCACGGTCCGGACGATATCGAGCGGAATTTCCGCGCTCTTCGGATAGGCGGCGGTCAGGAACTCGATCGCCGGATCGATCGCCGCGACGGCGTCGGAGCGCAGGAAGACTGCGTAGGTGACCCGGACGTCCCCGAGCGATTGCACGATCTCGGCGGTCTTGGCGAAATAGGCGTCGGTTCGTTGGGCGACGAAGGCGGGGTCGGCGACGTCTTGCGTCAAGGGCGAGGGGCTCCAGCGGCGCTTCGCCCGAAGTTAGGGCGGCTCCGCCCTCTTGTCCCGGCCTCGAGCCGGGACCCAGAGCCGCCGCCGTTCCGAATGGAAGGCGCCGCGCGGTCGGGCGCGCTTTCATCTCAGGCGTCGATGCGTCCGGGTCCCGGCTCAAGGCCAGGACAACAGCCGTCAGACGATCAGCCCGGCATGAGGCGCGACGTTCTCGCTGCCTGGAAAGACCTTGTCGCGCAGCACCGCGGCGGAGAGGCCGAGATGGTCGGCGAGCACGCCCTTCAGCACGGCGCGGAGGTCGGTCGTCGGCGCGAGGTCGCGTCCGTCGAGCAGCTGCGCCTCCTTGAGGCCCGGCCAGTCGGCGATAACGCGCCCGCCCTTCACCGCGCCGCCGAGCAGGAAGGCGACGGTGCCGGTGCCGTGGTCGGTGCCGTCCGCGCCGTTCTCGCGCGCGGTGCGGCCGAACTCGGTGACGACGATGACCGCAGTCTCCTTCCAGGCGTCGCCGAGGCCCGTCCTCAGCGTATCGAGCGCGAGGTCGAGCGCGCCGAGGAGGCCCGCGAGCCGGCCGTCGCTGGAGCCCTCCTTAACGTGCGTGTCCCAGCCGTCATAGCTGAGCGCGGCGACGCGCGGCCCCTCCGATGACGCCATCAGCCGCGCCGCGCCTTGCGCAAGCGAGACGAAGCCGGCCTGCAGGCGCTTCACGCCCGGCGTCGCGGACTGCATGGCGCCGCCTGCATTCGCCATGCGGTCGATCTCGACGCCCGCCTCGAAGGCGCGCGAGAGCTCGGGATCGCGCGCGGCATACAGCGCCGCGAGGCGGTCGATCGTGTCCTCCTTGGCGGCGTCGAGCTTCGGCGGGATCCAGGAGACGACGGGCGCCGGGCCGCGCAGGATGAGCGGCACGGTCGCGCCGATGCCGAGCCCCCTGGCGGGCACGGCGCGGCCGGCGGTCGGCAGCTCGGCCATGGCGCGGTTCAGCCAGCCGGTGTCGAGCGATTTTGCCGAGGTGCCGTTCTCCAGCGCGTCCTGCCCGTCGAAATGCGAGCGCTCGCGATAACCGGTCGCGGCGGCGTGGACGACCAGCGCCTCGCCGCGCTTGACCATGCCGTGGACCTTCGCGAGCGCCGGATTGAGCGCGAACATGCCGTCGAGCGGCAGCGCCGGCTTCGGCCCCGCCTGCTTGATCGCGATGTCCGGCCGCAGGGACTCGTATGTCGGGTCGCCGATGGGCGGAACCGCGGAGAGCCCGTCGAGCGCGCCGCGCAGGATCACCACGACGAGGCGCGGATCGCGCGCTCCGGCGGCGCTCGCCACGCGCGGCATCATCAGCGCGGCGGTGAGCGAGGTCGCGCCGGCGAGGAAGACGCGGCGGCTCGGACAGAGGACCGCATCGGCGCGGGCGAAGTCGGCCAGATCCGGTTTCGCCATGGTCACCTCCTCTGCATCTCGGGCGACATGACCAGCAGCGCGAAGGCCTGCTCGCGCGAGCCGGCGCGCTTCACCGCCGTGCGGGTCTCGTCGCTCATCGCCGCGCCGAGGACATCCTCGGCGAGCGCGTTCGGGTCGATGTCGTCCGCGTGGTCGCGGGCGAGGTCGACCGCGAAGTCGAGCCTGTTTGTCTGGGCGTCCGGCGCGATCCAGTCGCGGCCGACGATCGAGTAGCCCTTGGGCTGCGAGGCGCCCCACATCGGCTGGCCGAGCGCGTTCAGCGCCTCGATCAGCCGCTCGGCCCTAGGCTGGCGCCCGACGAGCCGGATCGAGGCGAAGACGAACTCCTGCGGCGAGCGCATCTTCGCGCGCGGCGCGTCCCAGGCCTCGTCGGCGGAGACGAGCGCCGCGGCGACCTCCCTGAGGTCGCCCTGAGTGTCGCGGAACGTGCGCTCGAGCCTCTGGACCAGCGCAGGCGGCGGCTCGTCGGCGACAAAGGCGACCGCCAGCCTTCGGGCGAGCCGCGCCGCCGTCGCAGGATGGCGCGCGAGATCGCGCAGGATCGCCTCGCCTTGTTCCGCGCCGCCCTCCGGATAGCGCTTGCCCATGACCGTCCGCTCGCCGGGCTCGTGGGCGCGCGGCGCGAAGTCGAACTGCTCGAGATTGTCCGCCTTGTAGCCCTTCTCGACCCGCCAGCCGGTGAGCGCCTTGGCGAGTTCGATCACGTCGGCCTGCGTATAGCCCGCGCCCGCCCCGACCGTGTGGAGCTCCAGCAGCTCGCGCGCGTAGTTCTCGTTGAGGCCCTTGCCGTTGCGCTTCGCGGCCTCGCTGTTCGGACCAATGGAAGCCTGGTTGTCGAGGTAGTGCAGCATCGCGGAGTGCCGCGCCGAGGCGAGCAGCATGTCCTCGAACCGGCCGAGGACATGGGGCCGGATCGCCTCGCGGTCATAGGCGCCGGCGACCCAGCGGATGTAGCCGCCGCCCTTCGTCGAGACCGTGAGATGGTCGCCCCAGAAGGAGACGAGCCGCTCGACGAAGCCGATGTCGGCGTTGCGCGTCCGCACGAAGCGCGCCGCCGCCTCGTCGTCCATCGGCTGGGTCGGGATCGCAGGCGCGTCGGGATCGTCGAGACCGGTGCGCCCTGGCTTGCCCTTCTTGCCAGCCTTGCCCGGCGCGCGGCCGTCCATGTCTCCGGCCATGTCGTCCCCCGCCATCGGCGAGGCGGCCATCGATCCGCCCATATCCGGATCCGCCATCGCTTCGGCGCCCGCGGGCTTCTTCGCGGACTTCTCCTGAAGCAGGAGCGCGGCCTTCTGGACGAGCTCCTTCGGCAGCCGGCCATCGGCGACCATGGTCTCGATCACCACGTTGCGCTTCTCGCGGACCTTCCGGCCGGTCAGCAGCTGACGGAGCGCCTTGCGTTCCTGGTAGTGCCGCGAGCTGTCGGCCGCCGAGACCAGGTATGGGTCCGGCAACAAGGCGACGTTCGGCGCCGTGAGCTCAGCGAGCACCGCGCCGCGCGGGTCGGAGGCGATGCGGCGCATGTCGCCGGGCCGCGCGCCGAGACCGAAACGGGTGAGCGCGACGAGCGCGCCGGCGTCGCGATGGAAGTCCGCGTCCGTCGCCATGGATGAGACACCCTCCCTGGCAGAATGAGACGGGGCGGCAGCTTAATCCCGCCAGCGCGCGCCCGCGACCCACGATTTCCGGAAGACCCATCTGGCCCCCGCAAAGCTCATACGCGCCGGCCGCGCCCGTCCTGCGTGCGGCGCCGCGAAAGCCGGAAACCGGCGCTCCTTCCACCCTTCGTTAACGCAAAAAACCGCTTAATCGCACCCGCGAACCGGGCGGCGTTTCGGCCCGGCAAGAGGGTTCCGGGCTCATGCGTTTCAATGGCCAGCCGCCTTCCTCCCAAGACGAGCGGCGTTCGGCCGGCGACCCCAAGCTGCTGCGCTCGCCCACGCCTGTCGTACGCTCCGTCCGCACGCCGGATCGGGTCCTGCAGGAACGCCGCGCCCGCGCTGCGGAGGCGGTCGGCGAATCGGCTCTTGCGGCAAGCGTCGAACAGGTTCCGGCGGGGGCGCCCGAAGACGCCACGTTCCACGATCGCCACGAGACGCCGAGCTGGCTGCGGCCCTTCGCGAGCGCCCCCAACATCCGCTTCACCCGCACGCCCGACCGCATCCTGCGCGGGCGCCATCGCGGCGCGAGCGAGGACGAGACCCAACCGATCGAGCCGGAGGCCGCCGCCGACGCCATTGCGGGCATGGATTTTCCAGGCGCCTCGCGCGCGCGCCGGCCGATTCCCGAGCCCATTCAGCGCCTCGCCGAGGCGATCCGCATCGGCGACGCGGCGCCCGCGCCCGCCGAGCAGGACAACGCGCCGGTCCCGGCCCGCGCCGAGCCGCCTGCGCCGGCGACTGGCGGCGACACCGTCGGTTCGGTGCTGACCGGTTCGCTCGGCCAGCCCTTCGTGAGCTTCGCGCCCGTGACCTACCGCGCTTCGTTCGGCTGGGGCGAGCAGGCGACCGCGCCGCAGCCGGCCGCGCCCAAGACCAGCGTCGCAAGGCCCGCCCCGCTGATCGCGCGCCGGCGGCCGATCGCCTCCGTCGAGGATCGCGAGTCCGTCGAGGTCGAGCGCCCGGCGCCGGCTCATCAGCCCCAGCCGGCCCCTGCGCCGGCGGCGGCCGCCCAGGAACCCGCCGCGCTCGCGCCCGTCGCTGCGGCGCCCGTCCAGCCCGCGGTTCCGGCGCAGCCCGCCCCGATCGCCAAGCCCCGCCCGGAACCCGCGGTCCGCCCGCACGCCGCGGCAGCCGCACGCCCGACGCTGCCGTCGGGCGTCTATGAACCGCCATCGGTCGAGCTGCTCGCCGAGGCCCCGGACACCGAACCCGCCGACGAGCTCTCGGAGGAGGCGCTGGAGCGCAACTCGGTCAAGCTGCAGCAGACCCTGTCCGACTTCGGCGTGCGCGGCGAGATCATCGACGCCAATCCCGGCCCCGTCGTCACGCTCTACGAGCTGGAGCCGGCGCCCGGCGTGAAGTCGTCCCGCGTCATCGCGCTCGCCTCCGACATCGCCCGCTCGATGAGCGCGAAGTCGGCCCGCGTCGCCGTGGTCGAAGGCCGCAACGTGATCGGCGTCGAGCTGCCGAACGCGGTGCGCGAGACGGTATATCTGCGCGAGATGCTGGAGAACCCGGCCTTCGCCAACACCCAGCACAAGCTGCCGGTCTGCCTCGGCAAGACCATCGGCGGCGAGCCGGTGATCGCCGACCTCGCCCGCATGCCGCATCTGCTCGTCGCCGGCACCACCGGCTCGGGCAAGTCGGTCGCCATCAACACCATGATCCTGAGCCTGCTCTACAAGCACTCGCCGGAAAAATGCCGGCTGATCATGGTCGACCCGAAGATGCTGGAGCTCTCGGTCTACGAGGGCATCCCCCACTTGCTGACGCCCGTCGTCACCGACCCGAAGAAGGCGGTGATCGCGCTGAAATGGGCGGTCCGCGAGATGGAGGACCGCTACCGCAAGATGTCGAAGCTGGGCGTCCGGAACATTGACGGCTTCAACGCCCGCTCCGCCGAGGCGCGCGCCAAGGGCGAGGAGATCGTGCGCAGCGTCCAGACGGGCTTCGACCGCGAGACCGGCCAGCCGATCTACGAAGACGAGGTCATGGACCTCACGGCGCTGCCCTACATCGTCGTGATCGTCGATGAGATGGCCGACCTGATGATGGTCGCCGGCAAGGAGATCGAAGGCGCCATCCAGCGCCTCGCCCAGATGGCGCGGGCCGCCGGCATCCACATCGTGATGGCGACCCAGCGCCCCTCGGTCGACGTCATCACCGGCACGATCAAGGCGAACTTCCCGACCCGCATCTCCTTCCAGGTGACGTCCAAGATCGACAGCCGCACCATTCTCGGCGAGATGGGCGCCGAGCAGCTGCTCGGGCAGGGCGACATGCTGCACATGCAGGGCGGCGGCCGGATCGAGCGCGTCCACGGGCCGTTCGTCTCTGACGCCGAAGTCGAGAAGGTCGTCGACCACCTCAAGCTCCAGGGCCGCCCGGACTATGTCGACGCCGTCACGGCAGACGAGGAGGAGATGGCCGCCGTCGAGGGCGACGAGGACGACGGCGCGGTGTTCGACGCCGGCGAGTTCGGCGAGGAGGGCGGCGACCTCTACGACCAGGCGGTTCAGGTCGTGCTGCGCGACAAGAAGGCGTCCACCTCCTACATCCAGCGCCGCCTGCAGATCGGCTACAATCGCGCCGCCTCGCTGATGGAGCGGATGGAGAAGGAGGGCATCGTCGGCCCGGCCAACCATGCCGGCAAGCGCGAGATCTTCAAGGAGCGGTGATCCGAAGGCTACCGCCTCGCCCTCTCCAGATCCCTCCCCTGGGACAGGGGAGGGTAAGGGTGGGGTGCGTCCCCGAATGGAGCGCGACGCCGGACGACAGAAAGCTACGCTGAACGCCATGAGCGAAATAGTTTGGCGATTCCCCGCCCCGTCGAGCGGCTTCGGCGGCGTGACCGTTCATTTTCATCCCCGTCGAGAAATCACGCTTACATTCGAATTCGAGGATGTGAACGGGACAATGCGCAGCGGCGAGCTCTCGTTCAAAGACGTCGTGCACTATCGTACGACTTACCTTTATGCGCTCCGACCGGAAATGATCGAACAAGCGTACGATTGCGTCGTCGATGTCGGAAAGAGTTCCGATCTAAACGACATGATTGCGGCTATGCAGGCAGGGGGACGGCCCGCAGACATCCGACATTATCAGGTCTGTTTCGACGACGGCCCGTTCTTCGAATTCTTTGCCGCCTCGTTCGAGGCGTGCATCTCCTGAGCAGCGGCTGCGCGACCCCGCCCGACCTCGGCTTGCGCCTCGGCCACCCTACCCTCTTCGAGGGAGGGATCGCGCCGTTCGGCTCAGGCCAGCTGATCGACCACGCCGCCGACGCCGGCCTGGTTCAGCGCCTTGGTCGTCTCGACGGTCTGCGAGACCATGTCGGCGATGGCCTGGGTCTGCTCGTTGTTGATCTTGATCGCGGCGATCTGGAAGCCGTCGCGGGTCTGCTGCGCGGTCGCGGCCACGGCCGAGGCGGCGAGGGACGAGACGTCCATGGGCTCTCTCCTTGTCGTGCCTTGCGACCGGGAGAATGCCTGCGACTTATCAACCGGACGTTAAACCGTTCGCGCCAATCGGCCGGAAACCGGTTCAGCGCGTCGGGACCGGGTGTTCGCCGCGATAGTCGTAGAAGCCGCGCTGCGTCTTCCGGCCAAGCCAGCCGGCCTCGACATATTTCACCAGCAGCGGGCAGGGCCGGTATTTCGAATCCGCCAGCCCCTCGTGCAGCACCTGCATCACCGACAGGCAGGTGTCGAGGCCGATGAAGTCGGCCAGCTGCAGCGGCCCCATAGGATGGTTGGCGCCGAGCCGCATCGCCGTGTCGATGGCGTCGACCGAGCCGACGCCTTCGTAGAGCGTGTAGATCGCCTCGTTGATCATCGGCAGCAGGATGCGGTTGACCATGAAGGCCGGGAAGTCCTCGGACACCGCGACGGTCTTGCCGAGCTTGTCGATCAAACCCTTGGCCGCCTCGAAGGTCTCGTCCTCCGTGGCGATGCCGCGGATGAGCTCTACGAGCTGCATCAGCGGCACCGGGTTCATGAAGTGGATGCCGATGAAACGCTCCGGCCGGTCGGTCGAGGCGGCGAGCCGCGTGATCGAGATCGACGAGGTGTTGGTCGCCACCATCGTCTCAGGCTTCAGGTGCGGGCAGAGCTCGGTGAAGATCTTGCGCTTGGTCTGCTCGTCCTCGGTCGCCGCCTCGATGACGATGTCGCAGTCGCCGAAGGTCTTCAGGTTGTCGACCGGCTTGATGCGCTGGAGCGCGGCCTTGCGGTCGGCGTCGGTGATCGCGCCCTTATGCTCCTGGCGCTGCATGTTGCCGTCGATGATCTCGACGCCGGCCTTCACACGGTCCATCGAGACGTCGGCGAGGGTGATGTCGAGACCCGCGAGCGAGCAGACATGCGCGATGCCGGAGCCCATCTGGCCGGCCCCGATCACGCCGATCTTGTTGATTGCAGCCATGGGTCGGTCCGACCGCCTCTCTTGCATGCCAGTTGGAATGGTCTGCGCCCGATCTTACGTGCCGCGCTGCACAATGCCCACCCACGCGAACCGCCAATCGACCAAAGTCTTGGATCGGCGGTCCGCCCGAGACGTCACTTGCCGATCTTGGCGAGCTCCTCGCGCAGCTCGGGCACCGTGGTGAAGAGGTCCGCCACGAGGCCGTAGTCGGCGACCTGGAAGATCGGCGCCTCCTCGTCCTTGTTGATCGCGACGATGACCTTCGAGTCCTTCATGCCGGCGAGATGCTGGATCGCGCCGGAGATGCCGAGCGCGATGTAGAGCTCCGGCGCGACCACCTTGCCCGTCTGGCCGACCTGCTGGTCGTTCGGCGCGTAGCCCGAGTCCACCGCCGCGCGCGAGGCGCCGATCGCGGCGCCGAGCTGGTCGGCGAGCGGCTCGATCACCTCCTTGAACTTCTCCGCGGAACCCATCGCGCGGCCGCCCGAGACGATGATCTTGGCCGAGCCGAGTTCGGGACGATCGGACTTGGTGAGATCCTCGCCGACGAACTTCGACAGTCCGGGGTCGGCGGCCGCGGAGACGTCCTCGATCGCCGCCGAACCGCCCTCCCCGGTCGCCTGGAAGGCGGCGGTGCGAACGGTGACGATCTTTTTCGGCTCGGCGCTCCTCACCGTCTGGATCGCGTTGCCGGCGTAGACCGGGCGCTCGAAGGTGTCGGGCGCGACGACCTTCGAGACGTCCGAAACCTGCATCACGTCGAGCTTGGCCGCGACGCGCGGCAGGATGTTCTTGCCGGTCGTCGAGGAGGACGCGACCAGCGCGTCATAGCTGTCCATCAGACCGAGGATCAGCGCGGCGAAGGGCTCGGCGAGACCATGGGCGTAATGTTCGCCTGAGGCGACCAGCACCTTCTCGACGCCTTCCAGCCTGGCGGCGGCCTCGGCCGCGCCCTTGGGCGAGGCGCCGGCGACCAGCACGTGCACCGGCCCGCCGATCTCCCTGGCGGCCGTCAGCGCCTTGGACGTGGCGTCGCCAAGCGTGTCCTCGTGATGGTCCGCGAGCAGCAGGGTCGCCATGATCAGAGCACTCCGGCTTCGTTCTTCAGCTTGGAGACGAGTTCGGCGACCGAGCCGACCTTGGCGCCGGCCTGCCGCTTCGGCGGCTCCTCCGTCTTCAGGACCTCGAGCCTCGGCGCGAGGTCCACGCCGAGGTCGGCGGCGGACTTCTCGTCGATCGGCTTCTTCTTCGCTTTCATGATGTTCGGCAGCGAGGCGTAGCGCGGTTCGTTGAGGCGCAGGTCCGTCGTCACGACCGCCGGTAGCTTCAGCGACACAGTCTGAAGGCCGCCGTCGACTTCGCGCGTCACCGAGACCGCGTCGCCCTCAGGCGAGACCTTGGACGCGAAGGTGCCCTGCGGCCAGTCGAGCAGGGCGGCGAGCATCTGGCCGGTCTGGTTGCAGTCGTCGTCGATCGCCTGCTTGCCCATGATGACGAGGCCGGGCTGCTCCTCCTCGACGATCTTCGCGAGGATCTTGGCGACCGCGAGCGGCTCGACCGGGCCATCCGTCTTCACATGGATCCCCCTGTCGCCGCCCATGGACAGGCCGGGATTGCGGATCGTCTCGGCCACCTGCGCCGGCCCCACGGAAACAATCACGACCTCGGTCGCCTTGCCTGCTTCCTTCAGCCTGATCGCCTCCTCGACGGCGATCTCGTCGAAGGGGTTCATCGACATCTTGACGTTGGCGAGCTCGACGCCCGAGCCATCGGACTTCACGCGGATCTTGACGTTGTAGTCGACCACTCGCTTGACCGGCACCAATACCTTCATCGGGTCGTCCACCTCGCAAAAACTGCTGATCATCTCGCACGCGGCCGTCGGCGACACGCGGACGGCGGGCGGCGCCTCGCAAATAGGCGGCTTGAGGCGGCGGACAGTAGGGGCGGCCCAAGGGCCAAGTCAACGCCGAGTGTGCGCTGCGAAAAGGTCCGAAGGTCTAAGACTTCGAACGCTTCGAGAGACCTCGGCCCGGCTCAGACCGAGCCCTCGGCGGGCCGTTCGCCCCGCCGCTGAATGCGCGCGCGGAGGTCCCGGTCGAACAGGCGCACGTCCGGCCGCTTCAGCGCGACGACCAGCACCGCGCCGGTGAGGAAGCCGCCGACATGGGCCCACCAGGCGATGTCCGCCGTCCCTGCGATCAGCGCGTTGCCGGCCTGGAAGACGCACCAGGCGCCGATGATCCAGAAGGCCCGGAGGCGCAGCGGCAGGCGGTAGAACAGCAGCACCCAGACCTTCACCTGCGGGTGCAGCATGACATAGGCCGCGACGACGCCGGACACGACGCCGGAGGCGCCGACCAGCGGCGCGTCGACGTTCGTCGCGCTCGCCGCATGGGCGAGGCCGGCGCCGACGCCGCAAAGGATCAGGAACAGCCCGTAGCGCAGATGGCCGAGGTCGTCCTCGACATTGTCGCCGAACACCCAGAGGAACAGCAAGTTGCCGGCAAGGTGGATGAACCCGCCATGCAGGAACAGCGAGGTGACCGGCGTCGTCCAGGACGGCACGTAGCCGTAGCCGTCCGGAAGCACGGCGTCGCCGAAAAGGACGCTCGGAATGAGGCCGAACGAGACCGGAAGCCAGTCGTGCTGCGGTCCGACCCAGCCCGACTGAAACAGGACATAGAACAGGCTGCAGGCCGTGATGAAGGCGTAGGTCACCCATGGCCGCCGGATGCGGCGGACCGGAGCGTCGTCCAGGATGGGGACGAACATCGGCGTCCTGCGCTCTTTGGGCGAAGGGCCTGACGCCCCTCTCGGCCAAAATATGGCCAACCGGCGCCGCGCTGTTCAAGAGCTGCAGGCGATGATGGCGGCGTTCGCCGGCTCAGCGTGTCTTTCCGGGCGCCCATAGCACGTCGCCGGCCTGGAGGTTGGCGACGCGTGCGGCGACGAACAGGTAGTCCGAGAGCCGGTTGGCGTAACGGCGGGCGGCGGGGTTGACGTCCTCCCGGTCGGCGAGCGCCGTGATCAGTCGCTCCGCGCGCCGCGCGACGGTGCGGGCCATGTGGAGATGCGCCGCGAGCGGCGTTCCGGCCGGCAGGACGAAGGATTTCAGCGGCTCGAGCCGGGCGTTCAGCGCGTCGATGTCCTGCTCGAGCCGCGCGACCTGCGCCTCGACGATCCTGAGCGGCTCGTAGCCGAGGTCCTTGCCGTCGTCGACGGTGGCGAGGTCCGCGCCGAGGTCGAACAGCTCGTTCTGGATGCGCGCCAGCGCCGCCTCGATCACGGGCTCGGCGGCGGAATGGAGCCGCGCGAGCCCGATCGCCGCGTTGGTCTCGTCGACCGCGCCGAAGGCCTCGATCCGGACGTCGTGCTTCTTGCGGCGGGGGCCGACGGCGAGGCCCGTGGTGCCGTCGTCGCCCGTGCGGGTGTAGATCTTGTTGAGCTTGACCATCCGCCTCAGCCCGGCCGGGAGCCCATGACCCACAGCGTCGCCATGATCAGGATGATGGCGACGAACTGCAGGATCACGCGCCAGCGCATGAGCGACTGGGACCGGCTCGACGAGCCGCCGCGCATCATGTTGACGAGGCCGAGGATCAGCACGATCGCGACCGCGCCGATCGCGATCGGCAGCACGAAGCCGGACATCGCCGAGGCCATAAAGCTGCTCTCCTGCCGGCGAACCGCGCCAGCGTCAGGGGTTCAAGATGAGGATCGCGGCGTTCAGCGTGGCCGCGTAGGAGACCCAGAGCACATAAGGGCAAAGCAGCGCCGCCGCGAGCCCGTCGATCGGACGAAACCGCACGATGGTCCACAGGATCGCTGCCAGCAGCGCCGCGATGTCGACGAGCCCGAGCAGCGGCGAGCGCGCGGCGAAGAAGGCGAAGGACCAGGCGATGTTGAGCGCGAGCTGGACGCCGAAGGCGGTCAGCGCGCGGCGCCGCGGCGCGCCCTCCGACGTCATCGCGACCCGCCACGCCGCGAGCGCCATCATCGCGTAGAGGATCGTCCAGGCGACCGGAAACGCCCAATTCGGCGGCCTGAACCACGGCTTGGCGAGCCCTTCATACCAGCCGAGGTTCGGATAGGTCGCGAGCGCCCCGAGCTGGCTCGCAGCGAAGCAGGCGACGACCGAGGCGGCGAGGGCTGCGAGCGAGCGGCCGGAAAGCCAGCGCGGAGGCGGTGCGGTCGAGGTCATCGGCGGAACATAGGGCGGCGGGGATGGATCGGATCAGCTGTCCCGCTTGCCCGGTTCGTCCAGCGCGCCTTCCGGCGGCTCGACCACCACGCGCCCGCCCGCGATGTCGATCGTCGGGACGACGGTCTTGGTGAAGGGCAGATAGACGGTGCGGCGAGAGCCTTCGAGGCGGATCTCCAGGAGGTCGTCCGCGCCGAAATTCTGGATCGCGGAGACCGCGCCGAGAAGGTCGCCCGTCGCGGTCTCAACCCGGAGGCCGATCAGGTCAGCGTGGTAGAATTCGTCCTCGTCCGGCTCGGGCAGCGCCTCGCGCGGCGCATAGAGCGGCTGGCGCGCAAGCGCCTCGGCGGCCTCGCGCGTGTCGACGCCCTTGAAGCGGGCCACCACCATGTCGCCCTTGAGCGGGCGCAGCGAGGCGATCGTGAGCGTGCGGCCGTCGGGCAGGCTCAGCGGCCCGTAGGCCGAAAGCGACACCGGGTCCTCGGTGAAGGTCTTGACCCGCGCCTCGCCGCGCACGCCATGCGCCGCGCCGACGACGCCGACCTGGACGAGGCGGGGAGAGGTCATGTCAGGCGCACTCACTTGTCCCGGCCGAAGAACGCCGCCGAAGCCGGCGCGCTTCCGCCGTCATGCCCGGACTTGATCCGGGCATCCATCGACTTTGACTAAGGGATGGATCGCCGGGTCAAGCCCGGCGATGACGGACGCGCGCCGATCCGGTCCCGGCTCAGGGCCGGGACAAGATCGGCTATCACGCCGCGGCGTCTTCGCCGGAGGCCTTCTCGGACGCGGCCCTGGCGGCCTCGGCGCGCTCCTGAGCCTTCTTGCCGGGCTCGGCCTTCTTCGGGTTGTTGCGGGCGTCGCGCTTCAGGACGCCGGCGGCGTCGAGGAAGCGGTGGACGCGGTCCGTCGGGGTCGCGCCCTTGGCGAGCCACTCCTTGGCCTTGTCGAGGTCGAGCACGACGCGATCGGCGCTGTCCTTGGCAAGCAGCGGGTTGAACGAGCCGATGCGCTCGATGAAGCGGCCGTCGCGCGGATAGCGGCTGTCTGCGACGACGATGCGGTAGAACGGACGCTTCTTGGCGCCGCCGCGCGCGAGGCGGATCTTCAGGGACATTTCTTACTTCCTTCCAGTGTCTTCAAGTTTTCAGAACTGCGTCATCGCCGGGCTTGGCGAAGTCGGATGTTTCCGACTTCGCTTGCGTAGTGGGGAACTCGGAAACATCCGAGTTCCCTGCGACGATCCATCCCCTAGTCAAAGTCGATGGATGCCCGGATCAAGTCCGGGCATGACGTTGCGAATGTTCGGGGCCGGCTCACTTCTTCTTCCCCATCCCCGGGAAGCCGCCGAGGCCCGGCAGGCGCGGCGCGCCGCCGCCGAAGCCGCCGGGGAAGGTCGGCGGAAGTCCGCCGCCCGCGCCCGGAAAGCCCGGCGGCAGGCCTTGCGGCATCTTCCCCTTCTTGAGGTCCTCGAGCGCCTCCGGCGGGATCTGCGGCTGGCCGCCGCCGAGGCCGAGGGCGGCGCCGAGGCCGGCGAGCGGGCCGCGGCCAGACTTCCCGGCCTTGCCCATCATCTTCATCATGTCCGCCATCTGGCGGTGCATCTTGAGGAGCTTGTTGATCTCCTCGACCTTCGTGCCCGAGCCCGCCGCGATGCGCTTCTTGCGGCTCGCCTTGAGGACGTCGGGGTTGCGGCGCTCTTCCTTGGTCATCGAGTCGATGATCGCGGCCTGGCGCTTGAACATGCCCTCGTCGAGGTTGGCGCCGGCGAGCTGCTTCTTGATGTTCTGGACGCCCGGCATCAGCGACATCAGCCCGCTCATGCCGCCCATCTTCTGCATCTGGACGAGCTGGCCCTTGAGGTCGTTCAGGTCGAACTGACCCTTGCGCATGCGCTCGGCGGCCTTCATGGCCTGCTCGGCGTCGATCTCGGCGGCGGCCTTCTCGACCAGCGCCACGACGTCGCCCATGCCGAGGATGCGGTTGGCGACGCGCTGCGGGTCGAATTCGTCGACCGCGTCCCACTTCTCGCCGACGCCGACGAGCTTGATCGGCTTGCCCGTCACCGCGCGCATCGAGAGCGCAGCGCCGCCGCGGCCGTCGCCGTCGAGGCGGGTCAGCACGATGCCGGTGACGCCGAGGGCGCCGTCGAAGGCGCGGGCGGTCTGCACCGCGTCCTGGCCGGTCAGGGCGTCGACGACGAGGAGTACCTCGTGCGGATTGGTCGCTTGTCTGACCTCGACGACCTCGGCCATCAGGGCCTCGTCGAGCGTCGTGCGGCCGGCGGTGTCGAGCAGCACGACGTCGTAGCCGCCAAGACGGCCCGCCTCCATGGCGCGCTTCGCGATCTGCACTGCGCTCTGGCCCGGCACGATCGGCAGCGTCGCGACCTCCGTCTGCTTGCCGAGGGTGGCGAGCTGCTCCATCGCGGCCGGACGGCGCGTGTCGAGCGAGGCCATCAGCACGTTGCGCTTCTCGCGCGTCTGGAGCCTGCGGCCGATCTTGGCGGTCGAGGTCGTCTTGCCCGAGCCCTGCAGGCCGACCATCAGGATCGGCACGGGGGCGGAGGCCGCAAGGCTGATCCCCTGCGCCTCCGAACCGAGCATCTTGACCAGCTCGTCATGGACGATCTTGACGACCATCTGGCCGGGCGTGACCGACTTCACGACGTCGAAGCCGACCGCGCGGGCCTTGACGTTGTCGATGAAGGTGCGCGCGACCTCGAGCGCGACGTCGGCCTCGAGCAGGGCCCGGCGCACCTCGCGCATGGCTTCGCTGACGTCGGCCTCGGTGAGGGCGCCGCGTCGCGTCAGCCGGTCCAGAATGCCGCCGAGGCGGTCTTGCAGAGCGTCGAACATCGCGCTTTCCGTGTCCTCAAGCGGCGGGATCGCCCCGAGAGGTAGGAGGTCAGGCGCCCAACGCAAAACGCGCCCGCGGGCGCAACGCGCTGGCGGACGTCGATCCCCCATGTGCTCCTGGAGCGGGCGACCGTTGGGTTTCTGACCTCGTCAGAGTGGGCGCTGGGTACAGGGACGGGGCGGAAAGGTCAAGGTTTTGAGACGCGCTTGCGGCTGCGGCGCGGCGATCCCTGCCACGCGGCAGCGGGGAGGGTGGCCCGACGCGAAGCGGCGGGT
>JADBEO010000043.1 GCA_031316315.1 Chelatococcus sambhunathii
CCCCACCCTCCCCTCAGAAAGGGGAGGGATCCGGAAGCGTGGAGCGAGGGGAGGGACACCGGGACGTTGCGGCGTCATCGCTCGTCCTCCCCATCCTGAGCGAGGTCGCGCGCCACTTCCGGGGAGCGCAGCAGCTCGTCGATATGGGCGCCGCGGTCGAAACTGTCGTCGATCCGGAACCGAAGATCCGGCGCCGACTTCAGCGCGAGCCGCTTCACGACCAGCATGCGGAGCTGCTTGCGGTTGGCCTCCAGCGCTTTCAGCACCTTCTGCTCGTCCTTGCCGCCGAGCGGCATGACATAGGCGGTGGCGAGCTTGAGATCCGGCGTCATGCGGACCTCCGGCACCGTGACGACATGCGTCTCCAGCACCGGGTCCATCACCTCGCCGCGCTGGAGCACGTCGGCAAGCGCGTGACGCACGAGTTCCCCAACGCGCAGCATGCGCTGGGACGGGGCCTTGGGGCCCTGATGACGGGACATTCTCTCTTCCTTCTTCGCCTCGCGCGGGCCGCCCTATGGGCGAGCCCGTCGGATCCGGGATCGGACCGGACCCGAGCGGTGGGTTTTTTCAACGCCGCTCCCTTGTCCCGGCCGGAGAGCCGGGACCCAGACGCGTCGGGCGTTCAAACAAGAGCGGCGAGCGTTCGAGTCACATCCCCGGACGTCGCGGTTCTGGGTCCCGGCTCAAGGCCGGGACAGGGAGCTCACAGCGTGCGCTGCACCTCGGTGACGCGGTAGCACTCGATGACGTCGCCGGCGCGCATGTCCTGGTAGTTCTCGAAGGACATGCCGCACTCGGTGCCGGCGCGAACCTCCGGCACGTCGTCCTTGAAGCGCTTGAGCGTCGCGAGCTTGCCCTCGTGGATGACCACGTTGTCGCGGATGAGGCGCACGCCGGCGCCCTTCTGCACGACGCCGTCGGTGACGAGACAGCCCGCGATCTTGCCGACCTTGGAGACCGAAAAGATCTCCTTGATCTCGGCGTTGCCGAGGAACTCCTCGCGGCGCTCCGGCGACAGCATCCCGGACATCGTCGACTTAATGTCGTCCACGAGGTCGTAGATGATGTTGTAGTAGCGGATCTCGGTGCCGGAACGCTCCGCCGCGTCGCGCGCCTCCTTCAGCGCGCGGACGTTGAAGCCGATCACCGCGGCCTTCGAGGCCGCCGCCAGGATCACGTCGCTTTCCGTAATGCCGCCGGCGCCCGACAGCAGCACGCGCACGCCCACCTCGTCGTTGCCGATCTTCTCGAGCGCCTGCACGATCGCCTCGACGGAGCCCTGAACGTCGCCCTTGATCACGAGCGGCAGCTCCTTGCGGCCCGCCGTCTTGATCTGGGACATCATCTCCTCGAGGCCGGAGACGCGCACCGTGGCGCGCGCCGCCGCCTGCTCGCGCTTCTGGCGCGTGCGGTATTCGGCGATCTCGCGGGCGCGGGCCTCGTTCTCGACCACCGCGAGACGGTCTCCCGCCTCCGGCGCGCCGTTGAAGCCGAGGATCTCGACCGGAGTCGACGGGCCGGCCTCGGGCACGGTTTCGCCCTGGTCATTGACCAGCACGCGCACGCGTCCCCATTCCGAACCCGCCACGACGATGTCGCCCTGGCGCAGCGTGCCGCGCTGGACGAGAACCGTCGCGACCGGGCCGCGGCCGCGATCGAGCTTGGCCTCGATGACGGAGCCCTCGGCCGGACGGTCGGGATTGGCCTTCAGCTCGAGGATTTCCGCCTGGAGCTGGATGACTTCGAGCAGCTTGTCGAGATTGGTGCCTTCCTTGGCCGACACCTCGACCTCGAGCGTCTCGCCGCCGAGGCTTTCGACCTGCAGCTCGTACTGCAGCAGATCGGTGCGCACGCGCTGAATGTTGGCTTCCGGCTTGTCGATCTTGTTGATCGCCACGATGATCGGAACGCCGGCCGCACGGGCGTGGTTGACCGCCTCCGCCGTCTGCGGCTTCACGCCGTCGTCGGCCGCGACCACCAGCACCACGATGTCGGTCGACTTCGCGCCGCGGGCGCGCATCGCCGTGAAGGCGGCGTGGCCGGGCGTGTCGATGAAGGTGATCTTGCCGCCGAGCGGCGAGGTCACCTGATAGGCGCCGATGTGCTGCGTGATGCCGCCGGCCTCGCCGCGCACCACGTTGGTGTGGCGGATGGCGTCCAGCAGCGACGTCTTGCCGTGGTCGACATGGCCCATGATGGTGACGACCGGCGGCCGCGGCTTGAGGGCGTCTTCGGACTCCGGCGCGTCGAACAGACCCTCCTCCACGTCGGATTCGGCGACGCGCCGCACGGTGTGCCCGAGTTCCTCGGCGATGAGCTGGGCGGTGTCGGCGTCGACCAGATCAGTGATCTTCTTCATGACGCCCTGCTTCATCAGCAGGCGGGTGACGTCGACCGCGCGCTCCGACATGCGGTTGGCGAGTTCCTGGACCGTAATGGTCTCAGGCACCACCACCTCGCGGATCAGCTTCTCCTTGGGCTCCTGATGGCCCTTGCCCGTCATGCGCTGCACGCGGCGGCGATAGGAGGCGACCGAACGGGTGCGGTCTTCGCCTGCGACGTTGGCGTTGGCCAGCGTGAGGCGGCTGCGCTCCTTGGGAGCGGCCGGAGTGCGCGTGACGCGCTCCGGCTTGGCGGGCGTCGCTGGACGCGGACCTCCGCCGCCAGGGCGGCGCACGGCGCGCATCGGCTCGTCGCTTTCCGGCGTCGGCGCGGGGCGGCGGAAGGTCGGCGACGGCGCGCCGGCCGGGCGTGGAGGCCTCGGGCCGGCCGGGCCGGCGGGGCGCTCGAAGGTGCGTTCGGTCGGGCGCTGCGGGGCCGGGCGGTCGCTGCGCTGCTCGGAACGCTCGGCGCGCTCCGGCGCGGCGGCCGAGGTCTGGGCCGCGGCGGCCTGCTCCTCGCCGAAGCGCTTGGCGGCCTCGGCCTCGGCGCGGCGGCGGGCCTCCTCCTCCTGGGCGCGGCGGGCGTCCTCCTCGCGCTTGCGCGCGGCGGCGGCCTGGCGCTCACGCTCCTCCTCGGCCTCGCGCAGGATGCGAGTGCGCGCCTCGTCCTCGGCGCGCTTGCGGTCCTCGGCCTCGCGCTGCTTGGCGCCGGCGAGCGCCTGGGCGCGCGCGCCCATCTCGTCGGAGGTCAGCGTCCTCAGAACCATGCCGGAGCCGGAAGAGCGCGGCGGCTGCGCGGGGCGGGAAGGCGCGGCCGGCGCGTCGGAGCGCGCGGCCGGGGCCTGCGGGGCGGCCGGCCGTGGGGCGCTCGGCGCGGCCGGCGCGGACGGCTTGTCGCCCGGTCCGATCACACGGCGCTTCACCTTCTCGACCACCACGGCGTTCGAACGCCCGTGGCTGAAGCTCTGGCGCACCATCCCGGACTCCGAAGATCGCTTGAGAGTGAGCGTCTTGGGGGTCGCGGTTAGCGTTTTGTCGCCTGGATTCTTCGTATCCGTCATGCCCTGTCCGTTTCTGCGGGCCTGTCGCCCAAACCTTCGTTCGACGGCCGGGCGTCTTCGCCGCGGCCGGGCCCTTCGTCCGGTCCTGCTCGGTCCATGCCTAGGTAGCGCGCGAGAGCGTCGCATCGCGCGAGAAAGGCGGCGCTGACGGGGCCTGCGAGCAGCGCAGCGTGTACCACATTCGACCGCCCCAGCGCCAAGTCCAATTCGGCGCCGGAGAACAGGCGGACCGAGGGAATCTCGCCCTTGCCGGCGCGTCGCGCGGCCTGGCCGAGCTTGCGGACGCCATCATCGGACGCGTCCTTCGCATGGACGAGCCCCGCGACCTGTTCCTGGGCGAGCGCCGCCTCGACCTTGGCGAAGCCGGTCACCGCGAGCCCCGCCTTGTTGACGAAGCCGAGCATGGCGAGCGCCTGGCGCTCCAGCAGCACGGCGACCTGCGCGTCGAGGGCGGGGTCCGCCGTCGCGGTCTCCTTGAAGCCGCGCGAGAACGCCTTCTTCTTCACGGCGAGCCGCACCGCCTCGGCGGTGGCGGTCACCCAGACGCCACGGCCGGGGAGCGCGCGCTTCAGGTCCGGCGTGACCGTCCCGTCGGGCGCGCGGACGAACCGGATCAGCTCTTCCGCCGGACGGACCTCGCGGGTCGCGACGCAGGTGCGCTCCGGCGCCTTGCGGTCATCCTCGCGGCGCGACGCGCGCGCGCCGACGCCGCCGGAGATCTCCGGCGACGGGACAGGCGCAGCGATCGTCGCATCCGCGTTCAGTTGTCGGTTCCTTCGTTCCAGTCAGGCTCACGCCTGGGCGGGCTCTTCGGCCCCTTCTTCTTCCGTCTGCGCCGGGGCGAGGTCTTCCTCGGTGATCCAGCCGGCCTTCAGGCGCGCCTGCATGATAAGCTGCTCGGCGTCGCCGCGATCGATGTCGAAGCCGTCCAGAGCGCCTGCCTCGCGGCGCGGCTCGGGGCCGGAACGATCGATCCAGCCGACGAGGTCGTCGGTGGCGCAGCCGGCGAGGTCCTCGACCGTCTTGATGTCGTTCTCGCCGAAGGCGACCAACATCGCCGTGGTGACGCCCGGCACTTCCTTGAGTTCGTCCTCGACGCCAAGCTCGCGGCGCTTCATGTCGTGCTCGGCCTCGATACGGGCGAGATAGTCGACGGCGCGGTTCTGGATCTCGGCGCCCATCTCCTCGTCGAAGCCTTCGATCTGCGCGAGTTCGGCCGTCTCGACGAAAGCGAGCTCCTCGATCGAGGTGAAGCCCTCGGCCGCGAGCAGCTGGCCGAGCGTCTCGTCGACGTCGAGCGCGTCCATGAACAGCTGCGAGCGGGAGATGAACTCCTTCTGGCGGCGCTCGCTCTCCTCGGCTTCCGTGAGGATGTCGATGTCCCAGCCGGTGAGCTGCGAGGCGAGGCGCACGTTCTGACCACGGCGGCCGATGGCGAGCGACAGCTGGTCGTCCGGCACGACGACCTCGATCTTCTCGCTGTCCTCGTCGAGCACGACCTTGACCACATGGGCCGGCTGCAGCGCGTTGACGATGAAGGTCGCGGCGTCCGGCGACCACGGAATGATGTCGATCTTCTCGCCCTGAAGCTCCTGCACCACCGCCTGCACGCGCGAGCCGCGCATGCCGACGCAGGCGCCGACCGGGTCGATCGATGAATCGCGCGAAATCACCGCGATCTTGGCGCGCGAGCCGGGGTCGCGGGCGACCGCCTTGATCTCGATCACGCCGTCATAGATCTCCGGCACTTCCTGGCCGAACAGCTTGGCCATGAACTGCGGGTGGGTGCGCGACAGGAAGATCTGCGGGCCGCGCGGCTCGCGGCGCACGTCATAGACATAGGCGCGCACGCGATCGCCGACGCGGAACAGCTCGCGCGGCAGCAGCTCGTCGCGCCGCACGATAGCCTCTCCGCGGCCGAGGTCGACGATGACGTTGCCGTATTCGACGCGCTTGACCAGTCCGTTGACGATGTCGCCGATGCGGTCCTTGTACTCCTGGTACTGGCGGTCGCGCTCGGCGTCGCGCACCTTCTGGACGATGACCTGCTTGGCCGACTGCGCGGCGATGCGGCCGAAGTCGAAGGGCGGCAGCGTCTCGGCGATGTAGTCGCCGGGCTGGGCGGCCGGGTTCTTCTTGCGGGCCTCCTCGACCGAGATTTCGATGTTGTCGTTGTCGACGAGGTCGACGACCAGCATCAGCCGCGACAGGCGGATGTCGCCCGTCTTCGGGTTGATCTCGGCGCGGATTTCGGTCTCTTGGCCGTAACGCGAGCGCGCGGCCTTCTGGATCGCGTCCTCCATGGCTTCGAGCACGATGCCTTTGTCGATCACCTTCTCGCGGGCGACCGCTTCGGCGATCTGCAAGAGCTCGAGCCGGTTGGCGCTGACCGCCATCGTCGTCACCTCCGTTTCGCGCCGGCTCTGGGGCCGGTCGCATTGGTCTTGTCGTCCCGCGGGACGGCGGGGCCGTCATCCGTCGCGGGCTCGTCGTCGGAATCCTCCGGCGCGCGGCCGGCGGCCTTGGCCCGTCGCAGCGCCTCGCGGATCAGCTCGTCCGTCAGGATCAGCCGCGCCTCGGCGACATCCGCGATCGGCAGCTTTACGCGCGGGTTCTCGTCCTTGGACGGATCGTCGCGGCGCAGCAAAGCGAGTTCGCCCTCAACGCCCTCGAGAACGCCCTTGAAGCGCTTCCGGCCGTCGACCGGAACCTCCATCTCCACCTTGGCGAGATGGCCGGCCCAGCGCGCGAAGTCCGAAACGCGGACCAGCGGCCTGTCGATGCCCGGCGAGGACATTTCGAGATTGTAGGCGCGGTCGATCGGGTCCTCGACGTCGAGCACCGGCGAGATCGCCTTCGACGCCGCCTCGCAGTCCTCGACGGTGAAGGTGCCGTCGGGACGCTCGGCCATGATCTGGAGCGTATAGCCGTCACGCCCGGAGCTTTTTACGCGCACCAGCCGGAAACCGAGATCCATCAGCGTCGGCCCGACGATCGCCGCGACGCGCGCGTCGACGCCGGCCTCGGTCACGAGGCGCGGTTCGTCGAGCGGGCTGTCGATGTCTGTCGCGATGTCTCGCGCGGTGGCGTCGGCCATAAGGTCCTTGGATGCCGATAATGCGTTTTGGGGCGGGTCCTTTCGGACCCACCCTCGAAAGGCTCATCCGAGCCGATCGACGATGTCAGTGAACGAGGCGTGATATACGCGCTTCGGCCTCAGGCCGCAAGGTCCGCGGCGCCGGCGCGGCGCGCTTCGCGCTCGACGGGCCGCGCCGAGCGCCAGACGTCGTCAGGCAGGTTCGCCAGATGCCAGCGGTAGATCTCGCCGAGGCGGCCGTCGCCGACGCCGTAGTTCGAGACCAGCTGGAGGATGTCCGGGCCGGGGTTCCAATTGCCCTCGATCAGCACCGCGCCGTCCGCCGACAGGCCGATGTCCCAGCCGACGACGTTGAAGCCTTGGCGGAAGACCTCATGCGCCCGCACGGCCAACGCCTGGGCCTCGGTCAAGTCGGGCACGCGGACGCCGCGCAGCCGGGCGCCGGTCGCGGGGTGGCGGTCGAAGCGCTCGAGCCTGCCGCCGACGCGGCGCATGCCGCAGCGGATGCGGCCGTCGCGGTCGACGCCGGCGGCGATGTTGCCGGCGTTGAAATTGTCGACGGCGCGCGGGCCGCCGCCGTTGAGGCGGATGACGAGGCCGCAGACTTCGATCGCGCCGGGCTCGTTCACCGCCGTCATCACGCGCAGCGTCGGCAGCGCGCCCGGCGAGAGCGGGACGAGGTCGGGATGAGACTCAGCGATGCGCTGAAGGACGCCGCCGCCTGAGACCGCGGCGCGGATCCTCTGCAGCGCCTCGACCGCGCCGAGCATCACGCCGCCCGACGTCCAGCCGTCGCCCTTGCGGCGGAAGCCGGCGATCCCCGCGCCCTTGGACGCATAGTTCGGCTTGGCGATCACGGCCGTCTCGCCGGCGAGCCAGTTTTCGAGCCCGCTTTCGGGGCCGGAGAAGTCCGGCGGAATCGGCAGGTCGGCGGCGCGGCAGCGCTCTGCGAACAGGCGCTTGTTCTTCAGCGGGTTCGCCTCGAGCGGATAGGCGGCCGGATTGATCAGGCGGTGCATGCCTTTGCGCGCCGCCATGCCGAGATGGGCGGCGCGGTCGGGCGCCCGCTCGAACAGACGCTCCTCGCCCTTGTCCCAGCCGTGACGCCAGGCCGCGCGGCTGCGGAAGGCGGTGCGGGCCGCCTCGCCATAGGCGAGCGCCAGCGCCATGGCGCGGTCGGCTTTCGACCAGTGCCGCCAGAGCTGTTCGAAATAAAGCGCGGTGAGGTCGCGCGGCTCAGGCTCGGCGGCGCCGACCAGGAGGCGCGGCGGGATGACCCGGAGCGTCAGCATTTACGCCGCCCTCTGCGCCGCGCCGCCCCGGCGCGCGGCGATGACCTCTTCGGCCACCTTCCTGCTGCGCTCGTGGTCGACGTCGATCGCGGACGCGCCGTCGCTCATGATCACAGGGCGCATCGTCAGGCCGAAGCGCCGCGACAGGCGCCGGAAGCTGTCGTCGAGCCGCGAGAGGCCGTAGCGGAAGCGGACAATCTCGATCAGGCCGGCCAGGCCGAAGGCCTTCACAACCCGCATCGGATGCTTCACGAACTGGCCGCCGGAGCGGAACAGCTCCGCCGGGGCGAGCGCCCTGACCGAGCCGATCCAGTAGGCGTTGCAGTTGGAGTATTCGCCGCAGGCGCAGCGGTAGAACTTGCGCTGCCCGTCGGGATGGGCGGCGAGCACGTCCTCGCGCAGCGCCATGGCGACGGCGACGTCGGCGTGCTCGGCCCGCGCGCGGGCGTCGATCTCCTCGATCGAGGCGGTCGACAGCAGCACGTTGTCGGAGGTCGTGATTAGCACCGGGAAGGTCACGCTTTCGAGCGCCGTCAGCACGCTGTCGACGAGGTTCTTCGAGGCCTCGACGACGGTCAGCCTGCCGCTCGCGATCAGCGCCGCGACTTCCGGAACCTGTTCGACGCCCGAGCCGGCGTTGATCGAGACGGCGATCCGACCGACCTTCTCGCTCGCCGCGAGCGCCTCCAGCACATGGACGATCATCGGCCGGCCGGCGACCGGGGAGAGCGACTTGAACTTCAGGCCGGCGGCCTCGGCGAGCGGATCGATCGTTCCTTCGCGCTGGCCGGCGAGGACAAGCGCGGCGAACCGGCCGCTCACGCCGCGATCTCGACCGCGTTCCAGGCGACGACGCCCTGCCGCGTCATGCTGTGCGCGACGATCGACTCGACCAGCGTCGCGTGGTCGACGCCGAGCGAGGCCGCCGAGCGCGAGATGCTCTTGCGAGACCAGAGATTGCAGGAGAGGTTGACCTCCATGAAGGCGAGGTCGCCCGTCCTGGGATCGTAGCGGAACTCGAAGCGGCCGTAGTCGAAGGGCCAGAGCTCCTTCGACAGCGCCCGCGAATGCATCTTGAGCCGCGCCACGAGGATCGGGTCCTCGACCACGCTCAGGGGGTCGCTGTCCTTGACCAGCTGCGGGGTCAGAGCCCGCTTCTCCTCATAGGACCGCATCTCGCCCGGCGTCTCGGGCGTGTGCGCCATCGGCGGCAGGAACCAGGGCGCCAGGCCCGCGCCGCCGACCACGGGCGCGGCGACGTCGAGGATCGGGTGGTAGGCCTCGACGATCACGTCGTGGCCGAGCTCGTGCAGATGCTCGACATGGCGGCGGCCTTCCGCCCAGCTGTCGACGATCTTGACGCCCCAGGACGCGGAGGAGGCGTTCGGCTTGACGACGAGCCGCTCGGCCGCGAAGTCCGGCTCGCCGATCGGCTGGCCGATGCGGCAGGAGATCCAGTCCGGGGTCGGCACCCCGTGCAGACGGGCGATCACCTTGGAGAGGTGCTTGTCGTCCGCAAGCCCGCGGATGATCGGGCTCGCGCCGAGGAACGGCACGCTGCGGCGCGCCAGCATCAGCGGCGCGAGCATCTCGCTGTTCTGGAAGCCGCCCCGGTTCAGGAGGGTGAAGACGAAGTCCACCTCGGGACCCGGCTCGATCTCGGTGAAATCGTTTGCGACGACGACCCCGAGGCCGATCGCCTCGAGCGTCGTGCGGAGCTCGTGGTGATAGATCGCGTGGTTGCCGTCGACGGGATCCGGCGCGCCGGAGCTGCGCGCGTGCTTGGCGAGCAGCATGACGCGAAGCCGGGCCTTGTCGGCCTCGGGGATCGTCGCGGGGATGAATTCGGGTCGGTCGAGCATGCCGCGAAGCTACTGCTCGCGAATGACCCGTCGGCGACGAATCGATCACGGGAAGATGACGCTGATAGCTCAAAGGCTTCCGAGGCCTGCGAGGGTACGGACGCGAACCGCCGTCTCCGCGAGCTCCTTCTCGGCGAGTCGTCTCAGCGACTCGCCCCCGGCCAGAAGGCCGTCGTTTTCGAGGTCGTCCATGTAGCCGGCTATATCGCGGTTCGACCGGACCAGCCCGGCCCCAACCAGGGCATCCAGAGCGCGTTTCACGGCGCCGCCCGTTTTCGCGGCGCCTTCGATCGCCTTGAACGCCCGGAGTCCGGGCCCGAGGAGCGCCGGCAGGTGGAACAGCTCGACGGGCCGCGTGGTCGCGGCCGCCTCGACGACCATCGACACGCTGTCGTCGGTGACGAGGAACGCATCCGCGGCGGCGAGGAAAGCGCGGTAGAGGTTGGGGGCGTTCCCATAGGCCGAGAATTTGACAGGCGCGTCAGCGCCGTCGAGCGCCTCGCGAAGCGCCGCTGTCGCCGCGGGTCCGGTGCGCGGCGAGGTCGCGACGAGCAGCGACCCGCCGGAACTCTGTGCGCGGGACAGCGCGGTCTCTGCCAGGCGGCGCGCTGCGTCCGGATCGAGCCGTTGCGGCGGTTCCGAGCCGCCGACGATCACGGCGATCCTCGGCCTTGGCAGGGTGGCAAGAGTCGGATCGACGCTTGCCTCCTCCATTGAGAGGGTGGTGGAAGGAAGTCGGCAAACGACCACGTTGGGTCGAGCTGGGAGATGGTATTGCGGCGTGGTGACCACGAGGTCGAACCAGTCGAGCGGCGCCTGCGGCCGGCCGAGATGGAGCAGCCGGGTCCGCCCGCTCGAGGCACGTCGGACCCGGAGCGCCGCCGGCACGGCGCGCTTGCCCGAGGTTACGACCACGCGCGGCCATGGCGGCGTGAGCTCGGCGCGCGAATCCCGGGTCAGCGTGAACAGCGACCCGCCCGGAAACGTGTTCTGAAGCGCGCCGAACTTATTGAAGCGCAGCCGGACCAGGCGCGCCGGCAGGCCCGTCGCGGCGATCACGGCCTCGATCATGGCGTTGTCGCCGCGCCGGTTGCCGAGCAGGCCCCAGATCGCGGCCTCCGGCTGGTCGTCTTCGCTCGGGGTCATCCGCTCGCATCGCCTCGGACGCGAGCCATTCGCGCAATCACATGACGGCCGGATGACGATCGCGCGGCGCCGGCGGGACTGACAGGCGGCCAGCCGGCGGGCTAGAGATGCCGCCGCCCACGCGCCCCGGAGGCCCGAAATGCCCGACGTCCGCTCGATCTGCGCCATCGGCCTCAGGGGCCAGATGGGCCTCAATGGTTCGCTGCCGTGGGAGGGCAATACTGATCCGGAGTTCACCGCCGATGTCGCCCGCTTCTTCGACATCACGCGCGGCCATGTGCTGATCGCCGGCGAGAAGACGATCGGCGCGATCCCGGACTTCGCGCGAAACGACCGCACGCTGTTCGTCATCCGCCGCGACATGCAGCCAGAGAAGGTGCTGGCGCAGTTTCCGGACCGCGTCGTCTTCATCGGCGGCGGCCCGGTCGCCTGGGGCGCCTATGCGCCGTTCATCCGCCATTGGGACATCAACCGCCTGCCTTACGACGGCGAGGCCGACCGCTGGTTCGATCCGCAATGGCTCACCGCCGGCGGGCCGGGCTGAGGCAAGCTATTCGGCCAGCGCTGCGTCCTTCGCCTCTCCCAGACGGTCCGCCAGATCGAACAGGTTGCCGGAAAGGTTCCTAAGCGCGAAGACGAGGCCGATGGTCGGCACCGCGTCCGCGACGTCGACGTGCTCGGCTTCCGCCTCGTCGCCGAGATGGAGCACCGCTTCGTCCAGCGCCGCGCGACGGGACGCGACCTCCTCGCGGCCAGGGCCGGGGTCGTCGCCCGTCGCGAGCGCGTCGAGCAGATCGGCGCAGGCGAGTATCAGCGCGTCCGCGGTCGGGCCGACGAGCTGGCGCGCGGCGTCGGGCGCCGCCGAGAGCGCGCGCTCCATCGCGACGGCGTCGTTCCTCACCCGCCAAAGCGCGCGCGACAGCGCCGAGCGGGCTTCCGCCGCGGCGCGCGCGCCCGGAGCGCGGCGGGCGTCGGCCACGGTCTTTTCGAAGGCCGCGAGCTTGCGCCGGATCGAGTCCTGCGCGCCGAGCAGCAGATGCGCCGCTTCCGGGTCGCGCCGCCTCGCCGGCGCTCCGCGGAGCAGGGCGGCGAGTTCCGCGGCGATGGTCCGCCCCTCGCGCGCTATCTCGCGGTCGAGCCGGTTCGGAAACACCAGAAAGGTCGCCGCGACGCCGACCAGACAGCCGAGCGTCACTTCGAGCACGCGTTCGGCCGCGATCGCGAGCTGGTTCGGCTGGTTCGCCGTGGCGACCAGCAGGATCGCGGCCGTCACGGGCGCAAGCTTGAGGCTCGGCCGTCCCGCCGCGGCGAAGGCGAGCGCAGCGGTCACCATGGTCAGGGTGACGGAGGTCGTCAGAAGCGAATGCGGATGGAGATAGGCGGCGAGCCCGCCGACGGCCGCGCCCACCACGGTCCCGATCGCGCGCTCCTGCGCCGCCGCCAGCGTTCCGCCGACGGAGCCCTGCACCACCACCAGCGCCGAGATCACGCTCCAATAGCCCTGCGGCAGGCCGAGCACCGTCGCGAGCACGAACGCCCCGCCGGTCGCCGCCGCGACCTTCGCAGCGAGGCGGATGTCCGCCGCGTGGCGGTCCGGAAGGCTGAACGGCATCGTCGCGCTCCGCTCTTATGGCCGCGAGGCATCGCCCGAAGCGGCGCCCAGGACAAGCGCGGATCGTTCCGTGCAAACGTCTATCCCGCCCCGTGAGGGCCCGCCGCTATTCTCTCGGGGGCGGTTTCGGGTTAAGGCTTGGATCGGCCGCCGAAGCACGGCGTCCCGCGCCCGAAGTCCGCCAACAGCTCCGTATGACGGTCCGTACCCCAAAGCTCTTCGTCAGGTCCTACGGCTGTCAGATGAACGTCTACGACGCCGAGCGCATGGCGGACGCGCTCGCGCCGGACGGCTACGCCTCGACGGATAGGGCGGAAGACGCGGACCTCATCGTCCTCAACACCTGCCACATCCGCGAGAAGGCGGCCGAGAAGGTCTATTCCGAGCTCGGCCGTATCCGGAAGATGGGCGAGGAGCTCGGCCGCAAGCCGCTCGTCGCGGTCGCCGGCTGCGTCGCGCAGGCCGAGGGCGCGGAGATCATGAAGCGCGCCCCTGTCGTCGACCTCGTCGTCGGGCCGCAGAGCTACCAGCGCCTGCCCGAGCTCGTGCGTCAGGCGCGCGCGGGCGAAAAGCCGGTCGACACCGAATTCGCGGTCGAGGAGAAGTTCTCGAGCCTCGCGACGCCTGTACGGCCGCTCGCGACGCGCGGCGTCACGGCCTTTGTCACGGTGCAGGAGGGCTGCGACAAGTTCTGCTCCTTCTGCGTGGTGCCTTATACGCGCGGCGCCGAAGCATCGCGGTCGGTCGCGCAGATCGTCGCTGAGACCGAGCGGCTGGCGGCGCAAGGGGTGCGCGAGGTCACGCTGCTCGGCCAGAATGTCGACGCCTATCACGGCGAGGGCCCGGATGGCCGCGACTGGACGCTGGCGCGTCTCCTGCTCCGTCTCGCCGAGATCGAGGGCCTCGCGCGGTTGCGCTACACCACCAGCCATCCGCGCGACTTCGGCGACGACCTGATCGCCGCCCATCGCGACTGCGACAAGCTGATGCCTTACCTGCACCTGCCCGTGCAGTCCGGCTCGGACCGCATCCTGAAGGCCATGAACCGCCGCCACACTGCGGCGGACTATCTGCGCCTGATCGAACGTATTCGGCATGCGCGGCCGGACCTCGCGCTGTCAGGCGACTTCATCGTCGGCTTCCCCGGCGAGAGGACGGAAGACTTCGAGGCGACGATGCGGATCGTCGACGAGGCCGAATACGCCAGCGCCTTCACCTTCAAATACAGCCCGCGGCCCGGCACGCCGGCGGCCGAGCGCGATGGACAGGTCTCCGAAGCGGCGAAGGCGGAGCGGCTGCAGCGGCTGCAGGCCCGCATCACCGAGCGGCAGATCGCCTTCCAGCGTTCGCTGGTCGGTGCCCGCTTCGACGTGCTGGTCGAGCGCGCGGGTCGCCATCCCGGCCAGATGGCCGGCCGCTCGCCCTATCTTTCGCCGGTCCAGATCGAGGGATCGACCGCCGCGGTCGGCGAGGTCGTCTCGGTCGAGGTCACCGGCTCCGGCCCCAACAGCCTGTTCGCCGCGCCTGCGGGCGGCGCGCGCGAGGACGTTCGCATGCTCGCGGAGGCGACTGCTTGAACGCCGAATCCAACGTCCGGGGGTTCGATCCCCTGAGGAGCGGCGCGGGTCAGACCCGCAAGCCCGGTTTCGCGCGGCCCGTCGAGGCTTCGCCGGCCGAAGTGACCATGGCCTTCGAGGATAACCGGCACGCCTCGAGCCTGTTCGGGAGCCATGACCAGAACCTCGCCTTCCTCGAGCGGCGGCTCGGGGTCGAGGCGACGGTGCGTGGCAACATGGTCGCGATCCGCGGTCCCGCCGACGCCTGCCAGCAGGCCAAGAAGGTGCTCGAGAGCCTGTACGATCGCGTCAGGCGCGGCGAGCAGGTCGCGCTTGGCGACGTCGACGGCGCGATCCGAATGACGCTGAGCCAGGGCTCGCTGTTCCCGAGCGACGGCGAGCCGGCGCGGCCGGGCTTCGCGCAGGTCTCGACCCGCAAGAAGACGATCGTCGCGCGCACCGCCGCCCAGGACGCCTATATGCGGGCGCTCGCCCGCCACGAGCTCGTCTTCGCGACCGGGCCGGCCGGCACCGGCAAGACCTATATCGGCGTCGCCTGGGCCGCCGCCCTCATCGAGCGCGGCGAGGCCGACCGCATCATCCTGTCGCGTCCGGCGGTCGAGGCCGGCGAGCGCCTCGGCTTCCTGCCGGGCGACATGAAGGAGAAGGTCGACCCCTATCTGCGCCCGCTCTACGACGCGCTCTACGACGTGATGCCGCCGGAGAAGGTCGAGCGCGGCATGACCTCGGGCATGATCGAGATCGCCCCGCTCGCCTTCATGCGCGGCCGCACCCTCGCCAACGCCGTGGTGCTGCTGGACGAGGCCCAGAACACCTCGTCGATGCAGATGAAGATGTTCCTCACCCGCCTCGGCGAGAACAGCCGCATGATCGTGACGGGAGATCCGACCCAGATCGACCTGCCGCCTGGCCAGGTCTCGGGTCTCGCGGAGGCTATCGGCCTGCTGGAAAACGTCGAGGGCGTGTCGGTCGCGCGTTTTTCCGCGCAGGACGTGGTGCGTCACGAGCTTGTCGCGCGTATCGTGCGTGCTTACGAAAGCGCTCATCCGAGCCCCAACCCATGAAAGGCCTGACGCGGCGCGCCGCGTGACCCGTACGATGAGCCCGGACCGATCTACCCCCGTCGCGCTCGAGACCGTGCGCGACAGCGAACTCTGGACAATCCTTTCCGACGCAGAGGCGACCGTCGCGGCCGCCGTGGCCGCAGCCTTCGCCGAAGCCGGCCTCGTCGCCCTGCCCGAGGCTGAGCTCGCGGTGACGCTCGCCGACGACGCGCGTGTGCGGGCGCTGAACGCCGAATGGCGCGAGAAGGACAAGCCGACGAACGTCCTGACCTTCCCGGCCGTGGAGCCGGACGAGACCGCCGACGCGCCGATGCTCGGCGACGTCATCCTCGCCTTCGAGACCGTCGAGCGCGAGGCGCGGGAGGAAGGGCGGACGCTCTCGGACCACGTCTCCCATCTCGTCGTCCATGGCGTGCTGCACCTGTTCGGCTACGACCACCTCGAGGATGACGAGGCCGAGGAGATGGAGGCGATCGAGACTCGGGCGCTCGCGCGGCTCGGCGTCGCCGACCCCTACGCGTTCGACGCCGCGCCGGCCGCCTGATCGCCATGGCCCATCCTGACCGCCCCGCAAAGCCCGGCGCCGCCTTCACGGCCGAGACCGACCCGCGCGACAACTGGCTCGAGCGCCTGCGCGCCTTCGTCGGCCTCGGGGCTCATCCGACCGCGCGCGAGGACGTCGCCGAGGCGCTCGACGAGGCCGACGACCTTTCACTTTCGACCCATGAGCGCGTGCTGCTGCGCAACGTCCTCGCGCTGAAGGACACGCGCGTCGACGACGTCATGGTTCATCGCCCGGACATCGTATCGATTTCGGAGGAGGTCACGCTCGGCCAGCTGCTGGCGACCTTCGCCGACGGCGGGCATTCGCGCCTGCCCGTCCACCAGGGCGCGCTTGACGAGCCGAAGGGCATGGTCCACGTCAAGGACGCGCTCGCGCTGTTCGCGAAGGGAGCGGGCGACGGAGCGCACAGCTTCGACGCGACGGCTGTCGACCTCGGCGCCCGCGTCGCGGATTGCGACCTGATCCGTCCTGTGATCTACGCGCCGCCCTCGATGGCCGCGACCGACCTGCTCGCCCGCATGCAGTCGATGCACATCCATCTCGCGCTGGTCGTCGACGAATATGGCGGGGGCGACGGCCTGGTGACGATCGAGGACCTCGTCGAGACCATCGTCGGCGACATCGAGGACGAGCACGACGACGAGGCGGCGATCAGCATCCGGCCCGACGGCGAGGGGGGCTTCATCGCCGACGCCCGCGCGCCTCTCGACGAGGTGGCGGAGGCCGTCGGACCGAGCTTCGCGATCGCGCCCTACGAGGACGAGGTCGATACGATCGGCGGGCTCGTCGTGACGCTCGCCGGCCGCGTGCCGTCGCAGGGCGACGCGGTCGAGGGGCCCGGCGGCCATGTGCTGATGGTGCGGGCGGCCGACCCGCGGCGCGTGATCGAGGTGGGCATCGCCGGCGCGCCCGAGCGCGACGGCGACGAATCGGATAGGCCCGGCGACGCCGCCGACGCGGCCTGAGCCCTCCCGCGCCGAGGTTCTCTATGCGCAGTCGAATCGAGGCTCTCGCGGCCCCCGTCACGCTTGCGCAGGGCTGGCGGCGCGCGGCGATCGCGCTTTTCGCCGGCGCCGTCTCGGCGCTCGCCATGCCGCCGTTCTCCCTCTGGCCCGTTCTCGCGCTCACCTTTCCCGTCGCGATCTGGCTGATCGACGGCGCCTCGGCCGCGACGCGCCCGCGCAGCGCGCTCGCGGCGGCCGGCGTCGGCTTCCTGTTCGGCTTCGGCTACTTCCTCGCCGGGCTGTGGTGGATCGGCTCGGCCTTCCTCGTCGACGCCGACGTCTTCGGCTGGCTGCTGCCTTTCGCGGTCGCCGGCCTTCCGGCGTTGCTGGCGACCACCACGGCGGCGAGCTTCGCCCTGGCGCGGGCGCTCTGGACGCCGGGCTGGCGGCGCGTCGTCGCCTTCGCTCTCGCGGTCGGCCTCGGCGAACTCCTGCGCGGCCATATGCTGACCGGCTTCCCGTGGAACTCTTTCGGCTACGCGCTCGCGGACCAGGCCTGGCTCGGCCAGTTCGCCTCCGTCGTCGGCGTGGAAGGCCTGACATACGTCACGCTCGCGGTCTTCGCGGCGCCGGCGGTTCTCGCCGATGATCGGCCGAGCCGGACTCTGCTGGGCGCTGCGGCGCTCGCGCTCGCCGGCCTCGCCGTGTTCGGCGCCGCGCGCCTGGCTCTCGCGCCGACGGAGTTCGACACGCGCGTCAGCCTCAGGATCCTCCAGCCGGAGATCCCGCAGGATATGAAGTCGCAGGACAGCGCCCGCGACACGATCATGGACGCCTACATCGCGCTGACCGACGAGGCCAGAGGCCCGGAGCATCGCGGCTTCGCCGACGCGGGGCTCGTCATCTGGCCGGAGTCCGCCTTTCCGTTCCTGCTGTCGCGAACGCCCGAGGCGCTGGCGCGTATCGGCGAGAGCCTCGCGCCCGGAACCACGCTTGCGACGGGCTCAGTACGCGGCGAGCGCCGGCCGGACGGGTCGGGCGCGGCGGATTTCTGGAATTCGCTGCATCTCGTCGGCGACGACGGCGCGATCCTCGCGACCTACGACAAGATCCATCTCGTGCCGTTCGGCGAGTACCTGCCGTTCCAGTCCTTCCTGGAGTCGCTCGGGCTCGAAGCGATCACGCGCCAGCGCGGCGGCTTCGCGACGGGCGATCGCCGAGCCGTCATCACGCTGCCGCAGGGCCCGCGCTTCCGTCCGCTGATCTGCTATGAGGCGATCTTCCCGGAAGAGATCGCGGGCGACGAGCGCCCGGATTTCCTGCTCAACGTGACCAACGACGCCTGGTTCGGCCGGACGCCGGGGCCGTACCAGCACGCCGCCCAGGCGCGCGTTCGGAGCATCGAACAGGGTTTGCCAATGGCGCGCTCCGCCAATGGCGGGATCTCGTCGATCGTCGATTCCTACGGGCGGGTGATCGCCTCGGCCGCCCTGGGCGAGCGAGGCGTCGTCGACGGAAATCTCCCCAAGCCGCTGCAGGAAACCGTGTTCACTGCGACGAATGGTCGGCTGCATCTATTTTTCCCGGTGGGCTTTTTCATTCTGCTAGGCATCCGACGGAGACGTGTATAAGTCCGTGCCTTCATCCATTTGGATGAGCGGCAAGCAAATTTGTGCAAGAACGTTTGACGCTGCTCGGCGGGGGGGCGTGGCGGCGATATCAAGGAGACCTCGATGGTCAAGAAAACGCCCAACCCGGTGGACGCTCATGTGGGCAGCCGGGTGCGGATGCGTCGCGTACTCATTGGAATGAGCCAGGAGAAGCTCGGGGAAGCTCTCGGCATCACGTTCCAGCAGATCCAGAAGTACGAGAAGGGCACCAACCGCATCGGCGCGAGCCGCATGCAGCAGATCGCGACCGTCATGGGCGTGCCGGTTTCCTATTTCTTCGACGACGCGCCTGGCGGCGACGTGAAGGCGAAGGGCTTCGGCGAGAGCGCCGGCTCCGATTACGTCGTCGACTTTCTCACGACCGCGGAAGGGCTCCAGCTCAACAAGTCCTTCGTCAAGATTTCGGACGCGAAGGTGCGCCGAAAAGTCGTCGAACTCGTCTCTGCGCTGGCCGATCGGGATTCCAAGCCGGCATGAATGGGCTGCGTCGCCCGCGCGCATTGACCACCGCCGGTGCATTTGCGAAGAGATATCGTTCGCTAAACCGAACGATATCGTCGCTGTTCCGATCGGGGAGGCCTGAATGGCTCGCGCAGACTATCTGTTCACGTCCGAATCTGTCTCCGAAGGGCACCCAGATAAGGTGAGCGACCGCATCTCCGACGAGGTGGTCGACATCTATCTCGGCGCGTTCCCCGAATCCCGCGTCGGTTGCGAGACGCTCTGCACGACCAATCGCGTCGTCATCGCCGGCGAGGTCCGCGGTCCCGACAGCGTCACCCACGAGCAGATCATCGAGGCGGCCCGCGCGGCGATCAAGGACATCGGCTACGAGCAGGACGGCTTCCACTGGAAGAACGCCGACATCGCCTGCTATCTGCACGCCCAGTCCGCCCACATCGCGCAGGGCGTCGACGCCGGCGGCAACAAGGATGAGGGCGCGGGCGACCAGGGCATCATGTTCGGCTACGCCTGCAGGGAGACGCCGAGCCTGATGCCGGCGCCGCTGCACTACTCCCATCAGATCCTGAAGCGCCTGTCGGAAGTCCGCCACTCCGGCGAGCAGCCGACGCTCGGGCCGGACGCCAAGAGCCAGGTCACCGTGCGCTACGCCAACGGCAAGCCGGTCGGCGTGACCTCGATCGTGCTCTCCACCCAGCACACCGACGAGAACCAGTCCTCCAAGGACATCCGCGACATCGTCGAGCCCTACATCCGTGAGACGCTGCCCGAGGGCTGGATCTCGGACGAGACCGTGTGGCACGTGAATCCGACCGGCGCCTTCGTGATCGGCGGCCCGGACGGCGACGCGGGGCTGACCGGCCGCAAGATCATCGTCGACACCTATGGCGGCGCAGCGCCGCACGGCGGCGGCGCCTTTTCCGGCAAGGACCCGACCAAGGTGGACCGCTCGGCGGCCTACGCGGCGCGCTACCTCGCCAAGAACGTGATCGCCGCCGACCTCGCCGACCGCGCCACCATCCAGCTGTCCTACGCGATCGGCGTCTCCGAGCCGCTGTCGATCTATGTGGACCTGCACGGCACCGGCCGCGTCGACGAAGCCAAGCTCGAGAAGGTGCTCGGCGAGGTGATGAGCCTCAGCCCGCGCGGCATCCGCACCCATCTCAAGCTCAACAAGCCGATCTACGCCCGCACCGCGGCCTACGGCCATTTCGGCCGTGAGCCCGACGCCGACGGCGGCTTCTCCTGGGAGAAGACCGACCTCGTCGACGCGCTGAAGTCTGCGCTCGGCTGAATCCTTCCCGAGCCACCGTTTTCATGCTTCGAAACGCCGTCCTATGGACGGCGTTTCTGCGTTCTGACCTGAGCCTCGGATGCATATGGCCGACGACGTCCGCTACGACGGTTCATTTTTTGGCAGGCGTCACGGCAAGGCGCTGAGGGCGGGCCGCGCCGCGCTGATGGCGGACGTGCTGCCAAGCCTTCTTGTCGATCCCGACGCGCTTTCGATCGATCTGAAATCGCTGTTCCCGCTCCCCGTCTCCGCGGTCCGCCTCGAGATCGGGTTCGGCGGCGCCGAGCATCTGCTGCACCGCGCGCAGGAGAGCCCGGACGTCGGCTTCATCGGCGTCGAGCCTTTCGTAGACGGGCTGGCCAAGGGGGTTTCGGGGATCGACCGGCTCGGCCTCAGGAACGTCCGGCTGTTCGGCGACGACGCCACGCTGCTGCTCGACCGGCTGCCCGAGGCGAGCCTGTCGGGCGTCGACCTGCTCTATCCTGACCCCTGGCCGAAGACGCGGCACTGGAAACGCCGCTTCGTCAGCGACCGCAACCTAGCGCGTCTCGCGCGCGTCCTGGCGCCGGGAAGCCTGTTCCGCTTCGCCTCGGACATCGACAGCTACGTCGCCTGGACGCTCGCCCATGTCGCCCGCAGCCCCGACTTCGAATGGACCGCCGAGCGGCCGCGGGACTGGAAAACGCCGTTCGCCGGCTGGCCGGGCACGCGCTACGAAGCTAAGGCGATCCGCGAGGGGCGAAGGGGTTCGTATCTAACGTTCAGACGGCTGTGACGAGGTCTGAAGAGCGCCGCTCTATTTGCCGAAGTTCACGTTGATCGCGTAGCGTTGCGATGAGCCGGTCATTTCGGCCGGCATCGGCGGTATCCCGGCGCGCCGGACCATCGCCTGCGCCTCTGCGGCCGCGGTCGGCGATCCGGACGCGGAAATGCCGCTGACGGCGCCGCTGCGGCTCACCGTGAAGCTGACCCTCGCGGATCCCTGGATGCTCGCCGACGTCCGCTTTTGCGCGGCGACCGCCGCTTGCACCCGCTTGCCGTAGGCCGAGGCCGCCGCACGCGACGCGGCCGGGTCGCCGCCTCCGGCGCCCTGCCTTCCAGCCTGCTGCGCGGCCTGCGATCCGCCGCGGCTCGCTTTCTGCGCCGTCTCGCCGCGCGTCGCCTCGGGCGACGGCTTCGGCGCCTCCGGCCGCGGCTTAGGCTGCTCGCGCCGCACGACCGGCTTCGGCTCCTCGACCGGCTTTGGCTTGGGTTTCGGTTTCGGCTCCTCGCGGCGAACGACGGGCTTGGGCTCCGGCGGGGGCGTGATCTCTTCCTCCCGCGCGGTGACTGTCTGCTCCGGCGGAAGCGTCACGGCCGCTTGGACGTCCGGCGGAGTCTCGACGGCCTCGAGCTGCTGCGCCTCCCGCACGACGTCCGGCGCGACCTCCAACTCCTCCAGCTCTTCGGGCGGCGCCTCCTCGGCCAGGACGGGCGCTTCTTCGGTCACGGTCGGCGCGTCGTCGGGGGGCGGCGGCGCTTCCTCGGGCGCGATCTCCGCAAGTTCCTCGGCCTGGGCGGGCTGCGCCTCGTCGGCCGGCGCCTCGGCTCCGGCCTGGCTCGGCGCCGGCGTCATGTCGATCTCGATCGCCGAAGAGTTCTCGAACTGGTGCGGTTCGGGCGAGCGGTTCAGATAGAGCAGCACGCCCGCATGGAGCGCGAGCGCGAAGCCGCCGCCGGCGATCCACTTCGCGACGCCGTCCGGACCGCCCCGGTCGCCGAGGCTGTAGACGTCAGCGGCCGCCATCGGAACCGGCGGACTCGAGCCCAACCAGCGCGACCTTGAGATAGCCCGCGCGCCTCAGGTCGTTCATCAGGGCGAACACATCGCCGTAGGGGACCTTGCGGTCGGCGCGCAGGAAGATGCGCTGCTCGCGGTCGCCGCCGGTCGCGCCCTGCAGCGCCTGCGCGATCGCGGCGCGGTCGACCGTCTGCGACCCGAGCGACAGCTTCAGGTCCTGCTGGAGCGTGAGGTAGACCGGCTTGTCCGGCCGCGGCTGCGGCTTGGCGTTCGAGGCCGGCAGGTCGACGCCGACGTCGACCGTCGCGAGCGGCGCCGCGACCATGAAGATGATGAGCAACACGAGGATGACGTCGATGAACGGCGTCACGTTGATCTCGTGCGTCTCGACGAGTTCCTCGCCCCCGCCGAGATCGAGCTTTGCGGCCATCGAAGGTTACTCCGCCGCGCGCCGGGCGTAGCGGGGCGCGGCCTCGCGGTCGAGGTCGCGTGAAACGATCCGAAGCACCGCCGCCGCCGCGTCGCCGAGCATGGCGCGATGCGCGGTGATCTGGCGGGCGAAGAAGTTGTAGATCACGACGGCCGGGATCGCGGCGACGAGGCCGATCGCGGTCGCGAGCAGCGCCTCGGCGATGCCGGGCGCGACGACCGCGAGGTTGGTCGTCTGCGCGTTAGAGATGCCGATGAACGAGTTCATGATGCCCCAGACCGTGCCGAACAGGCCGACGAACGGGGCGGTCGCGCCGATCGTCGCCAGCACGCCGGCGCCGAAACTCAGCTTGCGGCCGGCCTGCGCCTCGAGCCGCGACAGATGCGAGGCGACGCGCTCCTTGACGCCCTCGGTCGACAGCGCGTCCTGCGAATAGACGAGCTCCGCGTCGGCGGCCGCGACAAAGCCGGCGATCGGGCCGGCGCCCTTGCGGTTGCCGAGCGCATGGCTGGCGTCCGCGAGCGTGCGCGCGCTCGCCAGCGCCTTCAGGCTGCGGCGGGCCTTCGATCGCGCGCTCTGCAACTCGATCCACTTGGCGAGCGCGATGGTCCAGGTGACCAGCGAGGCGAAGGCCAGACCGAGCATGACGATCTTCACGACCCAGTCCGCGTTCATGAACATGCCCATGGGGGACAGGTCATGAGGCAGCTTCTGGCGCTCGATCGACGGGAGTGACGGTCCGCCGGAGGTCTCCTCCGCCGCGCCCTGCGGGGCGGGGGAGGCCGGCGCGGCGGCGCTGGGCTGCGCGGGGTCAGCCGGACGGGGCGGCTCCTTGCCCGGATCGACAGCCTGGACCTCCTGCGCCGGCGGAAGCGCCTGGGCGGGCGTCTCGGCCGCGGGCTTCACGTTGTCCTGGGCGCGCGCGGCCGGCGCGGCGACGATGAGCGCCGCCGACAGCCATGCCGCGCCGAGCGCGCGCAACCTCGTCATTTCGTGAACTCCACGCTCTTCACGCGCGACGAGACGCCGACCAGCCCGAGGCAATCCTTCTCGTCGCCGCAGGCGGTCACGTCGTTCAGCAGAAGCTTGGCGACGCCGTCGCAGGGCGTGTCCGGCAGATCGAACAGTTTTACGGAGGTCTTGGAGGCGCGTACCGGCCCGGCTTCGACCGCCAGCCTGCGCGAAATCACCCCGTCCTTGTCGAAGAAGACGAGGTCGAGCTTCAGGCTGTCGAGCGCCTTATCGCCGGGGTTGCCGATCACCAGCGAGATTCTGCAGGCGGCGTCCTTCTGCTCGAAGCGATTGAGCTCCAGAGACACGCTCGACGCGGCGAGCGCCGGGGTCGCCGCCATGGCGGCGATGGCGACGGCGCTGACAAGACGCGAGGCGCGCGCGGCGACGATGGACGGCAAGGCTCGACTCCGGAGACGATCTCTTAACTTCGGAACGCGAATAGGGGCATGCCGCGCGCACTTCAAGGCTTCGGCTGGTAATTGATAATTCCTCAAATTTGAAGGCGCCCTAGACCTAAGAGTCTCATAAGACGACCGCCGCGCCTCGCGACTGTGACGTGTTCCGGCGCCCGCCGCCCCTCCCCCGGCAGGAGCCGTAACGCCCGCTCCTCGTGGCCGAAGATTACCAGGCGACGCCGTCGGCGAGCGCACGTGACCGAGCGCGTTTCGCGATCGGGACGTTCGGCCGGCGCTCCGGGCCGACCAATCCCCAGGAACAAAAAAATGACCGAACGGTTCGGTCAACTCTTGTCGGGCGGCCTCTACTACGCTAGCTTCTGCGTTGACCGAACGGTTCGGTCATTAGGTTTTTCGATCGTCGCTCGACGTGGCTTTCCATCCGCAGGACCTATCCGAGGTCGCAAATGACGAATGTGCTGCGCAAGCCGGACGTCGCGGGCCCGAGGCTCGTCCAGAAGGAATCCGCCGCCGAAGCGCGCAAGGGCGCGCCGGCGGAAGAGGCGCCCGCCCCTGTCCAGCCTGACGTTCGGTCACCCGGGGCCGACGCTCCGACGCCGCCCGCCAGGCGCGGCGGGGCGCGGAAATTCCTGCTCGGCGCCGTCGCCATCGCCGCGATCACGGCGGGCGGCTGGTACGGCTACGACTGGTGGGTCGACGGACGCTTCCTGGTCGAGACCGACGACGCCTATGTCGGCGCCGATATGGCGACCATGGCGCCCAAGGTCTCGGGCTATGTCGCTTCCGTCTCCGCGCAGCAGAACATGCGCGTGAAGGCCGGCGATCCGCTTGTCACGCTGGACGACGGCGACTACCGCCTCGCGCTCGCGGCCGCCGATGGAAAGATCGCGACGCAGCAGGCTTCGATCGCGCGCTTCGACCGCCAGATCGCGGCGGCCGACGCGCAGATTTCGCAGGCGAAGGCCCAGGTCGACAGCGCGAACGCCGACAGCGCGCGCGCGGCCGCCGATTTCGACCGCGCCCAGCAACTCGCCAAGTCGAGCTATGGCAGCCGCCAGTCCCTGGACCAGGCGACGGCCGACAAGCTGCGCACAGCCGCCTCGGTCGAGGCCGCAAAGGCGGGCGTCGTCTCCGCCGAGGCCAATCGCGACGTGCTCATCGCGCAGAAGGAAGAGGCGCAGCGCACGCTCGACGAGCTGAAGACCGCGCGCGCCCAGCGCCAGCGCGACCTGGACGCGACCGTGATCCGCGCGCCGTTCGACGGCGTCGTCGGCAACAAGGCCGCGCAGGCCGGCGATTACGTCACGCCGGGCAAGCGCGTCATGGCCATCGTCCCGCTCGACCGCGTCTATGTCGACGCCAACTTCAAGGAGACCCAGCTCGCCGACATTCAGCCGGGCGAGAAGGTGCGGCTCTCGGTCGACGCCTATCCCGAGCACGACGTGACCGGGGTCGTCGACAGCCTCGCTCCCGCGTCGGGCGCCCAGTTCAGCCTGCTGCCTCCGGAGAACGCGACGGGCAACTTCACCAAGATCGTCCAGCGCGTGCCGGTGCGCATCCATGTCGATCCGGCCGATGTGGCGAAGGGCCGGCTGCGTCCGGGCCTGTCGGTGATCGCCGCCGTCGACATCCGCACCGCGCCGAAGGACGAAACCCAATCCGCCGCTGCGCTCGCGCCGCGGTGACCGAGAACCTGCGCCCGGACCTCTGACCCATGAGCCACGACGCCATCTCCCCCGGCGTTGGCAAGGCCGCCGACCTGGCCCGCGTCCCCACGGGGCCGGCGGCCGGCTCGTCAGGAGGTTCGGGCGCGGGGACCGTCGGAGGGGCCGCCGAGCCGAAGGTCACGGCCCGCAGGCTGATCGCCTTCTTCGCGCTGGTCTTCGGGATGTTCATGGCGATCCTGGACATCCAGATCGTCTCCTCCTCGCTCTCCGAGATCCAGGCGGGCCTTTCGGCCAGCCCCGACGAGATCAGCTGGGTTCAGACCAGCTACCTCATCGCCGAAGTCATCATGATCCCGCTCTCGGGCTATCTCGCCCGGGCGCTGTCGACGCGCGTGCTGTTCTCGATCTCGGCCGCCGGCTTCACGCTCGCGAGCGCGCTCTGCGCGACGGCGACGACGCTGCCGGAGATGATCGTCTACCGCGCGCTGCAGGGCTTCATCGGCGGCGGAATGATCCCGACGGCCTTCGCCGCCGCCTACACCGTGTTTCCGAGATCGAAGCAGCCGGCGATCATGGCGCTGGTCGGGCTCACGGTGACGCTCGCTCCGACTGTCGGGCCGACGGTCGGCGGGTACCTGACGGAGCTGCTGTCCTGGCACTGGCTGTTCCTGATCAACGTCGTGCCGGGCGCGATCGCGACGCTGCTCGCCTGGACGTTGGTCGACTTCGACGAGCCCGAAACAGGCCTGCTCAAGCAGCTGGACTACGTGGCGCTGATCGCGCTCGCGATGTTTTTGGGCGGCCTCGAATACGTGCTCGAGGAAGGTGCCAAGGACGACTGGTTCCAGGACGCGACCATCCGGACGCTCAGCGTCGTATCGGTCGTCGGCGCCGTATTGTTCTTCTGGCGCTGCTTCGCCGCGAAGACGCCCCTGATCGACCTCTCCGTCTATCGCAACCGCAACTTCGCCGTCGGCTCGCTGCTCACCTTCGTGATGGGCGTCGGCCTCTATGGCATGACCTATCTCTACCCGGTCTTCCTCGGGCGGGTCCGCGGCTACGACTCGCTGCAGATTGGCGAGACGGTGTTCGTGTCGGGCCTGTTCATGTTCCTGACCGCGCCGGTGGTCGGCGTGCTCGGCCGCAAGCTGTCAGATCCGCGTTGGCTTATCGCCGGCGGCTTTCTCGGCTTCGCGCTGTCCTGCGTCGACCTGACCTACATCACCAAGGACTGGGCGTTCGGCGAGCTGTTCATCCCGCAGGCGCTGCGCGGCGTCTCTCTGATGATGTGCATGGTGCCGATCAATGTCGTCTCGCTCGGCACGCTGCCCCCGCCGAAGCTCAAGCAGGCGAGCGGCCTGTTTAATCTGATGCGCAATCTCGGCGGCGCCTTCGGGCTCGCCTTCATCAACACCTTCCTGAACGACCGGCAGGATCTTCACATGCTGCGGCTGCGCGAGCATGTGATCTGGGGCCGGCAGGTCGCGGAGGAGCGGATGGCCGCACTCGCCCAGTCCTTTCAGGACAGGCTCGGCTCGGACGCGGAGCTCGCCGCGGTGAGGCAGCTCGCCAACAGCGTCCGTCAGCAGGGGCTGGTGCTCGCCTTCGGCGACCTGTTCTTTGCGCTGACGATCCTGTTCGTCGCGATCGTCGTCCTGGTGCCGCTCGTCAAGAAACCCAATACCGGCGCCGCGGCGCCGGCGCACTGAGCGCCGCTCAGCCCGCCTTCTTGGCCGTGGCCGGCTTTCCGGCCTGCAGCGACATCACCAGAGCGAGATTGGCGCGCACCTTGTCGTCGGCGTTCGGGCTGGCGGCGGCCTGCCGCAGCGTCTCCTGCGCCTTGGCGAGATCCCCGGACAGCGCGTAGTTGAGGCCGAGATTCGACAGAATCGAGGGCTCGCCCGGAGCGACCTTGATCGCCGCCATATAGTGGCCGCGCGCCTCCTCGGGCCGGCCGAGCTGGTCGAGGATCGCGCCCTGCGCGTTGAGGATCTTCCAGTCGGGCCTGTCGGGAGTGTGGGCGCGGCCGAGCACGGCGAGCGCATCGTCATAGCGGCCGACGTCGGCGAGCGCCCGGCCGTAGGCGGCGAGTATCTGCTTCTGACCCGGATTCTTCATGCTCGCCTGCTCGAGCACGGCGAGCGCCTGCGCGCGCTGCCCAAGCGCCCTGAGCGCGACGCCGTAGCCATAGCCGGCGGCCGGGTCGGACGGGTTCTTCGCGTAAGCCTCGCCGTAACGCTCGGCGAGCGAACGCCAGTGCGCCTGGACCCGGTCCGGGGAGGGCGCATCCCGGCTCGCAGAGGTGGGCGTGAGCTGGCTCGAGGAGATGGAGCCGGTGACCGTCTTGTCGGTCATGCAGCCGGACAGCGCCGCGCAGAAGGCGACGACGGCCGCGCGGCATACGAAGCGGAGCCCCGCCAAAGTCTCGGTTTCGGCCATGCGCCAGACCCCTCGTCGACCGCGGCGCGCGTGGCGTCGGCGGCGCCTCCGGTGATAATTCATTAACCCTAATGCGTGGTTAACGCGGCCGGCGGCGCTTGCCGCGCCCCGCCAGGGGACCGATCATCCCGCGCCCGCGGAGGAAGTCGCCCCAATGCGCAAACTCGTCGCCTCGCTAGCTTCCCTCCTCGTCTGCTGGGTCGGGCCCGCCTCCGCCCAGTTCGCGCCGACGGAACAGCCGCCGGCGCCGGAGATCGCGACGGGGATGAACCCGAAGCCGCTCGTCAGGTCGAAGAGCTGGATGGCCGCGACCGCCAATCCGCTCGCCTCCGAAGCGGCCGCGGAGATGCTGAGGGCAGGGGGGAGCGCGGTCGACGCAGCGATCGCGGCGCAACTCGTGCTCGGCCTTGTCGAGCCGCAGTCCTCCGGGCTCGGAGGCGGCGCTTTCCTCGTCCACTGGAGCGCGAGCGAAAAGGCGGTCTCGACGCTCGACGGTCGCGAGACGGCGCCGGCGGCCGCGACGCCGACGCTGTTCCAGAACGAGGCCGGCGAGCCCCTGTCCTTCCTCGACGCTGTGGTCGGCGGCCGTTCGGTTGGGACGCCCGGAACGCCGAGGCTGATCGAGGCGGGGCATCGCAGATACGGCAAGCTGAATTGGCGTCGCCTGTTCGAGCCCGCGATCCGCCTCGCCGAGGCCGGCTTCGAGGTCTCGCCGCGCCTCGCCGCCCAGATCGCGGAGGACGCGCCTCGCCTCGCCCGCAACGTCGAGGCAGGCGCCTATTTCCTGCCCGGCGGAGCGCCGCTGAAACAGGGCGCGCTGCTGAAAAATCCGAAATACGCCGAGACGCTGAAGGCGATCCGCGATCGCGGCGCCGACGCCTTCTATTCTGGCGAGATCGCCGCCGACGTCGTCGCGGCGGTCCGCGGCGCCTCGAATCCGGGCCTGCTCTCGCCCGGCGACCTCGAGCGCTATTCAGTCGTCGAGCGGGACGCGGTCTGCGCGCCCTATCGTGCGCTCGAGGTCTGCGGCATGGGCCCGCCTTCGTCGGGCGGGATCGCGATCGCACAGATCCTCGGCATGCTGGAGCCGACGGACGTGGCGAAGCTCGGGCCGGAGTCGCCGGCCGCCTGGCGGCTGATCGGCGACGCCGAGCGGCTCGCCTTCGCCGACCGCGAGGCCTATGTCGCCGACCCCGCCTTCGTGCCGCAGCCGACCGCCGGGCTCGTCGCGCGCGACTATCTCGCCGAGCGCGCAAAGCTGCTCGCGGGCGACAGGGCGCTGACCGAGGTCCCCGCCGGCAAGCCGAAATTCTCCCATGCCCGACTTTTCTCGCCGGACGCCGCGCTGGAGTTCGCCGGCACCAGCCATCTCTCCGTCGTCGACGCCGAAGGAAACGTCGTCGCCATGACGACGACCATCGAGGCCGGCTTCGGCTCGCGCGTCATGGTCCGCGGCTTCCTGCTCAACAATGAGCTGACGGACTTCTCTTTCCGCAGCCATAAGGACGGCGTCCCGATCGCGAACCGGGTGGAGCCCGGCAAGCGCCCGCGTTCGTCGATGGCCCCGACCATCGTGCTGAAGGACGGCCGGCCCGTGCTGTCGGTCGGATCGCCCGGCGGCAGCCAGATCATCGGCTATGTCGCAAAGGCCCTGATCGCCCATCTCGACTGGGGGCTAGACCTCGCCCAGGCTGCGGCGCTCCCGAACATGCTGAACCGCAACGGCGCGTTCGAGCTCGAAAAGGGTACGAAGGCGGAAGCGCTCGCCGAGCCGCTGAAGTCGCTCGGCTTCGATGTGAAGGTCGCCGACATGACGTCTGGCCTGCAGGCGATCGAGATCGGACCGGACGGACTGTCCGCCGGCGTCGACCCGCGCCGCGAGGGGCTTGCGATCGGGGATTAGTAGATATCTTGCGCATCTCTCGCGGCCAGACCTAATGACTCAACTGACCAATTCCTGGGGTGTGAGGTCGTCATGAGAGAGGTTTCATTTAGCGAAGCGAAGGCACGGTTGAGCAGCGTCGTTGATGCGGCCAAGGAAGGCGAGGCGACCGTCATCACGCGCCACGGGCGCAAGGAGGCGGTGGTTCTCTCCTATGAGGAATGGGCGCAAGCGAGCGGCCCCCGTTCACTTTGGGAGATGCTGTTAAACGCGCCAATCGATGGGCGCGAACTCGAAACAAGCCGGTCGAAGATGCGCGACGTGGATCTGTGATGTTCGTCGCCGACACGAACATTCTGTCGGCGAGCGACCCGTTCAAGCGTTCGGCTTCACCTGCGCTGGACATCGACCCGGACGCCGAGCTCTTCATCACGACCATCACGATCGCCGAGCTTGAGGCGGTCGTTCGTAAGCTTGAGCGGCTTGCGGCGAGGCGAAAGGCGGAAAGCCTTGCGCGCTTGGCTCACCGAACTGGAGGGTCGCTTCGCACGGCGCATCCTACCCTTCGACATCGCCGCTGCGCCTATCGCCGGCATGTTGAAGGACCGCGCCCTTGCGCGTGGCCACGATCCTGATTTCGCCGATGTCCAGATCGCCGCGATCGCCGCTGCAAGGGACTTCGTCGTCCTGACGCGCAACCTTCGCCACTTCGAACCGTTCGGCGTGCCGTACCGCGACCCGTTTGCAGGCGCAGCGCCCGTGTAAGTCCGGGACGCCTCACGGCGTCAGCAACCGCTCCAGATAGTCGAGCTCCTCGCGCGGGCGGTTCGCCTCGCCCAGGCGCTTCCTCAGCTCCTCGATCACGCGGCGGGCGCGCTGGGCGTCGATCTCGCCGGGGACCTTAGTGGTGTCGCCGTCGCTTTCGCGACGACGGACCGGGCGGCCGAGCGGGTCGTCGTCGCGGCCGTCCTCGCCGTTCTGAGCGCCCTGCTGGCCCTCGCCCTGCTGGCCCGGCTGGCCCTGGCCCTGCATCTGTTCGGCCATCGCCTGCGCGCCCTTGCGGAGCTGCTCCAGCGCCTTCTGCTGCTGGTCGAGCGCCTGCGCGGTCTGGCCCTGGCCGAGCGCCCCTTGCGCCTCTCCCATGCTCTTGCCGGCCTCGCCGAGCGCGTTCTGGCCGGGTTGATCGCCTTCGCCCTGTTGCCCTTGCTGTCCCTGGCCGCGCTCGCCGGGGCGCTGCTCACGGCCCTCCTGGTTCTCGCCCTGCCGTTGGTCCTGTCGCTGGCCCTGCTGACCCTCGACCTGATCGGACTTCTCGCCGTGCTCGCGCATCATCTTGTCGAGCTGCTGCCTCAGCTGCTGCTGGCGCTCGGCAAGCTCCTGCATGCGCTGCTGGCCGTCCTGGCCCTGCTGCGGCTTGCCGCGCTGGTTGCGCTGCTGGCGCTCGTTCTGGCGATACTCCTGGAACGTCTGGTCGCGCAGCTTGCCCTGTTCGCGGATCATGTCCTGCAGCTTGTCGAGCTGTTGCTGCTGGGCCTGCGCGTTCGGGTCGGCCTGCTGGCGCTGGGCGTTCCTCAGATTGTCCAGCATGTTCTTGAGGTCGGCGAGCGCTTGCTTGGCGGCGTCCTTGGCGCCGGACTGGGCGAGCTTCTCCATCCTGTCGATCATGTTACGGAGATCCTGCGGACGGATCTCTTTCGCGCCGCGCTGGCCGCGCTGGGCCTGCTGCTGCTGGCCTCCGTTCTGGCGCTGCTGCTCGGCCATCTCGCGCATGAATTTCTCGAGCGCCGCGCGCAGATCCTGCGTGAGCTTCTTGATCTCCTGCTCGGAGGCGCCGTTCTCCAGCGCTTTGCGCAGCGCCTCCTCCGCGGCGCGCAGATCACGCTCGGCCTCGGGCAGGTCGCCGTCCTCGATGCGGAGCGCGACCTCCCAGAGATAGTCCGCCGCGCCGCGCAACTGGTCGTCCTCGACGGCGATCTCGAGCCGGCGCGTCGCCGTCGTCAGGCCGAGATAGTGGCTCGCCTTTGGCGTGAACTGCTCGGGGAACAGGGCGAGCGCGCGCAACGCCTGCAGCACCTTGGGCTTGGAATTGGCGTCGAGCGCGAGGATGCGGCGCTGTTCGACCAGGGCGCGAGCGAGCGGCTTGGTGAATTCCCGCGCCGGAAGGCGGAGATCCACCGACTTCGACGAACCTTCCTGACCGGCCTCGTCGCGCGCGACGAGGGTCATGGCCGCCTCGGCGCCCGCGAAGGGATGCTCCGTCACGTCGAGCGGCGTCTCGGCCTTGCCGTCGCGCGCCTTGGCGCGCGGCAGGCCAAGCGCGACTTTGGGCGCTTCGTAAAGAGGGCGCGCCGGCTGGATGGCTGGCCGCGGCTTCGGGTTCTTGAGCGCGACCGGCGGGGTGGGCGCCGCGGCCGGCTTCAGCGCGAACCGCGCCTCCGCGGCGACGACTCCGTAATCGTCCTTCACCTCGTAGGGAATGATCGCGGTGCCGCGCGCGTTCAGCTTCAGCGGCCCGGCGAGTTCGATCGAAGGAGGCTGGTCCGGGATGATCGAGAAGCGCCAGATGCGGTCCGGCGCGCCGGGCGAGGCGATCTTCGCCTCCGCGTCGCCGGTCAGCTTGAACTTCTTCTCCGTCACCCCTTCTGGCGGACGGCCTTCCATGCGCAGCTCTTCGGCCGCGCCGCCCGCCGTCACCTCGACCGGGCCACCGGAGCCGCGCACGACGAGCGTCGCGTTCTGCGGGACACGGATCATTTCGACGCCGCCGTCCGGGACGGCGGCCGCGGCGGAGTCGGCCTTCGGCGCGTCCTGCGCGCCGGCGCGCGCGGTCAGGAAGATCGGCGGACGCCCGGTGTAGCCCGGAGGGGCGACCCAGGCGTCGATGCGGGCGGGGACCGTGTCGGCCGCCGGGCTCGTCCAGTCGAAGGCGGCGGCGACGCGCGCGCCGCGGTCGGAGCCGGCGACCGCGAAGGCGGCGACCGCCAGCAGCCCGATCAGGAACCGCAGCGCATATGGGTCGCGTACCGCGAGCCGCGGAGAGGGCGCGCCGGCTCTGAGGTCCTTGGCCTCGCGCTCCATGCGCTCGCGATGCGCGGACCACAATGCGCGGGTCATCGGGTCCTCGCCCTCGATCGAGGCGAGGCGGTCGTCGAGGCTGGTCGCCGGACGGTGCGCGAGTCCGCTCGCGCGGTCGACGCGGGCGAGCGCGGCGCGCCGGTCAGGCCAGCCCGCGCGAGCGAGCCGGCTCAGCGCGGCGAGGAAGGCCGCGCCGAACAGCAGCACGCCGACGGCGCGGGCGAGCGGCGGCAGCGCGTCCCACACGCCGAACCAGGAGACGACGAGAAACAGCGTCGCGACGACGAGCGCCGCCGCAAGCCATGGCCAGGCGCCTTCCCAGGCGAGCGCGAGGCGCGCGCGCGAAGCCACGCGGTTCACGGCCGCGCCGATGTCCGTCCGCCGTCGCGTCTCACCCAATCGCCGGCCTCTCCGCCTTGCGGTCCCCGCTCCGCCAGATTGCTACGAAGACGAGGCTAGCATGGACCGGTCTCATGGCCAGCATGGGGCGAAGTCCGCGCGTCTCAATCGGATGTGAGCCGCGCGGGCGCGTCTCACAGGATGAAGCGGCTGAGGTCCGCGTTCTTGGCGAGGTCGCCGACGAACTTCCGCACATACGGCCCGTCCACCGTGATCGTCTCGCCGCCGCGGTCGGCGGCGGTGAAGCTGATCTCGTCGAGCACCCGCTCCATCACGGTCTGCAGTCGACGAGCGCCGATGTTCTCGACGGTGGAGTTCACCTCGACGGCGACGTCCGCCAGCGCTTCGACGCCGTCGGAGGTGACGTCCAGCGTCACCCCTTCCGTCTCCATCAACGCCACGTACTGCTTGACGAGACTGGCTTCGGTATCGGTCAAAATCCGCACGAAGTCCTCGCGGCTGAGCGCGTTGAGCTCCACGCGGATCGGCAGACGGCCCTGCAGCTCCGGCAGCAGGTCCGAGGGCTTCGCCACATGGAAGGCGCCCGAGGCGATGAACAGGATGTGGTCGGTCTTCACCGGCCCATACTTGGTCGCCACCGTCGTGCCCTCGATCAGCGGCAGCAGATCGCGCTGCACCCCCTCGCGCGAAACGTCGCCGGCGCGGCCCTCGCGGGCGCAGATCTTGTCGATCTCGTCGAGGAACACGATGCCGGCGTTCTCGACCGAATGGATCGCCTCCGCGGTCAGCTGCTCCTGGTCGAGCAGCTTGTCGCTCTCGTCCGCAACGAGGGTCTCGCGCGCCTCGCTGACCGGAAGCCGCTTCTGCTTCTGCTGGCCCTGCAGGCCCTTGAACATGTCGCCGAGCGAAATCATGCCGACCTGTCCGGGCATGCCCGGGATCTCCATCATCGGCGACCCGCCGGAGGCGGCGACCTCGATCTGGATCTCCTTGTCCTCCATCTCGCCGGCCATCAGCTTCTTGCGGAAGGCGTCCTTGGTCGCCGGGCTCGCGGTCGAGCCGACGAGCGCGTTCAGGATGCGCTCCTCGGCGGCGAGTTCGGCCTTGGCGCGCACGTCCTTGCGCTTCGTCTCGCGCGTCAGCCCGATCGCGACCTCGACGAGGTCGCGCACGATCTGCTCGACGTCGCGGCCGACATAGCCGACCTCGGTGAACTTGGTGGCCTCAACCTTGAGGAACGGCGCGTTGGCGAGGCGGGCAAGACGGCGCGAAATCTCGGTCTTGCCGACGCCCGTCGGCCCGATCATCAGGATGTTCTTCGGCAGCACTTCTTCGCGCAACGAGCCGGTCAACTGCAGACGGCGCCAGCGGTTCCTGAGCGCGATCGCGACGGCGCGCTTGGCCTCGCGTTGCCCGACGATATGCCGGTCGAGCTCGGAGACGATTTCGCGGGGGGAGAGGTCGGTCATGTCTTCGCTTTCAGTGGCGCCGCTCCCGCGGCCCGAATGGAGCGCCGGCCCGTAGCGCCGGCTGGAGGATTGTCGCGGCGGCCGCCGCGACTCCCTCCCCTGGGACAGGGAGGGCAGGGTGGGGT
>JADBEO010000044.1 GCA_031316315.1 Chelatococcus sambhunathii
CCACCCTTACCCTCCCCTTTGCAAGGGGAGGGATCCGGCAGCGTTCCGGCCTGTTCAGCAGTCCAGCGTGTTGTCGCGCTCCCACTGGCTCAGGTGGCGGCAGTGGTTGTTCCACTCCTGCATCTTGAGCTTGGAATAGGCGGTGACGAACTCATCGCCGAACATCGCGCGGGTCGCCGCGGAGCCCTCGAACAGCCGAAGCGCGTCGAGCAGGTTGAGCGGCAGTTTCTTGACGCCCTCCACCGTGTGGCCGTCGGTGTACATGTTGATGTCGAGGCGCTTGCCTGGGTCGCGCTTGTTCTCCATGCCGTCGAGGCCGGCGGCGAGGATCGCGGCCTGCAGGAGATAAGGGTTCGCGGCGCCGTCGCCGAGGCGGAACTCGAAGCGGCCCGCATCCGGGATGCGGATCATGTGGGTGCGGTTGTTGCCGGTGTAGGTGATCGAGTTCGGCGCCCAGGTCGCGCCGGACGTCGTGCGCGGCGCGTTGATGCGCTTGTAGGAGTTCACCGTCGGGTTCGTCAGCGCGCAGATCGCGTCCGTGTTGTGCATCAGGCCGCCGATGAAATGGTAGCCGGTCTGGCTGACCCCGAGTTCCCCATTCGGATCCTCGAACAGGTTCGTCTTGCCGTCCCACAGCGAGACGTGGGCGTGGCAGCCTGAGCCGGTGAGGTTCACGAAGGGCTTCGGCATGAAGGTCGCGCGCAGGCCGTGCTTCTCGGCGATCGACTTCGCCATGAACTTGAAGAAGGCGTGCTGGTCGGCGGTCTGGAGAGCGGGTCCGTAGTTCCAGTTCATCTCGAACTGGCCGTTCGCGTCCTCATGGTCGTTCTGGTAGGGCGCCCAGCCGAGCGAAAGCATGCTGTCGCAGATCTCGGTGATGACCGCGTAGCGGCGCATCAGCGCTTGCTGATCGTAGCAGGGCTTTTCGGCGGTGTCGGCGAGGTCGGAGATCTGGGTGCCGTCGGCGTTGACGAGGAAGAACTCGCACTCGACGCCGGACTTCATCTGGCAGCCGGACTTCGCGATCAGCCGCTTCAACGTGTTGCGCGGGGCCTGCTCGACCTCCTTGCCGTCCATCCAGAGATCGGCGGCGAGCCAGCCGACTTCCGGCTTCCAGGGCAGCTGGATGAGGCTGTCGGGATCGGGCTTGGCGAAAAGGTCGCTGTCGGACGGGCTCATGTCGAGCCAGGTCGCGAAGCCCGCAAAGCCGGCGCCGGCCTTCTGCATGTCGCCGATGGCGGCGGCCGGAACCAGCTTGGCGCGCTGCGAGCCGAACAGATCGGTGTAGGAGATCAGGAAGTACTTGATGCCGCGATCCTTCGCGGCTTTGGAAAGATCGGACGCCATTTCTGTCAGTTCCCCGTTTTTAGCCCGCACCTGGGCACGTCTTCTGGAGGGGACCCCGGGCAAAAAAAGAGCCAGGAGCACGCCTGAACGCTTTCGCGGATCGGCGTCGCTCCCGGCCCGACGGCTGACGCCGCCGAAGAGGGGCGACGACGCCTTCCGAGTTTTAGAACCGTCCCGTCAGGCCCGGCACCCAATCCGTGCCGGCGATCGGCACCTGGGCCATGGCGGCGGCCTCGATGGTCAGCGCCACGAGGTCTTCCGGCTCGAGATTGTGCACATGGCTCTTGCCGCAGGCGCGGGCGATGGTCTGGGCTTCCAGCGTCATCACGGCGAGGAAGTTGGCCAGGCGCCGGCCCGCCTTCACCGGGTCGAGCCGCTTCATCAGCTCGGGGTCCTGCGTGGTGATGCCGGCGGGGTCGCGGCCCTCGTGCCAGTCGTCATAGGCGCCGGCGCGCGAGCCGAGGGCGCGGTACTCCTCGTCGAGCGCGGGATCGTTGTCGCCGAGCGCGATCAGCGCGGCCGTGCCGATCGCGACCGCGTCCGCGCCAAGCGCGAGCGCCTTGGCGACGTCAGCGCCGTTGCGGATGCCGCCGGAGACGATCAGCTGCACCTTGCGATGCATGCCGAGGTCCTGCAGCGCGCGCACCGCGTTGCGGATCGCCGCGAGCGTCGGGATGCCGACATGCTCGATGAACACTTCCTGCGTCGCGGCGGTGCCGCCCTGCATGCCGTCGACCACCACAACGTCGGCCCCGGCCTTCACGGCGAGCGCCGTGTCGTAATATGGGCGGGCGGCGCCGACCTTCACATAGATCGGCTTCTCCCAGTCGGTGATCTCGCGCAGCTCCTCGATCTTGATCTCGAGATCGTCCGGGCCGGTCCAATCGGGATGCCGGCAGGCCGAGCGCTGGTCGATGCCTTCGGGCAGGTTGCGCATCTGGGCGACGCGCTTGGAGATCTTCTGGCCGAGCAGCATGCCGCCGCCGCCGGGCTTGGCGCCCTGGCCGACCACCACCTCGATCGCGTCGGCCTTCCGGATGTCGTCCGGGTTCATGCCGTAGCGCGAGGGCAGGTACTGGTAGACGAGCGTCTTGGAATGCCCGCGCTCCTCCTGCGTCATGCCGCCGTCGCCGGTGGTGGTCGAGGTGCCCATGGCGGACGCGCCGCGCCCCAGTGCTTCCTTGGCCGGGCCCGACAGCGAGCCGAAGCTCATGCCGGCGATGGTGACGGGGGTCTTCAGCTCGATCGGCTTCTTCGCGAAGCGGGTGCCGAGGACGACGTCGGTGCCGCACTTCTCGCGATAGCCCTCGAGCGGGTAGCGCGAAATCGAGGCGCCGAGGAACAGCAGGTCGTCGAAATGCGGGACCTTCCGCTTCGCGCCGGCGCCGCGGATGTCGTAGATGCCGGTCGCCGCCGCGCGGCGGATCTCGGACATGGTGTAAGCGTCGAAGGTCGCGCTCTCGCGCGGCAGCGTCGCCGGGATCGGCGGGGCCTTGAAGTGCTCGTTCATCGCCTTCGCCTCAGTAGGCCGACGCGTTGTCGACGTGGAAGTGATAGAGCGTCCGGCCGGAGCCGTAGCGCTTGAATTCGGACGGATCGATCTGGCCGTTCACGCCCGCGGACTTGAAGCGCTCGAAGAGCTCTTGTCTGTGCTCGTCGCGCATTTCCTTCTCGATGCAGTCGGCGCCGAGGCTCGCGACCGAGCCGCGGACGTAGAGCCGCGCCTCGTAGATCGAGTCCCCGAGCGCCTCGCCGGCGTCGCCGAACACGACCATGCTTCCCGACTGGGCCATGAAGGCCGACATGTGGCCGACCGAGCCCTTCACGACGATGTCGACGCCCTTCATCGAAATGCCGCAACGCGCCGCGGCGTTGCCCTCGATGACGAGCGTTCCGCCATGGGCCGTCGCGCCGGCCGCCTGGCTCGCGTCGCCTTCGACGTGAATGAGGCCCGACATCATGTTCTCGCCGACGCCGACGCCGGCCGAGCCGCGCACGATGATCGTGGCCTGCTTGTTCATGCCGCCGCAGTAGTAGCCGACGGGACCATCGATCTCGACTGTGACAGGCGCGTCGACGCCGGCCGCGATCGCGTGCAGACCTCGCGGATTGGCGATCCGCCAGAGCGAGGCGTTCGAGCCCTCCTTCAGCGCGTGCAGCGCCGAGTTGAGCTCGCGGACCGAGGATCCCGCGAGATCGATCGCGTGGCTTTCGACGTTGGCGTTCATGAGCCGCGCCCCCTGAGCTGTCATGGTTGTCACGCCGCGGCCCGGTCCCAGAAGTAGGCCTTGGCCGGCTCCGGCTCCCAGACCTTCGCGTTCTCGATGCCGGGCAGGCCGGCGAGCGCGCGATATTCCGAGCCGAAGGCGACGTACTGGTCGGTCTCGGCCATCACCGCCGGCTTGCAGGCGATCGGGTCGCGGATGACGCCGAAGCCGGTCTCGGTGCCGACGACGAAGGTGTAGAAGCCGTCGAGATCGTCGAGCGAGTCCTCGAGGGCCTCGCCAAGCGTGCGGCCCTGGTTCATCCGCCAAGTCAGATAGCCGGCGGCGACCTCGCTGTCGTTGTCGGTCTGAACGGGCACTCCGGCGCGGTCGAGGTCGCGGCGAACGCTGCGATGATTCGACAGTGAGCCGTTATGGACGAGGCACTGGTCCGCGCCCGTCGAGAACGGATGCGCGCCGTTGGTCGTCACGGCGCTCTCAGTCGCCATGCGGGTGTGGCCGATGCCGTGGGTGCCGGTCATCTTGGAAAGTTCGAAGCGCTCGGCGACCTCGCTCGGAAGCCCGACTTCCTTGAAGAGCTCCATGCGCTGGCCGGCGCCGACGACCGCGACGTCCTTGGTCTTGGCGACGATGGCGCGGATCTCCGCTTCGCGCGCGGCCGGCGCCGAGACGACGGCGTGGGTGCCGCGCACCGAGACCGTGACGTCGTCGCCGAGCGTCTTGCCGAGGGCGGCGAAATCGAAGCCCTCCGGCGCGCGCAGGGTCAGCTTGATCTTGCCGCTCTCGCCGGAGCCGTACACGGCGAAGCCGGCCGAGTCCGGGCCGCGATCGCACATGACGTCAAGCATCCCGCTCAGCATCTCGCCGAGCTTGGGTTCGAGAGCCTTGTCTTTCAGGAAAAGTCCGACGATGCCGCACATGTCTGGCGCCGCTCCATCGAGGGGAGGGAAGGCCGAAGCCCGTGACCGGAAGCTAGCTGCGGCGCCCGAAGGCGTCAATGAGTTTGGAAAAAAAATTTCGCTAGAAGAAAATTTCTGAACAGTTTGGCTGGAGCGTTCGCGTACGCCGACCGCGTGGGAACGACGAAGAAGGTCAGTCCTTCTCGTACATGATGATCGACAGGTAGCTGAGCGGGGTCCGCATGATCCGCTCTGGCCCGTGCGGCGCGCCCGAATCGAACAGCAGGGTGTCGCCGGGCTTCATGTCGTAGCTGTTGCCGGCATGAGCGTAGGTGACCTCGCCGGTGAGGATGTGGATGAGCTCCGTCCCCTCGTGCTGGAACGCCGTGTAAGGGGCGGCGTCGTCCGCGAGCGTGATCAGGTAGGGCTCCACCGCGACCGCTCCGCCAAGCATGTGGCCGAGAAGTTCATAACGATGGCCGACCTTCGTGCCGCGGCGCTGGATCGAGACGCCCTGTCCCGCCGGGACGAAGGAGCAGTCCCGCCGCTCTTCGAACTCGGAAAACAGCAGGCTGATCGGCATGTTGAGCGCGGAAGCGAGCGTCTGCAGCGTGGTCAGCGACGGCGAGATCTGGCCGTTCTCGATCTTCGACAGCATGCCGTTCGAGACCGAGGCCGCGCTGGCGAGCTCCGCGACGGTGAGGCCCATCGCCTTCCGGTGATGCCGGATCTGCAGACCGATCGCCTGTTCGAGCGTGCGGCGCGCGAGCGCGGCCGGCGCGTTGGAGCCCGTGACGTAGGGCTCGCCGTCGTCCGTCGGCTCGACCGCCTCGAGCCGCGGCGTCGCGCCCGAGGCGGGCCGCGACGAGGCCTTAAGCGCGGACGGCTTCGCCGGCGCGGTCTTGGAACGGGAAGTCTTTGCGAGAGAGGACTTTGGGGCCATCGATCGATCTGCCAGCGTCTCGGTGCTGCATTAGAGACGAGGTTTCGAAAATCCCATAGTGCCAGTATCGACGCGGGGCGTTCGAGGTCAGCGTCCTGTGCCGGCCACGCGCGCGCGTTCCTGATCGAGCCGCGCCGAGCGATAGGCGTCCGGAATAGACAGCGCCCAGACCAGGACGCCGCCGGCGTGCTTGCTGATGAGCGACGCGTCCGGCGCCGCGAACTTGGCGGTCAGCCAGCCTCCGATCAGCGTGAAGAAAGCGAAGCCGAGCCCGCGCGCCGCCCGCCCGATCAGTACGTGGCCGACTCCCGGCAGCAGGGCCGCGACGGCGAGCACGAGGCGCGGGTCAGGCGGCCTCATGGAGGTCTGCCTGGTCATGGGCCTGGACGTGGTCTGCGATGGCGGCCGCCAGATCGAGCGCGGCGCGCGCGGTAGACGGATCAACCCGTGCCTCGTCGAAGCGGGTCTCGCGGAACAGGACGTAGGATCCGCGAAGCCCCTGTGCGGCCTGCCGGACGATGCGGACTCCGCGCGGCGAGACAGTGATCGCCTTGAGCCGGTCGTCCGCCAAGGCTTCCGCTAGGACAGGCCCCAGCGACCCTAGCAGAGCCAAGGCCCCCGGCGAGACCCGGACGCTCGTGTCCTGAGGCCACTCCGCGGGTGGGCGGACCGAGAGAGGAAGGCCTGCGCCGCCCGTGAAGGCGTCGGCGTCGCCGGGTCGCCGGATGATCTCGATCGAGGGCCGGCCGTCGTTCTGCTCCAGCAGGGTCGCCGCCAGCCAGAGCTGCGGCAGCTTGCGGAAGGCGAGGGCGTCGGCGATCGGGGTCAGCGCCGCGCGCCGACCGCGATGAACGCCACGGAGGACGCCGTAGCCGGAGCGCGCGACGCTGGTTTCCGCGGCCTCCAGGACATCGGAGCAGTCCGCGAGAATCGCGCGTCGCACCGCCCGATCCCGCGCATTGGCGCGCAGGATCGCGACGGCCGCGGCCAGGAGCGCCGCGGCGAGCGCGAGAAAGCCGGCCGCGGTCTCCATTGGTCAGTACCCCCTCGGCTTCGGCCAGGGCATCGTGAACTGCTCGCCGCGACGGCAGTACTTGTAGCGGTGCAGGACGAACCAGGCCGAGGCGACGATGTAGAACACCATCATCGCCAGCAGCTGGGTGCCGTATCCGAGGAACACCGCGACGTAGGTGATGGCGCAGAGCGTCAGCAGCAAAATCGCGGGCAGCGGATGCAGCGGGTGGATATAGCCGCGCGCGATCGAGTCGAGCGGCCACTTCCTGCGGAAGATGATCACGCCGATCGCCATGATCGTGTAGCCGAGCAGGCCGGACAGAATCGACAGCGTGATCGTCTGGTCGAGCGGCGTCGAGATCGCGAACAGGATCGCGATCGGCACGAAGAACACGATCGAGCGGAACGGCGTGCGGTAGGTCGGATGCACGCCGCCGAACCAGACCGGCATGTAGCGGTCGCGGCCCATGGCGAACCACGCCCGGGACGCGTCGTTGATGCAGCCGTTCGCCGAGGCGAGCGTCGCGAACAGCGTGCCGACGAACAGGAACACCTCGAGCGGCTTGGAGCCCGTCAGGCGCGCGGCGTCGTAGAGGGGCGTGATCGCCTGGCCGAGATACTCCCACGGCATCAGGCCGGCGCCGATGTACCAGGTGATGGTGGCGGCGATCAGCAGCGTCATGATGCCGGTGAGCGTGCCGAGCGGCAGCGAGCGGGCCGGCGACCGCACCTCTTCAGCCGCCTGCGTGGTCCCCTCGATTCCGAGATAGAACCAGAGGCCGAAATGCATCGCGGCCAGGATGCCGAGGCCGCCATAGGGAAGGCCCGTCAGCAGCTGATCGTGCATCACCACCGTGCCGGGCGTCAGCGGGTTCACCGCCACGAACAGCGCGATGATGGCGGCGAAGGCGATCGCCGTGATGATGTAGTTGATGGTCAGCGTCGCGAGCACGCCGCGATAGTTCAGCCACGACAGGAAGACGATCGTCAGCACCATGTAAGCGCGTTTGTCGACCTCGCCCTCGAGGCCCATGTTGGCCGCGAAAGCCTGGATCAGGTCGCCGGTGACGATGGCGTTCGACACCTCGAGCATGGTGTAGGCCATGACGAGGTAGAGACCGACGTTGAACGCCGCGAGCGGCCCGATGATGTGCTTGGCCTGGGCGTACTGCCCGCCGGCTGCGGCGACCGTGGAGGTGACCTCCGAGTCGATCATGGCGACGCAGGTGTAGAGGATGCCGGCGAGCCAGCAGGCGGTGAGCGCCGCGATCGCGCCGCCTTTGCCCACCGCGAAGTTCCAGCCCATGAACTCGCCGACGAGCACGATGCCGACGCCGAGGCCCCAGACGTGGGCGGGGCCGAGCACGCGCTTCAGCGCGACGCGCTTGGGCGCGGCGGCGGGGGAGGGGGCGAGGGCGCCGGGTGTGTTGGAGATGTCGACCATCACTGCCTCGCAACCGTCTCGCCGACCTCGGCGTCGATGATCTCGCCCTCGGCGGAGGACGTCAGATAGGCTTCGCTGTGGGAGCGGTTGGTGGAGATCATGTCCCACAGCATCCACAGCGCGAGCACGGCGGAGATTCCCCAGGCCGCATAGTTCATCAGGACGATCATGGCTCAGGCTCCCCCGGATCGGCCGGCGCCGGGCCTGTCGTCGAAATGCTCGGCGATGACGTCGCGATACTCCTTGTCGGACCAGCGCAGCATCCCGACGAAGTAGCCGATGATGACGACACCTGTGATCGCGAGCGCGACCCAGGAGAACTCGTAGTCGAAGCGCTTGCCGATGATCTCGGCGGCCTGGGCGGGGGCGAAGCCGAGCTTCTCCCACTGGCCCGCCATCGCCGCGTTCTGGCCGAGCGCTTCCCATGTCGGGTTGTCGAAGGTCTTCGTCGTCGTGCCGCCGCCGGCCAGCCCGAGCAGGAGCGGCAGGTAGAGCGTGACGAGCACGAGCGCGAGCATCAGCACGGCGTCGACGATCTGCCCGATCACCGATTGGGTCGGCGGTTCGTAGGGCGCCTTGCTCATCGGGCGGCCCTCTTCTCGGCGGCGATGCGGTCGAGATAGTAGACGTCCGTGCCGTAGATCGCGGCCTTGTCCTCCTTGTAGTGGCGGATCAGCGCGACCACGGCGGCGGTGTTGAGCAGCAGCACAAGCCCGCCGAGGGCCAGCATGAGCCAGGTCAGGCCCGCCGCCGCGAGATGGTCGTACATGCGCCAGTAAACGAAGAGATAGACCGCCCACACGGCCAGAACGCAGACATAGGCCGCGACTTTGTCGCGTGCGTACATCGCGTCGATGCGGGATTCGTGGCTTCCCATATCGCGCTCCTCCCAATTTCCTCGCAGGAAATTTTTTTGATTACTGTCGAGGATGGGCGCCGAATTTTTCGGCGTCAAGCGCCCATTTGTTGTGCAGTGCGATAAATCCTCCGGCGATATGCTCCGCGCTGTCGGAGTTGCGCCGCGCGTGAAATCGAGATTTGCAGGAACTGCGCGGGGAACGGCCCGCGATCAGAAGGAAGCGCGATGAAGCTTTTTCTGCATGTCGGCACCCACAAGACCGGTTCGACGCATCTGCAGATCTATCTGCGCAACCACGCGGCCGAACTGGCGCGACAGGGGCTGGTCTATCCCGATCCGGCGGACTGGTTCGGTGGGAAGCCTCAAGTCGCGCAGCACCTTCTGACGGCGGCGGCGGCGCAGAAGAAGAACAGGTTCGACGCCTGTCGCCGGCGTGTCGATCAGGCCCGTCTCGACGCGAGGCCCGGCGACACGATGCTGATCAGCAGCGAGCCCGCCTGGCGCCGCACCTTCCCGGAGATCTGCCCGCCGGATGAGCTGTGGGAAGGGCGCCGCCGCTACGTGCGCCGCCTCAGGCGCGTTTTCGCCCGTTTCGACGCGACGGTCGTCGTCTGCCTGAGGAACCGCGCGACGTTCGGCGAGTCGCACTACGGCTCGGCGGTGAAGAGCGGCTATGCGAAAGGTTTCGAAGACTACCTCGAGGATCACGCCTTCATGTTCGATTACAACCGCCAGACGGCTCTGTTCCGCGAGGCGTTCGGCGACGTGCTGACCTACACCTACGAGGAGGCCGCCCGGGAGGGCGTCTCCGAGACGCTGCTGCGCAAGATCGGCTTCGTGGCGCCTGCGCCGGACGATCGCCCGCCCACGCGGCGTTCGCCGGACCGGCGGCTGTTTCTTTGGCTCGCGCGCCGAAATGCGCTGGCGGGGGAGGAGCTGTCGGCGACGCGCAGCGAGCGCACGGCGTTCTCCATCACCGGTGCGGCGGCCGCGGCCCTGCCGGACGCCGAGCCGACCACGTTCTGGAGCGAGCGCACGCGCCCGTTCCTCGAGCGCTTCGACGACGGCGCCGCGATGGACGGCCTCGCCGGGCGGCGGCTCGCGAGCCTGTCCGAGGCCGAGCACGCCGCGCTGGACGCGGCGTTCGAGGACTGGCGGTCCTCCGACGAGGCGAGGAGGCGGCGGGCGAGGGTCGCGGCCTGAGCGCTCTGGCGCTCCGCGCGGCGGCGGCTAATCTCTCGCTCCGATGTGCAATCTCTATTCGCTGACCAAGGGGCAGGCCGCGATCCGCGAGCTCGCCCGCGCGCTCGTCGACCGAACCGGCAATCTGCCGCCGATGCCGGGAATCTTTCCGGACTACCCGGCTCCGATCGTCCGCAACGGCGCGGAGGGGCGCGAGCTCGTGCTGGCGCGCTGGGGCATGCCGTCGCCCGTGTCCGTGCTCAAGGGCAGGAGCGTCGATCCGGGCGTCACCAACATCCGCAATGTCGCCAGCCCGCACTGGCGGCGGTGGCTCGGCCCCGCCAACCGCTGCGTCGTTCCCTTCACCAGCTTCTCCGAGTACGAGACTGCTCCGGACGGACGGAAGTCGCCGGTCTGGTTCGCGCGCGACGAAAGCCGGCCGCTCGCCTTTTTCGCCGGACTCTGGACGCGCTGGACGAGCGTGCGGAAGGTGCGGGAGGGCGCAGTGACGGCCGACCTGTTCGGCTTCCTGACCACGGAGCCGAACGCCTTAATCGCGGCCGTTCATCCGAAGGCGATGCCGGTCGTCCTGACCGAGCCCGAGGAAATCGAGGTCTGGCTCCGCGCGGACTGGCGAGAGGCGAGCGCGCTGCAGCGCCCGCTCGCCGACGACGGGCTTGTCGTCGTCGCGCGCGGCGCGAAGGAAGACGGTCCCGGGAACGAACCGGCGGTTCCGGCGCAGGGCCTCCTGTTCTGAACGATCGAATTGAGGGAAAAACGAATGCCGATCAGCGACAGCGTCCACGCCTTCGTAGCGCACGGCTTCGTAGAGCGCGAAGGCGCCGCCGACGGTCCGCTCGCGGGCCTGACCTTCGGCCTGAAGGACCTGTTCGACCTCGCGGGAACGCCGACCGGCGCGGGCAACCCGGACTGGCTGGCGAGCCACCCGGTCCCGACGGAAACGGCCCCGATCGTGGACCTGCTGCTCGCCGCCGGCGCTCGCCTCGTCGGCAAGACTCACACCGACGAAATCGCGTGGAGCCTCAACGGCGAAAACGCCCATTACGGAACGCCCGAGAACGCCGCGGCGCCGGGCCGGATCCCCGGCGGATCGTCGTCCGGCTCGGCGGCGGCAACGGCCGCCGGCCTCGTCGACTTCGCGATCGGCACGGACACCGGCGGCTCGGTTCGGCTGCCGGCGAGCTATTGCGGGCTCTACGGGCTGAGGCCGACCCACGGGCGCGTGCCCATAGACCGCGCCGTCGCGCTCGCGCCGAGCTACGACGTCGTCGGCTGGTTTGCGCGCGACCCCGTGACTCTCGCCAGGGTCGGCTCGGTGCTGCAGGAGCCGATCCAGGAGCCGGCCGCGCCGACGCGCCTGCTGATCGCCGACGACATGTTCGCGCGCGCCGGCGAGGCGACGCGCCTCGCGCTCGCCTCGGAGGTCGAGCGCGTGAAGGCGCTGTTCGGCGCGATCGAGCATGTCGAGATCGCAGGCGCCGCCGCGCCGGACTGGCGCAACGTGTTCCGCGTCATCCAGTCCGCCGAGGCGTGGGAGCAGCATGGCGACTGGGTCGAGCGCGTCCGCCCCAATTTCGGTCCGGGCGTCAGGGAGCGCTTCGAGGCGGCCTCGAAGCTCACCGCCGACGAGATCGCGCAGGCTCGCGCAATGCGCAATCAGATCCGCGTTCGGATGGAGACGCTCGCGCCGCCCGGAACAATCCTTCTGCTGCCGACCACCCCGGGCGTCGCTCCGCTGAGGGGAACGCCGGAACCCGAGCTCAACCTGTTCCGCGCCAAGGCGCTCGAGATGCTTTCGCCGGCCGGCCACGCCGGGATGCCGCAGATCTCGCTGCCGGCGGCGAGAGTCGACGGGCTGCCGGTCGGCCTGTCGATGATCGCGGCGCGCGGCCAGGACGAGGCGCTGCTTGACCTCGCGGTCGCCTGGGGAAGCTAGCGGGTCGTATCGCCCGCGGCGCAGTCGCCGACGCGGCGGCCGTGCTGGACCTCGGTCATCGTCATGTTCTTGCCGCCCATGTTCATGGCGATGCGGCCGTCGAAGCCGTCGTCGCGGAGGTCGAACAGCGCGTCCGCCTTGGCGGCGTTCGGCCCGGCGCAGACGATGCGGAACGAGACCTCGCGGCCCTGGCGTCGGATGTCGCTTGCCGGACAGCGCGCCAACGGATTGTTCGCGCTCAGCACTGGAAAGGCATGGTTTTCCGTGACGCAGACCTTCGCGGTGTTCGACTGCGTCGGCGCGACGTGCGGGAGCTCGAGACTGTAGGTCACCTCATAGGCGCCGGATGGAATGTTCTCCTGGGCGCTGGCCGATGCCGCGCATGCGCAGAGCGCCGCCGTTGATAGCGCGGTCCATCTCAATTGCATTTCGGCGTCCCCATCGAGCGGTTCACCAAAGATGGCGCGACCGGCGACCATCGCCCACCCCGCTTCTTGCTCCCGAAATCCTGGAGCCGGGGCCCACATTGAGAGCAAGAGCCGGAGCGCGTCCGGCCAGGCAAGCGTCCATAACGGCGGCATGCTAGACCACACGACAGAGGAGAACCTGACCCGTGCTCCGCATGCAGGAAGCCCCCACCGACCGTCCGGCGATTTCGACAGAGCGCGACCCGCGCTGGGCCGCCGTCGTCGCCAAGGACGCACGCGCCGACGGAACGTTCTTCACCTGCGTCCGCTCGACCGGGATCTATTGCCGCCCGTCCTGCCCGGCGCGGCGGCCCAAGCCCGAGAACGTCAGCTTCGCGGAGACCTGGGAGGAGGCCGAGGCGCGCGGTTTCCGAGCCTGCAAGCGTTGCCGGCCGAAGGAGGCCAGCCTCGCCGAGCGTCAGGCGGCGCTGATCGCCGATCTCTGCCGCCACATCGAGCAGGCCGAGGACGCTCCGAAGCTCGACGAGCTGGCGAAGCGCGCGGGCGTCAGCCCGTTTCATCTGCATCGCCTGTTCAAGGCGGCGACGGGCCTGACCCCGAAAGCGTATGCGTCCGCCGAGCGCGCGAAGCGGGCGCGTGTGGAGCTCGCGAGCGGGGAGGGGTCCGTCACCTCCGCGATCTACGGCTCCGGCTTCAACTCGAACGGACGTTTCTACGCCGCGTCCGACGGCATGTTCGGCATGACCCCGAGCGCCTTCAAGGCGGGCGGCGCCGGCAAGACGATCCGATACGCGGTCGGGCTGAGCACGCTCGGCCGCGTTCTGGTCGGATCGAGCGATCGCGGCGTCTGTTTCATCGCGCTCGGCGACGATGAAGAGGCGCTGCTTGCCGATCTGCGGCGACGCTTCGGCAAGGCCGAGATCGTCCGCGGCGACGGAGCCTATGAGGAGACGGTCAGGCAGGTCGTGGCGTCGGTGGAGGATCCGCGCCGCGGCTTCGATCTGCCGCTCGATATCCAGGGCACCGCGTTCCAGCAGCGGGTCTGGCGGGCGTTGCAGGCTATCCCGCTCGGCGAGACGGCGAGCTACGCCGAGATCGCGCGAGCCATCGGCGCCCCGACCTCGGCGCGCGCCGTCGCGCAGGCCTGCGGGGCCAATAAGCTCGCCGTCGTCGTGCCGTGCCACCGCGTGGTGCGCGAGGACGGCGCGCTTTCGGGCTATCGCTGGGGCGTCGAGCGCAAGCGTGCGCTGCTCAAGAAGGAGAAGGCGGGCTGAGCGGAGCCGCGTTCAGCCTTCGTCGACGTAGCGCCGCTTCAGATGCGCCTTGAAGTGTGACGCGTCGAGCGGCGAGCCCGTCGCGCGGGTCAAAAGCTCGTCGGTCTCGTAGAGCGAGCCGAGGCCATGGACGTTGGCGCGCAACCAGGCGACCAGAGGACCGAAGTCGCCCCGCGCGATCGCCGGCAGCATGTCCGGATTGGCGCTCTTCGCCGCAGCGAACAGCTGGGCGGCCGTCATTGCGCCGAGCGTGTAGGTGGGGAAATAGCCCCAGCCGCCGGACGGCCAGTGGATGTCCTGCAGGCAGCCGACGCGGTCGTTCGGGGGCATGACGCCAAGCAGCTCGCGCATGCCCTCGTTCCAGGCCGTCGGCAGCTCGGCGAGGGGAAGGTCGCCCGCGATCATCGCCCGCTCCAGCCGGTAGCGCAGGATGACGTGGGCTGGATAGGTCACCTCGTCGGCGTCGACGCGGATGAAGCCGCGCGAGACGCGGGTGTAGCGCCGCCACAGGGCCTCGGTCTCCCAGGCCGGCCCCGAGCCTCCGAACGCGTCCCGCATGATGGGCGCGGCGAAGTCAAGGAACTCCCGGCTGCGGCAGGCCTGCATCTCGATCAGCAGCGACTGGCTCTCGTGCACGCTCATGCCGCGCGCCGAGCCGACCGGCTGGCCCATGAAGCCGGCGGGGCGCCCCTGCTCGTAGAGCGCGTGGCCGGTCTCATGCAGCACGCCCATCAGCGCGCTGGTGAAGTCCGCCTCGTCGTAGCGGGTGGTGATGCGCACGTCGTTGTCGGCGCCGCCGCAGAAGGGATGGGTCGAAACGTCCAGCCGTCCCCGCTCGAAGTCGTAGCCGAGCGCCGCCATCAGCCGCACGCCGAGCGCGCGCTGCGTCTCCACCGGAAACGGCCCTTCGAGCGGCGGGTCCTGCGGCCGCCGCGCCTGGACGGCGAGGGCCTCTTCAGTGAAGCCGGGCAGGAAATCGGCGAGGTCGTCGAACAGCGCGTCGATCTTCGCCGAGCGGCCGCCGGGCTCGTAGTCGTTGAGCAGCGCGTCGTAGACGGACAGGCCGAGCTTCTCCGCCTTGGCCTCGCCCGCCTGCCGCTGCAGCGACAGCACCTCCGAAAGGGAGGGCAGCAGAGCCGCGAAGTCGCTGTCGGCCCGCGCCTGGCGCCAGGTCATCTCGCAGACCGAGGTCGCCTTCGAGGAAGCAGCGACGAGATCGGCCGGCAGGGCGGTGTCGATCGTGTACGCCCGCCGGATCTCGCGCAGGTTCGCGCGCTCCCACTCGCCGAGCCCGTCGGCGGCCTCCGCCTCGCCGATCAGATCCCCGATCTCCGGATCGGTCACCATCTCGTGCCGCAGCACCGCCAGCAGCGCGACGCTTTCCGAGCGCGACGCAGCCGCGCCCTTCGGCATCATCGCCGCATGGTCCCAGTGCAGGATGCCGATCGCGTTGGAGATCGCGGCCGCGCGCGAGAAGCGGGCCGCGAGGTCGGAATAGGCGCTCATATCTGGGGCTCGATCGAGGAGGATGTCAGAAGCGCGTCGGCCCGTAGCCGCCGATCGGCATCTCGTTGGCGAGCTTGCGGGCGCCGCGGGCGCGATCCTCGGACACCTGCCGCTCGCACGAAGCGTAACCGCCGGTCCCTGGCACATGGCCCGCGTCACGGCAGGCGTCGCCCGAGGCGCAGCCGCCGAGAGATGCGGCGAGGATGGACAGGGTGGTCAGGTTGATCAGGGTGGCCAAGCGCTTGTTCATGCCCTCCACATAGACCCTGGGCCGGCCGCCGTCGACGCTCGCGCGCCGCGTGACGGTCCCCCGCGGCGCGCTATCTTGCGGCGCGGCTCATCGGGAGGAGACGGCATGAAACACGGCGCGCGCAACGACATTCCGGCCGAGGTCGTCGAGATCAAGCGGGGCGGGGTGATGGGGCAAGTGACGGTGAGGCTTCAGGGAACGGATTATTTCATGTCTCCGGTCATGACGATCGACAGCCTGAACGAACTCGGTCTTCAGACGGGCTCGACCGTCCACGTGCTCGCCAAGGCCGTGAACGTGCTGCTTGTGAAGCCCTGATCTGAACCGTCTGGCGTTCGGCCTCCCGATGCGCTTTATGCGGCGCGGAGCCGAAAAAAGGTCTTTCGGAGGAGAAGCGTTCCCCGGTGGGGCGTCCGGTCTTCAAAACCGGAAGGGGCCGCGGATGCGGTCCCTGGTGGGTTCGACTCCCACTCTCTTCCACCAGCGCTCAGTCTTCGTCGGTCTCCGCGAGCGGGCGCGACGCCGCCGTTCGCGATGTCGCCGCGCGGCGCCGGCGCGTGTCGTCGGCCGCTTCTACGAAGCCGGCTGCAGTCGATCGGCTGGCGGCGCACGCGCCGCCAGCTTCAGAAGGGTCAGGGAGCGCCAGCGCCCTTAGGCGCTGACGGCCAGCTGCCGCTCGAAGCGCCGCGCCTTCGACAGCGCCGACACGAGATCGGAACAGTTCTCGAGAACCGCGAACTGGCATTTCCGCCCGGAGAAGTCCACAAACTGCTCCTCCGGCCGACTCCAATCCGCCTCCACCAAGTCAAGCACGTTCGGCTTGAAATATTTGTCGCACACGACGATCGCGTAGCCTCTGTCGTGGGAGAAAACGATCAGGTGGCCACTCGGAAGCCGGTGCACGACCTTACCGGCGTGGACGCTCATCACCTTAGCCCCGCTCGTAACGATACCCGTTGCCCGCATCCGGAGTATCAGACGAGATTATCGTGCCGTAACTTCGTAGAATCCCGTAGAGCGACGTATGCGCGCACGGCAGGTCTATACCTCCAAAGCCGGCTCAGGCAGCCGCCCGTGCAGATTCACCCGTCGAGCCGGAACGAAATCGCGCTTCGGCGGTTTGTTCGCCGCAGCGGCTCGATAGAAGCCGCCATCAGTGGAGAGGCGTATGTCCTATACAGTCTTCGTCGACGCCGAGGACGGGCCGGTCGCGACCGTGGCGCCGTCTGTCCTGGACGCTCTTATGCTCGCGCGCGGTCTGAAAACCGATGACAGCATCGGCGTCACCATCGCCGGCGAGGATGGATGGATCCTGACGCTCGAGGAACTGGAGGAACTCGCGAAGTCCTGAGTCCGAAGACCTTCACTGTTGCCAAGAGAAAAAAACGCCCGGCGAACCGCCGGGCGCTTTTCTTGTGGGCCGCATCGTGAAGGATGCGCGGGATGGTTCAGGCCGCGCGGACCGCCGTCGGACCGGCGACCTCTGCTTCGGCGCCGGCGACGACGGAGCGCCGCCAGGGCTTCAGCACGGTGATCGCGAGCAGCGAGGCCAGGATGTTGGCGCCCGCCGCGACCAGGAACACCGCGTCCCAGCTGCCGGTCGACTGCTGCAGCGTGTTGGCGAACGGCACCAGCAGCGCCGCGGTGCCCTTGGCGGTGTAGAGCAGGCCCGCATTGGTCGCCGCGAACTTGGAGCCGAAGGTGTCCGTGCAGGTCGACGGGAAGAGGGAGTAGATCTCGCCCCAGGCGAAGAACACGAGACCCGTCAGGATGACGAACAGCAGCGGGTCGTGGCCGTAGAGGTAGAGCAGGTAGATGCCGACGCCCTCGAAGCCGAACGCGATGAACATGGTGTTCTCGCGTCCGATCTTGTCGGAGACCCAGCCGAAGAACGGGCGGGTCAGGCCGTTCAGGATGCGGTCGATGGTGGCGGCGAAGGTGACCGTCGTCATGGTCAGGCCGACCAGGGTCACGTCGATCTTGTCGATGTGGAAGTCGGCCGCGATCGGCTTCAGGTTGGCGGTGATCATCAGGCCGCCGGCGCCGACGATGACGAACATGAAGTACATCAGCCAGAAGATCGGGTGCTTCAGCACCGCGCCCGGGCCGTAATCCTTGCGCGTCTGAACAAGGTTCGCCTTCACGACCGGCGCTGGCACCTGGCCGGCGCGCGGGGCGACGAGGAACATGCAGGCGATCATAATGACGACGGCCTGACCGATGCCGAAGTTGATGAAGGCGGCCTGGAAGCCGGAGTTCGCGATCATCGACTGGATCGGAGCGACGGTGAGGGCCGCGCCCGCGCCGAAGCCGGCGGCGGTGAAGCCGGCGGCGAGGCCGCGCTTGTCCGGGAACCACTTGAGGGCGTTGCCGACGCAGGTGCCGTAGACCGCGCCCGCGCCGATGCCGGCGATGATCTGGCCGAGATAGAAGCCGCCGAGCGAGGTGGCGTAGCCGTTGACGACCCAGCCGATGCCGCAGAGCAGGCCGCCGAACATCACGACCGAGCGTGGGCCGTAGCGGTCCACGAACCAGCCTTCGACCGGCACGAGCCAGGTTTCGAACAGGACGAACAGCGTGAAGGCCCACTGGATCGCCGAGCGATCCCAGCCGAAGGTCTTCTGAATGTCGGTGACGAAGAAGGTCCAGCCGTACTGGAGGTTCGCGATCATCACCATGCACAGCACGCCTACGGCGAGCTGCATCCAGCGATAACCGTCGCTGACGCGGTCGCCGGCGGGGCCGGGGGCAAGCTCAGTGCTCATTTTCCTTCACCCTTGTGCGTTTCCATATGCGGTGCGCGGGCGCTTCAGCGCCTTCTGGCATTAGGCATGCCAGAAGCTGCTCCCGGCCGGGAGGAATTGCAAGCAAAATGTTCACCGCGTCGTGAGCGATGCGTGAGTACTGGTCGAGTTTACGTGATCGTCGAAAAATGGGGGCACGATCCAGGGCGCCTCGTGCCAGACAATCGTCTTATAGACCAACGGTTTGGCAGGCGGCCGCCGTCCGGCCTCAGCTGTAAAGTGGCGGACCCAGGAAGAAGTCGGCAGCCTGGCGGGCGATGTCGTGCCGCCAAGCGTGCGGCCCGTCATGCTCGACATAGGTCACGTCGTAACCTGCGTGGCGCAGCTTGGCGGCGTGGATCCGCGCGCTGCGGCCGATCGGGATCTGCTCGTCGTTGACCCCATGTGAGATGAAGATCCGCGGCGCGCCGGATTGCATATGCACGGACATAAACCCGGCGGAGGAAACGATCATGTGCGTCACGAAATGGCCGTTCGTGGGGCCAAGCGAGAGCGTATAGCTGCCGCCGTCGGAGTGTCCCGCGAAGGCCAGGTGCGTCGGATCGAGAAGGAAGCGCGAAGAGACTTCCGCGAGCGCGACGTCGAGCCGCTCGCGGTCGGGGCCATTGCCGGCGATGACGATGTCCCAGGTGGGAAACAACGACTGCGGCGCGAGCAGCAGGAAGCCGCGCGCCTCGGCGTGCGACTCCATCATCGGCAGAATCTTCTCCGCGCTTCCTCCGCCGCCGTGGAACAGCACCATCAGCGGCGTCGGCTTGCGTGGCTCGACCGCTTCGGGAACGACCAGGATCGCGTCGCGCTCCTCAAACAAGCCGAGCGCGTGGCGGCCGGCAGGCAGCGGCGGCTTGACCGGCAGCCGGTGGACGAAGTCGAGCCGCCCAGCGAGGTGCGGGTCGATCACGCCGCCATCGCCATCGCCTTGGACCCGTCCGCAAGCAGCGCCGATACGACGTCGGTCTGGGAGACGAGGCCGGCGAGACGCCCGAGTTCGTCAACGACAGGCAGATGATGAAGCCCTGTCTGAGCCATGGCGACGACGGCGTCGGCCACCGGCGTTTCCGGTCCGACCGTGAGCACCGAGGTCGTCATGATGTCCTCCACTGCCCCGTGCGGCGCGCGGATGTGGGTCATCGTCAGACGCACCCGGGTCCGGAATCCAAGCCGGGGTCCGAGCGCGCCCCACACGGCTTTGTCGAGAAGATCGGTCTGCGTCACGATCCCGAGCACCTTCCGCGTCTCATCCGTGACGGGAAGCGCCTTGATGTGGTGGCGGCGCAGCAGTTCGAGCGCTTCCTTCATCGGCGCCTGCGGCGCAATCGCGATGACGTCGCGGGACATGATGTCCTTGCAGACGGTCAGGCCGGAGCGGCGCGCATAGGATCGGAGCTGGGCGTCCTGAAGGATCGCTTCGAGGTCGCCGCGTTCGACGTCGAGAAGCTGGCCGAAGTTCTCGATCGCCGCGTCGATGTCCGACGCCGTCAGAGCATCGCGCGCGGAGCGCGGACCCTCGGCGGGAGCCGTCTTCTGCGCATGCGGATGCGGGTAAGGTCGCCCGGTGAGATTGTTGAACACGAGCGCCGCGCCCAGCAGAACTGCGGAATTGGCGAGCACCGGCCAGACGACGAAGCCGTATCCCAGATGCGCGATGGCGGGTCCGCCGAGCACCGCGGTCAGCGCCACGGCTCCGCTCGGCGGATGCAGGCATTTGAACGCAGTCATCAGCGCGATGGCCACTCCGATCGCTATCCCTGCTGCGAGATAGGGATCGGGCACGAGGCGCGCGGCCGTCACGCCGACGAGGGCTGCGATAAGATTGCCGCCGAGGATCGACCAGGGTTGGGCGAGGGGGCTCGCGGTGGCGGCGAACAGGAGCACGGCGGAGGCGCCCATGGGGGCGATCAGCACCGGGACCGAAGCGCTGTCGCCGACGGCGGCATGGCTGATGAGGCCCGTTCCGAGGACGCCGATCAAGGCGCCGAGCGCCGACCTGATCCGCTCTCGCGGGCCGATGGGCGTGAGATCGGGGATGAAGCGGCGAAGGAATGCGGAGGTCATGGGCGCAGCCTTAGAGCAAGTCCGTCGATGGTGGACCTGCTCCGGAACCAGAAATCCGAGAAAATTCCCCGCCGGATGATCTGATCCGGCCAAAGGCGGATTTGCTTTGGCGCGCCGGCATGTCGCCGGGCGCGGTCTATGAAAGAAAAAACGGCGGCGCGCCGGGAGAGCGCGCGCCGCCGTGGGTCTGAAGTATGGCGTCCGCTCAGACCGCGCGGTTCTGGTGCAGCATCTCGATCTGCTGATCGGTGTAGCCGAGATCCTTGAGAACCTCGTCGGTGTGTTCGCCGAGCAGCGGCGAAGGCTTTACCTCGACCTGCATATCCGAGAACTTGATCGGGCTGCCGACGGTCAGGTACTTGCCGAGCTTCGGATGCGGGACCTCGACGACCGTGCCGCTAGCGCGCAGCGACGGATCCTCGGCGATCTCCTTCATCGAGAGCACCGGCGAGCACGGGATGTCGTACTTGCGCAGGATGTCGACCGCCTCGAACTTGGTCTTGTCCTTGAGCCAGTCCTCGATGATGGCGAAAATGTCCATGATCTTGTCCTGGCGGGCGCGGGCCGTGTTGTAGGCCGGATCGTCGATCCACTCCTCACGGCCGATCGCCTTGCAGATCGGGGCCCAGGCATGGCCCTGGATCGTGAAGTAGATGTAGGCGTTGGGGTCGGTCTCCCAGCCCTTGCACTTCAGCACCCAGCCCGGCTGGCCGCCGCCGCCGGCGTTGCCGCCGCGCGGCACGACGTCGGTGAACTCGCCATGCGGATACTGCGGGTACTCCTCAAGATAGCCGAGGGCGTCGAGGCGCTGCTGGTCGCGCAGCTTCACGCGGCAGAGGTTCAGCACCGCGTCCTGCATCGACACGGCGACCTTCTGGCCCTTGCCGGTCTTATTCTTCTGATGCAGCGCGGTCAGGATGCCGATCGCGAGGTGCATGCCGGTGTTCGAGTCGCCGAGCGCGGCGGCCGACACGGTGGGGGGGCCGTCCCAAAAGCCGGTGGTCGAGGCGGCGCCGCCCGCGCACTGCGCGACGTTCTCATAGACCTTCAGGTCCTCGTAGTGATGGCCGTCCGAGAAGCCCTTCACCGAGGCGAGGATCATGCCGGGGTTGAGCTCCTGGATGTGCTTCCACGAGAAGCCCATGCGGTCGAGGGCGCCGGGGCCGAAGTTCTCGACCATGACGTCCGACTCCTTGATCAGCTTCGTGAGGACTTCCTTGCCCTCCGGCGTCTTTGTGTCGAGCGTGAGCGAGCGCTTGTTGGAGTTCAGCATGGTGAAGTAGAGCGCGTCGGCGTCCTCGACGTGCCGCAGCTGGGTGCGGGTGACGTCGCCGGCGCCGGGCCGCTCGACCTTGATCACGTCTGCGCCGAACCAGGCGAGCAGCTGCGTGCAGGCCGGGCCGGCCTGGACGTGCGTGAAGTCGATGATTTTGATGCCTTCGAGCGGCTTGCTCATCTTGGTCTCTCTCTCCGCTAGCCCGCCTTTGGTTCGTCTGGCGGGTTGATTTTCTTGGGAAGTGCTTGGGGAACCGCGCAGTCTAGGCTTCGGCCGGAGCCGACGCTTGAAGTTGTTTGACCTGTGCCTTCAGCTCCGAGATGCGCTTGCGCTCCTCGCGCTGCTGGGCCCAGCGCTCGGTCTCGTCGCGGATGATCGCGCTGACGCCGACCGTTTTGCCGTCGGCGTCGAACAGCATGCCGACGGTGAAGGCGATCGACAGGGCGCGGCCGTCCTTGTGCAAAGCGGGCACCTTCAGGAGCTCGCCGTTTCCGTAGCGCGTCTTGCCGGTCTCCATGGACCGCGCGTAGCCGTCCCAGTGACGCTCGCGGTGCCGCTCCGGCGTGATGATGTCGAGGGAGCGCCCGAGCGCCTCCGCCTCGCTGAAGCCGAAGATCCGCTCCGCCGCCGCGTTCCACACGACGATCGCGCCAGTGGCGTCCGCGACGACGACAGCGTCGCCGGCGGTCGCGACCAGATCAGCGAAGTCGATGGGATGAGCCATCAGGTGCGCGGATCCATGCTGATGCGCGTCGAAAGGACGCCTTCAAGGTTCACGATCTGACCGGCTGGGCCGCTATCGGAACGAAACCGAAGGCAGAACCGGCCAAACACTGTTCTGGCGCACGCCAGAGTGGTATTTGGTATGCCAGCGAACGGCGTCCTGTCAAGCGGCGTTGCGAAGGGGGAGACGGAAATTCACTATCAGGAGGCGAAGCGATGAATGAGAAGAAGTCCGCGGCACGCGAACCCGAGGAGCTTCCGCGACTGTTTCTGGAATTCGCAAACGCCGGCGACGCCGACGGCCTAGCGTCGCTCTACGAGGAAAACGCGGTGCTCGCGGCCGGCGACGTGGTCGCGACCGGCCGGAGCGCGATCCGGGAGTTCTATGCCAATCTGCTGCAGCGCCGGTCGGAGTTTCCGGCGCCGCGGCTTCTCGCTCCGCTGCGCGCCGGAGAGCTGGCGCTCACGAGCGCGGTCTCGGGCGAGTTGGCGGTGTCCGCCGAGATCGCGCGCCAGCAACCGGACGGGAGCTGGCTCTGGGTCGTCGACCAGCTGAAGATCAGCGTCGGAAGCCGCTAGTCCGCGACCGCGGCGCTCGCGGCCTAAGCCGCGAGCCGTCTCTCGACGATGCGGGCGAGCAGGCTCGCGCCGAGGGGCAGGATGGCGTCGTCGAGGATGAAGCCCGGATTGTGGAGGGGGAGGTCTCCGGCATGGCCGACCCGGGCGTAGCAGCCGGGCGCCTTGCGCAGCATGTCCGCGAAGTCCTCCGAACCCATCATCGGCCGCGGCCGGGTGATGACGCTGTCCGCCCCGACGATGTCGCGCGCCGCCTCGACCATGGCCGCAGTCTCGGCCTCGTGGTTGATCAGCACGTCGAAGATGGAGTTCAGCGAGAGCCCGATCTCGACCGAGTAGGCGGCCGCGATCCCGTCGCAGATCGCCGTCATGCGCTTGCGCGCGAGTTCGAGCGCCTCCGGCTTGAAGGCGCGGATTGTGCCGGTGAGCGTCGCCTCCTCGGGGATGACGTTGTAGGCCGAGCCGGAGTGCATCTGCGTGATCGACATCACGAGCTCGTCGAACGGGTTAGCGTTGCGCGAGACGATCGACTGCAGCGCCTGGACAAGCGCGGCCGCGGCGACGATCGGGTCGCGCGACATCTGCGGCATCGCGGCGTGGCTGCCGGAGCCTTTGATCGCGATGTCGAAGAAGTCAGCCGCCGCCATCGCGGGGCCGGGGAAGACGGAAATCTCGCCCGGCTGGAGGTAGGGATCGTTGTGGAGCCCGTAGATCTCGTCGACCGGGAAACGCTCGAACAGCTTGTCGGCGATCATCGCCCGGGCGCCGCCGAGCCCTTCCTCGGCCGGCTGGAAGACGAAGACGGCCGTGCCCGGGAAGTCCCGCTTCGACGCGAGATAGCGAGCGGCGCCGAGCAGCATGGTCGTGTGGCCGTCATGGCCGCAGGCGTGGCTGACGCCGGGATTGGTCGAGCGCCAGGGCAGGTTCGTCGTCTCGCCGATGGGCAGCGCGTCCATGTCGGCACGGAGGCCGATGGTCCGGCCGGGGCCGCCACGGCCCTTCAGCACGCCGACCACGCCGGTCTTTCCGACGCCGCGATGCGTTTCGACGCCGAACGTCTCGAGCATGTCGGCGACGATGCCGGAGGTCCGTGTCTCCTCGAAGCCGATCTCCGGATGAGCGTGGAGATCGCGGCGGATTTCGACGAGGTCGTCGGCGAAGGCGGCGATTTCGGGAAGCGCGGGCATCAGTCCTTCTTCTCCATGTTCCAGAAGACGGGGACGGGCGCCTTCACGACGCCGTCGATCTTCGTGCGCCAGGCGGCGGGCGCGACGTACTGGCCGAGCGGCACGTAGGTCACCTGGTCGTAGGCGTGGATCTGGATCTCGTCGGCGATCTTCTTCCGATCCGCGTCCGTCTCGGCCTGCGCGAATTTCGCGCGCATCGCCTCGAGCTCGGCGTCGTCCGGCCAGCCGAAGAAGCCCTTCTTGCCGCGCCCGTTGATCATCGGATTGACGATCGGGTTCCAGATCTCCGGGATCACCCAGTTCGTGAAGAACATGTTCCAGCCGCCCTCGGCGATGGGCTTCTGGGAGGCTCTGCGGGCGACCAGCGTCTGCCAGTCCATCGGCTGAAGGTCGACCTTGAAGCCGGCCGCCCGAAGAAGCTCGGTCGCGACGACAGGCTGCGTCGACGTCGAGGGCGTATCGGTCGGATGCATGATGACGATGGGCGTCCCGTCGTATCCGGCCTCCTTGAGAAGCGCCTTCGCCTTCTCGACGTCGCCGCCCTTGCCGATGGTCTTGGCGCCGTCCCCCACGTCGGTCGAGAGGGGGGTGCCGCAGCCGTAGAAGGACGGGCAGGTCTTGAAGTAGTCCGGGTTGCCGATCATCGCTTGCAGCACGCTCTCCTGGTTCAGGGCGAGCAGCGCGGCGCGGCGGATGCGGATGTCGTTGAAGGGCGGGTAGAGGAAGTTCATCCGCCCCATGGTCTGGTAGCCGAGCTCGTTGAACGCGCCGACGCGGACGTCGTCCGGCGCGCCCTGTACGAGCGGCAGGAGGTCGACCGGCACCTGCTCATAGTAGTCGATCTCGCCGGTCATCAGCGCGTTCACCGCGGTCTGCTGGTCCGGCATGTTGATCCACTCGACACGGTCGATCTTCACGGTCTTGCCGCCGGCGAGCCAGTCCGCCGGCTCGGGGCGCGGCTTGTAGTCCTTGAACTTCTCGTAGACCACCCGGTCGCCAGGCCGGTACTCGGACGCAACGAACCGGAACGGGCCGGAGCCGATCTGCTCCTTGATCTGCTCGTTCGGCGGCGTCTCGGCGAGCCGCTTCGGCATCATGAAGGCGACGAGCGAGGAGGGCTTCGAGAGCAGTTCCAGCACGTAGCGGAACGGCTTCTTGAGCTTGAGCGTGATGGTCTTCTCGTCGGTCGCCGTCAGGCTCTCGACGCTGTCCATCATCATCTGGCCGCCGGCGTCACGCGCGGCCCAGCGTTTCAGGGAGGCCACGCAGTCTTCCGCCGTGACCTTCTGGCCATCGTGCCACAGCAGGCCGTCGCGCAGCGTGAAGACATAGGTGAGCTTGTCGTCGGAGACCTTGAAGTCCGCCATCTGCGGCTTCGGCTGGTACTTCGAGTCCATCGAGAGCAGCGTGTCGTAGACCATGTAGCCATGGTTCCGCGAGATGTGCGCCGTGGTCACGATCGGATCGAGGATGTTGATCGCCGAGTGCATCACAGCCTTGACCGTCGTCTCGGCCCGCGCCGTCGCGGATGCGGCGACCGAAAGGAGAAGCGCCGCTGCAAGGCGCAATGACAGACGGGCCGGCTTGAGAGGCGTTTCGACCATCGCGAAATCTCCCTGCTGACGGCGCGGGGGCGCCGGAAACCGCGCCGACCCTAATCGAGGGATCGCGCCTGCGCAGCGACCGGCGAAGCTCAAATGCGCGGCGCCGCTGACCAGGAGTTGGCCAATCGCATCCTTATACCGCAGTATGACGCCGAGGCCGTCCGCGCGGCGTGTTCCATTTCGGGCGACTGGCACGATCTCTGCTGACCCGGTTTTTGGCGTATGGCGTCCCAACGGACCGCCGGCACGACAGGAGACCCCGGATGGATCGTCGCGTATTTCTTCAGGCCTCGTTGGGCGCCGGTCTCATCGGGGCCTCGGGCGGCCTCGCCGCGCCGGCCATTGCGCAAGGGGCGGCCAAGCGGACGCTGAAGTTTGTGCCGCAGGCGAACCTCGCCAATTTCGATCCAATCTGGGGAACGCAATACGTCGTCCGCAACGCCGCGGCGCTGGTCTGGGACACGCTCTACGGCGTCGACGAGAAGCTGCAGCCGCAGCGCCAGATGGTCGAGAGCGAGAGCGTCTCTGACGACGGCCTCGTCTGGACCTTCAAGCTGCGCTCCGGCCTCAAGTTTCACGACGGCGAGCCGGTGCTCGCGAAGGACGCGGTGGCCTCGATGGCGCGCTGGTCGTCGCGCGACCCGATGGGCCTGATGATCAAGGGGATCCAGAACGAGTTGGTGGCGGTCGACGACCTCACCTTCAGGTGGTCGCTGAAGAAGCCCTACCCAAAAATGTTGCTGGCGCTGGGCAAGAACAACGCGCCGTGCTCCTTCGTGATGCCCGAGCGCATCGCCAAGACGGACCCGTTCACCCAGATCAAGGAATATGTCGGCTCGGGGCCGATGAAGTTCGTCGCCAAGGAATGGGTGCCGGGCGCGATCGCCGTCTTCGAAAAGTTCGAGGACTACAAGTCGCGCGACGAGCCGTCGTCCTGGCTCGCCGGCGCCAAGCGCATGATGGTCGACCGCATCGAGTGGATCATCATGCCCGATCCCGCGACCGCGCTCGCGGCGCTGCAGAACGGCGAGATCGACTGGTGGGAGAACCCGCTTTCCGATCTCGTGCCCGCGCTGCAGGGCAATTCCGACATCTCCGTCGACATCGCCGATCCGCTCGGCAATGTCGGCTCCTTCCGGATGAACCATCTGTACCCGCCCTTCGACAAGGTCGAGGTGCGCAAGGCCGTGCTGACCGCGCTCAGCCAGGAAGACTACATGCGCGCGATCGTCGGCTCCGACGACAAGCTCTGGAAGCCGATGCCCGGCTTCTTCACGCCCGGCACCCAGTTCTACACCGAGCAGGGGGGCGACATCCTCAAGAAGGCGAGCATCGACGAGGCCAAGAAGCTGCTCGAGAAGGCGGGCTACGACGGCACGCCCGTGACCTGCGTCGTCGCGCAGGACCAGCCGATCACGAAGGCGCAAGGCGACGTCACCGCCGACCTCCTGCGCCGCATGGGAATGACCGTGGACTTCGTCGCGACTGACTGGGGCACGGTCGGCGCGCGGCGCGCTTCGAAGAAGCCGCCGAAGGAAGGCGGCTGGAACATGTTCCACACCTGGCACGCCGGCGCCGACTGTCTTTCGCCCGCGGGCTACAACGCGCTGCGCGCCAACGGCGAAAAGGCCTGGTTCGGCTGGCCGAACAGCCCGAAGACCGAGGAGGGCATCACCGCATGGTTCGAGGCCGCCGATCTCGAGGCCGAGAAGGCGGCGCTGGTCAAAACCAACGAGGCGGCGGTCGACGACGTCGTCTACGGCGTGACGGGCTTCTTCCTGAGCTACCAGGCGTGGCGCAACACGCTGAAGGGCGTGAAAAACGGCCCGCTGCCGTTCTTCTGGGACGTGACGAAGGAGGCGTGATGCGCCGGGTCGCGATCCCTCCCCTGGGACAGGGGAGGGTAGGGTGGGGTGGGCCTCAGAACGAGGCTTGCGCTCTAAGCCCCCAGTCCCCTTCCGACCTCGCTACCGCTCGGCCACCCTCCCGGAGCCAACTCCGCTGTTGCGGAGTTGGCCACGAAACGTGGTCCAAGTCTGAAACATCCGACTTGGACGCGCGGGGCAGGGATCAGGACGCCCGATGACCTCGGTGGTCCTGCGCCGCGTGCTGTCGACGCTGCCTGTCATGGGCGTCGTGGCGCTATTCGTGTTCTCGCTGCTCTACATCGCGCCTGGCGATCCGGCCGCCGTCATCGCCGGCGACCAGGCCTCGCCGGAGGACGTCGAGCGCATCCGGGCCGGGCTCGGTCTCGACCGTCCCTATCTGATCCGCTTCTTCGAATGGGTCGGCCAGATCCTTTCCGGAGATCTCGGCACGTCGATCTTCACCAACATGCCGGTCACGACGATGATCGCGCAGCGCGTCGAGCCGACACTTTCGTTGATGCTGGTGACGCTCGTGATCGCGGTCGGCGTCGCCGTCCCGATGGGCGTGATCGCCGCCTGGAAGGCTGACACCTGGATCGACCGTTCCGCAATGGCCTTCGCCGTGCTCGGCTTCTCGACGCCCGTCTTCGTCGTCGGCTACCTCATCGCCTATCTGTTCGCGTTGAAGCTCGGCTGGTTCCCGGTGCAGGGCTATCAGCCGCTCGCCCGCGGCGTCGGCCCGTGGCTGCACAGCCTGATCCTGCCGTCCGTCACGCTCGCGCTGGTCTACATCGCGTTGATCGCCCGCATCACCCGCGCCGCGATGCTCGAGGTGCTCGGCCAGGACTACATCCGCACCGCCAAGGCCAAGGGCGTCGGCCAGCGCCGCATCCTGTTCGTCCATGGTCTGAAGAACGCCGCCGTGCCGATCGTCACCGTCATCGGCATCGGCGTCGCGCTGCTGATCGGCGGCGCGGTGGTGACGGAGAGCGTGTTCGCGATCCCCGGCCTCGGGCGTCTCGTCGTCGACGCGATCCTGCGGCGCGACTACCCGGTGATCCAGGGCGTCGTGCTGCTGTTCAGCTTCGTCTATGTGCTGGTCAATCTGGCGGTCGACCTCGTCTACGTCCTGGTCGATCCGAGGATCCGCTACTGATGGCCGACGCCGCCTTCGCCCCGCCGCCCGGCCTCGCGGTCGCCGAAGAACTTCCCGACGTCATCCCGGCGCGCAAACGGCTGACGGGCGTTTGGGGCTTCGTGCGCCGGCGCCCGTCGGTCGCCTTCGGCGCGGCGCTCCTCGGCGTGATGGCGTTGCTCGCGATCTTCGCGCCGCTGATCGGCACGGTCGATCCCGGCGCGCTCGCGACGTCGAAACGGCTTCGGCCGCCCTCGGCCGAGGCGTGGTTCGGCACCGACATGCTCGGGCGCGACCTCTATTCCCGCGTCGTCTATGGCGCGCGCGTGTCGTTGATCGTGGGTTTTTCAGTTGCCGTGCTGGCCTCGATCGCCGGCCTCGTCATCGGTCTGGTTTCCGGCATGGTGCGCTGGGTGGACGGCGCCGTCATGCGGCTGATCGACGGCATGATGTCGATCCCGCCGATCCTGCTCGCTGTCGCGTTGATGGCGCTGACCCGCGGCTCGCTCCAGAACGTCGTCATCGCGATCACGCTGGCCGAGATCCCGCGCGTCGCGCGGCTCGTGCGCGGCGTGGTGCTCTCGCTGCGCGAGCAGCCTTATGTCGACGCGGCGGTGGCCGCCGGCACGCCGGCGCCGATGATCGTGATCCGACACATCCTGCCGAACACGATCGCACCGATGACGGTGCAGGCGACCTACATCTGCGCCTCGGCGATGATCGTGGAGGCGATCCTGTCCTTCATCGGCGCTGGCGTGCCGCCGATCACGCCGTCCTGGGGCAACATCATGGCGGAGGGCAGGGCGCTCTGGCAGGTGAAACCGACGATCGTGTTCTTCCCTGCAATCTTCCTGTCGCTGACGGTGCTCGCCGTGAACCTGCTCGGCGACGGCCTGCGCGACGCGCTCGACCCCCGTATGGCGAAGAGGCTCTGATGCCCCTTCTCGAGGTCGACCGCCTGCAGACCCATTTCCGCACGCCGGACGGCGTGAACCGGGCGGTCGACGGCGTTTCGTTCCACGTCGACAAGGGCGAGACGCTGGCCGTCGTCGGCGAGAGCGGCTGCGGCAAGTCGGTGACCGCCATGTCGATCATGCGGCTGATCCCGGAGCCGCCCGGCAAATCGGCGGGCGAGGTGCGGTTCGAGGGCCGCGACCTGCTCAAGCTCCCCGAGAAGGAGATGAAGAAGATCCGGGGCGACGACATCTCGATGATCTTCCAGGAGCCGATGACGAGCCTCAACCCGGTGCTCAAGGTCGGCAAGCAGATATCCGAGAGCTTGCGCCTCCATCAGGGCCTCGACCGCGCCGCCGCGGCCGAGAAGGCGGTCGAGATGCTTCGACTTGTCGGCATCCCCGAGCCGAAGCGCCGCGCGGGCGAGTATCCGCACCAGCTGTCGGGCGGCATGCGCCAGCGCGTCATGATCGCGATGGCGCTCGCCTGCTCGCCGAAGCTTCTCATCGCCGACGAGCCGACCACGGCGCTCGACGTCACCATCCAGGCCCAGATCCTCGACCTGATGCGCGACCTGAAAACGCGGGTCGGGGCCGCGATCCTGATCATCACGCACGATCTCGGCGTGGTGGCGGAGGTCGCCGACCGCGTCGTGGTCATGTACGCCGGCCGCAAGGTCGAAGAGGCCGCGGTCCGCGACCTGTTCGCGACGCCCCGCCACCCCTACACGCGCGGCCTGCTCGGCGCCGTGCCGAAGCTTGGCTCCTCGCTGGAGGGCGAGTCCGACCGCCTCGCCGAGATTCCAGGCATCGTGCCGAGCCTCAAGAAGCGGATCGAGGGCTGCGTCTTCGCGGGCCGATGCCCCGAAGCGGAAGAACTTTGCCGCAAGGTCGCGCCGGGCCTCGAGGAAAAGGCGCCCGGCCATTCCGCCGCCTGCCACCACGCGGTCCGCGAGACGGAGGCCGCGGCGTGAGTCCTCCTCTGCTCGAGGTCAATGACCTCAAGATGCATTTCCCGCTTGGCGGGGGACTTCTTCGGAGCCCGACGAAGTTCGTCTACGCCGTCGACGGCGTGTCGTTCCGTGTGGAGCGCGGCGAGACGCTGTCGCTGGTCGGCGAGAGCGGCTGCGGCAAGTCGACGGTGGGCCGCGCGATCCTGCGTCTCCTGAAGCCGACCGGCGGGCAGGTGGTGCTCTCGGGCAAGCGGATCGACGACATGTCGTCGGGAACGCTCCGGCCGCTGAGGCGCCGGGCGCAGGTCGTGTTCCAGGACCCGTTCTCGAGCCTCAATCCGCGCATCCGTGTCCGGGACGCGCTCGCGGAGCCCATCAACAATTTCGGCCTGGCGAAGAACCGCGCCGACCTCGCCGCAAAGCTCGACGCGCTGATGGACAAGGTCGGCCTGCCGCGCGAGGCGCTCGGCCGCTGGCCGCACGAGTTCTCCGGCGGCCAGCGTCAGCGCATCGGCATCGCCCGCGCGCTCGCCGCCGAGCCGGACCTGATCGTCTGCGACGAGGCGGTTTCCGCGCTCGACGTCTCGGTCAAGGCGCAGATCGTCAACCTGCTCGGCGACCTGCAGAAGGAGCTCGGCCTCGCGCTGCTGTTCATCAGCCACGACCTTGCGATCGTCGAGCACATGACGCATCGGGTCGCGGTCATGTATCTCGGCAAGATCGCCGAGATCGGGACCAAGCGTCAGATCTTCGCGCGGCCGCGCCACCCCTACACCGAGGCTCTGCTGTCGGCCGTGCCGAAGCCCGATCCGCTGGCGAAGCGCGATCGCATCATGCTGAAGGGAGACGTGCCGAGCCCGATCAGTCCGCCGAGCGGCTGCCGCTTCCACACCCGCTGCCCCTACGTCTTCGACCGCTGCCGGACCGAGGAGCCGCGGCTGCGGGAGGTCGAACGCGGCCACGAGGCCGCCTGCCACCTCAACGATCGGGACCCGCAGGACAATCCGCTGCTCGACGGAGCGCGGGCGTGAGATTTCGGACGACCGAACTGCGTGCTTCGAGACGCGCCTTCGGCGCTCCTCAGCATGAGGGAGGATGAGGATGCCAAAGCGGGAACGTCCCTCATGCTGAGGAGCCGTCCGCAGGACGGCGTCTCGAAGCACGCAGGCCGCTGATGCCGGCGCCTGTGGTCCACGACCTCATCCTGCGCGGCGGCCGCGTCATCGATCCGAGCCAGGAGTTCGACGGGATCGCCGACGTCGGCTTCGCGGGCGGCAAGGTTGCCGGGCTCGGTCCGAACCTTCCGGCCGGCTCCGCGACCGAGATCCGCGACATCGCCGGCGCGATCGTCACGCCGGGCCTGATCGATCTCCATACCCACGTCTACTGGGGCGGCACCTCGCTCGGGATCGACCCGGACGATTTCTGCCGGCTCTCCGGCGTCACCACGTCGGTCGACACCGGCTCCGCCGGTCCCGGAAACTGGGCGGGTTTTCGCCGCCACGTCATCGAGCGGGCCGAGGCGCGGGTGCTCGCTTATCTCCACGTCTCCTTCGCCGGCATTTTCGGGTTTTCGAAGACCGTGATGGTCGGCGAGAGCGAGGACGTCCGGCTGATGGCGCCGGCCGAGGCCGCGGCGGTCGCCGACGCCAATCGCGACCTGATCGTCGGCATCAAGGTCCGCGTCGGCCGCCACGCCTCCGGCGACCAGGGGACCGCGCCGCTCAACGCCGCGCTGCAGGTCGCCGACGAGGTCGGCATGCCGCTGATGTGCCACATCGACCATCCGCCGCCGTCCTACGAGGAGGTGCTGGCGATGCTGCGGCCGGGCGACGTGCTGACTCACGCCTTCCGGCCCTTTCCCAACGCCCCCTGCACGGCGCAGGGCACGGTGAAGCGCGAGGTCCGGGAAGCGCGGGAGCGCGGCGTGCTGTTCGACATCGGCCACGGCATGGGATCGTTCTCGTTCAAGACCGCGCGGGCCATGCTGGCGCAGGGCTTTACGCCCGACACCATTTCCTCGGACGTCCACCAGCTCTGCATCGACGGCCCCGCCTTTGATCAGGTCACGACCATGTCGAAGTTCCTGTGCCTCGGCATGGAGCTTCCGGAGGTCGTGCGGCGGTCGACGGTCAACGCGGCCTTCGCGCTGAAGCGGCCGGAATATGGGTCGCTGAAGGTCGGATCGCTCGGCGACGCGACGGTGCTGACTGTCCGGGACGGCGAATTCGACTATGTCGACGTCGTCGGCGAGCACATGGCCGGCGCGAAGAAGATCGTCTCGGAGGGCGTGGTGCTGAAGGGCAGGTGGTGGCATTCGACTGAAGGCTCGCGCGTCGGCGCGAAGGCGGCCGCATGAGCGCGGAGAAAAAGCTCGCCGAGCTGGGCCTCACGCTGCCGCAGACATATAAGCCGGTTGCGACCTACGTGCCGGCCAAGCGCGTCGGCGACCTGCTGTTCCTGTCGGGGCAGGGGCCGCGGCTGCCGGACGGCTCCCATCATGTCGGCAAGGTCGGCGCGGACGTCTCGGTCGAAGAGGCGAACGAGCACGCCAGGATGGTCGGGCTCGGCCTGCTCGCCGCGATCAAGGCCGCGGCGGGCGATCTCGACAAGGTCGAGATCGTGAAGCTGCTCGGCATGGTCAACGCGACGCCTGATTTCACGGACCACCCGACGGTGATCAACGGCTGCTCCAACCTCTTCGTCGCTGTGCTCGGGGAGCGCGGCCGCCACGCGCGCTCGGCGGTCGGCATGGGTTCGCTCCCGAACGGAATGACGGTCGAGATCGAGGCGATCGTCCGGATCCTGCCGTGACGCCGCTCGCGGCGGCGGTCGCGCGCGCGTTCGGCACGCCCGCCGTCGTCGTCGACCTCGACGTCGTGGAATCGAACATCGCACGCGTCCAGGCGCTGTGCGACCGGGCGGGCCTCGCCTGCCGCCCGCACGTCAAGACGCACAAGTCGCCCGAACTCGCCCAGCTCCAGGTCGCGGCCGGCGCGAAGGGGATCACCTGCCAGAAGCTCGGCGAGGCCGAGGTCATGGCCGACGGCGGCCTCGACGACATCCTGATCAGCTACAACATCCTCGGCGAACGGAACCTCGGCCGTCTCGGCGCGCTGATGCGGCGCGTAAAGATGACGGTCGCGGCCGACAGCGCGACCACCGTCGACGGGCTCGCGCGCGCCGCGGCGGCCGGCGGACGTACGCTCGACGTGGTGGTCGAATGCGACACCGGGCTGAAGCGCGCCGGCGTCGAGACGCCGGGCGAGGCGGTCGAACTGGCGCGGCGGATCGCGGCGACGCCCGGCCTCGCCTTCGCCGGGCTGCTGCTCTATCCGCCGCCCGATCGCTGGCCGGAGACGCAAGCCTTTTTCGACGCGGCCCAGGCGGGTTTGCGCGATGCGGGGCTCGAGCCGCGGATCGTCTCGACCGGGGGCTCGCCCAATCTCAAGCATCTCGGCGCGCTGGACGGCGCGACCGAACATCGGCCAGGCACCTACATCTTCAACGACCGCATGCAGGTGGCGGCCGGCGTAGCGACGCTGCAGGACTGCGCAGTCTCGGTCTATGCGACGGTGGTCAGCCGAGCCGCGCCGGACCGCGGGATCGTCGACGCCGGGTCAAAGATCCTCACGAGCGATCCCGGAGGGTTGAGCGGCCACGGTTTCGTGCTGGACTTGCCGGAGGCGCGGATCAATGCGCTGTCGGAGGAGCACGGCTTTCTCGACCTGTCCGCCTCGGCCGCGCGGCCGCCGATCGGCGAGGTGGTGCGGATTGTCCCGAACCACGTCTGCGTGGTGGTCAACATGGTCGACCGGCTCGTCGCCGTGCGAGGCGAGGCGATCGTCGGCGAGATCGCCGTCGCGGCAAGAGGCATGAGCGTCTAGGTTCTGAACTCATAAAGTTTGCGTGGCGCGCTGGTGGCTGATTCAAGGTCTGGGGAGGATCTTGGATGGCGCGCTACGATCTCAGCGAAGCGGAGTGGCGGCTGATCGAGCCGCTGCTTCCGA
>JADBEO010000045.1 GCA_031316315.1 Chelatococcus sambhunathii
GGACTGATGCTGATACCAAGACTGTTGATTATTTAGTCAAGAAAGAGTGGGCATACGTGGTTCGCGTTGGTCTCTTGGGCTCGGAGAGGTGTAAGAGGGAAGGGGGTGGGGGTGGTTCCGAACGGCGTGCGACGTTGCGCGTAGAGCGGCTTACGCGTCGCAGCCTCCTCCTGCGCGACGCCCACCCCTAACCCCTCCCCGCAAGGGGGAGGGGGACACGCGCCAAATCCGCCGCGCCGGGCGAAACGCCCGCGACGGTCTTCGCAAACCTCATCCTCCCGAGGGGAGGCGCGGGACGCCGGGTCGCCGCTGCTGAAACTTTTTGACGCCGGCTTCCCGGCGTCCCGCACGCGGTGTTTTGTGCGCCGCGGCTCGTCCATGCTCCGGCGCGGGCCCACCCGTGGGTCCCTTGATACCCGAGGGGTTCCGGACCATCTTGCCCGGGGCTCTCGCCCCGACCCGCGCGTTACGGCCCACTGAAGGGCGGCCCCGTCATAATGCAGGGCGGACGGATTTTTGAAGCCGGCTGATACGCGGCCGACTTGAGCCGGGACGCCGTCCGGGACGGGGGACGCGTTCCCCCCGGCGCGGACGCCGCCCCCCGCCGCCGCGAAACCAGACGCCTCTAGAAGCGCGCTCCCTCAGCCGGCAGGGGTGAGGAGATGGTGCCGGAGGCGAGGGTGGATGTCAAGGAATTTATTCCGATTACCGCAGTCTGCCCGGCTTGATCCGCTTGAGAACGGCTAAATCCGCAACTGTCTACGGCGATTGGAGCTTGCGAAAAGAATCCGAAGCCGCTCGCAAGAATCATCACCGGTTAGAGGCTTGGCGCAACCTTATAGCGGGTCGCCCCGCAGCCATGCTTCTGGGGAAGGCATTGTGCGAAGACCTCTAACAACTTCTCCATTCTCGGGCTGTTCACTCGAAAACACTGCGGCTCGATCGATCTCGGCTGAAGACAACGCCATCGTCGAAGGCGAGAGAAACTCAAGGCCAATTCGGTTCAATAGGTGCATGCCAATAGCTCCCAATTCTCCAGACTTTAGAACGAATCTGATAGGAAAATCAGCCGAATCAGGAGCAAGGGTGGCTTGGTGCCCGGCATCCTTTAGTGTATCGACCATGGCCGAATAATCCACAGCGACCATCAGAATGACGGTGCCTTTGCTGAACGCCCAAAGGTGCTCAAAATCCTCAAGAGACAAAGTAAACGGGTAGTATGGTGCCCAAAACCTTTGCGACTTGAGTTTGTTGAGTAGAAATACCGTCTTTCCCGACATATCGACCTTGCTCAAGGCGTCAGAGACGGCGGATGGCCTCGTTAATGCGATATAGAGCAGTCCGGCTTCCGGAGATCGGACGCCGTGGCCTGCTTCTATTGCTGCGTCGATGCACGCCGCCATCTCGCTGGCGTAACTGAGCTCCGGATTGTTTAACTCAACCCGCCGCACGTAAGGAGCGCCCCGGAGTCCGCAGCTGACGTCAGTTTCATAGAACGATTGCAGCATCTCAATGCTACGCTTTTGTCGCTTCCCACGGGGGTTGAGGTCACCACTTGTCTTCACCTCCAGCAGGTAAGGGTCCGGACCGCCCATCAGGCACACATCACCATGGCGGATGGTGTTGGTAAGGTCGGTCAGCATTGCGGGCACGCCCTTGGAATTTGCAAGCTCAACGAGCTCTATTTCGCGCTCCATGCCGCCTTTGCCTAAGAAACCCGCACTTTGCTTCGGAGTTACCTTATCGGTATTATAGTAAACATGTTTGAGGGCATACCTGTCCATGTAAAGGAACGCGATCGCGTCGCCGAAGCACCGCCAGATATAGGCGACATGGCGGTATCCCTCGAGGCGCCTTTCAACGATCGCGTCACCTGGATTTGCTTTCAGTAGCTGGCGGAGGTCAGGAATTTTGCTCTCCGCGCGCATGATCTCGCGTATCAGCAGTTTCTGCAATTCCAATAGACACTCCAAATCCGACCGGTTCCGCCGAAGCGATCCCAGCAAGTCGTATGCTTTACGAAATGACGCCCGCCGATAGCCAAGCATTGCAGCACGGGACTCGTCCATCTGCCATTCCAACCCGGGCTTGGGTCTGGCAAGCTAAAGAGCAACAATACGACCACTCTGATCGTAGACTAAGGATTAAAGGTCTAGCGCGTCTCCTCCCAGTTCCCCCGTGGCCCGCGCCTCCACCAGCAACGGCGCCCTTAGCTGCGCGGCCGGGAGGGGCGCCTCGGCCATCACGCGGGTGATCACCGGGAGCTTCGCCTCGGCTCGTCCTCTGCCGTCATGCCCGCGCGGCAGCGCGGGTATCCACGACTTTCTGGGATCGTAGCGCGCGACGCCCAAGTCGTGGATACCCGGCTTCGCCGGGCATGACGGGTCGAGTTTGCGGCGCGACGCCTCCGACCCCCTCTCCCCTCGCGGGAGAGGGTAAGGGCGAGGGGGCTCCTCAGGATGAGGCTGAAGCGTCCCGCTAGCGGAACCGCCCCCTCATCCGACCTCCGCCTTCGGCTCCGGCCACCTTTTCCTAGCTGAAGTCGGATGTATCCGACTTCAGCCACTCTGAGCGCCCAACTCGTTGCAGCCGAGTTGGTTTGGGAGAAGGGAAGAGCGCCGCCGAACGCGCGAAACTGGGCGTAGAGCCGCCGCTCCTGCGCTTATCCGTTGCAGTTTCGCCCTCCCGTCTCGCATAAGCCGCAACGAGCGCCACAACGAGATGCGGGACCCATGGCTCCGGAGCAGACCAACTACGATCCGCTGACGGCGGTGCCTGCGGAGCGGCGGGCGTTGACCGGGCGCGACACCTTCGCGCTGTGGTTTTCGCTCGGGATCGGGCTGCTGGTCCTGCAGGCCGGCTCGTTCCTCGTGCCGGCGCTCAGCCTCGGGCAGGCGCTCGTCGCGATTGCGTGCGGCTCGGCGATTGGGGCGCTGCTGCTTGCGGCGACCGGCGTCATGGGGACCGACGCGGGCCTCGCCACCATGGCGGCGACGCGGCCGGCGCTCGGCGTGCGCGGCTCCGCGATCCCGACCGTGCTCAACGTCGTCCAGCTGGTCGGCTGGGGCGCCTTCGAGATCCTTGTGATGGGCGAGGCGGCCTCGCAGCTGGCGAAGAACGCCTTCGGCTTCGAGGCGCCGCTGCTCTGGACGGCGCTGTTCGGCGCGCTCGCGACCGCGCTCGCCGTGGTCGGGCCGCTGTCCTTCGTGCGCCGGTTCCTGCGCGACTGGGGTCTTTGGCTCGTGCTGGCGGCCTCAGCCTGGCTGACCTACGCGCTGCTCGCCTCGCATAATCTCGGCGAGCTGTTCGCCCGGCCGGGCGCCGGCGGCATGGGTTTTGGCGCGGCGGTTGATCTCGCGGCGACGATGCCGTTGTCCTGGCTTCCGCTGATCGCCGACTACAGCCGTTTCGGCCGCTCCGCCGGGGCGACGTTCCGGGGCAGCGCGCTCGGCTATTTCGTCGCGAACGTCTGGTTCCTCGGCCTCGGCGCGGCCTGGGCGCTCGCGAGCGGCGGCGAGGCCTCGATCGCGGTCACGCTCGCGACCGCGGGCGCGGGGCTCGCGCTGCTGCTGGTCCTGCTCGACGAGACCGACAACGCCTTCGCCGACATCCATTCCGCCGCGATCTCGACCGGCACGCTGGCGCGCGTTCCGACGCGGAGCCTCGCGCTCGGCTTCGGCGCGCTCTGCACCATGCTCGCGCTGGTGACCCCGCTCGGCCAGTATCAGGACTTTCTGCTTCTGATCGGCTCGGTGTTCGCGCCGCTGTTCGGGATCGTGCTCGCCGATCATTTTGTCATCCGGCGCCGCCGCGTCGTCGCGCAGGAGATCGACGTGAAGGGCGGGGCCTACTGGTTCACCGCCGGATGGCGCCTGTCGGGCGTCGCGGCCTGGCTGGTCGGCGTCGGCGTCTACCACGCGATGAGCCGCGGCCTGCCCGAGATCGGCGCGACGCTCCCCTCCTTCGTCGCGGCGGCCGCTGTGTTCATGCTGCTGAACGCGCGGCGGGGCGCTAAAGCGGAATAATCACGGGTTAGATCACCGCGTCATGCCCGGGCTTGACCCGGGCATCCATCACGCCGGCCGCGTCCGCGGCCGATGGATCGCCGGGTCAAGCCCGGCGATGACGACCTAGATCAGACGCATCGCGCTTCAGCGCTTGGCGGCTCCAGATCCGATCGCGGAAACGCCGCCCGGAACGACGGCGTCGCACCGAAAATGCTCCTCAGGAGTGGCCGGCTTCCGTCGACAGCTTGGCGAGGTCGATGCCGATCTTGGCGAGCGCGCGCTCGTATTTCGTGTCGGGCTCGCCGCCGAACACCAGCGCGCGGTCGGCGGGGACGTTGAGCCAGCCATTGGCCTGGATCTCGGTTTCCAGCTGCCCCGGCGCCCAACCGGCGTAGCCGAGCGCGAGCAGCGCCTTTTCGGGGCCGCCGCCGGTGGCGATCGCCTTCAGGATGTCGAGCGTCGCGGTGAGGCAGATGCCGTCGTCGATCGGGAGCGTGGAGTCCTCGATCATGAAGTCGGCGGAGTGCAGCACAAAGCCGCGCCCGCTCTCCACCGGGCCGCCGCGCAGCACCTGGATCGCCTCGGCGCGCTCCGGAAGGCGGATTTCTTCGCCCGAGGAGATCACGTCGAGCTGGACGAGGAGGTCCGAAAAGGAGATGTGCGGCGCCGGCTTGTTGACGACGATGCCCATGGCGCCCTCCGAGGAGTGCGCGCAGACATAGATGACCGTCCGGGCGAAGCGGTCGTCCTCCATGGTCGGCATGGCGACGAGCACCTGGCCGTCGAGATATCCCGTCCGGTCGGACTTGTCGTTCAGGTGTTTTCGCAGCATCGGCGGCATCGCAGAAGATTATGGGGCGTCGGCGCCTTTTGAAAGGCGCCTCGCGCCGACAAGCGCACGGAGGGGCGATCGCCGAGCGTCACGACAGAGTGCATTGGCCGCGGCGGGCGGACGACTATCTTGTGCGCGATGCGAAACACCCTGCGCCCGTCTTTCGTGCTCGCCGTTCTGCTGGCCGCGACCCCCGTCGCCGCGGAGCCGGTCTCGCCCTGGGCGCGCGACGGCGCGGCGGCGCTGAGGCTCGTCGACGCCGGCCGCGCGCCCGAGCCCGGCGCCCGGCTCGCGGCGATCGCGATCCGGCTCGAACCCGGCTGGAAGACCTATTGGCGCCAGCCCGGCGCGAGCGGGGTTCCGCCGCGTTTCGACTTCACCGGCTCCTCGAACGTCGCCGAGGCCCGGGTGCTGTTCCCGGCGCCGGAACGGGACGCCGGCGAGGACGGCGTGACCAATGTCTATCACGGGCTCGTCACCCTGCCGGTGAGCGTGAAGCCGCGTGATCCGAAGGCGCCGGTCGATCTGAAGCTCGTCGCCGACTACGGCGTCTGCGAGCGCATCTGCGTGCCGGTGCGGGCGGAGGCCGACCTCGTGCTGTCGCCGGACGGAGGCGCCAGCGGGCCGGCCGCGGAGGAGGCGCAGGCCGCGGCCGCCGCCTCGCCCAGGGCGGCTCCGCTCGGCGTGAAGGGCGACCTCGGGATCGAGGCCGTGCGCCAGGTCGCCGGCCCGAAGGGGCAGGCCGCGCTCGAGATCGTGGCGGCCGCGCCGGCCGGATCCGATCCGATGCTGTTCGCCGAGACGGGCGAGGGCGACTACGCCCCCGCGCCCGAGCCGGACGGGGCCGCCAAAGACGGCGTGTCGCGCTTCCGCATGGTGTTCGAGGAGCTGGAGCTGCCGAAGTCCGGCCTCAGGCTGACGCTCGCCGCCGGCGGCCGCGCGGTCGAGACCGCGGTCGCCCTCGACGAGATCGCTCCCCCGCATTAAGTCCGGCGTGCGACATCGCTTGAGGAGCTCTGACATGACCATCGAGGTCGGCGCGCGCCTGCCCAACACCACGTTCCGCCGCCTCGGCCCGGCGGGCCCAGAGACCGTGATGACCGAGGATGTCTTCGCGGGAAAGAAGGCGGTTCTGTTCGCGGTCCCCGGCGCCTTTACGCCGACCTGCCACCGCAACCACCTGCCCGGCTATCTCAACAATCTCGACGCGTTGCGCGAGAAGGGCGTCGAGGTGGTCGCGGTGACCTCGGTGAACGATCCCTTCGTGATGGACGCATGGGCGGACGCGACCGGCGCCAAGGGCGTCCTCGAATTCCTGTCGGACGGCAATGGCGACTTCGCCAAGGCGATCGGCCTTGACCTCGACGCCAGCGGCGGCGGCCTGGGGCTGCGCTCCAAGCGCTATGCGATGGTGCTCGACGACATGACCGTCACCCACCTCGCGGTCGAGGACTCGCCCGGCAAGGCCGACCTCTCGAGCGCCGAGAAGACGCTCGCCGCGCTCTGATCCCGCGCTCTCGCGGCTCGGGCGTCGATCAGCCGGGCCGCGCTTGCGCGCGCGAAACGGGTTTAGGCGTCCGCGCGCTTGGCGCTGGACTGCGCCGCGATCATCAGCTCAAGATCGAGCCGCGTCAGCGGCGTTCCGTCGAGTTCCGACACCATCGGCGGTATGCCGCGGCGCTCGAAGTCGTCAGCCAGCAGCAGCGCGTCCTGCGCCGTCGGTGCGACGATGGACACGAAGCCTTCGTTTGGATCCCAGGAAATTCGATACGCCACCAGCGCCTCCCATGCCACGGAACGCCGCCCAGCGCACATGCAACTCCCATGCCCAGCCGGCGGTTCCGGTCCGGCCGCAAGATTCTTAACGCGGGGGCGCCCCAGGGGCGCCGATTAACGGTTTGTTCGCCATACGCTCCATAGCTTCCGAGCAGGAGGGTACGATCATGACGCACTACGGCGAACACGCTGAAGATTGTCCGGTGCCGCTGGAGCTGCTGAGCGCGCTGTATCGCGCGGGGCCGAACGGGGTCGCGGCGATGACGGCGGGACTGACAGGCTCGCGGAAGGTGGCGCTCGCAGTTTACTGCTACGGACGCGCGCATTTTCGCGAACTCGGGCTCGCCATCGCAAGCACCTGCGACGCCGCCGAGCTCGCCAGCTTCGCCGGAGTCATGGGCCAAGTGCTCTGCGCCCAGAGCCGCGGCCGCATCCACGAGTTCGGCCGGGATGGCCATGCCGCGGGATCGGGCAGGCGGCGGATCACCCTCGCGAAATCCGCGGCGTAGCCGAAGCCGCAAGTAAACGCGCTTTCGGAACCCGCGAAGACTTTTCGCGTTCGTAGGGTCGAGAGGGCGGATAGATGAATACGGCGCTTGACCAGGACACTTTGGAAATTTTGGGCCTCGCCTATCGCGACGCCCAAAGCCCGGAATTGAGCGAGCCTCTTCCCGAAAAGCTGCGGATGCTCTGGGAAAAACTTGGGCGATGCGAGGGCGGAGACGCGGAGGCCGCGCCCTATCACCCCGAAATATCCGGCCGCGACAGCGGTCGCCACGCGCGCGCCTGAGCACCGAAATTCGGTTCGCAACGCCCGGGCTTGTCCGGCCGCCTTGGCGGTCGGACGAGGCGCGCAGCGTAATCTCGCCCATGAAGGATTCGGGCGAGAGGGCGTGGCGAACTTGGCACGCGGGCGCTGCGCAGCGCTGGCTGGACGCCCGCGGTGACGCAGCCGACCTTTCTGGAGTTCTTCGCCGGCGGAGGCATGGCGCGTGTCGGGCTCGGCGGCGGGTGGCGCTGCCTGTTCGCCAACGACCTGTCGCCGCAGAAGGCCGCGAGCTACAGCGCCAACTTCGGTTCCGACGAGTTCTGGGTCGGCAACGTCCGTGCGGCCGCGCCTCACCTGCCGCAGCCCCACGCTGATCTCGCCTGCGGCAGGCTTCGTACCGGGATTTGATGATGGCCCACGAGGACAGATCGAGGGGATTAAGATCGCTGGATAGGGGTTGGCTGCGATTGGCGAACGGGGACCCCATTCCGGCTAATCGTTGTCTGGCGCATTGTCTCTGAACCAGAATAGAACACCTTAAACGTCACATCATTTAAATGACTGTCAGATCCCCCGAAGCATCTATGAAGCGAGGAAAGGATTTCGACTTGGGCGATTTTTTGAGGTATCGGGCTGGGGTTGTTTCGAGGTGAAGGTATCGTGCTTGGGAACAGGTAGATGCACGGTGGCGGAAGTTCAAACTGCCCAACAGTAGTAAGTTTTGACATTCCGGCTTCTACCTTTGGACAAGGTCGTCCCAGAGTGCCGCAAATCCAATCCCATACGACCAAACCGTCTACGCGTTGCTCTCTCGATATTATCTCCGCGGACAATCGGGTGTGAATCCCGCTCCATACATTGTGCTTTGGATCGGCACCGGGATTAGAACACACTGACCATAATACAAATTCATCAACGTGGGGCGGTCTTTCAAATATATTCGTATTGTTTCCGTCAAGGCAGCCTTTCAATTCGATTGCTGCCCGCTTGCCGGTGGGCATCGTGACGACGTAATCATGCCGGTTCGCGTCTCCTGCCGACTCCCAATCTTTAATATATTCTCTGTCTTGCAGATAATTTAAAACAATTCTAACGAATTCTCGCTTCTCTCGCATCGAGGCAGAAAACTGGCCGCGAAGACGTTCGATTGCGCCGCGAAATAGTCCGGACTGATAAAACTCAGTCTCGTCTAGACCATGAGATCCCAGACGATGAGCTTCATTTCTAAGGGTTTCTGCGAACTCATTAATTCTGAGCCTAAGCTCTGTGTTCGCGGTGCATGGGACCGATCCCTCGTCCATTATCATGCTCACTGCTACAAATACCTAAAACGGGTTCGAATAGGTGGCGAGCTAAGAAGCTAACAACGGGTACTGCGACGCCATCTCCCGTAAGATGGTAAGCTTCATTGTATCCTTTCGGAAGCTTATAATGCTCTGGTAACCCCATTAAGCGGGCGGTCTCTCGCGCTGAGATCAACCTCGATCGAACGCTTGGTCCGTCAACTATGAGCAGGAGTTGTCTCGACGAACCGCCCGCTGGTGTCCGAAGGCATCCTGCGACATCGTCGAAACGTACTTCTGCCCGAACAGCCTTGCTGGCGTTTGAACCTCGGGTACGCTTGTAGACGCTGCCCACCATAAGCCGTCCGGCTCGCTTAGCCGCTTCGACCTTCGCAACATTCACCGGAGACATTTTCTCCAGCAAATTCTGCGTCTCGGCAGGCGTGTGCCATTCAACGCCAACAGGATTTGGCTCGATGACGTCGGAAAAAGAGGTCGAACGAAGTGGAGGTGTTGGTAAATTCCACCAGACCCAATTGCTCCGTCCTGCCTTTTCTAAACGAGCTACCGCGTTCTGAAGTCCACGCGTATGAAACTGAGAATTCGGTCCGGGAGCCAGCAGAGATGAGGCAATTGAGATTGACGAGTGCACGCCGATCACAAAAAGCCGAGGACGAGATTGGGGAACGAATAAAGATGCATCAATCACGACCGCGCCGTAGTTGTAGCCTCCTCTGTTAAACGTATCGCATATGACATTGAAATCAGCTCCCTTGTGTGAGGTAAGGGTGCCGCAAACGTTCTCTAGCGCGATAATTTTCGGAGCACGGCCTTCTCTGCTGAGACCACTCATCAGGTCCCAGAAGGGGTAAAATGTTCCGCTTCTTTCGCCGCGCAGGCCGGCTCCGCCGCCAGCGAGCGAAAGATCCTGGCAAGGAAAGGATCCCCACACCAAATCTGGATGCCCAGGCAGATCGGACAGATCAAGCGACCGGATATCACGACACCTGATTACGCCCGGAGCTCCCCAATTTAATTGATAAGTGAGCGACTTCTTGCGATCGAAATCATTTGCGAATTCGCAACTCCATGCATCGCCCAACCCGGCGCGTGCCATTCCGGCACCCGCAAAGAACTCGAAAAATGTGGGCGTGTTCGCAAGCACGGACATATCCCGATACGAATGCCGTTTGATTACGTTTTGTTCTCCCTCTCGTATCACTTTCATTAACAATGGTCGACGTGGCTCGCGGACAAATTCCGCGAAATTCACGCGTGATGTTCGCTGGCACAATCAGTTAATCGGGGCAGCCAAATGACTGATCCGGCGCGCTCCGCCGTGATGCGCGCGGTCAAGGGCCGCGACACCGCGCCGGAGATGCTCGTGCGCCGGACGGCCCATGGCCTGGGATACAGGTTCAGGCTGCATCGGCGCGACCTGCCGGGCAGTCCCGACCTTGTCTTCCCGCGCGCCCGGCTCGCCGTCTTCGTCCACGGCTGCTTCTGGCACGGCCACGATTGCGCGCGGGGCGCCCGCCTGCCGAAGACGAACGCCGACTATTGGCGAGCCAAGATCGCCCGCAACGTCGCCCGGGACGCGCGCGTTCATGGCGAGCTCGCCGCGCTTGGCTGGCGGACGCTCACCCTATGGGAATGCGAGCTCAAGGACGGTGAACTGCTGGCCCGCCGGCTGCGTAGCGCGGTTGACGGCATCGAGACGATTTGAGCGGCCTACTCCAAAAAATCGAAAGAAAAACGGGTTAGCGAGAGAGTGCCGCGACGTGCGCGCACGTCGGGGCTTGGACCGGATGAGGGCGGGCCGAAGAGAGAGAGAGAGAGACGAGCGATGCACGACCCGCAGGTTCAGCCTCCCGCCGAGGCCGCGGGAACGCGGGAGCTGATGACGACGGCCCCGCGTCTCGAATGCAGCCGTGAAGCGGCCCGGCTTGCGGCGCTCGACCGCTATGACGTTCTCGACACGCCGCGCGAGGAAGCGTTCGACCGCATCACCCGCCTCGCAAAGCGCATCTTCGACGTGCCGATCGTGTTGGTCTCGCTGGTGGACGCTCACCGGCAGTGGTTCAAGTCGCGCATCGGCCTCGACCTTCAGCAGACCGAGCGCGAACCGGCCTTCTGCAACATTCCGATCGCCCAGAACGCGCCGCTCGTCGTTCCGGACGCGCGGGCCGACCCACGCTTCGCCGGGAACGCATTTGTCGTCGGCGAGCCGGGCGTCCGCTTCTATGCGGGCGCGCCGATCGTCTCTCCCGGCGGCCACGTGCTCGGCACGCTCTGCCTGATCGACCGCAAGCCGCACGAGTTCAGCGCGGACCAGCTCGAGACCCTGACGGAGCTGGCCCAGGTCGTGATGGACGAGCTGGAGCTGCGCCAGCTGGCCAACAGCGACGCGCTGACGGGGGCGGCTTCGCGCCGCGCCTTCCGCGAGGAGCTCGGCCGGGCGCTGCATCTCGCCACGCGCCACGACCACGAACTCAGCCTTGTCGTGTTCGACCTCGACGATTTCAAGCAGATCAACGACAAGCACGGACATTCGACGGGCGACGCGGTGCTCGCGCGCTCGGTCGCCGCCTGCCTCGGACAGCTCCGCGTCTCGGACGTGATCGGCCGTCTCGGTGGAGAGGAGTTCGGCGTCCTGCTGCCGCACACCGGCGCCCGCGCGGCCTTCGAGGTCGCCGAGCGGCTACGGGCCGCGATCGCCGAAGCATCGTTCAGCAGCGGCGGAGAGACGTTCCACGTGACGGCGAGTTTCGGCGTCGCCACCAGATTGCGCGGGACCGTCGACGCCGACGCTCTGATGCGGGAGGCCGACGCCGCGCTCTACCTCGCGAAGGCGCAGGGGCGCGACCGCTGCGTGATGGCGCGTCCGGCCGAGATCCCGGCCGATTCGAGCGGGCGCCGGCGCGTGCTCAAGGGCGGCAAGATCCTGTTCGACCGCCGTACGCGCTCGCGCGACTGCACGATCCGCAGCCTGTCGGACAGCGGCGCGGGCATCGACGTCGTAAGCTCCGCCGGGCTGCCGGACACATTCGAACTCGCCATCGACACGGACGCCAAGGTGCGCCCGTGCCGTCTCGTCGGCCTGACGGACCGCAGGCTCGAGGTGGAGTTCATGTGAGCCTCGGCGGAGGCGCGCACGCTCCGCCGAGGAACGCGCGGAAGCTCAGTCCTGCTCTTCGACGGCCGCGCCGGCGGCCTTCTCCTTGACGACCCTGATCGAATTCAGCGCCGATTCCTTGCGCGTGTAGGTCTCGGACGTGCAGATCGGCTCGCCGTTATCGGCGACGAACACCCAGAAATACTGGCCGTTGGACGACTTCTTGATCTTGAACTTGGCCATGACGTTTCCTCCGATCTGACCGCATCGCGCTGACGATGCAGCTTTCGGGAGGAAACTCAACTCACCGGAAGATCCTCACTCGTCCATCTTCAGCGCGGCGATGAAGGCTTCCTGCGGGATCTCCACGCGGCCGAACTGGCGGAGCTTCTTTTTGCCGGCCTTCTGCTTCTCGAGCAGCTTGCGCTTGCGGGTGGCGTCGCCGCCGTAGCATTTCGCGGTGACGTCCTTCCTGAGCGCCCGGATGGTCTCGCGCGCGATGATCTTGCCGCCGAGCGCCGCCTGCACCGGGATGACGAACAGGTGCGGCGGGATCAGCTCCTTGAGCTTCTCGCACATGGCCCGACCGCGCGCCTCGGCGCGGGTGCGATGGACCAGCATCGACAGCGCGTCGACCGGCTCGGCGTTGACGAGGATCGACATCTTCACGAGATCGCCCGGCCGGTATTCGGTGATGTGGTAGTCGAACGAGGCGTAGCCCTTCGAGATCGACTTCAGCCGGTCATAGAAGTCGAACACGACCTCGTTCAGCGGCAGGTCGTAGACGACCATGGCGCGCGAACCGACATAGCTGAGCTCGGACTGGACGCCGCGCCGGTCCTGGCAAAGCTTGAGCACCGCGCCGAGATACTCGTCCGGCGTCAGGATCGTCGCCTGGATCCAGGGTTCGGAGATCTGCTCGATCTTCACCACGTCCGGCATGTCGGCCGGGTTGTGCAGCTCGATGACGTCGCCGTTCGTCATCTCGATCTTATAGATGACCGAGGGCGCCGTCGCGATCAGGTCGAGGTTGAACTCGCGCTCCAGCCGCTCCTGGATGATCTCGAGGTGCAGCAGGCCGAGGAAGCCGCAGCGGAAGCCGAAACCGAGCGCGGCGCTCGTCTCCATCTCATAGGAGAAGCTCGCGTCGTTGAGGCGCAGCTTGCCCATCGCGGCCCGAAGATCCTCGAAGTCGGCAGCGTCGACCGGGAACAGGCCGCAGAACACGACCGGCTGGGCCGGCTTGAAGCCGGGCAGCATCTCCTTGGTCTGGCGCTTCTCTTCGGTGATCGTGTCGCCGACGCGGGTGTCGGCGACCTCCTTGATGGAGCCGGTGAGGAAGCCGATCTCGCCGGGGCCGAGCTCCGCGACGTCGCGCATCTTGGGCGTGAACACGCCGACCTTGTCGACGTCATAGGCGGCGCCCGTGCCCATCAGGCGGATCTTCATGCCTTTCTTCAGAACGCCGTCGACGATGCGCACCAGCACCACGACGCCGAGATAGACGTCGTACCAACTGTCGACGAGCATCGCCTTCAGCGGCGCCTCGCGGTCGCCTTTGGGCGGCGGCAGGCGGGTGACGATCGCCTCCAGCACGAGGTCGATGCCGAGCCCGGTCTTGGCCGAGATCGGCACGGCGTCGGAGGCGTCGAGCCCGATCACCTCCTCGATCTGCTCCTTCACGCGCTCGGGCTCGGCGGCGGGCAGGTCGATCTTGTTCAGGACCGGGACGATCTCGTGGTTGTTGTCGAGGGCCTGATAGACGTTGGCGAGCGTCTGCGCCTCGACGCCCTGGCTGGCGTCGACCACCAGCAGCGAGCCCTCGCAGGCCGCCAGCGATCGGGAGACCTCGTAGGCGAAGTCGACATGGCCCGGCGTGTCCATGAGATTGAGGATGTAGGTCTGGCCGTCCTTGGCCAGATAGGAGAGCCGCACCGTCTGCGCCTTGATGGTGATGCCGCGCTCGCGCTCGATGTCCATCGAGTCGAGCACCTGCTCCTGCATTTCGCGGTCCTGCAGGCCGCCGGTGAGCTGGATCAGCCGGTCGGCGAGCGTCGACTTCCCATGGTCGATATGGGCGACGATGGAGAAGTTGCGGATGTTGTTCTGGGGCTCGGCGGACATGGCGGGCGGATATCAGGGGTTTTGCGCCGCGGCAAGGAGCGGGCGAGGACGCAAGAGCGCCCGCTGCAGGTCGCCCGGAATCGAGGCGCTCGACGTGCGGCCGCGCGACATGACTTGCGTCAGCCGCATGCCGGGGCTTCTCGGTTCCTAGGTAGTAATACCGACGTCGCTCTATTTAATTGCAAGGAACCGCAAGTCCTCGTTCCATTCGCCTCTCGTCTCGCACATCCGGAGCAAATGACATGCGGCGTCGCGGTTGGGTCTTGTCGGCCGCAGTTCTGATCGGGTCGGCTCTTCAGACTGCGTCCGCCGCGACGCTCGCGATTCTCGGGGCGTCCGGGGACGAGCTGTTCCTGGTCGACTCCGATTCGGCGAAGCTGATCGACACGCTCGACCTCGACTCCGGCTCCGGCCCGGTCGTCCTGAACACGATGGCGGTCCTCCCGAGCGAAGGCCGGCTCATCGGCGTGACGATCGACAAGGCGATCGTCGAAATCGACCGATCGAACGGGTTCGTCCGGAGGATCGCGACGCTCGGGGTCGTCGCCCTGCCGCCGTCGTCCATGGCCTGCGATCCGGTCGAGAAGAAGTGCCGCCTGGTCTCCTTCTTCGATGGCGGCCAGGCGACGTTCAGCCCGTCGACTGGCCAAGCCTCCGTGGGGAAGAACCTCGGCTACAAGAAGGGCGGCAGCCAGCCCAAGGTCGCGGCGATCGGCTACACCAACGCGACGGACGGCGCGAAGAATACCGAGCTGTTCGACGTCGACGTCGCGACCAAGTCACTCTATGTGCAGAACGGCGACGGCGCGAAGCTCTCCAAGGTCGGCAAGCTGGGCGTCAACCTCGACTCCCTGAGGGTCGGCTTCGCGATCTCGTACAATTCGAAGAGCAAGAAGAACGCGGCCTATCTCGTCTTCAAGAAGAAGCTCTACGCCGTCGACCTGAAGAAGGGCGCGGCGTCGAAGGGCAAGGCCGTCGGCGGCCTGCCCGCCGAGATCAAGGCCATGGCCGTGCTGCCGTAAGCGGCCGCGCCCGCCGGCCTGAACGCCCATCGAACAGTTGCCCGCCGGATCGCCCGTCATCCTCCTGTGGCGGATCGGCCACGGGCTGTCGCCAGGCGATGCCTCGCGCGCCTCGGGCTGACGCGCTCAGGTCTCAGCACAATTCGGGCGAGATCTGAATTGGAATAACTTAAATTCCAATTTCTGACGCTAAATCAACGGGTTATTGGCGCCGAGCAGCCGGCGTGGTAAGTCACGCCGGTTAGAGAAGCGTCGCCGGAAAAGTCTTTCCGCATTCTCTATTTCGTGATCGAGGCGTGACCGTGTCGAACCGGGGCGCGCGACGGGCTTCCGCGCCCGCCGTGCTGATGACGTGCGTCCTGACGCAGGCGTTCTACTGTGCGCCGGCGCGCGCGCAGGAGCAGACCGACGGGCCGGTCCAGCTCGAGGATATCGATGTGATCAGCCGGCTGCGGCAGGCTGGCTGGCTAGGCGCCTCCGACGCCGTTTACGAGACGCCCGGCAGCGTCGCCGAGATCGGCAGGGAGGCGATCGACCAGCGCGGCGGCGCGCGCGACGCTTCCGATCTGCTGCGCGGCGTCGCCGGCGTCGACGCCGTCATCGACCGCCAGAACCCAGGCGTGAACGTCAATATCCGCGGCCTGCAGGACCAGGGCCGCGTCAACATGTCGATCGACGGGGCGCGGCAGAACTTCCAGCAGTCCGGCCACGGCGCGAGCGCCTTCGCCTATATCGACCCCGAGCTCATCAGCCGCATCGACGTCGACAAAGGCCCGACGTCGACGGCCGGCGGCGCCGGCGTGATCGGCGGCGTGGTCAACTTCCGCACGCTCGAATTCGACGACGTCGCCCTGCCGGACAAGCAGTACGGCGCGCGGATCAACGCGACCACGGGCACGAACGCCTTCGACTTCAACGGCAGCATGGCCGCGGCGGCCAAGGTGAGCGACGCCTTCGAGCTGGTCGCCGCCGCCGGGCGCAAGAAGCTCGGAGAGTACGACGCCGGCAAGCGCGGGGAGCTGACCTATAGCGGCGCGGGCGAGCCTGCGGAGTTCACGACGCAGGACCAGTGGTCCTGGCTGCTGAAGGCGACGGCGCAGCCGACCGACGACCAGACTGTCAAGCTGACCTACACCGGCCTCGACGCGCGCTTCGACACCGGCGGCGGCCAGTACACCGACACCAACGAGGTCACGACCCACAACGTCGTCGCGGACTATTCCTGGAAGCCGGGGCTCTGGTGGACGGACCTCAGCGCCAAGGCCTATTTCAGCCGCACCGGCAACCAGCAATACCGGCCGCCCCGGCTAGACGCCGTCCCGCCCTACGGCGCCTTCAACGTCGACTACCAGATCGACACCTTCGGCGGCTCGGTCACCAACGTCACACGCTTCTCCGTCCCGCTGTTCGACGTCGCCGTCAGCTATGGCGCGGAGGTCTTCCGCGACAAGACGGCGACCGCGTCGGTCGGATCGGACCCCAACGATGATCCGAACGGCGTCTGGTTCTCCGGCTCGAACCCGGACGGCGAGCGCACGGTCGGCGGCGGCTTCGCCCGGGCCGAACTCAGCCATGGCGAGTGGCTGAAGATCCTGCTCGGCGGCCGCTACGACCGCTTCCAGATGACCGGCTCGACCACCGCCTTCGACGTCGACGAGGGCCGCAGGGTCGACGTCGACATGACGGGCGGGCGGTTCTCGCCGACGGCGACGCTCGCGGTCACCCCGCTCAAGGGGCTGCAGGTCTACGGATCTTACGAGGAAGGCTACCGGCCGCCGAACATCATGGAGGCGATCTTAGGCGGCCAGCACATCGGCGGCGGGCTGCCGACGCTTCCCAATCCGGACCTCAAGCCTGAGGTGTCGCGGACGGTCGAGCTTGGCGTCAACGTCAAGCTCGACGGCGTGCTCTCGGAGGACGACTCGTTCCGCGCCAAGGCCGCGGTCTACCGGACCGGCCTGAACGACTTCATCACCCTGTCGAGCTACGCCCTTGGCGGCCGCTTCCTGACCCGTGCGACCAACCTCGACGACAAGACGGTGCTGAAGGGGCTCGACCTGGAGGCGAACTACGACGCCGGCTCGTTCTATGTCGGCGGGACGGCGGCCCTCATCGACGCCGACTACGGCGACAGCTTCGCGATCCCCGCCGGGGCGACCAACGGAACTCTGCTGAACATCTACCTGTCGCCCAAGCGCAAGCTGTCGCTCGATGGCGGACTGCGCTTCCTCGAGCAAAAGCTCACCGTCGGGGGCCGCGTCACGGCGGTGAAGCCGGAAGACCAGATCGGCGGGCTGACCGGGACGTACCAGTACAACCGGTACACGCTGATCGATCTCTACACGTCCTACAAGATCAACGACAATTTCACCGCCCGGGCTTCGGTCGAGAACCTGCGGGACGTCGCCTATGTCGAGGCGATGGGCGCGCCGCTGTCTCCCTCTCCCGGACGAACCTTCACCATCGGGGCGACGGCGCGGTTCTGACGCCGCGGCCCCATTCGCAAGTGCTTCGTCGATGCAGGCGGGGCGAACAGGAGGACTGAGAAATGGCGACCAGCGTCAAGGTGACCGAGGGTCTCGACGTCAACGCATACCTGCAGGATTTCGCCGACAACTTCGTCCCGGCGGGGCGCGGCGCGTTCAGCGGCGACATCTTCAGCGGCGACGAATACGCCCTGTGGTCGGGCGAGGACACGTCGATCCCGGTTGAGGGCGGACAGGCGCTGATCATCGATTCCGGCAAGGCCGGCGACCTCGCCTACGACTTCGCGACCCACACGGTCGGCGGCACGATCGACCGCCTCGAGTTCGGCGTCGGCGTGACCCAGAACGGCGACGACTTCTCGACCGACGCGACGCTGATCTTCGACAACCTCGGGCTGGAGAGCACCGGCGCGGACGGCATCGTCAACCAGCTCCTCACCGACCTCATGGGCGGCGACACCGACGTCCTCATGGAGATTCTCGCGGACCGCGACCTGACCTTCAAGGGCAGCGCCGGCAACGACGCCTTCGTCAGCTTCGGCGGCGACGACACGCTGAAGGGCGGCGAAGGCAAGGACAAGTTCGACGGCGGCGACGGCGACGACAAGATCAACGGCGGCGCCGGCAACGACAAGCTGACCGGCGACGACGGAAACGACGTCTTCGTCTTCGGGACGGGCTCCGGAAGCGACAAGATCCTCGACTTCGAAGGCGGCAAAGGCAAGGGCGACGTCATCGACTTCCACTCCGGCCAGTTCTCGTCGTTCGCCGAGGTCTTGGACGCCGCCAAGGAGAAGGGCGACAACGTCGTCATCAAGTTCGACGACGGCTCCAAGCTCACTCTGGTCGACACCTCGCTCGACGACCTTCACAAGAGCGACTTCCTGTTCGGCTGATCGCCGGGCTGAAGCTGCGTTCCCGTCCGCCGCGGCTCCCGTCGCGGCGGACGCCTTATCGGGGAATCTTTGACATGTCCGACATCCAAGCCGTGGCCGATCCCGCCCTCAGGGTGGAAAGCCGGGCGAAACGGCTGAAGGCCGCGACCGGAGATCTGCACGAGGCGCTCGACGCCCGCATGTCCGGCGCCGACCTGTTCTCGAGCCTGGAGCGCTACGCTCTCTTTCTCGCCATGCAGCGGCGCTTCCACGCGGAGATCGCGCCGCTCTACCGGGAGCCCGCGCTGATCGCGCTCGTGCCGGACCTTCCGGAGCGGGCGAAGCTCGCCGAGATCGACCGCGACATCACCGATATCGGGGCGACGCCCCCTGCGGACCAGCCGGCGGCGCTCGATCCCAAAGACGCGCCGGCCGCGCTGGGCTGGCTCTATGTCGCGGAAGGATCGAGCCTCGGCGCCGCCTTCCTGTTCAAGGAAGCGGAGAAGCTCGGGCTCGGCGCAGACCGTGGCGCGCGCCATCTCGCGGCGCATCCCGAAGGGAGGGGGTTGCACTGGCGGCGCTTCACGCAGGCGCTCGACGCCGTGGAGCTGACGGAAGAAGAGGACGCTCGCGCCGAGGCCGCGGCCGTCGCGGCCTTCAGGCGCGTACGGCAGATCGCGGAAGAAACGCTGGCTTGAGGCGTCTTGCTCTAGCAGCGTTATTTTTGGATTGATTTTGGTTCTTTTTCGGACAAGGCTCCCCGCCAGCCTACCTCTTTGGTTGTGCGGGGATCCATGTCGACGATCGAATACGCGCCGCTCGATGATCCCAATGATCTGAACTACGGCGTCTATGCACCCAGCTTCATGTTCGGACGCGGGCTCGTTAGGGACGGCAGTTCAACCACGTACGTCCTCACGGGCGCCAATCAGATCTCCCTTCAGTTCAATGGAGAAGCCCTGGAATACAACGGCAAAGGGCGACCGACCGACGGCCACGTGACCAGCTGCAGAATCTTCATCGGCGAAGAATTGCAGGCGACCATCACCGACATCGACATCAAGGCGTCGAAGCTCGCGGGCCTCGACAGCGCCAAGGAGTTCTATGATCTCCTCGGCAAGATGGACATCACCGGCTCAGCCGGCGACGACCTGATGACCGGCTGGCGGCATGACGACACGCTGCAGGGCGGCGACGGGCAAGACCAGTTGATCGGAGGCGCGGGAGACGACCGGCTGTTCGGAGGCGACGGGAACGACATCTTCGGCATCGATAGCGGCAAGGACGTCGCCGACGGCGGCGCCGGACTGGATCTCGTGGCTGTTGCTTTCGGCGGCAAAACCGACGTCGAGATCGACCTGCGCGACACCGGGTTTCAAAAGGTCGGGGGCGGAGAGACTATCAAACTGATCTCGATCGAGGGCGCCTATGGCGGTAACGGCGACGACAAGCTGACCGGCGACGCGCAGGCGAACGCGCTTTCGGGCAATTACGGAGACGACACTCTTATCGGCGGCGCCGGCGACGATACGATCTATGGCGGACTTGGCGACGACGTGCTGAAGGGCGGGGCCGGCGAAGACACGCTCGGTTTCGGTTCGAGCAACGACCATGGCGTGACGGTTTCGCTCGCCAATCACGGCGTGCAGAAGATCGGCGAGGGGCGGGACAAGATCGTCGGCTTCGAGAACATTCGCGGCACCTATTACGACGATAAGCTGACCGGCGACGATGGCTTCAACCACATCGAGGGCGGCAACGGCGACGACACGATCAATGGCGGCGGCGGACAGGACGGCCTTTTCGGCGATTCCGGCGACGATGTTTTCTTATTCAAGGGGAAGATCGTCGGCGTCGCCAACATCGCCGACTTCAATGATTACGGCGACCACGATCTGATCGATCTTTCCGGGGTCGACGCCAACGTCAACCTCAAGGGCGATCAGGACTTCGCCTTCATCGGGACAGACGCCTTCACGGGCGTCGTCGGGCAGCTGCGTTGGAGCCACTTCGGCAACGATCCGAGCCGGGACATCCTGGTTTCAGGCGACACCAACGGCGACGGAGTGGCCGATTTTAACATTCAGCTTACTTCGCCGGTCGCTTCGCTGACGATCGGCGATTTCGACCTGTAGGACTGGAGGGCGCGCCGCCCTCCGTCACTTCTCGACAAAGGCCTTTTCGATCACGAAGTGGCCGGCCTCGCCGTGGTTGCCCTCGACATAGTGCTGGTCGAGCAGCATCTGGCGCGCGTCGGCCAGGATGCCGGGGCCGCCGCAGATCATGAAGCGGTCGTTCTCGATCAACATCGCGGGCAGGCCGATGTCCTCGAACAGCTTGCCCGACGCCATCAGGTTGGTGATGCGGCCCTGGTGCTTGAACGGCTCGCGCGTCACGGTCGGGTAGTAGATCAGCCGGTCGCGCACCATCTCGCCGAGCAGCTCGTCGTTCGGCAGGTGGTCCTCGATGAAATCGCCATAGGCGAGCTCGCGGACATGGCGGCAGCCATGGACCAGGATGACCTTCTCGAAGCGCTCATAGGCTTCCGGATCCTTGATGATCGACAGGAAGGGCGCGAGACCCGTACCGGTGCCGAGCAAATAGAGGTTCTTGCCCGGCGCCAGATTGTCGAGCACCAGCGTGCCGGTCGGCTTTTTGCCGACCATGATCGGGTCGCCGACCTTGAGATGCTGGAGCCGCGAGGTGAGGGGGCCGTCCTGCACCTTGATCGAGAAGAACTCGAGCTGGTCCTCGTAGTTCGCGCTCGCGACCGAATAGGCGCGCACGAGGGGCCGGCCGTCGACCTCGATCCCGACCATCGTGAACTCGCCGTTCCGGAAGCGGAAAGCGGGATCGCGCGTGGTGCGGAAGGAAAACAGCGTTTCGGTCCAATGGCGGACGTCGGTCACCCGCTCTTCGAGATACTTGCTCATTCCGGTCTCGCCGTTGAGAGGCGGCGCGCCGCCAGCGACATAATTCAACGTTTAGAACATGCGTAAATATTCTAAAGCCGCGCTTTCGTCTGCACATAATCTATCGGCGCGCTTTTTCCAACTCATGGGGCCCATGTCGAGACGTCGCGGCTCCCGCCGTTAGTCGTCGACGACCGCCACCGACCGGGCGAGCGCCGGCGCGATTCTGGAAAGCCGTGACGTCACGCTCGCCCGCAACTCCCTTCGGGCCGCCTCGGCGAGGATCTTCGGCGCCCGGCGCCGGCGGTCGGGATGGCCGACGAGCGTCACCGAGCGCGTCAGGCGCGGGCCGGGCAGGGGCGCGCAGACCACCGCGTCCGGCGCGACGCCGCTTTCGATCAGGCAGATCGGCGTGGTGATCGCGAAGCTGCGTCCGGAGGCGAGCGGGATGAGGACGCCATAGGGCGTGTCGAACTCCAGCCGCCGCGGAAAATTCAGGCCGAGCCGCCTCAGATGCCGATCGATGTCGACGCCGGTGGAGGATCGGGCGGAATAGCGGACGAACTCGTTCTCTGCGGCGAGCGACCGGAGGTCGTCGAGCGTGGCTGGCGGCGCGAGCCCCGGCGACAGGGCGAGCACATAAGGTTCGGTCAGGATCGGCCAGCGCTCGAGGTCAGGCACGTCGGCGAGGTCGTCGAGGCCGAACATGACGTCGAGCTTGCGAGTGAGAAGGTTGCTGGCGTGGCCGGCCGTGAGCCCCGCCTGGATCGCGACCTCGTCGGCCATCTCGGAGGCGGTGCGGACGAGGACGTCGGTCAGCGAGCGGGCGAGCGAGTCGATGACGCCGATCCTGAGCAAGGGGAGCCGGCCGCGGTCGATCTCCCGCATCTCGGGCGCGATGAGCCGCGCTTCGGACAGCAGCGCGCTCGCCCGCTGACGCAGCAGCGCGCCGGCCGGCGTCAGCACCGGCGGGCGGACCGCGCGGTCGACGAGCCTTGTCCCGAGCCGCGCCTCGAGTTCGCCGAGCGCGATCGAGACCGCCGGCTGCGTGACGCCGAGGCGCCGCGCGGCGGCGCTGATCGTGCCCTCGTCGCAGACGGCGAGAAAGGCGTTGAGTTCGGCGAAGGAGAAGGGGAACTCATCGCGCGGCCCGGCCACGGCCGACCTCCATAAGCGCTATTTATATTCCGTATAAGCCGGCCCCGTGCGACCAAGCAATGGTCCTGACAGGCGAGCCGGAGCGGGCATGTCGACCGACCGCTATTCGATCTTCTCCGTGTTGCGCGAGGCCCTGCGCGGCCACACCGGCTGGAAGCCGGCCTGGCGCTCGCCGGACCCCAAGCCCGCCTATGACGTCGTCATCGTCGGCGGCGGCGGACACGGCCTCGCGACCGCCCATTACCTCGCCAAGACCTACGGCGTCCGCAACGTCGCGGTGCTCGAGAAGGGCTGGATCGGCGGCGGCAATGTCGGGCGCAACACCACCATCGTGCGCTCGAACTACCTGCTGCCGGGCAACATCCCGTTCTACGAGCACTCCATGAAGCTCTGGGAGGGGCTGGAGCAGGACCTCAACTACAACGCGATGGTCTCGCAGCGCGGCGTCGTGAACCTGTTCCACTCCGACGGCCAGCGCGACGCCTATGTCCGGCGCGGGACCGCGATGCGCATGCACGGCGTCGACTCCGAACTCCTCGACGTCCCGGAGCTGAAGCGCATCCTGCCGATGCTCGATTTCGACAATGCGCGCTTTCCCATCAAGGGCGCGTTGCGTCAGAAGCGCGGCGGCACGGTGCGCCACGACGCCGTCGCCTGGGGCTACGCCCGCTCGGCGGACGGCTTTGGGGTCGACATCATCCAGAACTGCGAGGTCACGGGCTTCCGCATCGAGGACGGCCGCATCAAGGGCGTTGAGACGTCGCGAGGCTTCATCGGCGCGAACAAGGTCGGCCTGTCGACCGCCGGCAACTCCTCTCGCGTCGCGGCCATGGCGGGCATGCGCCTGCCGATCGAGTCGCATGTGCTGCAGGCCTTCGTTTCAGAGGGCATAAAGCCCTTCATCGACACGGTCTGCACCTTCGGCGCGGGGCATTTCTACATCTCCCAGTCCGACAAGGGCGGGCTGGTCTTCGGCGGCGACATCGACGGCTACAACTCCTATGCCCAGCGCGGGAACCTGCCGACTGTCGAGGACGTCTGCGAGGGCGGCATGGCGCTGATGCCGTCGATCGGCCGAGTGCGCATGCTGCGCTCCTGGGGCGGGATCATGGACATGTCGATGGACGGCTCCCCGATCATCGACATGACGCCCGTCCAGGGCCTCTATCTGAACGCCGGCTGGTGCTACGGCGGCTTCAAGGCGACGCCCGCCGCTGGCGACTGCTTCGCCCATCTCATCGCCCGCGACGCGCCGCATCCCGTCGCGACGGCCTATCGCCTCGACCGCTTCGCCACCGGGCGACTGATCGACGAAAAGGGCGTGGGCGCCCAACCGAACCTGCATTGAGGCGCTGAAGCCATGCGCATCGCCTGCCCCCATTGCGGCCCGCGCGGGGTCGACGAGTTCTCCTATCTCGGCGACGCGACGCTGACGCGCCCCGCCCCCGACGCGGCGGAGGCCGCCTTCTCGGACTACGTCTATCTCCGCGAAAACCCCGCCGGCGAGCATCGCGAGCTGTGGCAGCACGCCAGCGGCTGCCAGTCCTGGCTGGTCGTCACCCGCGACACCCGCACCCACGCGATCTCGCAGGTGGAAGCCGCCCGGGACGTGGCTCCGGCGCGCTCGAAGGGAGCCGCGTGATGGCTCAGTCCCACCGCCTGCCGTCCCGCGGCCTCGTCGACCGCGCGCGGACCGTCGGCTTCCGCTTCGACGGCAAGAGCTATGAGGGGCATGCGGGCGACACGCTGGCCTCCGCGCTGCTCGCGAACGGGGTGCGGCTCGTCGGGCGCTCGTTCAAGTATCATCGGCCGCGCGGCGTGATCGCCTCTGGTTCGGAGGAGCCGAACGCGCTGGTCGAGCTTCGCTCGGGCGCCCGACGCGAGCCGAACACGAAGGCGACGACCGTCGAGCTGTTCGACGGCCTCGAGGCGCAGAGCCAGAACCGCTGGCCCTCGCTCGCCTTCGACCTGATGTCGGTCAACCAGCTGGCGAGCCCCGTCTTCGTCGCGGGATTCTACTACAAGACCTTCATGTGGCCGGCCAAGCTTTGGGAAAAGCTGTACGAGCCGATGATCCGCCGCGCCGCAGGCCTCGGCCGGGCCGCCGAGGCGGCCGATCCGGACGAGTATGAGAAGTTCACGGCGCATTGCGACCTGCTCGTCGTCGGCGCCGGCCCGGCCGGACTTGCGGCCGCGCTCGCGGCTGGCCGCTCGGGCGCGCGGGTCATCCTCGCCGACGAGGATTTCCTCCTCGGCGGGCGGCTGAACGCCGAGCGGCGCATCATCGGCGGCGAGCCGGCCTCGGACTGGGCGGCTAAGGGCGTGGCCGAGCTCGAAAGCCTGCCCGAAGTCACCGTGCTGCGCCGCACGACCGTCCTCGCCGCCTATGACGGCGGGGTCTACGCCGCGCTGGAGCGGGTCTCGGACCACCTTGCGGTCCCGGGGCCGCATCAGCCGCGCCAGCGGCTCTGGCGCATCGTTGCGAAGCGCGCGGTGCTGGCGGCGGGCTCGCTCGAGCGCCCGATCGCCTTCGGAAACAACGACCTGCCCGGCGTGATGCTGGCCAGCGCGGCCCGCACCTATCTCAACCGCTACGGAGTCGCGCCGGGACGGCGAGCCGTCGTCTACGCCAATAATTCCGACGCCGCCCAGACCGTGCTCGACCTTACCGTCGCGGGCGTCGAGATCGCGGCCGTGGTGGACGCGCGCGGCGACGCCGCCGCGCTGCACACGGCCGCCAAGGCCGCCAAGGCGCCGCTGATTATCGGCGGCTCGATCGCCCGCGCGACCGGCTGGCGCGGAGTGAGCGGCTGCGAGATCGCGGATTCGAGCGGCCGCGCGCTCAGGATGGAGTGCGACCTCGTCGCGGTCTCCGGCGGCTGGAACCCGTCCATGCAGCTCTCGACCCATCTCGGCGGGAAACCTTCCTGGGACGAGGAGCGAGCCGCCTTCCTGCCCGGCGGCTGCCCGCCCGGCATGACAGTCATCGGAGCCGCCGCCGGCGAGTACGGTCTGGCCGAATCCATCGCGGCGGGCGCGAGGGCGGGCGCGGAGGCCGCCTCCGATTGCGGGTTCTCCGCGTCGGGCTTCGAAGCTCCCCCGGTCGATCCGGAACCGGACGTCGTCTATGGAAGCGGTCCCTGGCGCTCGCCCTCGACAAGCGCCAAGGCCTTCGTCGACTTCCAGAACGACGTGACGGTCAAGGACGTCGAGCTCTCGGCCCGCGAGGGCTTCGTCTCGGTCGAGCACCTGAAGCGCTACACGACGCTCGGCATGGCGACCGACCAAGGCAAGACGGCCAACGTCCTCGGCCTCGCCATCATGGCGGACGTCACAGGCCGCACCGTCCCGCAGACGGGCATGACGCTGTCGCGCCCGCCCTTCGCGCCGGTCGCGATCGGCGCGCTCGCCGGCGCGCATCGCGGCAAGGAGTTCAAGCCGACCCGCCTGCCGCCCTCGCATTTCTGGGCCGAGGAGCAGGGCGCGGTCTTCACCGAGACCGGTCAGTGGATGCGCGCCGCCTATTTTCCGAGACCGGGCGAGAAGGACTGGTTCGAGTCCACGATGCGCGAGGTCATGACCGTGCGCTCGAAGGTCGGGGTCTACGACGCCTCGACCCTCGGCAAGATCGACGTGCACGGCGCCGACGCGGGGACGTTCCTCGATCGCGTGTACATCAACGCCTTCTCCTCGCTCGCCGTCGGCAAGGCGCGCTACGGCCTGATGCTGCGCGAGGACGGGATGGCGATGGACGACGGCACGACCACGCGTCTCGGCGACACGCATTTCTACATGACGACCACCACGGCGAACGCCGCCGCCGTCATGCGCCACCTCGAATACTGCCGGCAGTGGCTGTGGCCGGAGCTCGACGTCTCCTTCGCCTCAGTCACCGATCAGTGGGCGCAATACGCCATCGCCGGCCCGCGCTCGCGCGAGGTGGTGGCGGCGCTGGTCGACGAAGGCTTCGACGTCTCCAACGAGGCGCTGCCCTACATGGGCGCGACGGAGCTCACCGTCTGCGGCGGCGTGAAGGCCCGGCTGTTCCGGCTGTCCTTTTCGGGCGAGCTCGCCTACGAGCTGGCGGTTCCCGCGCGCTACGGCGACGCCATGATCCGCGCCATCATCAAGGCGGGCGAGCCTTTCGGGATCTGTCCCTACGGCGCCGAGGCGCTCGCGGTCATGCGCATCGAGAAGGGCCACGCCGCCGGTCCCGAGCTGAACGGCACGACCACAGCGGCCGATCTCGGCATGGGGCGCATGATGTCCAAGAAGAAGGACTTCATCGGCCGCGCTATGGCGGGCCGCGAGGGCCTCGCCGATCCGGCCCGGCCGCGGCTCGTCGGCTTCCGTCCCGTCGACCGTGCGGCGCGGCTGCGCTCCGGCGCCCATCTTGTGGCGCGCGGGGCCGAGACCGTCGCGGCCGATGACGACGGCTATGTCACCTCGACGGCCTATTCTCCCTCGAACGGGCACTGGATCGGGCTCGGCTTCCTCGCGCGCGCCGAGGAGCGCATGGGCGAGGTCGTGATCGCCCACGATCCGCTGCGCCACGGCGACGTCGAGGTCGAGGTCGTCTCCCCTGTCTTCGTCGATCCGGAAGGAGCGCGCCTCCGTGCCTGAAGCCCTGATCGCCAAATCGCCGCTTCGCCCGCATGTCGCGACCGAGGTCTCAGCTCATGGCAAGGCCGGGGTCGTTCTCCGCGAACGTCTCGACCTGCGCCTCGCGCAAATCTCCGCCTTCCGGGGTCGCGAGGCGGAACTGGCGGCGACCGTGCGGGAGGCCTTCGGAGTGGAGCTGCCGACGACGCCGAAGCGGTCCGTCTCCGGACCTGTCGCCTTCGCCTGGGCCGGACCGGGTAGGTGGCTGGCCTCCTCGTCCGCCGAGACGGATTTCTCCACGCTCCCGGTAGCGGTCTCCGACCAGTCGGACGGCCGCGCCGTACTCTCAATTTCCGGCCCGAAGGCCCGCGAGACGCTGGCGACGCTGATCTCGCTCGATCTCCATCCGCGCACCTTCGCGACCGGCGACGTCGCGCTGACGCACGCCGCCTCGATCGCCGTCACACTCTGGCAGGCCGACGACGCCCCGACCTACGAGCTCGTCTGCTTCCGCACCTTCGCCGCGACGCTCTGGCGCTGGATCGTGCACGCCGGCATGAGCCGAGAGATCGACGCGAAGCTGGGGTGATTTCTCCAATACCCAGCCTTCCTCATGCTGGGGAGCCGGCCTGAGGGCCGCCGTCTCGAGGCACGCGGTTCGGCGCCGGGCGGGACGTTTCCACAAACGAAGCGCGTCCTTCGAGACGCTTCGCTGGCGCGAAGCTCCTCAGGATGAGGACCGTCCAGAAGCGCGTCCTTCGGCGGGTCGGCCTTGTCGATAGGTGCTCGAGCTGCGAAAGCGACGCGCGGAGGCCGTCATGACCGTTGAAATCGCAGCACCCGAAGAGCCGAACCAGGATGATCGCGCCGCGATCCTGCGCGGGCTCGTCGCGTTCAACAACGCAACCTACGGCCCCTCCGACATCCGCCCACTCGCCGTGCTGCTCCGCGAGGGCGGCGAGACCGTCGGCGGGCTTTGGGGGCGCACGTCATATGGCTGGCTGTTCATCGAGTTGCTGTTCGTGCCGGAAATCATGCGGGGCAGGGGCCTTGGCGCCACGCTGATCAAGCGCGCCGAAGACATCGCGCGCGGCCGCGGCTGCGCCAACGCCTGGATCGACTGTTTCGGCGAACCGAACAGGCGGTTCTACGAGCGCCGAGGATTCGCCGTGTTCGGCTCGATGCCGGACCATCCGGATGGGGTGACGCGGTATTTCCTGAGGAAGAAGCTGTAGCCTGATCGCTTGGCGATCGTTCTGGCGCGCCGTCGAGCCCCATGCGAAACTTGCGTCATGGACAAAGACGCCATTCCCGAAGATCTCGATCGTCGCATTGACGCGCTGGCTGAGCGCTCGACGCTGACGCGCGGCCGTATCATCGAAGAGGCGCTCTCTCATGGCCGGACGCTCGCGTGGCAGGAGCGCTGGGTTGCGGGAATCGAGCAGGGTCTCGCCCAGGCGGATCGCGGCGAGTTCGCGTCTGAGGAAGAGGTCGCCGCCGTTCTGAACCGATATGCGGCCGACTGATCTTCGCCCGTGAAGATCGTCAGGACGCGCCGCTACCTGACAGAGCTCGCAGCCATCGGCGACTTCATCGCCGAGCGAAAATCCGCGCGCCGCCCACCGCATCGTCAACCAAATCGACGGCGGCGCGGAGCGGCTGCTCTCCCGCAACCGTTTCCTCGGCAGACGCGGCGACATCGAGGGAACGCGGGAACTCGTGGTGACGGGCACGCCATACATCGTCGCCTATCGCGTGACCGAGACCCGCGTCGAACTGCTTTTCGTACAGCACGGAGCGCGGGATTGGCCGTCCGACGCCTGAGACCGGCCTGCTATCGCTCCGTCAGTTTCAGCTCGATGCGGCGGTTCTTCTTGTAGGCCTCGTCGTTCTCGGCCGTGTCGAGCGGCTGGAACTCGCCGAAGCCGGCGGCGAGGAGGCGCTGGGGCGGGACGCCTTTTGAGACGAGATACTGGACGACCGCGATCGCCCGGTCGGCCGACAGCTCCCAGTTCGACGCGAAGGCGCCGCGCGTCGGGCGGATGTCGGTGTGGCCGTCCACGCGCATCACCCAGTTGATGTCCGGCGGAATGTCCTGGGTGAGCTGGATCAGCGCGCTCGCAAGCTTGTCGAGCTCCGGCTTGGCGGCCTCGGTCAGGTCGGCCTTGCCGGTGTCGAAGAACAGCTCCGACTGGAACACGAAACGGTCGCCGACGACCCGCACGTCCGGCCGGTCGGCGAGGATCTGGCGCAGCCGCCCGAAGAAGTCGGAGCGGTAGCGGTTGAGTTCCTGAACGCGCTGGGCGAGGGCGACGTTGAGGCGCGAGCCCAGGTCGGCGATCTTCGCCTGGCTCTCGCGGTCGCGGTTCTCGGAGGCGTTGAGCGCGTCCTCGAGCGCGGCGATCTGGCGGCGTAGCGCGGAGATCTGCTGATTGAGCAACTCGACCTGGCTGCGAGCCTGGGCGGAAAGCTCCTTCTCCTTGTCGAGCGCGCCGGAGAGCTCGCTCGCCCGTCCGCCCTCGGCGGAGGCGCGGGCGGCGCCGCTCTCCGCGTCGGCCTTCAGGCGGTCGCGCTCGGATTCGATGGCCAGCAGGCTGGCCCGCATGTTGGCGACGTCCTCCTTCGCGGTCCGCCCGCTCGCGCGCTCGAGAGCCAGCAGTTCGGTCAGCTCCTCGATCTGCGCGTTCAGGCGCTGCAGCGCCGTGTCCTTGCCGGTCACCTCCCGCCCGAGCAGGAACTGCGCGATCATGAACACCGTGAGCAGGAAGATGATGACGAGCAGCAGCGTCGACAGCGCGTCGACGAAACCCGGCCAGTAGTCGACCGCGCGATACCGGCGGCGCGAGCTCAGCGCCATGGCGTCACGACCGCTCCCGCTCTCGTTCGGCGAGCAGGCGCTCCAGCAGCTCCTTGATGTCGCTCTGCTGGTTCGACTGGCTCTCCACCCAGTCGCGGATCATCTGCTGTTCGGAGCGCATGTGCTTCACGAGACCCTGAATGCCTTCCGCGAGATGAGCGGTGGCTCGGCTCGAGGCCTTGTCGCCGCCCTCCGAAAGCGAGCGGTTCAGCCGGTCGATCGCAGCCGCGAGGTCGGACGTCGGAGCGGCGCCGGCGGCGACGGCGCGCGGCGTGTCCTCATGCGGCGCGTCCGCGGCGGAGACGGCCGCCGCCAGCCAGTCCTCGAGTTCGTTGTGGAAGCGGTTCTGCGCCTGCCCGGCCTGCAGGTCGAGGAAGCCGAGCACGAGCGAGCCGGCGAGGCCGAACAGCGAGGCGGAGAACGAGGTGCCCATGCCTGCGAGCGGGCCGGAGAGGCCGGACTTCAGCTCCTCGAACAGCACGCCGGTGTCCTGGCTGCTGCCGCCGCCGAGCGAGGTGATGACGTTCGAGATCGAGCCGACCGTCTCCAACAGGCCCCAGAAGGTGCCGAGCAGGCCGAGGAAGACCAGCAAGCCGGTGAGGTAACGCCCGATCTCGCGGGCCTCGTCGAGGCGCGTGCCGATCGAATCGAGGATCGAACGCATCAGCGCCGTGCCGATCGGCGCGCCGTTCGTCAGCCGGTCGCCGAGCAGCGACGCCATCGGCGCGAGCAGGCGCGGCTGTTCGCGGAGCGCCAGGCCCGGCTCCGACATGCGGAAGTCGTTGACCCAGCGGACCTCGGGAAACAGCCGCACGACCTGCCTGAACGTCAGCAGGATGCCGATGAACAGCACCGCGAAGATCAGCGAGTTGAGGCCGGGATTGGCGAGGAACGCCTTCTTGATCTGCTGGTTCAGGATCAGCGCGACGAACGCGGCCAGCGCCAGGAAGATCGTCATCCTGAGCAGGAAGACCCTGGGCGAGGAGAGCTTGTAGGGATCGAGCTCGGTGAAGGACATAGGGTTCGGCCGCCTGCGCGTGCTGATACGCCGGACCATAGATCACGCTTCGCTCAAGGCAAAAAGTGACTGGCGGCCACGGTGGCCGTGCGTTTCGCGCTTCTCAGCTCTTCACGAGCTTCAGCAGTTCGCCGTGGATGGCCTCGTTGCCGGCGACGATCGTGCCGGAGGTCAGCACGTTGTCGTGGCCCTGGATGTCGGTGACGAAGCCGCCGGCCTCCTTGATGAGGAGGATGCCGGCCGCCAGATCCCAGGCCTTGAGGTTTCTCTCCCAGTAGCCGTCCATGCGGCCGGCGGCGACCATCGCGCAGTCCAGCGCGGCCGAGCCGAAGCGGCGCACGCCGGCGGCCTTCGCCTGGACGCGCGACAGCTCCTCGCGGAACTGGTCGTGGCCCGGCTTGCCGAGATGGGGGATTCCGGTCGCGATCACCGCCTGATGGAAGTCGCGGCGCGCCGCCACGCGCAGGCGCCGATCGTTCATGAAGGCGCCGCCGCCGCGCTCGGCGGTGTAGAGCTCGTCCGTGATCGGGTTGAACACGACGCCGGCGACGATCTGCCCGGCGCGCTCCAGGCCGACGGAGATCGCGAAGACCGGAAGGCCGTGCAGGAAGTTCGTCGTGCCGTCGAGCGGGTCCACGATCCAGCGGTGGTCGGGGTCGGTTCCCGCGACGGTCCCGCTCTCCTCCATCAGGAAGCCGTAGCCCGGACGGGCCCGCTCGAGCTCGGCGCGCAGCGTCTCCTCGGCCTTGCGATCGGCGGCCGAGACGAAGTCGCCGGGCCCCTTCATCGAGACCTGAAGCTGCTCGACTTCGCCGAAGTCGCGACGCAGCGTGCGTCCGGCCTTGGTGACGGCCTGAACCATGACCTGCATGACGGGGGAACGGGGCATCTTGAACTCTTTCTGATCCCTGCCCCGCGCTTCCAACTCGGGTGCTCCCGACTTGGACCTTTTGGAGCACCAACTTTGCAACAGCAAAGTTGGACGGGGAGGGTGGCCCCGGCGATGCCGGGGTCGGGAGGG
>JADBEO010000046.1 GCA_031316315.1 Chelatococcus sambhunathii
ACCCCACCCTGCCCTCCCCTTTACAAGGGGAGGGATCGCGCTTCAGTCGGAAGCCGAAGCGGGATCATCCTCGGGAGCGCGTTCCGCCTCGTCGTCATCCGTCGGGTCGACCGGTCGCTCCCGAACAGGGGTTGGCGTCGCCGCCTTCGGCGCGAAGACGAGCCGAAGCGCCTCCTCCGACGGCGGAGAAGTCCCCCGGCGCTCCCATGGCCGCGCGCCGGCCGGATCGCGCGCCGACACGGCGCGGAAGGCGGCGCCGTCCCGAGTGAGCTCCAGCGAGCCCGTCGCGTCCAACGCGTCGCGGTCGATCACGGCCGCCATCTCGGCGCAGGCCGGCGGCGCCTTCAACGACGTGACGATCACCGCGGCGATCCGGCAGTCCTCGTCGAAGGCGCGGGCGTCCTTGACCAGCGAGACGATCCCGCCGCCTGCGAGCGGCGCCGTGCAGCCGTAGTCGTCGCAGCGCACGTCGCCGGCCGCCCTCTTTGCTGGCGCCGGAGCGGCGTCGGCCGCCAGCCAGACCCGGCCCGAAAAGCTCGTTGACTTCTCGTTGACGAGGTGGAGCCGTCCGTCCGGACCGCGCGCGGCGAGCGAGCGACCAGCGGCGTCGATCACCAGGTCTGGCCGCGCCGGAAACGCCGCGAGCGCCAGCGCCAAGGCGAGGATCGGAACCGCCGCCCATCGAAGCGCCGTACGCCACAGGCAGAGCCACACGATCCCGAGCGCGAACAGCGTCAGCGCGCCTTGGCCGAAGGCGAGCACGTTGCGCTCGGAGCCCGGCCACGAGGCGACCGCCCTCGCGACCGCAAGCACGCCCGAAAGGCCGAGCCCCATCAGGTCCCACCAGACGCCGTCGAGGCCGAGCGGCGCGAACATCAGGCCGCCGACCACGCTCGGCATGACGATCAGGCTGAGGAGCGGCGTCGCCAGCGCGTTGCCGGCGAGCGCGTAGGGCGTGACGCGGTGAAAGTGGTAGGCGGCGAAGGGCGCGGTCGCGAGGCCCGCGATGAGGGTCGTCATCACCGCGAGGACGCACGCGGCCGTGACGGCCCGCCAGAAGCGCCCAGCAGCGGTCTCGGGCGCGGGCGAAGCGGGCCTGTCGCGCCGCGTCTCGAACCAGGCGACGAGCGCCGCCACCGCCGCGAAGGACATCTGGAAGCTCGGCCCGAGCATCGCCTCGGGCGTCCAGACCAGCACGACCAGCGCGGCGAGCGCGAGGTTCCGGGCGGAGATCGCCGCCCGGCCGAAGATGATGGCGAGGAAGGCGATCGCGATCATCACATAGGAGCGCTGGGTCGCGACCTCGGCCCCGGAGAGCGCGAGATAGAAGGTCGCCCCCGCGAGCGCGAAAGCGGCGGACAGCCCCTTGATCGGCCAGCGCAGCGCGATCGCGGGAAACAGCGCGAACGCCGCCCGGGCGAGCCAGAAAAGCGTGCCTGCGATCAGCGCCATGTGGAGCCCGGAGATCGACAGGATGTGGCTGAGGCCAGCGGCGCGAAGTTCGTCTTCGGTCTGCTGGGGGATCGGCCCCTGCACGCCGGTGACGAGCGCCGCGGCGACGGTTCCTTCCGGCCCGCCGATCGCGGTCGAGATGCGGGTCGTCAGCCGTTCCCGCAGCCGCTCCAGCGCGGCCGCCGCGTCGCTCAAAAAACCTTCGCTTTCGGCGCGGCCGAGCGCCTTCACGTTCGAGGGTGCGAAGGCGCTGGCGCCGAGCCCCTGGAAATAAGCGACGCGCGCGAAGTCGTAGCCGCCCGGCCGCACAGGTCCGTCAGGCGGGCGCCACCAGGCGGTGAGCGATATCCGCTCGCCCGCCGAAAAGGCCGGTTTGGCCCCCAGCGTCACGCGGACTTTTCGCGGCCCCTCCCCGTCGTCCATCGCGCCGAAGCGCTCGACGGCGAGGGTCACCCGCCGGCGCCCCTGCTGGCGCGGCTCGACCGACAGCACGCGCCCGACGACCTCCGCCCGCATCGTCCGCTGCAGAAGCGGCGCCTCGGCGCGCAACGTCGCGGTCTTTGCGGCGAGGAAGCCGCCCGCGACGCCGGCGAGAGCCAGCGCAAGGCCCAGCGCGACGAAGCGCTTTCGAGCGGCGACCACCAGCGCCAAGGAAGCAGCGAAGGCGACGACGGCGACCCAAAACTCCGGCTCCCGCGCGGCGGCGAAATAGACCGCGACCCCGATCCCGACGGCGACAGGCAGCCACAGCGCGGGCCGACCCGCCTCCGCTTCTTCCGCGAGCCGCGCCAGCAGCCAGTCGCGCAGGGACGAGGAAAGCCGGACCAGGGCCCGTTGGTCCGGGCGCACGCCGGCCGGCGCGGCGATCGCGCCCGCTCTCAGCCTCGCACGCTCCGGACCGCGCGCCATGGGCGTCTTTTCCCCCGTCCGCGCGTCATGCTACACGGTCGCGCCCGCGCGGCCAGCGCCGCCATCATCGCCCTTTCAGACGGACCGCCAGACGTGACCGAGACCGTCGTCACACGCTTCGCGCCCTCCCCGACCGGCTTCCTCCACATCGGCGGGGCGCGCACGGCGCTGTTCAACTGGCTGTTCGCCAGGTCGCTCGGCGGCAAGATGCTGCTCCGGATCGAGGACACGGACCGCGCGCGCTCGACGCAAGGCGCCATCGACGCCATCCTCGACGGGCTGAAGTGGCTCGGCCTCGACTGGGACGGCGAGCCGACCTTCCAGTTCGCGCGCGCCGACCGCCATCGCGAGGCGGTCGATCAGATGCTCGCCGACGGGCGCGCCTATCGCTGCTACGCCGGGGCCGAGGAGCTCGAGCAGATGCGCGCCCTCGCCCAGGCTGAGGGCCGGCCGCCGCGCTATGACGGCCGCTGGCGCGACCGCCCGGCCGCCGACGCGCCGGCCGGCGTCTCGCCCGCGATCCGCCTCAAGGCGCCGACCGAGGGCGAGACGGTCATCGACGATCTGGTGCAGGGGCGTGTCGTCATCCCCAACAAGGACCTCGACGACCTCGTCCTGCTGCGCTCGGACGGCACGCCGACCTACATGCTCGCCGTCGTGGTCGACGACCACGACATGGGCGTCACCCATGTCATCCGCGGCGTCGACCACCTGACCAACGCCGCCCGGCAGACGCAGATCTATCAGGCGCTCGGCTGGGCCGTGCCCAAGATGGCGCATATCCCGCTGATCCACGGCCCGGACGGCGCCAAACTGTCCAAGCGGCACGGCGCGCTAGGCGTCGAGGCCTATCGCGAGATGGGCTTTCTGCCCGCCGCGCTTCGCAACTACCTCGCCCGGCTCGGCTGGAGCCACGGCGACGACGAGATTTTCTCGACCGAGCAGGCGGTCGAATGGTTCGACATCGGCTCGGTCGGCCGCTCGGCGGCGCGCTTCGACCAGCTGAAGCTGCAGAACCTCAACGGCCACTACATGCGCGCGACGCCGGACGACGAGCTGCTGGCCGCCTTCAAGGCTTCGCTCCCGTACCTGCCCGGCGGCGAGGAGGCCAAGAACAAGCTCGACGCGACCGGCCGCTGGGACGCCTTCGCGATCGCGCTGCCCGGCCTCAAGGAGCGCGCGAAGACGCTGGTCGAACTGCTTGACGGCGCGCGCTTCCTGCTCGACGAGCGACCGCTGGCCGTCGAGCCGGCGGCGGAGGGTCTGCTGACCGCCGACGCCCGCGCCCTGCTCGGCGAGCTGTCGGGCCGGCTCGCGGCGCTCGATCCGTGGACGGCGGACGGCGCGGAGGAGATCGTCCGCTCTGTCGCGGAGGACGCAGGCGTCAAGCTCGGCGCCGTCGCCCAGCCGCTGCGCGCGGCGCTCACCGGCCGAAAGACCTCGCCCGGCATCTTCGACGTCCTTGTCGCGCTCGGACGCGAGGAAAGCCTTGGACGCATCGCCGACCAGGCGGCCCCGCCCCGCGCGGCCTGACCCGCAGGAGCGAAATGTCGTCGCCGGACGGCGATGCGCCAGATTGCACCGCAGCAAAACTATAGTAGGGTCTCGCGGGACCATTGTCCCGGCTCGCCACGCGGCCCAACCCGCGGGAGTTTTGCAGCCGGCCGCATGGGCGCGACCCGCAGTCTAGCGAAGGGGTTTGGCGAATGAACGCACCCGCCAGCACGCTCAAGTTCAAGGAAGCCGAGATCAGCTCCGATCAGCCGGGCAAGCTGTCGGTGAACGGCGTCGACATGAACCTGCCGATCCGGCACGGCTCCGTCGGCCCTTCGGTGCTCGACGTCCAGACGCTCTACAAGAACACCGGGATGTTCACCTACGATCCCGGCTTCACCTCGACCGCGAGCTGCGAGTCGAAGATCACCTATATCGACGGCGACGAGGGCGTGCTGCTCTATCGCGGCTACCCGATCGACCAGCTCGCCGAGAACGGCGACTTCCTCGAGACCTGCTATCTGCTGCTGTTCGGCGAGCTGCCGACCTCGGCCCAGAAGGCCGATTTCGACCGCCAGGTCACGCGCCACACCATGGTGCACGAGCAGATGTCGCGGTTCTATTCGGGCTTCCGCCGCGACGCCCATCCGATGGCGGTGATGTGCGGCGTCGTCGGCGCCCTGTCGGCCTTCTATCACGACTCGACCGACATCAGCGATCCGGAGCAGCGCCTGATCGCCTCGATCCGGATGATCGCCAAGACGCCGACCATCGCCGCGATGGCCTACAAGTATTCGGTCGGCCAGCCCTTCATCTATCCGCAGAACGCGCTCGATTTCTCGGCGAACTTCCTGAACATGATGTTCGCGGTGCCGTGCGAGGAGTACAAGGTGAACCCGGTTCTGGCGCGCGCCATGGACCGCATCTTCATCCTGCACGCCGACCACGAGCAGAACGCCTCGACCTCGACGGTGCGCCTCGCGGGCTCCTCCGGCGCCAATCCCTTCGCCTGCATCGCGGCCGGCATCGCCTGCCTGTGGGGTCCGGCCCATGGCGGCGCCAATGAGGCGGCGCTCAAGATGCTCGGCGAAATCGGCCAGCCGGAGAACGTCGGCAAATACGTCGCCAAGGCCAAGGACAAGAACGATCCGTTCCGCCTGATGGGCTTCGGCCACCGGGTCTACAAGAACTACGACCCGCGCGCCAAGATCATGCAGAAGACCTGCCACGAGGTCCTCAACGAGCTCGGCATCAAGGACGACCCGCTGCTCGAGGTCGCCATTCAGCTCGAGCAGATCGCGCTCAAGGACGAGTATTTCGTCGAGAAGAAGCTCTACCCGAACATCGACTTCTATTCGGGCATCACGCTGAAGGCGATGGGTTTTCCGGTCTCCATGTTCACGGTCCTGTTCGCCGTCGCGCGCACCGTCGGCTGGATCGCGCAGTGGAAGGAGATGTTCGAGGACCCGTCGCAGAAGATCGGCCGCCCGCGCCAGCTCTACACCGGCGCGCCGGAGCGCGAATACGTGCCGATATCGCAGCGCCGCTGACTGGAGGGGCCTTGCGCCACGCTGGCCGGCCCTTCTCCCGTTCACGGGAGAAGGTAAGGATGAGGGCGAGTGGCGGCGCGGCTTCAAGACGAGCCCGTCCGCCTGGGAAGCTTTCTTATCGGAGCCCTCGGCGCTAACGCCCCTCACCCTTACCCTCTCCCGCGCGCGGGAGAGGGAGGCGGAAACGTCTCGCTCTTCCTTCGCCTTGGGCGACGGCCGATTCTTTCCGTCCGAGGCGCTCCGCCGGATCCCCTCAGCTGTCGACGATCATGGCCGAAATCTCGGCCTCGCAGACGATCTTGCCGTCGACCTTCGCCTCGCCGCGGAACCACCACATGTTCGCGCGCTTCTTGATCTGGGTCATGTGGTAGCGGACGACGTCGCCCGGCGTGACGGGCTTGCGGAACTTCGTCTTGTCGATCGTCATGAAATAGACGAGCTGCGGGACCTTCGCGGTGCGGGCGGCGATGCACATGCAGCCGGCCGTCTGCGCCATGCCCTCGACCAGCAGCACGCCCGGCATCACCGGCGCCGACGGGAAATGCCCCTGGAAATGCGGCTCGTTGAAGGTGACGTTCTTGACCCCGACGCCCGAGAGGTCGCTGTCGATCTCCTCGATCCGGTCCACCAGCAGGAACGGGTAGCGATGCGGGAGATAGGACAGGATCTTCATGATATCGGCCGCGAGCAGCGTCTTGGCGGCGGCCTCGGGGACGGCGCCTTCCGCGCCCACGGTCAGGTCTTGGCTCATGCTTGAATATCCTTGAGCGGCCGCCGACGAAGCTCGCCGGGAAGGCCGCAGATCGAGAAATCCGGGACCGTCGCGCCCTCCTCGAGCGCAAGCCCCCCATAGATCAGGCAATGGCGACCGACGACGACGTCGCGCGGGATGCGGGCGAGCGCGTCGACCCGCGACCCCTCGCCGACGATGGTGTCGCGATCCCGGCCCCGGCGCACGGCGGCGTTGGCGCCGATCGCGACGTCGTCCTGCAGGATCACCCGGCCGAGCGACGGGGCCGCCGCGCCGTCCATGCCCTCATGGCCGATCGAGGCGCCGGGCTGGATCACGACCCTGTCGCCGATCAGCGCGTTGGCGACGACCGCGCCGGCGCCGATCGCGCTGTCCCGGCCGATCCTGACGCCCGCGCCGAGCATCGCGTTCGCGCCGATGACGGTCCCGCGGCCGATCTCCGCTCCCGGACCGATCACGGCGCCGGGGTCGACCGAGACGTCCGGCTCGAGCCGCGCCTCCGGATGGACGGCCGCGCCGGCCGCGATCCCCGGTCCGAACAGGGCCGTCTGCCGCAGCGCCGACGGGAACAAAGCGGCGGCGATGGCAAGAAACGCGCGGCGCGGATGCTCGCTCGCAAGCACGACCGCGGTCGCCGGCGCGAAATCCGCCTCCGAAGGTGGAACGAGGCACAGGCCCGCGTCGGTCGCCGCCAGCGCCGCGCGCCGGTCGGGCTCGCCGGACAGGTCCTCGACGAAGACAGCGTCGCGGGGGCTCGCCCATTCGAGCGAACCGACGCCCGTGACCTCGAGCGCCCGCTCCGCTCCGACCAGCCGCGCGCCCGTCAGCGCGAGCAGCGCCGGCAGGTCGAGCGAGGTCGAGGGGACCAGGAAGCGCGGCTCGGACATGGGCCTCGGCTGGATGCGGCAACGAAAAGCGGGCGACGGAGGTCCGTCGCCCGCTCTCAATTACAGGATGCGCCCGCGGGCGGACAGATCAGAAGCGCGTGCCGCCAGAGAAGCGGAACACCTGCGTCTCGTCGTACTTGGCCTTGGACAGGACCTTGGCGAAGTCGAAGCGGATCGGGCCGAGCGGCGACTGCCAGAGCAGCGAGGCGCCGACCGAGGAACGGATCTTGTTCTGGTCCTCGGCGTTCACGGTCAGCACGCCGTTCTTGCCCGGCACGACCCGAAGGCTCTGGACGCCCTCATAGTCGAACACGGAGCCGGCGTCGGCGAACAGGGCGCCCTTCAGGCCGATCTCCTTCGGAAGGCCGAAGATCGGGAACTGAACCTCGGCGCTGCCGCCGTAATAGGTCGTGCCGCCGAGCGGATCGTTGTTCGGGCTGCCGCCGCCGTACTTGCTGGGGCGGTTGGGGCCGCGATAGATCCAGCGCGTCACGTCGCGCGGGCCGAAGCCCTGAGGCTCGAAGCCGCGGACGAGGTCCGGTCCGCCGGCGAAGTGGTCGAGCACCGCCAAGTCGTCCTTGCCGAACGCCTTGATGTGACCGGCCTGCACGCGCAGCATGCCGATCAGGTTCTCCCAGCCGAGCGGATGGTAGTAGCGGCCGTCGAAGGTCGTGCGGACGAACTTGGCGTCGCCGCCGAGGCCCGCCACGTCGCCCTTGAGCTCGCCGTAGAAGCCGAGCGTCGGGGCCTGCGGGTTGTCGAGCGTGTTGTAGATCAGCGACAGCCCCGCGAGCGAGGTCAGGCGCTTGCCCTCGGACTCGAAGATCGCGGCCGAGGCGCGGTCCGGGTTCACGATCAGCTTGTTGCTGAGGTGCTTCTGGCCGTCGCCCGGTCCGGTGTTCTTCGGGTTGAGGCCCCGGACATAGAGCTGCTCGAACTCGCCCGGGATCGACAGATCCTGCTGGTAGATCTGATAGCGGGCGCCGATCGAGATGTCCTCGGTGATCGGCAGGCCGAAGCGAAGGCCGCCGCCATAGGTGTCGAGCTTGTACGAGGTGTAGTCGGTCTCGTCGCGCTTCTTCACGAACAGGTCGACGCCGGCCGAGACGCGGCTGCCGAGGAAGTACGGCTCGGTGAAGGAGAAGTCGAAGCCCGAGACGTTCTGGCCGAACTGCGCCGCGATGCGGGCGTACTGGCCGCGGCCGAGGAAGTTGCGCTCACCGAGCGCGACTTCGCCGATCACGCCGTCCTGCGTCGAGTAGCCGCCGGCCACCGAGAATTCGCCGGTGGCCTGATCCTCGACGTCCACGTTCACGATGACGCGGTCGGGCGAGGAGCCGGGCTCGGTGCCGATCTTGACGGTCTTGAAGAAGCCGAGCGCCTTCAGGCGCCGCTCGGCGCGGTCGATGAACACCTGATTGTAGGCGTCGCCTTCGCCGATATCGAACTCGCGGCGCACCACGTAGTCGCGCGTGCGGGTGTTGCCGCGCACGTTGATGCGCTCGACATAGACGCGCGCGCCTTCCTCGACGACGTAGACCACGCCGATCGAACCGTCCGCCGTGTTGCGGTTGCCGCGCGGCCGGACCTGCGCGAAGGCGTAGCCGCGCGAGGCGAGGTCGAGCGACATGGCCTCGACGGTCTTGTCGATCTCGGAGGCGTTGTAAGTCGAGCCCGGCGACGACTGGATCTTGCCGCGCAGCGTCGACCCGTCGACGTCCGGCACGCTCGACTCCACGTCGACGGCGCCGAACTTGTACTTCTGGCCCTCCTCCACGACAATGTTGATCGTGAAGGCGTTGCCGGACTGGTCGAGCGCGGCGTTGGCCGAGACCACCCGGAAGTCGGCGTAGCCGTGGTTCAGGTAATATTTGCGGATCGCCTCGAGGTCGGCGTTGATCCGGTCCGGATCGTACACGTCCGACGTCTTGAGCCAGCTCAGCCAGTTCGACTCGGTGGTCGACATCTGGTCCCGCAGCGTGCCGGACGAGATGTTGGCGTTGCCCTCGAAATTGATGCCGGCGATCTTGGTCTTCTCGCCTTCGTTGATCTCGAAGACGAGATCGACGCGGCCGCTCGGCTGCGAGATGGTCTTCGGCTCGACCTTCACCTCGTAGCGGCCGGAGCGGCGGTAGATGTCCTGGATGCGCTGGGCGTCGGCCTGCACGACGGCCGGGTTGAACGGCCCGCGCGACTTGGACTGAACCTCGGAGGCCAGCACCGCGTCCTTGATCTTGCGGTTGCCTTCAAAGGCGACGCGGTTGATCACCTGGTTCTCGACGACCGACACCACGATGCCGCCGCCGGCGCGGCTGACCTTCACGTCGGAGAACAGGCCCGACGAGTAGAGGCCGCGAATGCCCTCGTCGACGACGGACTGCGTCAGCGGCCCGCGGCCGGTGAAGTAGGACCGGACGGTTTCGGCGTCGACGCGCTGGTTGCCGCGGACGGTGATCCCGCCGCTCTGCGCGTAAGCCGGCGAGGCCCCGGGAGCTCCGATTCCCGCCCCTGCCGTCAGGGCGCCGAGGGCGACCGACGAGGCGAGCGCAAGCCGCCCGAAAACTCGAACCATACGCATCATGGGCAGACGGACCCCCGTGCCGTTACCCGCGTCATTTCCCATGGCGAACGCCGTGGAAAACCGCGGAGCGACCCTGTCCGCTTCTATCGAACTTTGACGCACGTGCAAACTCGCTACTCAACGCCCGGCCGACGAATGGGCGGAGCCGTTGCCGCTCTGCCACGCCGCCTTCCGGTCAGCCTAGGGAGGAAAGGTGAACGATGTCGTTCCAAGTGGCGAAAATCATCAGGACGAGCACGAAAGCGAGCCCGATCCGCATGCCGATCTCCTGCGCGCGCGGCCCGAGCGGCCGGCCGCGCACGGCCTCCAACGCGTAGAAAAGCAGGTGTCCGCCGTCGAGCAGAGGAATCGGGACGAGGTTCAGGAGGCCGATCGAGACGGAGAGAATCGCCGCAAGGCTCAGAAGGGCGACGAAGCCGAGCGTGGCGAAATCGCCCGAGGTTTTCGCGATCCGGATCGGGCCGCCGATCTGGTCGGCCGATTCCCGCCCGACCACCAGCCGGCCGAGATACTGGCCGGTCCGCGCGATCTGGAACCAGGTCTCCTGCGCGCCCGCGACGACCGCGTCGACCGGCCCGTATTTCTCCATCCGCACGTTCTGCGGATTGGTCGAGCGCTTGATGCCGAGCAGGCCGATGCGGAGCTTGTTGCCGAAGGCGTCCTTGATCTCCTTCAGCTTCGGAGTCGCCGTGAGGTCGATCTGCTGGGCCCCTCGCTCCACCGTGACCTTCAGCGGCCTGTCGGCGCTGACCTCCACGATCCTCTGCATGTCGCTGAAGGACGCGATCTTCTCGCCGTCGATCGCGATCACGAGATCGCCGGGCTTGAGGCCGGCCTCCTCGGCGGCGCTGCCGGGGTCGACCTGGTCGACGGCGGCGTCGGTGACGGCGCGGCCGACGAACATGAAGATTCCCGCGAAGATCGCGATGGCGAGCAGGAAGTTCGCGAACGGTCCGGCCGCGACGATCGCCGCGCGCGCCGGCAGCGGGGCGAAGTAGAAGGTGCTGCGTCGCTCCGCGGGGCTCATGCGCGCCAAAGCCTCGGGATCAGGCGCCGCGCTCGCCACGTTCTCGTCGCCGGCGAACTTGACGTAGCCGCCGAGGGGAATCGCCGCGATCCGCCAGCGGGTGCCGCGGCGGTCGTTCCAGCCGACCAGCTCCGGACCGAAGCCGATCGAGAAGGCCTCGACCGTCACCCCGCACCAGCGCGCGACCAGGAAATGGCCGAGCTCGTGGAAAAACACGACGACCGTCAGGACGAAGAGGAAGGGAACGATATAGGCGCCCGCCGACCAGCCGGCCGCCCACATTTCATTCAGGAAGGACATCTCGTTCCTCGATCTCGCGCGGACGTCTCAAGATCGAGGCGCTTTGCGGCGAATTCTAGTGAGCCCGAAACTGCGCGACGGGCAAGCGTTCGGACGCGATCCGGCGCGCCTCGCGGTCGAGCGCGAGCGCGTCCTCCACTGTGGCGGGCGCCGCCGACGGGCGGCCGAGCAGCATTCCGAGCGTCTCTTCGACGATGCGGGGAATGTCCATGAAGCCGACGCGCCGCGCCAGAAACAGCGCGACCGCGACCTCGTTGGCGGCGTTCAGCACTGTCGCGGCCGCGCCGCCTTCGGCGAGCGCTTCGCGGGCCAGGCGCAGCGCGGGGAAGCGCACGAGATCGGGCGCCTCGAAGGTGAGTTCGCCGAGCCGCGCCAGGTCGAGCCGCGCGGCGGGGGTCGCGAGGCGCTCGGGAAAGCCCAGAGTGTGCGCGATCGGCACCCGCATGTCGGCCGGGCCGAGGCCGGCGGTGACGGCGCCGTCCCTGAAGGTCACGAGCCCATGCACCGCGGATTGAGGGTGCACCAGCACGTCCAGCCGGTCGGCGCCGATTGCGAACAGGTGATGGGCCTCGATCAGCTCGAGGCCCTTGTTCATCATCGAAGCCGAATCGATCGTGATCTTGGCGCCCATCGACCAGGTCGGGTGTCTCAGGGCGTCCTCCGGACGGGCGTCGGCGATCCGCTCCGCGGTCCAGGTGCGGAACGGGCCGCCCGAGGCGGTCAGCGTCATCGTCTCGACGTCGTCGACGCTCTGGCCGCCGAGCGCCTGAAGCAGCGCATTGTGCTCCGAATCGACCGGCAGCAGCGTCGCCCCCGCCCGCGCGACCTCGGCCATGAAGGCCGCGCCGGCGCAAACGAGGCACTCCTTGGTCGCGAGAGCGATCGTCCCTCCGCGCCGCACCGCAGCGACGGTTGGCGCAAGGCCAGCCGCTCCGGCGATCGCCGCCATGGTCCAGTCGACGGGAACCGCCGCGGCGTCGAGAATCGCACGCTCCCCCGCCGAGGCGGCGACGCCCGACCCCGCAAGAGCCGAGGCGAGCGCCGAGCCCTGCGTTTCGTCCGCCACCACGGCCCGCCGCGCGCCGAGCCGGATCGCGATCTGCGCGAGCGCCGCCGCGTCGCGTCCGCCGACGACCGCCTCGACATCGTAACGCTCGGCGTGCCGCTCGATCAGGTCGACCGTCGCGCCGCCCACCGAACCGGTGGCGCCGAGGACGGTGACGGTGCGCCGTTCCGCCGGACTCACCATCTCAGAAGCCCCTGCCCCGCCGCGTCGAAGCCGCCACGCGCGACGCCGACGACGGCGGCCAGCGTCGCCGCGAACAGGAAGCCGTCGAGCCGGTCCATCAGTCCCCCGTGTCCGGGTATGAGCTTGCTGGAGTCCTTCGCGCCATAGACGCGCTTGACGCCCGACTCGACGAGGTCGCCGACAACGACCGCGACCGAGCAGGCGAGCGCGATCAGCGCGACAGGCCAAAGATTGCTCGCGCCGCCCCAGGCCGCGACGCCGACGCCCGCCGCGACTGCGGCGATCGCTCCTCCGATCGCGCCGGACCAGGTCTTCTTCGGCGAGATGCGCGGGGCGAGCTTCGGGCCGCCGAAGGCGCGGCCGGCGAAGAAGGCCGCGATGTCCGTTCCCCAGACGACGGCGAACAGCCAAAGCGTCGCGAGCAGGCCGTCCTGCGGATCGCGCCGCAGCAGGATCGCGCCGGCGAACACCGCTGCGCCATACGGCACGGCGAGCGCCGCGAAGCGATCAGGCCGCGCCGCGAGCGCGACGACGACCGTTCCCACGACGACGATCGCGAGGGCGACGAACGGCGCGGTCGGCAGATAGACGCCGAGCCAGAGCGCGACGCCGGCGACGAGCAGGAACGCGGCCGCGATCCAGGCGCTCAACCGCCGTTCGCGCGGCTCGGACGCGACGAGCCAGGCCCACTCGACCCCGACCGCGACCCCGGCCAACGTCCAGAAGGCGGCGAAGACGAGCCCGCCCGCCCAAGCTGCGGCGAGCGCGGCCGCGATCATCACGACGCCGGACGCGGTCCGGACCGCAAGCTCCGATGATCGCCGGCCTGCGGCGGCGGGGCCTTGGTTCACGCGCCGGCCCGCGCCGCCAGGCGCCCGCCATAACGCCGCTGCCGGGAGCGGTAGCTCGCGACGGCCTCCTCGAAGGCCTGCTTGTCGAAGTCCGGCCAGTGCATGGGAAGGAACGCGAACTCCGCGTAGGCGCTTTGCCACAATAGGAAATTGGAGATCCGGAGTTCGCCGCTGGTGCGGATCACGAGGTCCGGATCAGGGATGTCGGCGGTGTCGAGATGATCCGAGATCAGCCCGGCGTCGATCTTGGCGGGGTCGAGGCGTCCGTCGCGGGCGGCCTCGGCGATCCGGCGGACCGCCGAGACGATCTCCTGACGCGCGCCGTAGTTGAAGGCGACGACGAGGTCGAGCCCGGTGTTGGCGCGCGTCGTCGTCTCGGCCTCGACGAGCAGGCCGAGGATGTCCGGCGGCAGGTTGCCCCGCTCGCCGATGACGCGGATGCGGATATTGGCCTTGTGCAACTCGGCGAGATCGCGCCGGATGAACAGGCGCAGCAGGTTCATGAGGTCGGAGACCTCCTCGGCCGGGCGCGACCAGTTCTCGACCGAGAAGCTGTAGAGCGTCAGGTGCCGCACGCCGAGCTCATGCGCCGCGCGGATCGCCTTTCGCAACGCCTCGACGCCGCGGCGATGCCCTTCGAGGCGCGGCAGCCCGCGCGCCGCGGCCCAGCGGCCGTTTCCGTCCATGATGATCGCGACGTGGCGCGGCGGCGCTTCCGGCACGCCGGGCTCGGGCGCTTCGTCGGTCCATCGCGGCAGGTTGGTCGGCGTCATCGCGCAGGGGCCCGGAGATGCATGTCGCGCAGTTCCGTTCACCAGTCCCGTTCCTGGACCCGACGGGGGCCCGCCGCTTACGACGCGCGCGGCGGACCGGCCCGCGCGGAACCGCGCGACGCCGGCGCGCGACCCGCGACGCGCGCAATCTATCACACCTGCAGGATATCTTTTTCCTTGGCCGCGAGCGCCTGGTCGATCTCCGCCACCGCCGCGTCCGTCGCCTTCTGGACCTGCTCGGCGAGCTTATTATGCTCGTCCTCGCTGACGTCACCGTCCTTTTCCGCCTTCTTCAGCACGTCGAGGCCGTCCCGCCGCACATGGCGGACGGCGACGCGCTGGTTTTCGGCGTATTTGTGCGCGACCTTGACGAGCTCCTTGCGCCGGTCGGCGTTGAGCTCCGGCAGCGGTATGCGCATCAGCTGCCCTTCCGTGATCGGGTTCAGACCGAGATTGGCCTCGCGGATCGCCTTGTCGACGGCGCCGACCATCGAACGGTCCCACACCTGGACGCTCAGCATGCGCGGCTCCGGCACGCTGATGGTCGCGACCTGGTTGAGCGGCATCTCGGCGCCGTAGGCCGTCACATGGATCGGATCGAGCAGGTTCGCCGAGGCGCGCCCTGTGCGCAGCCCCGCGAGGTCGGTCTTGAGCGAGGCGACGGCGCCGGTCATGCGGCGCTTGATGTCTTCGAGGTCGAACTGGCCGGACATTTGGGGCTCCCTTGAGCGGGCGGTTGGGGCCGCCTTCTCAGCTCGCCACGGTGGTCGCGCGCGCTCCGCCGCAGACCGCCGCCTGGATCGAGCCGGGCTCGTGAATGGAAAAGACGATTACCGGAAGGCTGTTCTCGCGCGCAAGCGCGAAGGCCGCCGTGTCCATCACCTTGAGGTCCTTCTGGATGACCTCGTCATGCGTCAGCCGCTCGAGACGCGTCGCGCTGGCGTCCTTCTTGGGGTCGGCGGTGTAGATGCCGTCGACGTTGGTCGCCTTGAGCAGCGCCTCGCAGCCGGTCTCGATCGCGCGCAGAGCGGCCGCCGTGTCGGTAGTGAAGAACGGATTGCCTGTGCCGGCCGCGAAGATGACGATCCGGCCGCGGTCGAGATGCGCGAGCGCGCGCGGACGCGTGTAGGTCTCGCACACCGCCGGCATATCGAGCGCCGAGAGCGCCCGGGACTGCACGCCCCGCCGCATGATCGCCGCGTTGAGCGCGAGCGCGTTCATCACGGTGGCGAGCATGCCCATATAGTCGCCGGTCGCACGGTCGACGCCCTTGCTGGACGAGACCTGCATGCCGCGGAAGATGTTGCCGCCGCCGACCACCACGCCGAGCTCGACGCCGAGCGCGTGGGTCGCCGCCAAGTCATCCGCGATCGCCTCGACCGTCGGCTGGTGCAGGCCGAACGGCTCGGGGCCCATCAGCGCCTCGCCGGACACCTTGACAAGGACCCGGCGATAGAGCGGCGTTGCGTCCATCTTCGGGGTTCCTCGCGATCGGATGCTAGGCGCATCGTCATTGCCGGGCTTGCGAAGTCGGATGTTTCCGACCTCGCCTTTTGAGAGGGAACTCGGAAACATCCGAGTTCCCGCCGGCGATCCATCGCCAGGGATGGGTGCCCGGGTCAAGCCCGGGCATGACGAGGGGGAGGTCGCGCCTCTTCCGACGTTCGCCGACGAACGCGACGACCGGTCTTACTTGACGCCCGAAGCCGCCGCGACCTCGGCGGCGAAGTCACTCTCTTCCTTCTCGACGCCCTCGCCCAGCGCGAGCCGCACAAAGCCCGCGACCTTCACCGGCGCGCCGGCCTCGCCCTCGGACGCCTTCACGGCCTGGGCGACGGTCTTCGAGGTGTCGTGCACGAAGGGCTGATCGAGGAGGGTCGCCTCCTTGTAAAAGCTCTTGATGCCGCTCTCGACGATCTTCTCGATGACATGCTCGGGCTTGCCGCCCTCGCGCGCCTTGTCGGCGAGCACGGCCTTCTCGCGCTCTACGACCGCGGGGTCGATCGACGCGGCGTCAAGGCCGGCCGGGTTGGTGGCCGCGACATGCATCGCGACCTGCTTGCCGACGCCGGCGAGCGCCTCCGCCTTGCCCTCGGACTCGAGCGCAACGAGTACCGCGATCTTGCCGAGATTCGGCGCGACCGGGGCGTGGACGTAGGTGCCGACGACGCCGTTCGGCACCGAGATCGCCTGCGCGCGCCGCAGCGTCATGTTCTCGCCGATCTTGCCGACGGTGGCCTGGATCTTCTCCGACACCGTGCCGCCGCCGGGATAGGAGGCGGCGAGGATCGCCTCGACGTCGTCGCCGGTGATCAGCGCGACCTGGGCGATGGCCGCCACCATCTCCTGGAACTCGGGATTGCGGGCGACGAAGTCGGTCTCGGAGTTGACCTCGACGGCGACCGCCTTGCCGCCCTCGCTCGCGACCGCGACGAGGCCTTCGGCCGCGGTGCGGCCGGCCTTCTTGGCAGCCTTGGCGAGACCCTTCTTGCGCAGCCAGTCGACCGCGGCCTCGATGTCGCCCGCGGTCTCGTTCAGCGCGTTCTTGCAGTCCATCATGCCGGCGCCGGTCTTCTCGCGAAGCTCCTTCACCATGGCGGCGGTGATGTTGGCCATATCATCCTCGAACAAAGCGGCGTCGCCCGGAGTGCCGGGCGACGCGAAACAAAACCGATTGATCCGTCACGAAAATGACGGAGGAACGAAACGTCAGGCCGCGAGGACGGCGAGCTGCTCGCGGGCCTGCGCGGCCCAACCCTCGCGCTCGAAGCGGCCGTTGAGCTTCAGCTCGGCGTCGGCCTTCTTGATGTCGTCGGCCGACATGGCCGCGATCTGCCAATAGTGGAAGACGCCGTACTCGTTGAGCTTCTGCTCGAGCTGCGGGCCGACGCCGGACAGCTTGGAGAGGTCGTCCGGCGCGCCGCGCGGCGCGGCGAGCAGCTCGAACGTCTCCTCCGGCGCCTCGACGGGGCCGTCGCTCGAGGCGACGACCGCGGTCTCGGCGATCGCCGGCTCGAGCGTCGGCTCCTCCTGGGCGCCCAGGTCGACGCCGCTCTCGCCCTGGCCGCGGCCGATGCCGTCGATCGCGGCGCGGGCGATCAGGTCGCCATAGAGCGCGAGCGCGCGGCCGGCGTCGTCATTGCCCGGGATCGGATAGGTGATGCCTTCCGGATCGGAATTGGTGTCGAGGATCGCGGCGACCGGGATCCCGAGCCGACGGGCCTCCTGGACGGCGATCTGCTCCTTGTTGGTGTCGATCACGAAGATCAGGTTGGGCAGGCCGCCCATGTCCTTGATGCCGCCGAGCGTCTTCTCGAGCTTGTCGCGCTCGCGCGACAAAGTGAGGCGCTCCTTCTTGGTGAACCCTTGCGCCTCGCCGGACAGCATCTCCTCGAGCTTGCGCAGGCGCTGGATCGAGCCCGAAATGGTCTTCCAGTTGGTCAGCATGCCGCCGAGCCAACGGGAGTTCACGAAGTACTGCGCGGAGCGGCGCGCCGAATCCGCGACGACCTCGGCCGCCTGGCGCTTGGTGCCGACGATCAGCACGCGGCCGCCGGCCGCCACGACGTCGCTCACGGCCTGAAGCGCGCGATGCAGCATCGGCACGGTCTGGGCGAGGTCGATGATGTGGATGTTGTTGCGGGCGCCGAAGATGTAGGGCGCCATCTTCGGGTTCCAGCGGTGCGCCTGGTGGCCGAAGTGCACGCCGGCCTCGAGCAGCTGGCGCATGGTGAAATCGGGCAGAGCCATTGTCGTCGTCTTTCTCCGGAAGCCTCCGCGGGCGCCGCGAAAGCCCCTCATCGAGCCCTCGCGCCGGAACGGCTTGGTTATCGCCGCTGATCCCGCGTGTGAGATGGCGCGGCTTATAGGCGCCCCGGCGGTGAAAAGGCAAGCCTTCGCGCCGCCGGAAGCCACCCGACGAACCGAAAGCTCCGCGTGCCGACACGTCCGGACGCGCCGCCTTCAGGCCGCGACGACGTCCACCACGCCCGGCACCGTCTTCAAGGCGCCCGCAATCTGCGGCGAGACCCGGTATTTTCCGGGCAGCCGGATCTCGACCTCCGCGCCGGCGTCGAGCAGCATCACCAGCGAGACCTCGCCGTCGCCGCTTTCGAGCCGACGCGTGAGCGCATCAAACGGCTCCGGCGAGCGCAGGAACACGCGCACCGACTTCTGGTGGCGCTCCGCCGCCTTGTCGAGCGGCTCGACCGTCTCCAGCCGCACGCGCACGTCGTCGCCTTCCAGCGCGGCCGAGACCGAGACGATGACGGGCGTGTTGGGCTCCAGAAGGTCGCGATAGAGCGCGAGCCCTTCGGAGAAGATGACCGCCTCGTAGTGGCCGGTCGGGTCCGACAGGGTCACGACGCCCATGCGGTTGCCGGTCTTGGTCTTGCGCTCCTGGCGCGACAGCACGGTGGCGGCGAGGCGCCCCGCGGTCGCGCCGGCCCGCACCGCCGCGGCGAATTCGGCGTAGCGCTTGACCCTCAGCCGCTCCGTCAGCCCGGCATAGTCGTCGAGCGGATGGCCGGACAGGAAGAAGCCGACGGCCTCATATTCGCGCTTGAGGCGCTCGCCCGCCGTCCAGGGCTCGTAAGGCTGAGGCCGGATCGGCTCGTCGGTCGCGCCGAAGAAGTCGGACTGGCCGGTCGCCTCCCCGCCCTTGGTGCGCGCGGCCATCGCCATGACGCTCTCGACCGAGGCCAGCGCGCGCGCGCGATCGGGGACGAGCGCGTCGAGCGCGCCGGCCTGGACGAGGCTCTCGAGCGTGCGCTTCGGCAGCTGGCGCACGTCGATGCGCCGCGCGAAGTCGTTGAGGCTCGAGAACTGCCGCTCCTTGCGCTCGGCCACCAGCCCGGCGACGGCCGAGCCGCCGACGCCCTTCAGCGCCGCGAGCGCATAAAGAATCTCGCCGTTCAGGACGTCGAAGGCGACGTCGGAGCGGTTGACGCAGGGCGGCCGCACCTCGATGCCGAGCCGCACCGCCTCCTGCCGGAATTCCGCGAGCTTGTCGGTCGAGCCCATGTCGAGCGTCATCGAGGCGGCGAGGAACTCGACCGGGTAGTTCGCCTTGAGATAGGCCGTCTGGTAGGCGACCAGCGCGTAGGCGGCCGCATGGCTCTTGTTGAAGCCGTAGTCGGCGAACTTCGCGAGAAGATCGAAGATGGTCGAGGCGTCGCCCTTGCCGATCTGGCGCTCGACGCAGCCCGACACGAAGCGCTCGCGCTGGGCGTCCATCTCGGCGCGGATCTTCTTGCCCATGGCGCGGCGGAGCATGTCGGCCTCGCCGAGCGTGTAGCCCGCGAGCGACTGCGCCGTCTGCATCACCTGCTCCTGGTAGATGATGACGCCGAAGGTCTCGCCGAGGATCGGCTCGAGCTTGGGATGCGGATAGTCGGGCTTCTCGAGCCCGTGCTTGCGCGCGCAATAGGTCGGGATGTTCGCCATCGGGCCCGGCCGGTAGAGCGCGACGAGGGCGATGATGTCCTCGAAACGGTCGGGCTTCATCTCGGCGAGCGCGCGGCGCATGCCAGCGCTTTCCAGCTGGAACACGCCGACCGTCTCGCCGCGCGACAGCATGGCGTAGGTCTTCTCGTCGTCGATCGGGATCTTTCCGAGATCGATCTCGACGCCGCGGCGCTTCAGCAGGTGGACGGCGGTGGTCAGTGTCGTCAGCGTCTTGAGGCCGAGGAAGTCGAACTTCACGAGGCCCGCCGGCTCCACCCACTTCATGTTGAACTGGGTGACCGGCATGTCGGAGCGCGGGTCGCGATAGAGCGGCACGAGTTCGGAGAGCGGCCGGTCGCCGATCACGATGCCCGCGGCGTGGGTCGAGGCGTGGCGGTGAAGGCCCTCGAGCTTCAGCGCGATGTCGAGCATGCGCCCGACCGCCGGGTCTGCGGCGCGCGCCTCCTCCAGCTTCGGCTCGTCGGCGACCGCCTGCTTCAGCGTCACCGGATTGGCCGGGTTCTGCGGCACCAGCTTGCAGAGCTTGTCGATCTGCCCGTAGGGCATTTCGAGCACGCGGCCGACGTCGCGCATCACGCCGCGCGCCTGCAGCGTGCCGAAGGTGATGATCTGCGCCACGCGGTCCTGTCCGTAGCGCTCCTGGACGTAGCGGATGACCTCCTCGCGCCGGTCCTGGCAGAAGTCGATGTCGAAGTCCGGCATCGACACGCGCTCGGGGTTGAGGAAGCGCTCGAACAGCAGCCCGAAGCGCAAGGGATCGAGGTCGGTGATGGTGAGGGCGTAGGCGACCAGCGAGCCCGCGCCCGAGCCGCGGCCGGGCCCGACCGGGATGTCGTGGGCCTTGGCCCATTTGATGAAGTCCGAGACGATCAGAAAGTAGCCCGGGAACTTCATGCGCTCAATGACGCCGAGTTCGAAGTCGAGCCGGGCCTCGTAGTCGGCGACGGCGAGCCCCGGCGCCGGCTCGTGCGCCTCGAGCCGCGCCTTGAGACCCGCGACCGCCTGGCGGCGCAGCTCCGCCGCCTCGTCCTCGTCCGCGGTGAAGCGCGGCAGGATCGGCTTGATCGTGCGCGGCCGGTAGGCGCAGCGCCGGGCGATCTCGATCGTGCTTGCGAGCGCCTCCGGCAGGTCGGCGAACAACGCCGCCATCTCGGCGCGCGTCTTGAAGTAGTGGTCGGCGGACATCTGCCGCCGCTCGGTCTCGGCCAGCACGCGGCCTTCCGCGAGGCAGATCAGCGCGTCGTGGGCCTCATGGTCGGCGCGCCCGGCGAAGCGCACGCCGTTGGTCGCGACCAGCGGCAGGCCGCGCTCATAGGCGAGGCCGATCACGCCGCCCTCGACCGCCTTCTCGCCGGCGAGCCCGTGGCGCTGCAGCTCGACATAGAGCCGGTCGCCATAGAGCGCTTCGAGCCTGGCCAGCCGCGCCGCCGCGACATCCTCCGCCCCTTCCGACAGCGCCCGGTCGATCGGCCCTTCCGGACCGCCGGTCAGCGCGAGCAGGCCGTGCCGGAAACGCTCCAGATCCTCGGGCGTGACGAAGGGCGCGCCGTCGCCCTCCCCGGTCAGGAAGGCGTGGCTCGACAGCGCCATCAGGTTGCGGTAGCCGGCCTCGGCGGAGGCCAGCAGCAAGATCGCCGGCCGTCCCTCGTCGCGCACAGGCCGCCCCGACCGCTGCTCGCGGTCCTGAAAATCCACCCGCAGCGTCAGCCCCACGATGGGCTGGACACCGGCGCCGGCGAGCTTGTCAGAGAATTCGAGCGCGCCGAACAGGTTGTCGTCGGTCAGCGCAACGGCCGGCGCATGGTCCGCCTTGGCGAGATCGGCGATTTTCGCGACCTTCAGCGCGCCTTCGAGCAGCGAATAGGAGGAGCGAACATTGAGGTGGATGAAGCCAGGGTCGGTCTTCAGCCCGTCGATCTCGCCCAAATGCGCCTCCCTCAGCCGCGGCGATGATAGGCGAAACCGTCCGGCGCCGGCGCCTCAGGCGGGTCCGCGGTCCACAGGAATGATCAGACGCGCATGACCGCGTCGGCCCAGACGAACACGGCGCCCATGAAGGCCGCGACGGCCCCGAGCTCCATCGCGCCCAGCGCCCAGTCGCGAATGCGTTCGATGTCCATGCCTGCCTCCTGTCGCGTTATGTTCTAGATTTGTTCTCTTATTGACCCGGAGAGTCAAGCGGGTTTCTTGGGTCCGTCGAGGCAGGTCCTGCGGGGGCCGGGGCGCGGGCGGGTCCGACGCTGTTGTTTGAGGACGATCCGGGCTCGCGCTGCGCGCGTCCGGGATGACGTTTCCATCCGTCAGGCGTCGACCAGCACGCCGTCGCGGAGGGTAATGCGGCGGTCCAGGGTCGCGGCGAGGTCGAGATTGTGGGTCGCGACGATCGCCGCGAGGCCGGAGGCGCGCGCCAAAGTCGTCAGCGTCTGGAACACATAGGCGGACGTCACCGGGTCGAGGTTGCCGGTCGGCTCGTCGGCCAGCAGAAGGCGGGGAGCGTTGGCGACGGCGCGCGCGATCGCGACGCGCTGCTGCTCGCCGCCGGAGAGCTCCGCCGGGCGGTGCGCCAGCCGGGCGCCGAGGCCGAGATAGGACAGAAGCTCCCCCGCCCGCTGGCTCGCTTCCTTGCGCGACAGGCCGCGAATGAGCTGCGGCAGCACGACGTTCTCGAGCGCCGTGAATTCGGGAAGGAGGTGGTGGAACTGATAAACGAAGCCGACCTGGTTGCGGCGAAGCGAGGTGCGCGCGTCGTCCGACAGGCCGACCGTCGGCTCGCCGTCGAGCCAGACCTCGCCGGCGTCGGGGCGCTCCAGCAGGCCGGCGACGTGCAGCAAGGTGGACTTGCCCGCGCCGGAAGGCGCGATCAGCGCGACCACCTCTCCGGCATGGAGCGTCGCGGAGGCGCCGGCCAGCACCTCCACCGTGCTCTCGCCCTGCCTGTAGCGACGCTCGACGCGGTCGAGCACGAGCAGCGGGGCCTCGCCGCCCTCGTCGTCCGCGTTCTCGAAATCGGCCACGTCGGTCATTCGTATCTCAGCGCCTCGACCGGATCGAGCTTCGCCGCGCGCCACGATGGATAGAGCGTGGCGACCACCGACAGCACCAGCGCCATGAGCACCACCGAGGCGGTCTCGCGCAGGTTCGGCTCGGCCGGCAGGCGGCTCAGGAAATAGATCTCCGGCGAGAACAGCTCGGTGCCGGTGAGATAAGCGAGGAAGGCGCGGATCGACTCGACGTTCCAGCACACGATCATGCCGAGCGCGAAGCCGGCGAGCGTGCCGACCACGCCGATCGAGGCGCCGGTGATCAGGAAGATGCGCATCACCGCGCCGCTGGTCGCGCCCATGGTCCGAAGGATCGCGATGTCGCGGCCCTTGTCCTTCACCAGCATGATGAGGCCCGAGATGATGTTGAGCGCGGCGACGAGCACGATCAGCGTCAGGATCAGGAACATCACGTTCCGCTCGACCTCGAGCGCGGAGAAGAACGTCTTGTTGCGCGTCCGCCAGTCGACCATCCAGATCTGCCGTCCGGCCGCCTTCTCCAGCGCCTGCTTCACGTCGTCGACCTTGTCGGGATGGTCGAGATAGACCTCGATCGATGAGGCGTCGTTCTCGCGGTTGAAATAGGCCTGCGCCTCGGCGAAGGGCAGGAAGGCGAACGCGGCGTCGTATTCCGACATGCCGATCTCGAAGATCGCCTGCACCTGATAGCCCTTGATGCGCGGCGTCACGCCCATCGGGGTGACGGCGCCGCGCGGCGTCACCAGCGAGATCGTGTCGCCGGCGCGCACGCCAAGCTGGTCGGCGAGGCGCCGGCCGATCAGGATGCCGCCGGCCTCGTCGAAGCCCTCGAGCGTGCCTTCCTTGATGGTCTTGGCGACGAGCTGGAGCTTGCCGAGGTCCTGCGCCCTGAGGCCCCTGACCAGCACGCCGTTGGAGGCGGCCGGAGAGGATGCGAGCGCCTGGCCCTCGACGAGCGGGATCGCGAACTTGACGCCGGAGACCTTCGCGAGGCGGTCGGCCACCTGCTCGTAATCGGACAGCGGACCGTCGAGCGGCTGCACGACGACATGGCCGTTGATGCCGAGGATCTTGTTCATGAGCTCGGTGCGAAAGCCGTTCATCACCGCCATCACGATGATCAGCGTCGCCACCCCGAGCGTGATGCCGAGGAAGGAGAAGCCGGCGATGACCGAGATGAACCCTTCCTTGCGCCGCGCGCGCAGGTAGCGGCCGGCGATCAGCCATTCGAAGCCCGCGAAGGGCCTCGTGCCGCCGGCGGCGTCGGCATGTGCGTCGGCTTGGGACATGTCGGCGGCGGGCTCTTGGCTTGAGGTGGGCCGACCGGCGGAGCGACCGGCCCTCCGGCTGTCTAAGCCTTCGAATTGCGTCCTAAGGAAGGTCGGCGACGTCGCCGCCGGCCGAATCGACCTCGTCGCGCCGGCGCGCGCATATTGAACGGGCGGCTGTTCCGGGACCAGCCTCGGCTTCCGTCCGCATCCACGGCATGGCGCCGCGTGTCCAAATTGTTCGCGGCGGAGGCTGGAGTTCAGCCCGCGTCCAACATGGCATTCTCGGATTCCGGATTGTTCCACAAAAATCGTAAAATAAATCCACGCTGCTTTCGAAGCTAATCGCTGGCTCCGGTCTTATTCGCAGTCACAAGGCGCGCTCGAAAAATACAATAGCGCCCTGGATCAACGTATCGACGGCTATGTCTTGCGACATGGCTGAGAGATGGCGTGCGGGAGCGCACGTCCAACTCCATAGGAGGAACAATGACTTTCAAGAACACTTTCGCCACCACCACCGCCGCTGCGATCCTGGCGGCTTCGACCAGCTTCGCCATGGCGCAGGCGACCGGCAAGGAGAACAACGCGACGACTGGCTCTGAACCAGGCGCGGGGCCGGCTTCTGGCATGGAGAGCAAGGGATCTTCCGGCTCCATGGGGAGCGGCTCGTCGGGTTCGATGGGCAAAGGCGAGAAGCCGACCTCGGCGGGATCGTCCGAGAACCAGGCGAAGGATCTGCGCGGCCACAGCGAGACGCCGACGACCGGCTCCGGCAAGTGAGCCAGCGCGGCCAGCGATTGAAGCGCCCGCCGCGACCGGCGGGCGTTCGTCGACGCGGCCGGCCGTCACGTGATGGAACGATCACGCGCTCTGAGCGCTCTCCATCGCGGCCGCGTCGAGCGTTCGCAACGACCGAAAAGATTGAGAGATTACAATGAAGAAGCTTGTTTCAGCCGTTCTTGTCGCGACTCTTGCGCCGATGGGCGCCGCCATCGCCCAGTCCGGTCCGGCGGACAGCAAGGGCCAGGCCGGCGGAACCAACAACACGGGCCACGTCACCGGCGGCAGCACGAGCACCATGACCACCCGCTCGGGCGAGCAGATGACGACGGGATCCGTCGGCCCGGATGGCTCCGCGGCGTCCACCGAAATGCGCGACGGGCGAATGCCGGAGCCGCGCGACAACAGCTCCGCGCCGACCACCGGCGCCGGTCGATAAGAGCGGTCCGGGTTAGGCCCGGCTCGTCGAAGGCCCCGACCTCGCGATCGGGGCCTTCTTCGCGTCTTCGGCCGTTCAGCCGAGGACCGCGTTCAGCGCGGCCTCCGGCGTCAGGCTCTCCGCCGCCCCGCCCGCGCGGCGCTTGAGCTCGACCTGGCCGTTGACGAGGCCCTTCGGACCGACGACCAGCCGCCACGGCAGGCCGATCAGGTCCATGGTCGCGAACTTCGAGCCCGGGCGCTCGTCGGTGTCGTCGTAGAGCACGTCGACGCCAGCCGCCTCGAGCTTGGCGTAGAGGTCCTCGCAGGCGGCGTCGCAGGCGGCGTCGCCGGGCTTGAGGTTGACGAGGCCGACGCGGAACGGCGCGACCGCCTCCGGCCATATGATGCCGCCCTCGTCGTGGCTCGCCTCAATGATGGCGGCCGCGACGCGCGAGGGGCCGATGCCGTAGGACCCCATATGGACCGGGACCGTCGCGCCGTCCGGGCCGGCGACGACAGCCTTCATCGGCTCGGAATACTTGGTGCCGAAATAGAAGATGTGGCCGACCTCGATGCCGCGCGCGGTCAGGCGCTTGTCCGCCGGGATCGCTGCGAAGGCGGCCTCGTCGTGCATCTCCTCGGTCGCGGCGTAGAGGCTCGTCCATTTGTCGACGATCGCCTGCAGCCCGCCCGCGTCGTCGAAGTCGACGTCCGCCGGCGGCGCCTCGAAGTCGAGGAAATCCTTGTGGCAGAACACGGCGCTCTCGCCGGTCTTCGCCAGGATGATGAACTCGTGGGACAGGTCGCCGCCGATCGGGCCGGTGTCGGCGCGCATCGGGATCGCCTTCATGCCGAGCCGCGCGAAGGTTCTGAGATAAGCCACAACCATCCGGTTGTAGGAGACGCGCGCGCCCGCGGCGTCGAGATCGAAGGAATAGGCGTCCTTCATCAGGAACTCGCGCGAGCGCATCACGCCGAACCGCGGCCGCCGCTCGTCCCGGAACTTCCACTGGATGTGGTAGAGGTTCTTGGGCAGGTCCTTGTAGGAGCGCACGCCCGCGCGGAAAATCTCGGTGATCATTTCCTCATTGGTCGGGCCATAGAGCATCTCGCGCTCGTGCCGGTCCTTGATGCGCAGCATCTCCGCGCCGTAGGCGTCGTAGCGCCCGCTCTCGCGCCACAGGTCCGCGAGCTGGATCGTCGGCATCAGGCATTCGATCGCGCCGGCGCGATTCTGCTCCTCGCGGACGATGTCGGAGATCTTGTTCAGCACCCTGAGGCCGAGCGGCAGCCAGGCGTAGATGCCGGCCGCCTCCTGGCGGATCATGGCGGCCCGCAGCATCAGGCGGTGCGAGACGATCTCGGCCTCTTTCGGAGCCTCGCGAAGGATCGGCAGGAAGTAACGGCTGAGACGCATGCGAGCTGTCCGGAATTGCGGCGAATCCGAACTGTCGTCGGCCCGCCTGGGGCGCGCGCACACAAGCGGAAAGGCCGCCCCGATACAAGAGCCTCAGGCCATTCAGGCCGCTTCCTGGGCGCACCGGCATGTGCGCCTCAATTTTCGGCGCCCGCTGCACAATGAGGTGACAACAGAAAAATTTCTGTCTAGTCTCGCCGGCATAACAAAGGGCCGGCCGGAGACGTTGCCTCTTCGGCTCAAATCCGCGGCTCAAGTCTTGGGAGGATGTCCATTGGCGGCGCGGTTTTCCGCAGCCGCTCACGATCCGGCGCCGAAGTCCCGCACCGCTCGCGGCCCGGATCGAAATGGGCACAAGATGACCTTCAAAAACGCAAGGCTCCGGCCTTGCTTTTTTTTGCCCTGCTCGCCCGGCGGCTGTCCGGTTCCCGCTCCTTGTCGCCCGATTTCAGATCACGGCAGAGTAGCGCAGCCAAATGGCGCGCCCGGCCGACCCGGTCCCGTAGACTAACTCTGGCCGATCGCGCCGAACCCGTTATCCATCAAGGGTCCCACGAAGCGTAAGAACATCCCCGGCTTCAGCCATGTGGGGATCGAGCGGACCTCGCTGGATAGCGACGCCTGTCACGCGGCCGTCGGAGCAGCTTTCGTCCAGCGAACGGGCCAATGTCGCCAGGGAGGTGCCACCATCGTAGGTGGCCAATGGATGGCGGGAGCAGTGCGTCTCGCCGCCTGAGTCCTCTTCATTCACGATCATCCACTCGTACTCGTAAGCGAGCGCTTCTGCGACGGTATCCATGTGCTCTCCGCGATTGCTGTGAGCAGAACCCACGAACGCGGCGATTGATCCCGGGCGCCTAGGGAAAATTTTGCGACGCCGCCTCGCCGGCGGCCTGGCGCGACCGGCTGCGCCGTCCGCGAGGAGGCGGCGCGTTCCTGATGTCCCTCAGAGATCGCTGTTGATGCCGGTACAGGTCCGCTGGAACGGCAAGGCTGTAGAGCGACAAGTCCGTTTCGGCATCGCGCGCGGGCTCATGTAGGTCGGGTTCCCGAGCATACGTTCAGGAGACCCTCTCGAACCTCGGCAGGAAAGGGATGTCGTCGAGGCCGAACAGGTTCCGGGTGATGACGAGGTAGAGCCCCGCGAACACCACGGCCGAGACCGCGGTGGTGATCAGGAAAAGCCGCCCCATCCGCGCGCGCGACGGCGCGCCCGGCTCCGTTCCCGGCGCGATCTCGGCGTCCTCGGCCTGGCCCCGCGCGCCGAACGGCAGAACGGCGAACAGCGTCGTCCACCAGACGACGAAATAGACCGCGGTCCAGCTGATCGCCGAAAGCATTGAAGCGAACTCCGCACATATGACGCGCGCGTCATGCCCGGACCTGATCCGGGCATCCATCCCCTTGCTCAAGAGATGGATTGCCGCGGGAACTCGGATGCATCCGAGTTCCCAATCTTAGAGGCGAAGTCGGAAAAATCCGACTTCGCGGGCCCGGCAATGACGATCCGGCGGCGCCGTGAAACTGCGCGGCCCTTAGGCCTGTTCGAGCTCGACGAGCGTGCCGAGCATGTCCTTCGGATGCAGGAACAGCACCGGCTTGCCGTGCGCCCCGATCTTCGGCTCGCCGTCGCCGAGCACCCGCGCCCCTTCGCGCTTCAGTTGGTCGCGGGCGGCGAGGATGTCGTCGACCTCGTAGCAGACATGGTGGATGCCGCCCGCCGGCGAGCGGTCGAGAAACGCCTGGATCGGCGACTTTTCGCCGAGCGGCTCCAGCAGCTCGACCTTGGTGTTCGGAAGCTCGATGAACACGACGCGCACGCCGTGATCAGGCTCGTCGGACGCAGGCGTCACCTTGGCGCCGAGCGTGTCGCGATAGACCGCGGTCGCCGCCTCGAGGTCCGGCACAGCGATGGCGACGTGGTTCAGGCGGCCGATCATGGTCTTGGGCTCCATTTCAGGCATGCGGGCCGATCCGCCCCGTTCCGCGCGGTATCCACGACTTTGCCGTAGCGCGCCACGGGAAGAAAGTCGCGGTGGCGAGCGACCAGCCGCCACCGCGTCGTCGAGCGGGTCAGCTGATGACCGGTTCCCACGACGCGTCCGAGCGTTGTTGCCGCCTGTGACGGAAACGGTAGAATGGGAGACGGTTCGCTCTCTTTACAGAAAACAAGAAATCATGAGCTTGAATATCAAGGATCCCGAGGCGCACCGTCTGGCGCAGGCCATCGCGCGCGTCACCGGGGAAAGCATGACTCACATCGTCACCCAAGCCCTTCGCGAGCGATACGCGAAGATCGAGCGCGACAAGTCAAAGGCCAGCGTCCAGGAGTTGCTCGCCATCGCCGACCGCGCTGCGCTACATGTGAAGCGCCCCTATCTCGATCATGCCGAGCTTCTTTATGACGAGAACGGCCTGCCGAAATGATCATCGACACCTCGGCCATGGTGGCGATCCTCTATCGCGAGCCTGAAGCGGAAGCGTTCGTCCAACTCATTCACGAGGCCGACGTCAACCGCATGAGCGTGGCGAATTATGTCGAGCTTTCGATTGTGATCGAAAACCAACTCGGCCCTGAAGGCATGCGTCAGGCCGAGGCGTTCTTCCGCCGCGCCGGAATCGCCATCGAACCGGTGACCGTCGAGCATGGCGAGCTCGCGCGTCAGGCGTTTCTCGACTTCGGCAAGGGGCGGCACAAGGCAGGCCTGAACTATGGCGACTGCTTCGCCTATGCGCTCGCGAAGGCCGCCGGCGAGCCGCTGCTGTTCAAGGGAGACGACTTCCGGCAGACCGACATTCCGGCGGCATGACCAACCCCATGCGCAGACCGACAGAACCGCTGCGGACGCGTCATGCTGGTTGCCGCCTTGTTCGGCCTGAACCCCGCCGTCTCACACCGCCAGCACAGCCACGTGGCAGACCGGCTTCTTGCCCCAGACGAGGTTGAGCTCGCCGCGGATGGCGCGCTCGATCGCGGTTGCCACCGCGCCGGCGTCGCGGCGCTTGGGGCGCGGCAGGCCGTCGAGGCAGTCGAGCACCGTGTCGCGGATGACGTCGGCCATCGGCTCGCCCTCATCGTCGCGCGACGGAAGGCCGGTGAAGCGGATCTCCGGGTCGCTCGCGACCTCGCCGGTCTGGTCGATCGCGACCGCGACAGAGACGACGCCTGCGAAGGCGAGCTTGCGGCGCTCGCCGATGGTGGCGTCGGACTGCGGCACCAGCACCTTGCCGTCCTTCAGCACGCGGCCGGTCTCGACCTCGTCCACGATCGACGGCTCGCCGCCGGCGATCCGGATCATCTGGCCGTCGCCGACCCGCGCGACCCTCGGCACCCCGATCTCCTTCGCGAAGTCGGCGTGCTCGTGCATGTGGAGCTCTTCGCCATGCACCGGCACGACCAGCCGTGGCTTCAGCCAGCCATAGAGCATCGCGATCTCCTCGCGGCGCGGATGGCCGGAGACGTGGACGAAATGGGTGCGATCGGTGATGACCTCGGCCCCGCCCGCGACCAGCCCGTTGATGACGCGGCCGACCGCCTTCTCGTTGCCGGGGATGGCGCGCGAGGAGAAGATCACACGGTCGCCGGCGGCGATCGTCACCTCCGGATGCGAGCCTTCCGCGACGCGGGCGAGCGCGGCGCGCGGCTCGCCCTGGCTGCCCGTCATCAGCGCGACGACCTTGTCGCGCGGCAGGTAGCCATAGGCGTTCGGCTCGAGGAATTCCGGGATGCCGTCGAAGTAACCCAGCATTCGGCCGACATCCGAGGCGCGGCGCATGGCGCGGCCGATCATGACGACCTGCCGGTCCGCGGCGAGCGCGGCGTCCGCGACGGCGCGCAGGCGCCCGACATTCGAGGCGAAGGTGGTGACGGCCACCCTGCCCTTCGCGCCCTTGATGAGCTCCGCGAGGCTGGCGGCGACCTCCGATTCGGAAGCCGACTTTCCTTCCCTGAGCGCGTTGGTCGAGTCGCCGATGACGGCGGAGACCCCTTCCTCGCCGAGCTCGCGCATGCGCGTCTCGTCGGTCGGCAGGCCGATCACCGGCGTCGGGTCGATCTTCCAGTCGCCGGTGTGGACCACCATGCCGGCGGGCGTGCGGATCGCGAGCGCGTTCGATTCCGGGATGGAATGGGCGACCGGCACGAACTCGACCTCGAACGGCCCCGCCTTGAAGCGTCCGCCTTGGCGGACCTCGCGCACCTCGACCTTGGGCGCGCCCTTCTCCGAGGCGCGCTTGGCCTCGAGCAGCGCGGCCGCGAAGGGGGTGGCGTAGACCGGGCACTTCAGCTCCGGCCAGAGGTCCAGCACGGCGCCGAAATGGTCCTCGTGGGCGTGGGTCAGCACCAGCGCCTCGACCGAACCTTTGAGGCTCTTGGCGAAGCGGATGTCGGGCAGGATCAGGTCGATTCCGGGGGTGAAGGCCGGATCGCCGAAGATCACGCCGCAATCGACCATCAGCCAGCGGCGCTTGCGCCCCTCGCCATAGCCGTAGAGGCCGATGTTCATGCCGATTTCGCCCACTCCTCCGAGCGGGACGAAGACGAGGTCGTTGGCCATGCGGCTTCAGCCTTCCACGCGGACCGAGGCCGCATTGCCGAAATAGACGTCGCCGGCCGAGACCGCGGTCGCGACGCCGGTCGGCGCACGGAGCACGAGGCGGCCCGACTCGTCGAGCGATTCAAAACGGCCTTTCAGGACGCGCGTTCCCATGTCGATCGTCACCTGCGAGCCGAGGCCGGCGGCGCGCGCCATCCAGGCCTTGCGGATGGCGGGCAGCCCCGCCCCCTCCTCCCAGGCGTCGAGCCAGTCGACGAAGGCGTCGGCGAGCGCCTGGAACAGCTCTTCCGCCGTCGTCCGGTCGCCGCGCGCGGCGAGCGAGGTCGCGGGGTATGGCAGGCCTTCGGGCGCGGAGACGACGTTGACGCCGACGCCGACGACGACCGCGAGCCGCCCGTCCGAAAATTGGTCGGCCTCGAGCAGGATGCCGGCGAGCTTCTGGCCGTCGACGATCACGTCGTTCGGCCATTTGAGCTCGGGCCGCGCGGCGCGGGGCGACAGCGAGGCCGCGGTCTCGCGCAGCGCCTGCTCGAGCGCGAGGCCCGCGACGAAGCCGAGCGTCGCGGCGAGCGCGGGGTTCGCCGCCGTCACCGTCGCGAAGCTCGCGGCGAGGTTGCCGCGCTCCGTCGACCAGGTCCGGCCGCGCCGGCCGCGCCCGTCGGTCTGCGCCCGCGCCGCGACCCAGACCGGCGCGCGGCCCTCCCGCCCGAGCGCCATGGCTTCGGCGTTGGTCGAGCCGACGGTATCGTAGGCGACGAGGTCGTGCCCCGCCTCCCGCGCGGCGCGCCCGAGAACGAAGCTCATGACGAGAAACGGGACGCGAGCCGCATCCCTCCCCTTGCCAGGGGGAGGGTAAGGG
>JADBEO010000047.1 GCA_031316315.1 Chelatococcus sambhunathii
CTCCAGGCCCAGCCCTCCCCACCCTACCCTCCCCTCGGAGAGGGGAGGGATCCGGCGCCGACTGAGCGAAGCCGCAAGGAACCTCTTTGGCCGGAGGGAAGCGGAGGTCGGATGAGGGGGCGCTTCCGCCAGTGGGACGGTCGCGCTCAATCCTGAGGCGCCCCCTGACCCTTACCCTCTCCCGCGAGGGGAAAAGGGGACGGAGGCGTCGCGCCAATGCTCGAGCGCCCGATGAGAAGTTGCGCGTCACGCAGGATCCCCCGATCCGATCAGTCTGACGTCACCCCGCGCGCAGCGCGATCACCGCGAGCGGGGGGAGGGAGAGCAGCAGCGACTGCGCCTCGCCGTGGCTCTCGACCGGCGCGGTCTCGACTGCGCCGGAATTGCCGACGTTCGACCCGCCATAGATCCCCGAATCCGTATTGATGATCTCGCTCCACCGGCCCGCGACTGGCACGCCGATGCGATATTCATGCCGGGGTACGGGGGTCATGTTCGCGACCACCAGAACCTGTGGGTCGCCCTCGTTCCCGAGGCGCCGGAAGGCGAAGACGGAGTTCGCGCGGTCGTCGCCGATCACCCAGTGGAAGCCGCTCTCCTCGCAGTCGCGGCGGTGCAGCGCGGGCTCGGCGGCGTAGATGCGGTTGAGGTCGCGCACGAGGCGCTGGACGCCGACATGAGCCGGATCGTCGATCGAGGGCCAATCGACCTGGCCGTCGTGGTTCCATTCGCGCCACTGGGCGATCTCGCCGCCCATGAACAGCAGCTTCTTGCCGGGGTGGCTCCACATCAGCCCGTAGAGCGCGCGCAGGTTCGCGAACTTCTGCCAGGTGTCGCCCGGCATCTTGTTGATGAGCGATCCCTTGCCGTGGACGACCTCGTCATGGCTGAGCGGCAGCACGAACTTTTCCGAGAAGGCGTAGACCAGCCCGAAGGTGATGCCGTCATGGTTGTAGGAGCGGTAGATCGGATTCTGCTCCATGTAGTTCAGCGTGTCGTGCATCCAGCCCATGTTCCACTTGTAGTGGAAGCCGAGGCCGCCTTCGCTCGTCGAGCGCGTCACGCCCGGCCAGGCGGTGGACTCCTCCGCGATGGTGATGGCGCCCGGCACGCGCTCGCGCACGACGGCGTTGAAGTGCTGCAGGAAGCCGATCGCCTCGAGGTTCTCGCGGCCGCCCAGATGGTTCGGCACCCACTCGCCTTCCTTGCGGGAGTAGTCGCGGTAGAGCATGGACGCGACGGCGTCGACGCGCAGGCCGTCGACATGGAAGCGCTCCAGCCAGTGCAGTCCGCTCGCGATCAGGAAGTTCTGCACCTCGCGGCGCCCGAAATTGTAGATCGCGGTGTTCCAGTCGGTGTGGAAGCCCTCGCGTGGGTCGGCGTGCTCGTAGAGCGGCGTGCCGTCGAAGCGGTAGAGGCCGTGCGGGTCGGTCGGGAAGTGCGCCGGCACCCAGTCGACCACGACGCCGACGCCCGCGGCATGGGCGGCGTCCACGAACTTGGCGAAATCGTCGGGCGGGCCGTAGCGCCCGGTCGGCGCGAACAGGCCGAGCGGCTGGTAGCCCCAGGATCCGCCGAACGGGTGCTCCGCGACGGGCAGCAGCTCGATATGGGTGAAGCCCATCTGCGCGGCGTAGGGGACGAGCTTCTCGATCGCGAAATTCCAGTCGACCTGGCGGCCGTCCTTCAGCCAGGAGCCGAGGTGGACTTCGTAGAAGGACAGCGGCGCGTCCGGCTCGTGCTTTTTCGCGCGGGCCTGCATCCAGGCCTCGTCCGTCCAGCTATAGGTCTGCGGCCCGGCGACCACCGAGGCGGTTCCTGGCGCGCTTTCGGCGGATTTGGCGACGGGGTCGGCCTTGTCGGCGAGCGGGGCGCCGTCCGGGCCGTTGATCGCGAACTTGTAGCGCTCGCCGGCCTTGAGGCCGGGCACGAACAGCTCCCACACTCCAGCCGGGAAGCGCACCCGCATCGGGTGGCGGCGGCGGTCCCAGCTGTTGAAGTCGCCGACCACAGCGACGCGCTTGGCGTTGGGCGCCCAGACGGCGAAGCGCACGCCCTCGACGCCGTCGATGCTCGTCACATTGGCGCCGAGCGCGGAGGCGAGCTCGAAATGGCGGCTCTCGCCGAGCAGATGCAGATCGAGCTCGCCGAGCAGCAGCCCGAAGGAATAGGGGTCGGCGGTCTCCTGCGTGATCCCGCCGGGCCAGCGGATCTTCAGCCGGTATGGATCGGCGCCGCGCACCGCGCCTTCGAACACGCCCGTGTCGCCGAGCTCCTCGAGGGTCGCGACGACCGCGCCGGACGTGGCGTCCACCGCCTCCACGCTTTCAGCGCCGGGCAGCACGGCGCGGATGTAGGGCCCGTCGCCGTCGTCGTGACGGCCGAGCACGGCGAAGGGATCGGCGTGCGTCCCGCGGGCGAGTTGGTCGAGGGTCGTGCGATCGAGCGTGGTGGTCATGGTCATGGCGTGTGGCCGTCCTCCGGCGCGAGGCGCGCCGCGAGCGCGTGGAGGCCTCCGAGCGGAACGTCGATCCAGGCGGGACGGTTCGCGGCCTCGTAAGCGATCTCGTAGGCGGCCTTCTCGATCAGGAACATGTCGAGCAACTCCTGCGACACGCCGAGTCCGGCGTCGGCCGCGCTCGCACGATAGGCCTCGAGGAAGGAGTCCGCGGCGTCCGCCCGGAATTTTTCGAGGAAATCGGCGCGTCTCGGGCCGCTCACATGAGGGGAGGTCTGCTCGTTCCGGCCGACCATCGCCGCCGCATAGTCGAAGGAGCGCAGCACGCCCGCGACGTCGCGCAGCGGCGAGGCCTTGGCGCGGCGTTCCTCGAGCGGCCGGGCCGGCTCGCCTTCGAAATCGATGAAGGCCGCGTCCCCTTGCGTGACGAGGATCTGCCCCAGATGCAGGTCGCCGTGGATCCGCGTCATCGGCGAGCCCTGCCCGGCGTCTGCGAGCCGGCCGATGGCGGCGGCGATCTCCTCGCGGCGGTTGACGACGGCGGCGGCTTTCTCGGCGCTGCGCAGATCGCTCCAGCCTTCCTTGGCGCGCAACGCGTTGATCGCGCCGTCCAGCAGGCCGATGGCGCGCGCCTTCCAGCCCTCGACATCCTTGGTCGAGGCCGGCTGCGGGTCGAAGGCAGGGTCTTCCGACGGACGGGCCAGAACGGCGTGAAGTTCGGCTAGGCGCTGGCCGAGCATCGCCGCGAAGCCGGTGAATTCGCTGAACCGGAAGTCGTCGCTCATCATCCCGCCGCCGGTCGAGCCAAACTCGTCGAGCGCGCGCGTCAGGTGATTGAGCGTCCAGGTCCAGGCTTCGCCCTCATTGCGAAGATATCCCTGGATGATCGCGAGGGTGGCGCGTCCGCCGTCGGCGGCGACACGCACCATCTCGCCGAGGAACGGCGCGGCGTTGCCGTAGCCCCGCTCGGTGAGGTAGCGGCCCATCTCGGCTTCCGGATGGGCGCCGGGGGCGATCTTGCGCAGGACCTTGATCATCATCAGATCGCCGGCGATCAAGGACGAGTTCGACTGCTCGGCGGACAGCCAGTTGATCTCGGCGTCCGCCGGAAGCTCGGGGATCTCGACGTTGCCGGCCTTCTCGAACACGATCTGGCCGTCGCCGCTCGGAATCGTCTCGCCTTTCTTCAGCGCCTCCGCGATCGCATGCGCGAAGCTCGGCAGCGCGAAGGCGTCGGTGAGAAGCTGCACCTCGCGGCCGCGCCGCACCCGCGCCAGCGCGAGCCGACTTGCCAGCGCCGACAGCGGCTCGTCCTCGGAGACGACGGCGAGCGGCAGCAGCCAGCGGCTCGGCTCGGCGCCGCCGGTGACTTCCACCTCGATCAGCGCGACCGGCTGCCCGCGCCCTTCGAAGCGCGACATCGCCTTGATGCGCGCGAGGATCTGCTTCTGGTCCTTGCCGGAGAACCACCTGCGCTTGGCGAGGTAGTTCGGCAGCACCGCGGTCTCGAGCGTCTTGCGCGCCTCGACCTGCATGGCGTCGTCGACGCCCGCGCGCAGCACCAGGGTTTCGTAATCGGCCATCGGCTCCGGCGCAGGAACGTGCCATGCCGGCGCCTCGGTCCGCTCGGCGAGCAGGAACCAATAGAACCCGTAGGGCGGCAGGGTCAGGAGATAGGTCAGCTGTCCGATAGGGGGAAACACCGAGCCGGCCGTTAGTTCCACCGGCACGCGATTTTCGAATTCGGACAGCTCGAGCTCCACCGCCTGCGGGCTGCGGCCCATGTTCGCCACGCACAGGATGGTGTCGCCGTCATACTCGCGCAGATAGGCGAGGATCCGACGGTTCTGCGGGAACAGAAAGCGCAACGAGCCGCGGCCGAAGGCGACGTGGCGGCGGCGCGTCGCGAGCATGCGGCGCGTCCAGTTCAAGAGCGAATGCGGGTCGCGCGCCTGCGCCTCGACGTTCACGGCGAAGTAGCCGTAGAGCGGATCCATGATCGGGGGCAGCACGATCGAGGCGAAATCGGCGCGCGAGAAGCCGCCGTTGCGGTCGATCGACCATTGCATCGGGGTGCGCACGCCGTCGCGGTCCCCCAGATGGATGTTGTCGCCCATGCCGATCTCGTCGCCGTAATAGATCACGGGCGTTCCGGGCATGGAGAGCAGCAGCGAGTTCATCAGCTCGATGCGCCGGCGGTCGCGCTCCATCAGCGGCGCGAGGCGCCGGCGGATGCCGAGATTGATGCGCGCGCGCCGATCCGTGGCGTAGGTGTTCCAGAGGTAGTCGCGCTCCTTGTCGGTGACCATCTCGAGCGTCAGCTCGTCATGGTTGCGCAGGAAGATCGCCCACTGGCAGTTCTCGGGAATCGCCGGCGTCTGCCGCATGATGTCGGTGATCGGAAACCGATCTTCGCGCGCGATCGCCATGTACATTCGCGGCATCAGCGGGAAGTGGAACGCCATGTGGCATTCATCGCCCTCGCCGAAATAATCCTTGGTGTCCTCCGGCCACATATTGGCTTCCGCCAGCAGGAAGCGGTCGGGATAGGTGCGGTCCAGCTCCGCCCTGATCTTCTTCAGGATGTCGTGCGTCTCGGGCAGGTTCTCGTTGGAGGTGCCATCGCGCTCGATGAGGTAGGGCACTGCGTCGAGCCGAAGGCCGTCGATGCCGAGGTCCAGCCAGAATTTCATCACCCTGAAGACGGCTTTCAGCACCGCCGGGTTGTCGAAGTTCAAGTCCGGCTGGTGGCTGTAGAAGCGATGCCAGAAATACTGGCCGGCGACCGGATCCCACGTCCAGTTCGAGCGCTCCGTATCGAGGAAGATGATCCGGGTGCCGGAATAGAGCGTGTCGTCGTCGGACCAGACGTAGAAGTTCCGATGCGCCGAACCCTTCTTGGCCCGGCGCGCGCGCTGGAACCAGGGGTGCTGGTCCGAGGTGTGGTTGATGACGAGTTCGGAGATGACCTTCAGGCCGCGCTTGTGCGCCTCGGCGATGAAGCGCTTGACGTCGGCGAGCGTGCCGTAGTCCGGCGACACGCCGGTGTATTCCGAGATGTCGTAGCCGTCGTCGAGCCGCGGGCTCGGGTAGAACGGCAGCAGCCAGACGACGCTGACGCCAAGATCGGCGATGTAGTCGAGCTTGGAGATCAGGCCCGCGAAATCGCCGATGCCGTCGCCGTTCGAGTCCATGAACGACTTGACGTGCAGCTGATAGATGATCGCGTCCTTGAACCAAAGCGGATCGACGCCGTCCTTCGAGACGAGCGTTCCTTCCGGCTGCTTGAACTCGCCCGGCGCGGTCGGAGCGTTCATACGGAGACTCCGAGCGGCGCGCGCAGCCGCCAGATATGGAACGGCAGCTCGTGCGGGTTCACGTAGATCGAGTGGTTCTTGCCGGTCAGGGTGAACGCGTTGCCGCGCATCAGGTCCTCGACTTCGAGGGTTCCGCTGTCGGGCAGCCCGAACTCCCAGAGCGGCAGCTCGTAGCCCGCGTTGCGCTCGGAGAACGGATCGAGCGAGACGAAGACCAGGATCATGTCGTCGAGCGGCGCGCCGTCCGCGCTGCGGCGGGGCTTGCCGAAATACAGGATCTGGTCGTCGAAGCAGTTGAAGAACTGCACCCCGAGATGGCTGTGCAGCGCCGGGTTTTCCCTGCGGATCCGGTTGAGGCGCGTGATTTCCTGGATGATGTTGCCCGGCTGGTTCCAGTTGCGAACGCGGATCTCGTATTTCTCGCTGTCGAGATACTCCTCCTTGCCCGGCAGCGGCGCGCTCTCGCAGATCTCGAAGCCGTTATACATGCCCCACAGTCCCGACAGCGTGGTCGCGAGCGCGGCGCGGATCAGGAAGCCCGGGCGGCCCGAGGTCTGCAGGAAATACGGGTTGATGTCCGGCGTATTGACGAAGAAGTGCGGCCGGAAGAAATCCTTCGGCGCGGTCGTCGTCAGCTCGGTCATGTATTCCGCGAGCTCGTGCTTGTGGTTACGCCACGTGAAGTAGGTGTAGGACTGCGAGTAGCCGACCTTGGCGAGGCGATACATCACCTTCGGCCGGGTGAACGCCTCCGAGAGGAAGATCGCGTCCGGGTGCCTGGCCTTCACCTCGGCGATCATCCACTCCCAGAACGGGAACGGCTTGGTGTGGGGGTTGTCGACGCGGAAGGTCTTCACGCCCTCGGACGCCCAGAACAGCACGACGTCGCGCAACGCCTCCCAGAGACCGGGCTCCGCGTCGGGGCCGTAGAAGTCGACATTGACGATGTCCTGATACTTCTTCGGCGGGTTCTCGGCGTATTTCATCGAGCCGTCCGGGCGCCACTTGAACCAGCCCGGCTGTTCCTTCAGCCAGGGATGGTCGGGCGAGCACTGGATCGCGAAGTCGAGCGCGATCTCCATGCCGTGCTCGCCGGCCGCGGCGACGAGGGCGCGGAAGTCCTCGATCGTGCCGAGCTGCGGGTGGATCGCGTCGTGGCCGCCTTCCGGCCCGCCGATCGCATAGGGACTGCCGACGTCGTCGGGCCCAGGCGTCAGCGTGTTGTTGGGGCCCTTGCGGTTGGTCGTCCCGATCGGGTGGATCGGCGGGAAGTAGAGCACGTCGAAGCCCATGTCGCGAATCTGCGGCAGGCGCCTGATGACGTCGCGAAACGTGCCGTGCCGAGCCGGGTCGCCGCTTTCCGAGCGGGGGAACAGCTCGTACCAGCTGGCGAAGCCGGCCTGGATGCGCTCCACCTCGAGCGGGAGCGGCTCGGTCCGGGTTCTGTGGGCGCGCGGATCGGCGGCTTTGGCCGCGGCGGCCGTCGCCGACGACAGGAGCTCGGCGACGCGTCCGGTCGTGTCCTCGGAGCGCGTGCGCAGCACGATATCGGCGACCGGCCGGGCGTCCTCGGCGTCGGCCGAAGCGGCGTGTTCCTCGAGCAGCAGAAGGCCCTCGTCGGTCTCGAGCCTTACGTCGAGGCCGGCGTCGCGCTTCTTCGTCAGATCGCGACGAAACGTCCCGAAATCGTCCCACCACGCCTCGATCGCGAATTCATGCGCGCCGATGACGCCGGGCGTGAAGTCGGCGGCCCAGCGGTCGTTGGGGAGTTCGCGCATCGCAGCGCGGCTCCATTCGCCCGAGCCTTTGCGCCGCCAGAGTACCTCGGCTTTGAGCACCTCGTGGCCGTCGGCGAAGATATCGGCCTCGACCGTCACGGCGCGGCCGACGATCGTCTTCACGGGAAAGCGCCCGCCATCCACGGCGGGCGTGACGGCCTCGATCGCGATCCGCGGGCGCTGGGTCGCGTCGGCGGCCTCGGAAGAGGCTTTGAGCATGCGTCGCTCCGGTTGATCGTCCATCGATTCGGCTGAATTCTTTGGTGGGTGGCTGGCGGCGCTATCCCCCGCTCGGAACTTAGACATCGGTCGCCGGTTCATTCCGACAACCCCTTTCGAGCCATCCAGGAGGGCGCAGATGGGCGAGCGCGAAACGCGGATCAGGGACGAGGCCTACCGGATCTGGGTCGAGGCCGGCCGCCCCGACGGCGACGATCATCGCTACTGGTACGAGGCGGAAAAGCGCGTCGACGCGAGCGACAAGGCCGGCGCCAAAGCCGTCCGCGAGAAGAATTTTCCGCAACCGGCGAAGGAGGCCGCCCCCGAGCAGGCGCCGGACACCGGCGCCGCCAAGGCGGCCGGGGCGAAGCGCGCCTCGGGCGCGGCCAAGCCCGCTGCGCCGAAGCCCGCGGACAAGGGGGTCGAAGGCGCCGCGGCGGCCCCAGCGCCGGGTCCGGCCGGCGCTGCGCGGACCAAGACCGCGGCCGTCGTCGCGCGCAACGCGGCGAACAGCGGCGTCACGGCGCCGCTGGCGAAGCCGGACAAGGGCGAGCCGGTCGACGTCGCGCCGGCGAAGGCGCCGAAGCGGCGGCGCTGAGGCGGGGCTTCGAAGAGCCTGGCGAGGGAACAGTCCGCCTCCTGCGCCGTTTCTTCCGCGGCGCAACATCACCAGGGGGCGGGCGCGCACGCGTCCGGCGGAGTCCATAGCTACCACCGACGATTTCCGGACAGACCGCCCCGTCGAGGCCGGTCGTCCGAACAAGCTCGGCGCGACCTTCGACGGCGAAGGGACCAATTTCGCGCTGTTCTCCGCTCATGCAGAGCGCGTCGAGCTCTGCCTCTTCGACGACAAGGGGCACGAGGTCGAGCGGGTCGAGCTCCCCGAATATTCAGACGAGATCTGGCACGGCTACCTGCCGGGGATCACGCCTGGCCAGCTCTATGGCTATCGCGTGCATGGCCCGTATCGTCCCGAGGACGGCCACCGATTCAACCCCAACAAGCTGCTGATCGACCCTTACGCCAAGTCGCTCGTCGGCTCGATCCAGTGGAACGACGCCCACTTCGGCTACAAGCTGCACGACGAGGCGAAGGATCTGTCCTTCGACGAGCGCGATTCGGCGCCGTTCACGCCGAAATCCGAGGTCGCGGACACCGCCTTCGACTGGGGCAAGGACATCCGTCCGGAGGTGCCGTGGGACCGCACCATTTTCTATGAAACGCATGTCCGGGGCTACACGATGCTCCACCCGGCGGTGCCGGAGGACATCCGCGGAACGTTTGACGGGCTGAGCCAAAAGGCGGTCGTGGAGCACATCAAGGCGCTCGGCGTGACATCGGTCGAACTGCTGCCGATCCACGCCTTCCTCGACGACCAGCATCTCGAAGCCAAGGGGCTGAAGAACTTCTGGGGCTACAACTCGATCGCCTTCTTCGCGCCGATGGCGCGCTACGCCGGGCGCGGCGAGAAATCGGGCCGTGCCCGACTGGCGAGCTTCAAGCACCTCGTGCGCACCTTCCACAACGCCGGGATCGAGGTGATCCTCGACGTCGTCTACAACCACACCGCGGAAGGCAACGAGCTCGGTCCGACGCTCTCCTTCAAGGGCATCGACAACCTCAGCTACTACCGCACGATGCCGAACCAGCATCGCTACTACATCAACGACACCGGCACCGGGAACACGGTGAACACCAGCCATCCGCGCGTGCTGCAGATGGTGACGGACTCGCTGCGCTACTGGGTCGAGGAATGCCATGTCGACGGCTTCCGCTTCGACCTCGGCACCATTCTCGGCCGCGAGCCGGGCGGCTTTGATCCGCGCGGCGGTTTCTTCGACGCGGTCAATCAGGATCCGACGCTGCGTCAGGTGAAGCTGATCGGCGAGCCGTGGGACATCGGCCCCGGCGGCTACCAGGTCGGCGGCTTCCCGTCCGGCTGGGCGGAGTGGAACGACAAGTACCGCGACACCGTGCGTGACTACTGGAAGGGCGGCGCGCCCATGGGCGACTTCGCGGCCCGCGTGCTCGGCTCCGGCGACGTCTACGACCAGCGCGGCCGCAGGCCTTGGGCGACCGTCAACTTCATCGCCGCCCATGACGGCTTCACGCTGCACGACCTCGTTTCCTACAACGAGAAGCACAACGAGGCGAACGGCGAGGACAACAAGGACGGCCACTCCGACAACCGCAGCTACAATTACGGCGCCGAGGGCGAGACCGACGACGAGGGCATCGTCGCGACGCGCGAGCGCCAGAAGCGCAACTTCCTCGCCACGCTCCTGTTCAGCCACGGCACGCCGATGATCCTCGCCGGCGACGAGTTCGGCCGCACCCAGCAGGGCAACAACAACGGCTACTGCCAGGACAGCGAGATCTCCTGGGTCAACTGGGACCTCAACGAGAACAACCAGAAGCTGCTCGCCTTCACGCAGAAGCTGGTCAAGCTGCGGGCCGAGAACCCGATCCTGCGCCGCTCGTCCTTCCGCGACGGCATGATCATCGAGTGGATCAACCCGAACGGCGGCCCGCAGACCGAAGAGGCGTGGCGGGACCCCGGCGCCGACTGCATTGGGCTGAAGCTGCAGACGAAGGACGGCGCGAGCGCCTTCATGATCTTCAACAGCCATGACGGCGTCGTGCCGTTCACGCTGCCGGACCGCGCCGGCGACCGGCCCTGGACGGTGAAGATCGACACGGAGCGCCCCGAGGAGGACGAGCGGGACGTGGCCGCTGGAGAGACGATCGAGGTCGCGGGACGCTCGCTGCTGCTGATGATGTGAGGGCGGTCGGGTTCAGCGCGTCCGACGCGCAGGAACTCACCCCTCTTCGTCTCCGGCCTCGTAGTCGAAGTCGTCTTCGAGGTCGGGAATCTCCGGCCGCATGCGCCCGTGCCTAATCGACGTGATCGCCACGCCTTCGTCATCGACCTCATAGAGCAGGACGTATTCGTCCAGTACGAGCCGGCGCGTTCGTGGAACGGACGACCAGTCCGACTGCGCGCCGATCTGAGGAAAACGCGACAGGTTGGTTCTGGCTTCGGAGATTCTCGACAATAAGCGCTTCGCTGCGATCGGGCTGTGGCGCCGCAGATAACGCGCTTCCTCGCGAAGGAAATTTCGCGCGTCGTCCGAAAGCCGCACCTTCATCAGGCGGCCTTGCCGGCCACGATCGCCTCGAGCTCGCCTATGACATCGTCCAGATCATGCGACTCGCCGGAGGCGATCTGCTCACGACCACGCCGGATCGCGAGCACTTCGCTTCCCTCGCCGGCCAGATAAAGACGCAGAGCCCGCACGATAACCCAGCTTCGCGTACGTTCGCAAGTTTCGGCGATGGTCTCGATCTGGTCGAGGACCTCCAAGGGCAGCCTGAACGCGACGGGATCGGACAGCTGGGGCCTGCTCATGGATCAATCCTCCATTTGTAATACAGCGTAGCACAGGCCGGGCTGATCCGAAATCCTGCTCGGAATGGCGAGCCCTTCTGAAACGCCACGGCGGGCGACAACAGGGCGCGCGGCGGCCGCGTTGTGCGCGGATGCGCGATCGGATAGGTTCCGCGCTCGCGCGGCGTCGCCCCTCGCGGCGACGAACCGATTCTGCGCGCGCCGGACGAGACGCCCATCCGGTCGGGCCACACACACCGGCAAGGTGATATGGATTTCCTCAAGCCACGGTATACGCCGATGAACCGCCGCCGCCGCATCTACGAAGGCAAGGCGAAGGTCCTCTATGAGGGCCCCGAGCCCGGCACGCTGATTCAGCACTTCAAGGACGACGCGACCGCCTTCAACGCCAAGAAGCACGAGATCATCGACGGCAAGGGCGTGCTGAACAACAGGATCTCGGAGTACATCTTCCAGAACCTGAACGACATCGGCGTGCCGACGCACTTCATCCGCCGGCTGAACATGCGCGAGCAGCTGATCCGCGAGGTCGAGATCATCCCGCTCGAGGTGGTGGTGCGCAACGTCGCCGCCGGCTCGCTCGCGACCAAGCTCGGCCTCGAGGAAGGCACCCAGCTGCCGCGCTCGATCATCGAGTTCTATTACAAGAACGACCAGCTCAACGATCCGATGGTCTCGGAGGAGCACGTCACGGCCTTTGGCTGGGCGAGCCCGCAGGAGATCGACGACATCATGGCGCTGGCGATCCGCGTCAACGACTTCCTGAGCGGCCTGTTCCTCGGCGTCGGCATCCGCCTGGTCGACTTCAAGATGGAGACCGGCCGGCTCTGGGAGAACGACACGGTCCGCATCGTCGTCGCCGACGAGATTTCGCCGGACTCGTGCCGGCTCTGGGACATCAAGTCGAACGACAAGCTCGACAAGGACCGCTTCCGCCGCGACATGGGCGGCCTCGTCGAGGCCTATTCCGAGGTCGCGCGCCGTCTCGGCATCCTGCCTGAGTCCGAGGTCCCGACCGGCCGCGGGCCGGTGCTGGTGACGTCGAAGGACTGACCGGCGAAGGGCTGGCCTCGCATCGAAGACGAAGCGGGGGCGTTAGCCCCCGCAGCTCGTTGAGGCCGGGCGTTCGGCGCGGTTCAATTCTGGGTCGACCGGTTCGGCGTCGAATCCGGATCCTCGGCGCAGCACTGGAAGTTGATCGGGATCACGAAGCTCATCCGCTCGCCGGAGGCGCCGGACGGCGCAGGTGGAAACCGACGCGACGCGCTCCGCAGCACCGACAGCGCGAAGTCGTCGATGACCTTCGAGCCGGAGCCTCTCACGAGACCGGCTTGAACCAGTTGGCCTCGTGAATTCAGCGCAAAGACCATGGTCACTCTGATGCTCTGGTCCAGACCGAACGGCATCTCGGCGTTGTTGAACTCGCGGAGCAGTTCCGCCCGCAGCGTCGCTCCATAAGCTCCCGGCGTCGTCGCAGACGGCGGGGCGGACGGCGCGGACTTTTCGGACGCGCTCGGGGAAGATGTGACGGCCGTCGCTTCGTGGGCCTCAGTGGCTGCAATGAGGGCGGCGGAAAGCACAAGCGCGACGAAACGGCGGGCAAGCATGCGGACCTCGGAAATGCGCGTTGTCCCGGAGCTTTCGCCGCGCTCCGGTCCTGAGACAAGAGGCGCTCGTCCTCGCAACCGGGGCGCGAAACGGAAATCCTGTTGATGTGTTTATCGCGCCGGCGGCCCCGCCGGGACGGGCGGGCCGACGTCCTGCCGGTGGCAATGGGCCGAATTAGAGGCTAGACCGAGTCCCACTCTCGGGGCCAGCGCAAAGGACAAGACATGAACGATCACGGCAACGGCGCGCCGCAAGCAGGGACGGTTGCCATGGCGGTCCGCGGCTGCTCTCAGGCCGTACTGATCGTCTCCGTGCTCGCGCTGACCGCCGCCCCCGCTTGGGCCATTGACCTCACCAAGATCTCCGGCCTCGGCGGCGAGGGCTGGACCACCAAGAGCGCGACCCCGGAGCTGGTGCAGCTGAGCTGCACGTCGCCGGTGTGTCCCCCGGCGGGGCAACTCGCGATCGCCTCGCGCCCCGCTCCTGACGCCGCCCGCGACGAGGTGATCGACGATCCGCAGGGCTCGCTCGCCGGCTATCGCAAGGGGTTCGAGAAGAGCTCCGTCGCGCAGGCCTGCAGCTTCGAGAATTTCCGCGCGCAGAAGGTCGGCGAGACCGGCGCGCGCATCGAGATGGACGGCGACTGCCCGAGCGGCCTCGTCGTCATGATGGCGACGATCTTCGACAAGTCGCAGGGCGGCTCCATCTCCGTCGTCGCCTCCTCGCAGGACCGGGCCAAGGCAGCACGGCTGCGCGACCAGACCGTCGCCTCGATCGACGGCGCGATCGGGGCGGCGCGCTGACCCGCGGGCTGGCGCCCGGCGGCGCGAGGCCTTAAACGGGGCGCGGAAGACATTTCAGCCGGGAGCCGACATGAAGGCGCGCGTCACCGTCACGCTCAAGAACGGCGTGCTCGATCCTCAGGGCAAGGCCATCGAGGGCGCGCTCGGCTCGCTCGGCGTCGACGGCGTCGAGAGCGTCCGGCAGGGCAAGCTGTTCGACGTCGAGCTCAAGACCTCCGACCCCGCCGAGGCCGAGGCGACGCTGAAAGCCATGTGCGAGAAGCTCCTCGCCAACACGGTGATCGAGAGCTACCGTTACGAGATCTCGGCGTGACGGCATGAGGCCCCGTATCCTCGCCCGCTGCACCGTCGCCCTTGCCGCGCTCGTCGCAGCTCAGCCCGCCGCGGCCGACGAGCGGCTGGCCGATCCCTCCGGCGTCTTCGCCTATGTCGTCGGAGACGGCTGGGTCGCGGACCCGGACGGCAACGGTTTCGCGATCAGGTGCGATGGGACGGACTGCGGCGACGCCGGAGCGTGGTGCGAGACGGCGATCAGCGGCGAGCTGCCGGACGCCGCCGTGCAGGATTTCCTCAAGGAAGCGCCCGGGACCATCGACGCGAAGGTGCGCGCGTCCGCCGGGAGCGAGGCCAAGTTCGTCCCGACGACGCCCATGTCCTGGAGGGACGTTGGACGCAAGGCTGGCTTCTACGGCGAGTATGATCTCAAGATCAAAGGGGAGGAGACGCTCAAGAGCGTCGTCCTGCATGCTTCCAGCAGGAAGCGGCTGGTCATTCTCACCTGCTTCTCGGACGCCAAGCGTCTGCCGATGATCCGCGAGATCGTCGAGAAGTCCGAACTGCCTTCCTGACGCCGCGTCCCGTAGCGAAAGCGCCCCCGATGAAAGCCGCCGTCCTCGTCTTCCCCGGCTCGAACCGCGAGCGCGACGTCGTGACCGCGCTGAGGCGCGCGACCGGCGAGCCGCCGGCCATGGTCTGGCACGCCGAGACGGCGCTGCCGGACGGGACCGATCTCGTGGTGCTGCCGGGCGGCTTCTCCTATGGCGACTATCTGCGTTGCGGCGCGATCGCGGCGCGCGCGCCGGTGATGGAGGCCGTGCGCGCGCACGCCGCGCGCGGCGGCCTCGTGCTCGGCATCTGCAACGGCTTCCAGATCCTTGTCGAGAGCGGCCTGCTGCCGGGCATCCTCACCCGCAACAAGGACCTTAGGTTCCTCTGCAAGCCGCAGCACTTGAAGGTCGAGCGCAACGACACGCCCTTCACGCGCGGCTACCAGGCCGGCGACGTGATCGAGGTGATCATCGCCCATGGCGAGGGCAACTATTTCGCCGACGCGGAGACGGTCGAACGGCTCGAGGGCGAGGGCAGGGTGGCGTTCCGCTATTGCGCGGCCGACGGCACGGTAGGCGGCGACGCCAACTGGAACGGCTCGGTCAACGACATCGCCGGGATCTATTCCGAAAACCTCAACGTGCTCGGCATGATGCCGCATCCGGAAAACCTGGTGGACGCAGCCGTCGGCGGCGTCGATGGGCTCGCGCTGTTCTCGGGGCTGGCGCGGGCCGCGTGAGATGGCCGGCGGTCGCATTTTCGTCGGCGTCGGCGGCTGGACCTTCGAGCCCTGGCGCGGGACCTTCTACCCGGCGGGGCTGAAGAAGGACGCCGAGCTCGCCTACATGGCCGAGCGCCTGACGGCGATCGAGATCAACGGCACCTTCTATCGCGGCCAGAAGCCCGAGACCTTCGCCAGGTGGGCCTCCGAAGCGCCTGACGGCTTCCAGTTCCCGCTGAAGGCCTCGCGCTTCACCACCAGCCGGCGCGTGCTCGCGGAAGGCGCCGAGTCGATCGAGAAGTTCTGGGCCACGAAGCCGACCGCGCTCGGCGACAAGCTCGGCCCGATCCTGTGGCAGCTGCCCTCCTATAAGCGCTTCGAGCGCGAGGACGTCGCGGCCTTCCTGAAGCTGCTCCCTGCCGTGCAGGATGGCGTGAAGCTCCGCCATGTCATCGAGGCCACGCATGAAAGCTTCGCGGATCCGGCTTTCGTTGAGCTGCTTCGCGAGGCGAAAGCCGAGGTGGCGCAGGTCGTCATCGACGACCCGGATCACCCCACCATCGCCGACGTGACGGCGGACTTCGTCTATCTGCGGCTCGAGCGCAGCCGCGAGGACGTCGAGACCGGCTATCCGGCCGACGAACTCGACGCCTGGGCGAAGCGGCTGAAGACCTATGCTGCCGGCGGCGTTCCGTCCGACCTGCCGACGCTGACCGGCTCGAAGCCGGCGAAGACGCCGCGCGACGTCTACTGCTTCTTCATCTCCGGCGCGAAGGTCCGGAACCCGGCGGCGGCCATGGCGATGATCGAGCGGGTGGGGCGGTAGGGGCGGGCGCTACCGTCATGCCCGGACTTGATCCGGGCATCCATCATGCCGGCCGCGTCCGCGGCCGATGGATCGCCGGGTCAAGCCCGGCGATGACGACAGGGAGGTCAGCGCGTCTCCCATTCCCGCGTCCCCAAGAACTCCGCCACGCGGTCGAGCGTCGGAAACACGGCGTCGGGCTCGTAGTCCGGCGGCCGCTTGCGGCCGGTGCCGCGGTCGACCCAAATCGCGCGGAAGCCGAAGTCCCGCGCGGCGACGAGGTCGAGATGCGGGCTCGCGCAGATGTGGATGAGGTCGTCGTTCGTGACGCCGATCGCGCGGTGCGCGTGGTCGAAGATCTGCCGGCTCGGCTTGTAGGCCTTCGCCTGCTCGGCCGTGACGACGCGGTCGATGGCGCCGCCGAGCTGGGCGATGTTCCCGGCGATGATGTCGTCGTCCGCGTTCGAGATGACGCAGAGCCGAAATCCCATGCGCTTCATTTCAGCGAGCGCGGAGACCACCTCCGGGAACGGCGGCATCGCCGAGATGCGGGAGGTGAGGATCTCGATGTCGGACGGCTCGAAGGCGAGACCGAGCTCGACCATCGCGCGGCGCAGGCCCTCGCCGGCGACGTCGCGGAACAGCCGGTGGGGCCGTTCCTGTTCGAGGGCGTGCTCGTGCCGGTCATAGGTCGCGATCAGCGTCGCCGGGTCGGTGCGGCCGTCGCCCCGGCGCGCGAGGATGGCTTGCGCCGCGGCGAGCAGACCCTCGTCCCACTGAATCAGGGTGCCGTAGCAATCGAAGGTGAGCCAGGTCGGCCGCTTGAGGTTCTTCATCGGTTCGCTCCCGAGGATCGCGCCTACGCGCCGGACATGGCGAAGTCGGCCTCGACGCGGTCGAGCAGCAGCTGTCCTTCCGTGAGGTTGTGCTGTTCGCTGAGCGAGCCCGCGAGCGCGGCGTCGCGCGCGAGCACGGCGCGCACGATCGGCTCGTGCTGGCCGATGATCTCGCTCTTGTCGAAGACCAGCGCGTCGCCGGCGTTGATGTGCAGCCGGACCTGCGTCCGGAGCCTGCGATAATGCTCCGACAGCCGGCCGTGGCCGGCGAGCGCCACGATCGTCTCGTGGAGGCGGAAGTCGGCCTCGGCGACCTCGTCGGGGGTCCCGTTCATGCAGGCGGCGCGCAGGTCGTCCATCGCGGCCTCCAGCCGCGGCCGCTCGCTGTCGGCGTGGCGCTCGGCGGCGAGGCGGCCGGCGAGGCCTTCGAGGCTCGCGCGCAGCGTCAGCAGCTCCCAGACGTCGTCGGGGCCGAGGCTCAGCACGGCCCAGCCCGCGTAGGGCGTCTGGATGACGAGGCCTTCCGCGGCGAGCGTGTGAAGCGCGGAACGCACCGTCGCGCGGGACACGTCGAGACGGTTCGACAGGTCGATCTCGGTGATGCGCGACCCCTGCGCCAGCCCGCCCGAGACGATCGCGTCCCTGAGCGCCTCCAGCGCGCGCGCCTCGGCGCTGCGGCGCTCGACGGGGCGCAGCGGATCGACGGCGGTCATGGCCGCCTGCCTCCGCGATAGCCCGGCTCCTCGGCGTCGAGCAGCCGTTTGACGCTCTCCAGATGGAGCTTTGCGGACGCGGCGTCGCCTTTGCGCATCTGCGCCGCGGTCTTGCGCGCGACCTCTTCCGCCACCGGGATCAGCGGCCGGCCGAGCGACATCGCGATGCACTGAACCTCACAGGCGCGCTCGAGATAGTAGAGGTCGTCCCAGGCCTCGGCGATCGTGCGCGCCAGCACCATCACGCCATGCTGGCGCATGAACACGATGTCGGCCTCGCCGATGGCGGAGGCGATGCGCGCCCCCTCGGCTCCGTCGAGGGCGAGACCGCCATAGTCCTCGTCGACCGCGACGCGGCCGTAGAACTTGAGCGCCGTCTGGCCGGCGAAGACCAGCGGGTCGCCCTCCACCATAGTCAGCGCGGTCGCGTAGGGCATGTGCGTGTGGAAGGCGACGCGGGCGTGCGGGACCCGGCGGTGGATCTCGGCATGAATGTGGAACGCCGTCGCTTCCGGCTCGCCGTCGCCCGTGACGACCGATCCGTCGAGGTCGCAGACCAGCAGGCTCGACGCGGTCACCTCGTGAAAGGCGAGGCCGTACGGGTTGACGATGAAGAGGTCGTCGCAGCCGGGGACGACCGCGGAAAAGTGGTTGCAGATGCCTTCCTCGAAGCCGAGCCGCGCCGCCATCCGGAAGCAGGCGGCGAGATCGATCTTGGCCTCGGCGAGCGCCTCGCTGTGGAGTTCAGGCCGGGTGTTGTCTTGCGGGGCAAGGCTTCCGGCTGGGACTCGTGCATGCGCCATCTTTGCGTTTCCTTTGGCGACCGAACCGAAGCAGTGAAGAAACGCTGGCTGTATATTGTCGACAATATACGACGTCAAATGCTGACCTGCTGTCGGCGAGGGACGCGCCGAGGCGGGCAGCTACGCCGAAATGCCCCCCTGTGCGACGCCGCGACATCCCGCATAGACCGCGAAGCCTAGCCTCGCGCGCCTCATTCGCGTAGCAAGGCGCAACCGCCGCTTCCGCTCGAACCCGCGAGTCCGATGACGTCCGCCGAACCCGCCATCACGCCCGAACTCGTCGCAAGCCACGGCCTCAAGCCCGACGAGTACGAGCGCGTCCTGAAGCTGATCGGCCGCGAGCCGAGCTTCACGGAGCTCGGCATCTTCTCGGCGATGTGGAACGAGCACTGCTCGTACAAATCCTCGAAGAAATGGCTGAAGACGCTGCCGATCACCGGCAAGCGCGTCATCCAGGGGCCGGGCGAGAACGCCGGCGTCGTGGACATCGGCGACGGTGACGCCGTCGTCTTCAAGATGGAAAGCCACAACCACCCGAGCTTCATCGAACCCTATCAGGGCGCGGCGACCGGCGTCGGCGGCATTCTGCGCGACGTGTTCACCATGGGCGCGCGGCCGATCGCGGCGCTCAACGCGTTGCGCTTCGGCTCGCCGGATCATCCGCGCACCCGGCATCTGGTGTCGGGCGTCGTCGCCGGCGTCGGCGGCTACGGCAACTCCTTCGGCGTTCCCACGGTCGGCGGCCTGGTCGGCTTCCACCCGCGCTACGACGGCAACATCCTCGTCAACGCCATGGCGGTCGGCCTCGCCAAGGCCGACGCCATCTTCTACGCCAAGGCGACCGGGGTCGGCCTGCCGGTGGTTTATCTCGGCTCCAAGACCGGCCGCGACGGCATCCATGGCGCGACCATGGCCTCGGCCGAATTCGACGAGGCGTCAGAGGAGAAGCGCCCGACCGTGCAGGTTGGCGATCCCTTTGCGGAAAAGCTTTTGCTGGAAGCCTGCCTCGAACTGATGGCGTCTGGCAGCGTCGTGGCCATCCAGGACATGGGCGCGGCGGGGCTAACCTGCTCGGCGGTCGAGATGGGCGCCAAGGGCGACCTCGGCATCCGGCTCGATCTCGAGAACGTGCCGGTCCGCGAGGAGGGCATGACGGCCTACGAGATGATGCTCTCGGAAAGCCAGGAGCGCATGCTCATGGTGCTCCACCCCGAGAAGGAGGACGTCGCCCGCGCGATCTTCGTGAAGTGGGGCCTCGACTTCGCGGTCGTCGGCCACACCACGGACGACCTGCGCTTCAAGGTCTATCTGAACGGCGAGCTCAAGGCCGACCTGCCGATCAAGGAGCTCGGCGACGAGGCGCCGGAATATGACCGGCCTTGGACCGAGACGCCGAAGCAGCAGCAGGTCGCCGCCGCCAACGTCGAGGCGCCGGTCGGGACCCGCGACGCGCTGATCTCGCTGATGGGCTCGGCCGAGCTGTCCTCACGCCGCTGGGTCTGGGAGCAGTACGATCATTACATCCTCGGCGAGACGGTGCAGAAGCCTGGCGGCGACGCGGCCGTGGTGCGCGTCGAGGGCGGGCCGAAGGGACTTGCCTTCACCGCCGACGTCACGCCGCGCTACTGCGAGGCCGATCCGTTCGAGGGCGGCAAGCAGGCGGTGGCGGAAGCCTGGCGGAACCTCACCGCCGTCGGAGCGGAGCCGATCGCCGTCACCGACAACCTGAACTTCGGCAATCCGGAGCGGCCCGAGATCATGGGCCAGCTCGTCGGCTGCATCAAAGGCATCGGCGAGGCCTGCCGCGCGCTCGACTTCCCCGTCGTGTCGGGGAACGTGTCGCTCTACAACGAGACGCAGGGGCGCGCGATCCTGCCGACGCCGACCATCGGCGCGGTCGGGCTGCTCAAGGACTTCGCGAAGAGCGCGACGCTCGCCTTCAAGCGCGAGGACGAGGCGATCATCCTCATCGGCGACGGCAAAGGCTGGCTCGGCCGCTCCTGCTGGCTGTGGCTGGTCGCCGGCCGGGAGGAGGGCGCCCCGCCGCCCGTCGACCTCGCAGCGGAGAAGCGCAATGGCGACTTCGTGCGCTCGATGATCACGGCCGGCGTCGCGAGCGCCGTCCACGACGTCTCCGACGGCGGCCTGCTGGTCGCGGTCGCCGAGATGGCGCTGGCGGGGCGCATCGGCGCCAAACTGTACCGGGCGCCCGAGGGCGTCGCCCGTCATGGCTGGTGGTTCGGGGAGGACCAGGCCCGTTACGTCGTGACGGTGCCCGAGGCCAACGCCTCGACCGTCATCGACGCCGCCGGCGAGGCCGGGATAACCGCCCAGCGCATCGGTGCGACCGGCGGCGACCGATTGATTCCCGGCGACGAAGCCCCCATCCTTCTGGACGAGTTGCGCGAGTCCCACGAAGGCTGGTTCCCGCGCTTCATGGCCGGCCCGGCGATCGACGCCGAAGCCGCGGAATAGGAAGGATCAGCGCCGATGCCGATGGACGCCCGCGAGATCGAACGGCTGATCCGCGTCGCGCTGCCGGACGCGCAGGTGACGATCCGCGACCTCGCCGGCGACGGCGACCACTACGCCGCGACCGTGGTGTCGGAAAGCTTCCGCGGCAAGACGCGCGTGCAGCAGCACCAGCTTGTCTATCAGGCGCTTCAGGGCCAGATGGGCGGCGCGCTGCATGCGCTCGCGTTGCAGACCAGCGCCGGCCCCATTCCGCAGATCGACGCCTGAGGGCGAGGGAAAGGTTTTCCAGATGACCGCCAGAGACGAAATCGCCAGCGCGATCAAGGACAACGACGTCGTTCTGTTCATGAAGGGCACGCCGCAGTTCCCGCAATGCGGGTTCTCGGGCCAGGTCGTCCAGATCCTCGATTACCTCGGTGTGCCCTACAAGGGCGTGAATGTCCTCGCCTCCGACGAGATGCGCCAGGGCATCAAGGAATTCTCCAACTGGCCGACGATCCCGCAGCTCTACGTCAAGGGCGAGTTCGTCGGCGGCTGCGACATCGTCCGCGAGATGTTCCAGGCGGGCGAGCTGCAGAGCCATCTCAAAGGCGCCGGCGTCGCGGTGAAGCAGCCGGCGTAAGCTCTGCCGTCATGCCAGGGCTTGACCCGGGCATCCATCGAGCCGGGCGCGTCCGCGCCGATGGACCCCGGATCAAATCCGGGGGTGACGCGCGGAGGAGGCGCGGCGTGGTCGTGAAGCCGACAGAAATTGTTCTCTCCCGCGAGATCGGCGGCACGTCCGTCGAGGTCCTGGTCGCCGACATCACGACCCTTGAGGTCGACGCCATCGTCAACGCCGCCAACAGGTCGTTGCTGGGCGGTGGCGGGGTGGACGGCGCGATCCATCGCGCGGCGGGGCCGAGGCTGCTCGATGAGTGCCGGACGCTCGGTGGGTGCGCGACGGGCGACGCGAAGATCACCGCCGGTTACGATCTGCCGGCGCGCCATGTGATCCACACGGTCGGCCCGGTATGGGGCGGCGACGAGGCGCGGAACGACCGGCTGCTCGCCGCCTGCTACGCCAATTCTCTCGCTCTCGCCGACGGCGCGGGCCTCAGGTCGATCGCCTTCCCGGCGATCTCGACCGGCGTCTACGGCTTCCCGCCCGACCGGGCCGCCGCGATCGCGGTGCGAACGAGCCTTGAAGCGATCAGCTCCAACACTCTCGAAAAACTGATCTTCTGCTGTTTCTCGAACGACAGCGCGCGTCTTCATGCCGCCGCGATCGAGGCGCAGGCGTAAGCGCGGTTCACCACGTTCGCGATCACAAGTCGACGGCGGCGACCCGGGCGCCTAGCTGAAGGCTGCGCCCGCACCAGTCCCCGAGGCGTCGCCGGAAACCCATGTCCCTCGTCACCCGCAGAGCCGTCCTCACCGCAGGCGCCGCAGGCTTTCTGGTCTCGGCGTCCGGCGGCGCCTATGCGGGGCTGATCGAGCCGACGATCCTGCTCGACGTGACGCGCTACCAGCTCACCCCGCCCGGCTGGCCGGCGGATCACGAGATGACCATCGCGGTGATCTCCGACGTCCATGTCAACGAGCCCTACATCCCGATGTCGCGGGTCAAGCGCATCGTCGAGACGACCAACGCGCTGCGGCCCGACCTCATCGTCCATCTCGGCGACCATGAGGCGACCCACCGCTTCGTGCAGCGCCGGGTCGACCCGAACGAATGGGCGGCCGCCTACGCGGATCTGCACGCGCCGCTCGGCCTCTACACCGTGCTTGGCAATCACGACTGGTGGCACAACCGCCGCTCCATCCGCCGCGCGCTCGACGACGCCCGCATCCGCGTCCTGGAGAACGACGTCGACTTGCTCGAGCACGACGGGCGGCGGTTTTGGCTCGCCGGCCTCGGCGACCAGCTGGCGCACTGGACGGGCCAGCGCGGCGTCTTTCGCGGCGAGGACGATCTCGACGGCACGCTGGCGCGGATCAAATCGGACGATCCGGTGCTGATGCTGGCGCATGAGCCGGACGTGTTCGCGCGGATGCCTTCACGCGTGTCGCTCACCCTGTCCGGCCACACCCATGGCGGCCAGATCTACATTCCGGGGATTACCGAGCGCTGGATTCCGTCCGGCTATGGCGGGCGATTCCGCTACGGCCACATCGTCGAGGACGGCAAGCACCTGATCGTCTCGGGCGGCATCGGCATGTCGATCGTGCCGGTGCGCTTCGGCGTGCCGCCAGAGGTGCTGCTGATCAAGCTCGGCGGCTCGAGCGCCGTCGTCTGAGCTTCAGCAGACCAGCGCCTCGACCATCTGCAGCACGAAGCCGATGACGACGAGGAAGAAGCCGATCGGGATGATGAACAGCCCGATCAGATATTTCAGCGTCGACACGCCGAAGCTAACGACCTTCCAGCCGAAATCCTTGGTCGCTTTCCCACGCCCGCAGGACTCTTCCGGCTTCTCCTGCGCCGCGAGATCGGACAGCGAGGCCCTCAGATAGGGCGCGCCCGCCTGCGCTGATTGCAGCGGCGTCAAGGCGACGAGGATCAGGCAGAGCAGGGCGCGCAGCCAGCGGAGGGATCGCATCAGGACCCTTTCGGGCAAGCGTGTTGGACGCCTGCGTTAAACCGGAAAGCGAGCGCGTGAATCAACCCCGCGCCCGGAAGACGTCATCTGGCGTGGCCGAAGCCTGCCGCGTGCAGCGCGTCCAGAGAGCCCGTCAGCGCGATCTGGACGCCGACGCAGAGCAGCAGGAAGGCGGCGAGGCGGCCGATGATCCTGACGCCGCTCGGGCCCAGAAGATTGGTGATCCAGTCGCCCCAGCTGTAGGCGAGCCAGATGGCCACGGCGTTCGCGACGGCCGCGAGCGAGATGCCGACCCCGAACGCCGTTAAAGCGACGGTTTCGGGCGGGCGGGCGGCGCCGATCGCGATCGCCACCGCGATGGTGCCGGGGCCGGTCGTCAGCGGCATGGTCAGCGGGAAAAAGGCGACGTCGTCCGGAATGTCCTTGGCGTCCTCCGCCTCGGACTGCTTGCGCTGCTCGTGATGCTCCGGCGCCATCAGCAGCCGCCAGCCGTTGACCGCGACGACCAGCCCGCCCGCGATGCGCAGCGCCGGCAGGGTCACGCCGAAGAAGGCGAGGACGTAGGAGCCGAGCCAGAGCGACGCGAGCATCACCGCCTCGGCGTAGATCGCGATCTTCCGCGCGAGCGCCACCCGCTCGGCGTGGCTGCGCTCGGCCGTGATCTGCGTGAAGATCAGCGCGCCGCCCATCGGATTGATGATCGAGAACAGCGCCGAGCCCGCCAGCAGGAACGCCTGCGTCATGGCGAGCAGCCAATCGGTTACGAACATGGCGGGGTCCGAGCGAAAGCGGAGCGTTCGAGGGCGCCTGGCTGTTGAGGGAAGCGCGTCAGCGTGCGGCGTGCAGCCTTATCTCCGATGAAGGAGGGGCTGCAGGCCTCCGCCTCCCTCTCGCGTTCGCGGGAGAGGGTAAGGGTGAGGGGCCTCAGCGCCAGAGGCTCAGACACGAGAACTTCCCAAGCGGACAGACTCATCTTGGACCCGCAGCGCCACTCCCCCTCATCCTTACCTTCTCCCGTGAACGGGAGAAGGGGCGGTGAGCGTCGCGGGCATGGAAACCGTCGGCGCGCCTCGCCTCAACGAAGGCGAGACTATCCTCACCGGCCCTCGCGCGCCCATGTCGCGGCGAAGGCGCCGACGAGCAGCAGCAGGCCCAGAATGCCGGCGAAAACCGGCAGGATGCCGATGCCGCGCACGACGCTGGCGTCCGCCTCCCTGACGCCGATCCAATCCGCCCCGAAGGCGCGCGCCCCGGCCGAAACCGGAACGATGCGGGGGACCGCGAGCTCCGCGCCGGGCTCCGGCTCGACCCGGCGCGTCGAACCGCCGGTCGCCGTCGCGAGCGACGCGAGCCGCTTGTCGGTCGAGGCGACCTCGGTGAATTCGCGGGGATTGGGCGGGCCGACATTGACGAGCGTCGAGAAGGTCCCGTCGCTCGCGCGGTGCAGGCCGAGCTCAGGCGTCTCGAGCGTCCCGCGCCAGAGGCCCGGCTCCGCCTGCGTCAGCTGGACGTCCCGCACGGTCCCGCCCGGCAGGGTGACGGTCACGGGCGCCGCCTCGTCCTTCAACGTCTGGCGCTCGAGCGTGATCGTCTTGCCCGTCGCCTTTGCGCGCAGCGCCTCCTCCTCGAGGTCCGGCTCCTTCATCAGCCAGTGCGACAGGCGCCGCAGCAGGTCGACATGCGGGCCGCCGCCGTCGAAGCCGCGCGCCCAGAGCCAGGCATGGTCGGACAGCAGCAGCGCGACGCGGCCCTTCTCCTCGCGCGCGAGCACCAGCAGCGGGCGCTCGTCCGGGCCCTGCATCACAGCCTCGCCCTCGCGCAGCCGCGAATCCACCATGCGAAACCACGGCGCCCAGGCCGGCGGGTTCTGTTCCGATCCGGGAAGGCCGCGCGTCACCGGATGCTTCTTGCCGACGGCGGAAAGCTCGGCCTTGAACGGCCGCTCCACGACGCCGCCCATCGGCTCGGCCGGCAAGACGTTGGCGAGCGGGGTCTCGTAGAGCGAGCCCGGTTCCGAATAGTCGGGCCCGCCCGCGACCAGCACGGCGCCGCCGTCGCGGACGTAGCGGGCGATGTTGTCGAAATAGACGATCGGCAGGATGCCCTGGCGCGCGTAGCGGTCGAAGATGATGAGGTCGAACTCGTTGATCTTCTGGGAGAACAGCTCGCGCGTCGGGAAGGCGATCAGCGACAGCTCGTTGATCGGCGTGCCGTCCTGCTTCTCGGGCGGCCGCAGGATAGTGAAGTGCACGAGGTCGACCGAGGCGTCGGCCTTCAGCAGGTTGCGCCAGGTCCGTTCGCCGGCGTGCGGCTCGCCCGAGACCAGCAGCACGCGCAGCTTCTCGCGCACCCCGTCGATCGGGACCACGGCGCGGTTGTTGACCGTGGTGATCTCCTGCCCCGCGTCTTCGGCCTCGAGCTCGATGTAGTTGACGCCGGGATGGGAGACGGGAACGTCGATCGTGGTCGACTGGCCCGGCAGCGCCTCGATGCGCTCGATCTCCTCGCCGTCGCGGCGCACGACGATCGGGACCGGACGGCCGAGCCCGGCCCCAGTCTCCTCGACCTTGAACCCGACGGTCTGCGTCTGGCCGACGATTCCGAAGCGCGGCGCGAGCGTGAGCGCCACGCGTCGGTCGCGCTCGTCGGGCCGGCCGGTGATCAGGCCGTGGACGGGGGCTGCGAAGCCCAGGTCGCGCGCGCCCGGGGGAACGTCGTGGATCACGCCGTCCGTGACGAAGATCGCGCCGGACACGCGCTCGGGCGGCACGTCCGCGAGGCCGTTCCGGAGCGCGGCGAACAGCTCGGTGCCGTCGCTCGCGGTCCCGTCCTGGCCCGCCTCGATCCAGCGCACTTCCGTGTTCTTGAGGCCCTGCAGGCGCGCCTCGAGCTGCTCGCGGACCTCGTCGGTCTGCGCCTTGCGCTGGTCGAGCGTCTGGCTCCCCGAGCGGTCGACGACGACCGGCAGGATATTGGTCAGCGGCTCGCGGTCCTCGCGGGTGAAGGAGGGGTTCGCGAGCGCGAGCAGCAGGCAGGCGATCGCGCCTGCGCGCAGCCACGCTCCGCGCGTGCGGCCGAGGACACAGAGCGCCGCGACGACCGCGCCGGCCGCGGCGAGCGCCAGCAGCGCCCAGAGCGGGATGAGGGGCGAGAAGGCGACGTCGAGGTTCATGGGCGGTTATCCCTCCCTCGAAGAGGGGAGGGTGGCCGAGCGGAGCACGGTCGGGTGGGGTCGGCGCAGGATAAAACGGATTCGTTCACGCAACGCTCTACGCCCCAAGTCCCCTCCCGACCCCTCGCTTGCGCGAGGGGCCACCCTCCCCGCTGCCGCGGGGCAGGGATCAGAAAGAGGCCCCTCATTGCCCGAGCCTCTCGAGCAGGGCCGGCACATGCACCTGGTCGGCCTTATAGTTGCCGGTCAGCGTGTACATCACGATGTTGACGCCCACCCGATAGGCCATCTCGCGCTGGCGCTCGTCGGAGGAAGTCGGGAACAGCGGCGAGCCGTCGGAGCCGACCGCCCAGGCGCCGGCGAAGTCGGCCGAGGTGATCAGGATCGGCGAGACGCCGTCGCCGGCGCGGGCCGGGCGCTCCTCGCCATCCTCGGCCGGCGGCAGCGCCTCGACCCAGAGCGGGCTGCCGGAATAGCGGCCGGGAAACTCGGTCAGCAGGTAAAAGGCCTTCGTCAGAACGTGGTCCGGCGGCGCCTTTTCGAGCGCCGGCACGTCGAGGCCGTCGAGCAGCCGCCGCAGCGCTGGGCCCTGCGGACCGGCCCCGGTCAGGTTGGCGTCGCGCGTGTCGAACAGGATCGTGCCGCCCTGGCGCATATAGGCGTCGATGCGCTGCAGCGTCTCCGCGCTCGGGGTCGCCGCGCCCTCTGTCACCGGCCAATAGATCAGCGGAAAGAACGACAGCTCGTCCTTCGCCGGGTCGACCGCCATTGGCGTTCCCGGCTCCAGCGCGGTCCGCTCGGCGAGCGTTTGGGTGAGGCCCTCCAGGCCGGCCTTGGAGATGCGGTCGACCTCGAAGTCGCCGGTCGCGACATAGGCGAGTCGGGTCTGCAGCGTCGCCTCCAGCGCGAACCGCTCGTCGACCGCCTGCTTCCTGTCCGGCGCTCCTTGCGCGAAGACGGGCGTCGCGGCCGCGAAGAGCCCGATGGCGAGCCCGGCCACGATCAGAGAGGCGGCGAGCGGACGCCGTCCGAGCAGCGCGGCGCCGCCCGCCATGAGGAAGACGATCAGGCTGTCGAGGATCGCGAACAGCGCGGCCAGCACGAACAGCCATGGCGCGACCGGCGTCGGCTCCGGCGCGACGATCGGCGCGACGGACGCCCGCAGGCCGGACAGGTCAAGCCGCGCGAGGCTCGCGTCGCCCGGCAGCAGATTCAGGGCGATCCCGCTGTCCGGCGGACCGTAGAAGCCGGGCGGGTTCTCCTGCGTCGCGAAGGGCCGTCCTTCCGCCGGAGCGGGCTTGGCGGTGGCCGGAGGGCTGCGGAACGCGCCGAAGCCGTCGAGCGTGCGCGACGGCGGCAGCGTCGCCGCACGTGTGGCCGGCGCCTGCGCGGCCACGCCCTTGGCCAGCTGGTCCTTGGCGGCTTCGCCCGCGGCCGCCTTCTGGGCGTCCGGCCCGAGCGCGGGCATGGAGCCGGCCAGGTCGACGATGCGGCGAAGCATGTCCACGAACGCGCCGGAGAGCGGCAGGTTCGACCAGCGCGTGTCGGCGGTCACGTGGAACAGCACCGACAGTCCCTTCTCGCGGCGCTCGGCGGTGACGAGCGGCGTGCCGTCGCCGAGCGTCGCCCACACCTTTTCGGGCAGGTCCGCGTCGGGCTCGGCGAGCACCTGACGGCTCACCGTCACGTCCTTGGGCGGGGCGAGCGGCGCGAACGGGCCGTCCGCGGCGTAGCTCGACAGCGGCTGCGGCGTCTCCCAGGCGAGCGCGCCGCCGAGGATGCGCCCGCCTTGCCTGAGCCGCACCGGCGACAGCTCGTCCTGCGGGGCGGCGGCGAGGCGGGGACCTGCGAAGCGGATCAGCACGCCGCCCGAGCGCACCCAGGCGGCGAGCTTCTCGTGGCTCTCGCGCGGCAGCGCGCCGACGTCGGCCAGAACGATGACCGGCAGCTTGTCGGCGACGAACTGGTCGACCGCCTGCGCGACGCCCTGTCCGCGCGCCTCGCGCACGTCCGCGAAGGGGCGCAGCGCCCGCGCGACGTAATAGGTCGGCGACAGCAGCGGCTGCGCGACGTCGGCGGTCGCGCCGGTCACGAGCCCGATGGCCCGCCGCTTGGAGCGCTGGTCGAGCAGCTGAACGGCGCCGGCGGACTTGGCGCCGACGATCTCGACGCGGGCGATGTCGTTGCGCAGCTCCACCGGCAGGTCGAAGGAGGCGGTGGCGTCGCGTGCGCCGAGCGCGAAGGCGGCGTCCACCTCGGCGAGCGAACGGCCGCGAAGGTCGGAGGCGCGCACCCGGATCGGCTCTAGGCCGGCGGCCTCGGCGCGCAACGCCTTCACTGTCATCGAGCCGGGCGAGTTCTCCGCGCCGACGAGAGCGCGGGCCGAGCCGGTCGGCTCGACGCGCACGGCGAGCTGGCGGCTGTTCAGGGCCTTGGCCAGAGCTTCAGCGAAGGCGCGACCCTCGCCGGAGGCCAGTCCGTCCGCGATCCACAGCGCGTCGGCGGACGGGTTCGCCGCGAGGAACTTCTCGATCGGCGCGATCTGTGCGCGCCGGTCGGGCGTGAAAGGTTCGGGCGAGAGCACCCGAAGGCGCTCGATCGCCGCGTCGGAGGCGGAGAGGCTGATGTCGCGGGCAGCGTCGGCGCTCGCGACCAGCGCGACGGGCCGGCCGACGTCGCCGGCCGACAGGATCGCGCTCTCGGCTGCCGCGACCCGCGCCGCCCAGTCGGGCGCCGCGGCCCAGCCGTTGTCGACGATAACCAGCAGCGGCCCGGAACCGGCGGTCGCGGCCGGCGGCGGGTTCCAGATCGGCTTCGCCAGCGCGAAGATCAGCAGGGCGGCGAGAGCAAGGCGCAGCAGCAGCAGCCACCACGGCGTCTTCACCGGCGTCTCGCGCTTGGCGACGACGTCGAGCAGCAGACGCAGCGGCGGGAAGTCGACCTTCTTCGGCCGCGGCGGGGTGAGGCGCAGCAGCAGCCAGATCGCCGGCAGCACGATCAGCGCGCCCAGCATCCACGGACTGAGGAAGGCGAGGGGGAGGGCGGTCATATGTTGGCGGCCCGATCGCAGTTCTCACCTCTGGCTGGTGAGAAGCGTTTCGATATCGCCGGGCCCCTCCGAATCCCCGCCCTCGCAAATCGTGGCGCGATCCCTCCCCTTGCAAAGGGG
>JADBEO010000048.1 GCA_031316315.1 Chelatococcus sambhunathii
CCCCTAGCCCCTCCCCGCAGGGGGGAGGGGGGACGGCGGTGGCGTTCCTCCATTCACGCCGCGTTCTGCAAGCCGTGTGCCGCTTCGATCAGGAAGCCGTGGGCGTATGTCGCAAACGACCGCCACACCTCGACGCGATAGGACGGTTCCGCGCCGGCGCGGATCAGCACGATCTCGCATTTGCCGAGCAGCGTGCGCGTCGCCGAGCCTGCCGGGAAGGCCGCGTCGGACAGGTCGAGCGGGCAGCCGGCGTTGAGCGCGATCGCCGCCTGGGCGCCGGAGATCTCCAGCGAGACGTTGCGGTGCGAGACCGAGACCAGCGAGTGCGGGCGGTCCTTCAGCGCCGCCTCGACCTCATCGGCGATCAGCTGGGCGTCCGCTTCCGGTCCGCCGACCAGCCACTCGTCCGGACCGAGCCGCGCCGACCAACGGCCGCCGCGGACGACGACCGAGTTGATCCTCTGGTCGAGCGCAAAGCCTGCCACCTCCGACGGGCCGCCGGCCTTGATGCGCAGCGAAAAGCGCGCCTCCGGCTTCAGCTGACGAACGGAGACGCCGCCGGGCAGCGACGCAGGCTTCGTCGCGCCGTCGAGCGGGGAGACGCGGCGGGCGTAGAGGCTGTCGTCAAGCATTGATGCGCTCTCCCTTGGCGTCGAAGAACACCGGATCGACCACGCTGGCGCGGGCGAAGCCGCCGGGCGTCGTCACGAACAGCGTCTGGCCCATGCGCGCGCGGCCGTCCGCCACCACCGCGAGCGCGATGGAGCGGCCGACGTTCGGGCTGTCATAGCTCGATGTCACGTGGCCGAGCATCTTCATCGGGATCGGCTGGTTCGGGTCAGCGACGATCTGAGCGCCTTCCTCCAGCACCAGCGAGGGGTCATCGGCGAACAGGCCAACGAGCTGCTTGCGGCCGGAGGCGACGAGGTCGGGCCGGCCGAGCGAACGCTTGCCGACGAAGTCGACCTTGGCCTTGGCGATCATGCCAGCGAGGCCGACGTCGTCGGGCGTGACCGTGCCGTCGGTCTCCTGACCGACGATGATGTAGCCTTTCTCGGCGCGCAGCACGTGCATCGTCTCGGTGCCGTAGGGCGTGATCCCGAACTTCTTGCCGCTGTCGTAGATGGCTTCCCAGACGGCGCGGCCGTAATCGGCCGGCACGTTGATCTCGAAGCCGAGCTCGCCGGTGAAGGACACACGGAACAGACGGGTCGGGGCGCCGCAGATCCGCCCCTCGCGCATCGCCATATGCGGGAAGGCTTCCGGGGAGAGATCGATGTCGGAGACGAGCGGCTCGATGGTCTCGCGCGCCTTCGGCCCCTGCACCGCGATCACAGCCCACTCCTCGGTGATCGAGGTGAGGAACACGTCTAGATCCGGCCACTCGGTCTGGAGGTAGTCCTCCATGTGGTTGAGCACGCGCGCCGCGCCGCCGGTTGTGGTGGTGACGTGGAAGCGGTCCGGCGCGACGCGCGCCACGACGCCGTCGTCGAGGATGTACCCGTCCTCCTTCAGCATCAGGCCGTAGCGGCAGCGGCCGGGTTCGAGCTTGAGCCACGGATTGACGTACATGCGGTTCATGAACTCGGCGGCGTCGGGTCCGACCACCTCGATCTTGCCGAGAGTCGAGCCGTCGAAAACGCCGACCCCGTCGCGCACCGCCTTGCACTCGCGGGCGACCGCGGCGTGCATGTCCTCGCCGGGCTTCGGGAAGTACCAGGCGCGCCGCCAGAGGCTGACCGGCTCGAATTTCGCGCCGTGCTCCACCGCCCAGTCGTGGATCGGGGTGGTGCGGATCGGGTCGAACAGCGCGTCGCGCGCCGGCCCCACCAGCGCGCCAAAGGTCGTCGGCGTGTAGGGCGGCCGGAAGGTCGTGGTGCCGACCGAAGGCAGCGGCTTGTCGAGCTGCCCGGCGACGACGCCGAGCGCGTTCATGTTCGACGTCTTGCCCTGGTCGGTCGCCATGCCGGTCGTGGTGTAGCGCTTGACGTGCTCGATCGACTGAAAGCCCTCGCGGACGGCGAGCTTGATGTCCTTGGCCGTGACGTCGTTCTGGAAGTCGATGAAGGCGCGCACCTTCGCCGGATTGGCGTCGGTCGGCATGACGCGCACCGGCTGGAAGCCGACGAGGGTCGCGCTGGTCTCGAAACGCCATTCGGCGGAGCCGCCCGCCGCCTTGGAGCCAGCGGCATAACCGCTCGCGAGGCAGGCCGCGAGGTTGTAGTCGCCGCGCGCGGCGCCGACCGTGGTCTCGGCCTGGGCCGAGGTCCCCGGAATGAATGCGTCGAGCGCCTCGTCATAGGCGAGCTTTCCGCGCGACTGGGAGAACAGATGGACCGTCGGCGTCCACCCGCCGGACATGCCGACGCAGTCGCATTCCAGCGTGCGGCGCGGGCCGATGGTCCCTGAGCCCATGACCGGCGCGACGATCAGGCCCTTCACGCGCTTATGCCCGACCGTGCCGATGACGGTGTGGGCGGTCAGAACCTCGACGCCTGCGGCGCGCGCCTTCGCGAGCTCCGGGCCGCAGCCCGCCTCGAGGCGCAGGTCCGAGACCGTCACGTCCGCCCCCGCCGCCTTGGCGTCGATCGCCGCCTGATAGGCCGAGGCGCCGCTGGTCGCGAAGACGATCTTGCGGCCGGGGAGGACGCCGTAACGGTTGACGAAGGCGCGCACGCTCTCCGCGAGCAGCACCCCGGGGCGGTCGTTGTCGGCGAAGACAAGCGGGCGCTCGAGGCTGCCGGCGGCGATCACCACATGGCCGGCGCGGACCTGCCACAGCCGCTCCCGCGGCGCGCCCTTCGGGTCGATGACGTGGTCCGTGACCCGCTCGGTCATCGCGACGTGGTTGTGGTTGTAGTAGCCGAACACCGTGGTGCGCGGCAGCAGAATGACGTTCTCGCGGGCGTCGAGTTGAGCGAGCGTCTCCTTGAGCCAGTCGGCGGCCGGCTTGCCGTCGATCGTCTCGTCGCTTGCGTGCAGCAGCGAGCCGCCGGGCTCGGACTGCTCGTCGACGGCGATCACGCGCTTTCCGGTCTCCGACGCCGCCAGCGCCGCGGCGAGGCCGGTCGGCCCCATGCCGACGACCAGCACGTCGCAATGAGCGTGGCGGTTGGCGTAGCGGTCGGCGTCAGGCTCTGTCGGCGCGACGCCGAGGCCTGCGGCGGCGCGGATGAAGGGCTCGTACACCTTGTCCCAGAACGAGCGCGGCCACATGAAGGTCTTGTAGTAGAAGCCCGCGACGAAGACCGGCGAGAACAGGTCGTTGACCGCGCCGACGTCGAAGTTCAGCGACGGCCAGTGGTTCTGCGAGGTCGTGACGAGCCCCTCGCGCAGCTCCACAACGGAGGCGCGGTTGTTCGGGTCGGTGCGGCCTGGCCCGCGGCTGACCGACAGCAGCGCGCTCGGCTCGTCGGAGCCGTGGCTTATGATCCCGCGAGGGCGGTGATACTTGAACGAGCGACCGACGAAGTGGACGCCGTTGGCGAGCAGCGCCGAGGCGAGCGTGTCGCCCCGATAGCCCTCGATCTTGGAGCCGTTGAATGTGAAGCTCACGGGCTTCGAGCGGTCGACGCGCCCGCCCGCGGGGAGCCGGAAATGCTGCGCCATCACAGCCTCGTCTCGGTGGTGGTCGACTTGGGATCGCCGCCCATCGGATAGGTCTCGACGAAGCGGTCGCTCACAGTGTCGCGCAGCGCGTTGAACCAGCGGCCGCAGCCGTGCTGGTGGATCCAGCGCTCGGCATGGACGCCGCGCGGGTTCTCTCGGACGAACAGGTATTCGGACCAGTCCTTGTCGGTCACGTCGGCGGGCGTCGCAGGGCGCGCGACATGAGCCTGTCCGCCGCAGCGGAACTCGGTCTCGGGCCTGAGGCCGCAGCAGGGGCAGTCGATCAGCAGCATGGCGGACGGCCTCCGGGTCAGTGGGCGACGGCGGCCGCGGCCGCTTCGTCGATGAGGCGGCCGGTTCGGAACCGGTCGAGCGTGAAAGGCGCGTTGATCTCGTGCGGCTCTCCCGTCGCGAGCGTGTGCGCGAAGACGTGGCCCGAGCCAGGGGTCGCCTTGAAGCCGCCGGTGCCCCATCCACAGTTTACGAACAGGTTTTCAACAGGGGTCTTGCCGATGATCGGCGAGCGATCCGGCGTCACGTCCACCACCCCGCCCCAGGAGCGCAGCATCTTCATGCGCGTGAACTGCGGGAACATCTCGCAGATCGCGTCGAGCGTGTGATTGGTGATGTGCAGGCCGCCCTGCTGCGAATAGGAGACGTACTGATCGGTGCCGGCGCCGATGACGAGTTCGCCTTTGTCGGACTGCGACAGGTAGGCGTGCACGGCGTTCGACATGACGACGCAAGGGAAGCAGGGTTTTACGGGCTCCGACACCAGCGCCTGCAGCGGGTAGCTCTCGAGCGGCATGCGCACGCCCGCCATCTGCATCACGACCGAAGTGTTGCCGGCCGCGACCACGCCGATGCGCTTCGCGCCGATGTAGCCGCGCGTGGTCTCGACGCCGACCGCCGCGCCGGAGGCGTCGCGGCGGATGCCCTTCACCTCGCAGTTCTGGATGATGTCGACGCCGCGGCTGTCCGCGCCGCGGGCGTAGCCCCAGGCGACCGCGTCATGGCGCGCGGTGCCGGCCCGGCGCTGCAGCGCGCCGCCCATGACGGGATAGCGGATGTCCTGCGAGATGTTGATCGGCGGGCAGAACGCCTTGCACTCCTCGGTCGACAGCCATTCGTTGTCGATGCCGTTGAGGCGGTTGGCGTAGACGTGCCGCTTGAAGCTTTGCACGTCGTGGACGTTGTGCGCGAGCATCAGGACGCCGCGCTGGGAGAACATGACGTTGTAGTTGAGCTCCTGGGAGAGGCCTTCCCAGAGCTTCAGCGCGTGCTCGTAGATGCCGGCGCTCTCATCGTAGAGATAGTTCGAGCGAATGATCGTGGTGTTGCGGCCGGTGTTGCCGCCGCCGATCCAGCCTTTCTCGATCACCGCGACATTGGTGATCCCGTGCTGGCTTGCGAGGTAGTAGGCGGTCGCGAGGCCGTGGCCGCCGCCGCCGACGATGACGACGTCATAGGAGGGTTTCGGGTCCGGCGCGCGCCATTGCCGCTGCCAGCCCTGATGCGCGTTGAGCGCCTCGGAGATGAGGGACCGGTAAGAAAAACGCCGCATCGAGAGGCCTCCCGTGACCGGCCGAAGATGCTCTTCGCGCCGGCGCCGGGCTTCATCCAAGGCGACCGCGATTTTGCGTTTCGCGACATCTGCGCGTTGTCCGCGTCGCTTGAGCATAAGTCGTTGACCGCGCCCTGCGGCGACCGGAATATGGAACAAGTCGAATTCTTGAGGTGCGTCGGGTGGGGCGATGAGGGCGACGAGCAGCGCGCCTGCGCCGATCGAACGGGCCAGGACCGTCGGCTTCCTGCTGATCGACCGGTTCTCGATGATCGCCTTCTGCTCGGCGATCGAGCCGCTTCGACTTGCGAACCGCGCGGCCGGACGTGAGCTCTACGGCTACAGGGTCTATTCGGAGGACGGGCAGGGCGCCCGCGCCTCGAACGGCCTGCTCGTGAGCGTCGACGGCGCCTTTCCGGAAGCCTGCGATGACGTGCTGATCGTCTGCGGCGGGGTCGACATTCAGGCCGCCGATCCCCGGCAGGCGACCACGGCCCTGCGCCGCGCCCTGACGCGCGGCGGCGTCATCGGCTCCGTCTGCACCGGCGCCTACCTGCTCGCCAAGGCCGGGCTGCTCGACGGCTACCGCGCGACCATCCACTGGGAGAATCTCGAGGGGCTGCTCTCCGAGCACGCCGAACTCGACGTCGGCTCCGACCTGTTCGAGATCGACCGCAACCGCATGACATGCGCGGGCGGGGCGGCGGCGACCGACATGATGCTCGCCGTCATCGGCCGGGATCACGGCGCGGAGATCGCGTCCGAGGTCGCCGACCAGCTGATCCATCACAGGATCCGCGACGCTGGCGAGCGCCAGCGGATGGACCTGCGGATGAGCCTCGGCGTGGCGCATCCCAAGCTGCTCAAGGTCGTCCAGCTGATGCAGGACAACGTCGCCGAGCCGCTGTCGAACCACGACCTCGCCGACGCGGTGCATCTGTCGGCGCGCCAGCTCGAGCGATTGTTCTTCAAGTACCTCAGCCAGTCGCCGGCCAAGCACTACCTCAAGATCAGGCTCGACCGGGCGCGCAACCTCATCCGTCAGACCGCGCTGCCGCTGCTGACCATCGCGATGGACTGCGGCTTCACCTCGGCCTCCCATTTTTCGAAGGCCTATGTCGACCATTTCGGCCAGCCGCCGAGCGCCGAGCGGAAGGCGACGCAGCGCTTCGTGAAGGCGGGGTAGCCGCCGCCTTGATCCTCCCCTGCGCTTCAGCGCGGGGGAGGGGGACCATGCGCAACATGGCGGAGGGGCGCGTTTCAGGATGAGGTCGATCCGGAGACGTCGCTCTCGACGCCCGGCCCCCTCCACCGCTTCGCGGCCCCCCTCCCCCGTTTCACGGGGGAGGATCAGAAAACAGTCGTGCTTCCTCAGAAGTAGAAGCCGACGTTGACGATGACGGCCTTCTTCCACTTGTCGTCGCCGCCCTGGGCGAGGCCGCCGGTGAACTGGCCCGCGCCGACGTAAGGATCGTTCCGGCCGAGGATCCCTTCCGAGTAGATCACCAGCCGCGGATCCTTCTTCCACGTCCAGGCGACGCCGAGGATATAGCGCTCGGAGGTCTTGAAGGCGTCCTTGTCCTTCACGAAGGCGCTGTAGTTCAGATACGGCATCAGGTCGAAGCCGCCGACCGGCTGCTGGAGCTTGTAGTTGACCTCGCCGGAGAAGAAGTTGCCGCGCGTCGCGAGATTGTAGGACGCGTCGTAGCCGCCGATGGTGATCATGTCGTCGCGGCCGGGATTCTTGGCCTTGATGTCCTGACGGACGTAGATGCCCTTGAAGCCCCAGTTGTTCCACGTCGCGCTGAAGTGGACGGCCTCGAGATTCTTGTGGCCGTCGCGACCGTTGTCGAGATTGTGCACCTGCGACCACCAGGCCGAGAGGCCGCCGGTGAAGGAGGCGACGTCGTTCTTGAAGAAGGTATGCTCGACGCGGCCGACGACCATGTTGCGCTCGTGGTTGTCCGAGCCGTTCGGGACGTAAGAATCGGCCTTGACCATGTTGGCCGAGTAGCGCGCGCTGTCGCGGCTGATGCCGATCGCGTCGGGGGCGGCCGTCGGATAGAAGCCCAGGTCCCAGGTCCAGCGGTCGTCGGCGTGGCTGTACTTGACGCCGAGGTTGTAGACCTCCTCGAGACCCTGCGCGAAGCCGAGGCTCTCAATGAAGCTCGTGCCGTAATAGGGCGTGAGGCCGAAGGGCGCCTGATTGATGCCGGCGACGACGCTGTCCTGACCGGTGATCTTGTAGCCTGCATAGGCCCACATCGGGAATTGGACCTCGCCCGGGTACTTATCGTAGCCGTTCTTCTTCCCGTAAATGAAGCTGCCGCCGTAGAAGCGCCACTGCGCCGCGCCGAACACCGTGCTGGAGTCGTATTTCAGCTTGAAGGCGAGGGTGTCGAACGAGAAGTGGCTCGACTGGAAGCTCGGGCCTGAGTTGAATCTCGTGTCGAAGCGGGCGCGGATCGCGCCGCCGAGGGTCAGCTTGCCGTCGTTCGAGATCAGCGGGCGCTTCGCCGGCTGCGCGGCCGGCGTCTGCGCGGGCTCGGCGACGACCGCCTTGCCGGCCTGGACACGCTTGCGGGTCTTCTTCGGCTGGGAGGCCTTGGCGTCGTCGGCGTCGACCGTGGTCTGACGGGTCTGGGCGTGGACCACGCCCGTTGCGGCGAAGGCCGCGAGGCTGGTTCCGGCGAGAGCGACAGCAAGCAATCCCCGATGCGGCATCGAATTGACTCCCCCTCTCTTGCCCGATCGCTCAGGATCCCGATGCGAGCGACTCTAGGGAGGGGAAGCGAGCCGGCTTACGCTCAGCCGACACGAAATTGCCACATGCCGACGCCGCTTCCGCCGCGAACCGGCGGTGATGCTTGAAAGCATCGGCTGGGATCGCCGCTCTCAGGGCGCCCGCAGAAACAGCGCGTAGGCCGGGTTCTCGGTCTCGTCCTCGTACGGGTAGCCGAGCGCGGCGAGCCGGTCCCGGAACCGGTCGCGGTCGTCCTGGGGCACCTTCAGCCCGACCAGCACCCGGCCGTAGTCCGCGCCGTGGTTGCGGTAGTGGAACAGGGTGATGCTCCAGTCAGTCCCAACCGCGTCGAGGAACTTCGCGAGCGCGCCCGGCCGCTCGGGGAACTCGCAGCGCAGCACCACCTCGTCCGTGAGGCCGGGCATACGACCGCCGACCATGTAGCGGATATGGAGCTTGGCGGTCTCGTCCGCGCTGATATCGAGGACGCGGTAGCCTTCCGCCTCCATGGCCGCCTGCAGTTCGGCCTTCTCACGGCGGGCGTCGGCGAATTTGAGGCCGACGAAGACATGGGCGTCGGGTCCTGTCGCCGCGCGGTAGTTGAACTCGGTGATGGTCCGACCGCCGATCATCTCCACGAAGCGGCGATAGCTGCCGCGGACCTCCGGGATGGTGACGGCGAACAGCACCTCGCGCGCCTCGCCGAGCTCGGCCCGTTCGGCGACATGGCGCAGCCGGTCGAAGTTCATGTTGGCGCCGCTGTTGATCGCGATCAGCGCGCCGTCTCCTCCGCCGTTCCGTGCGGCGTAGGTTTTGAGGCCCGCGAGCGAAAGCGCGCCGGCGGGCTCGGCCAGCACGCGCGTGTCCTCGAAGATGTCCTTCACCGCGCCGCAGATCTCGTCGGTGTCGGCGGTGACGACCTCGTCCAGCAGGTCGCGGCAGACGCGGAAGGTCTCTTCGCCCGCCTGGCGAACGGCGACGCCGTCGGCGAACAGGCCGACCCGGTCGAGCGTGACCCGCGAGCCGCTCTCGATCGCCGCCTTCATCGAGGCGGCGTCGGCGGGCTCGACGCCGATCACCTTCACGTCCGGCCGCAGAAACTTCACATAAGACGCGACGCCAGCTGCAAGACCGCCGCCGCCGACGGGCACGAAGATCGCCTCGATCGGGCCGGGATGCTGCTGCAGGATCTCGACCGCGATGGTGCCCTGGCCGGCGATGACGTCCGGATCGTCATAGGGGTGGATGAAGGTTAGCCCCTGCTCCGAGCCGAGCGTCCGGGCGTAGGCGTAGGCGTCGTCGAAGGTGTCGCCGTTGAGCGCGACCTCGCCGCCGAAGTGGCGCACGGCGTCGACCTTGATGGTCGGGGTGGTCACCGGCATGACCACGACCGCCCGGATCCCGAGACGCTTCGCCGACAGCGCGACGCCCTGCGCGTGGTTACCGGCCGAAGCGCAGACCACGCCGGCGCGCCGCTCCGCTTCGCTCAGGCTGGATATCTTGTTGTAGGCGCCGCGGATCTTGAAGGAGAAGACCGGCTGCAGGTCCTCCCGCTTCAGGAAGACGTCGCGGCCGAGCCGGCCGGACAGCCGCACCATGCGGTCGGTCGGCGTCCATGCCGCGACGTCATAGACGCGCGCGTCGAGGATCTCGCGGACATATCGCATGGAACCGAACTCCGTGCGCCGCCGGATGCGGGCGGCGCACATTGATCAGAACGGCGGAGCGCCGTCATGCCCGTCGATGCGGCCGACGGGCGCCGCGGATCGCCTCAGCGCACGATGACCTTGGCGCCCATCGGCACGCGCTCGTAGAGGTCGACCACGTCGAAGTTGATCATCCGGATGCAGCCCGAGGACATCGCCTTGCCGATGGTCAGCGGCTCGTTGGTGCCGTGGATGCGGAACAGCGTGTCCTTGCCGTCGCGATAGAGATACATCGCGCGGGCGCCGAGCGGGTTCTCGGGTCCGCCGGACATCCTGAGCGGCAGGTCGGGGCGGCGCTCGAGCATCTCGGGGGGCGGAACCCAGTCCGGCCACTCCTGCTTGTTGCCGACCTTGGCCTCGCCGGTCCAGCCGAAGCCTTCCTTGCCGACGCCGACGCCGTAGCGGATCGCCTTGCCGTCGGGCTCGACGAGGTAGAGGTACTTTTCCGCAGTGTCGATCACGATCGTGCCCGGCGTCTCGCCGGTCGGGTCCACCACCTCAGTCTTGCGGTACTGCACCGGAAGCGCGCTCGGATAGGTCTTGGACATCGCGAAGGCGACGGCCTCGGAGCCGGCGTTGGGCGAGTCCATCGTCGCGGAACAGCCGGCGAGAGTCATGGCCGCGGTCAGCGCGAGCGCCGCCTGGGCGATACGGAAACGTCGTGTGGTCATGTTCTGCCCTGGCGCCTTCCGCGGCGATTCGCGGCCCGGAAGATCTGCTTCCGCCCCATTCAAGAAACGATAACGGTAAGTTTTTCGTAGCCGTTCCGAAAGCCGTCATCCAGCGCGCGCTTTGGCCAGGCGAGTGGCCATGTGGCCACACTGGCCATGGCCATCCGATGTTTCTTTAGGCGAAACGTTTCTGACAAGCACAGTTGTTGTGCCGCAGCGCCAGGATCACGGATGCGTGATCTCGCGTGGGGCAAGCGTCTCAACGTTCTCGCCCGGCTGGCACGCGCGTTGCCTCCTGATGATTTCGAGTCGCGCCTGCGGCTCGACGATCAAACGGGGATCGGCCATATGACGGAACAGATTGGCGCGCTGACGACGATATTCACCGAGTTCTACTTCTTCCTGACCGTCGTGCTGATGTTCTTCATCCACGTCGGCTTCTGCATGTACGAGGTCGGCGCCGCCCGTACGAAGAACGTCCAGCACACGCTGCTGAAGAACACCATGGCCATCCCGCTGGTCGGGCTGTGCTTCTTTCTGTTCGGCATGTGGATCTATATCGCCTTCCAGGGCTGGCCTGTGACCAGCCTGAGCTTGAGCTTCTCGACCGGCTTCGAGCCGTGGTCGCAGAAGATCGCGCCGAACCTTTCGGACCGCATCTCGGGCGTGTTCTGGGCGGCGTTCGCGCTGTTCGGCATGACGGCGGCCTCGATCGTCTCGGGCTCGCTGATCGAGCGCACCAAGACTTCCGCCTTCTTCATCATCGCGATTTATGTCGGCGCGATCGCCTGGGTGGTTCCGGCCGCCTGGGGCTGGGCCGGCAACGGCTGGATGAGCCAGTATCTCGGCTTCCACGACCAGTACTGCTCGGCGGTGCTGCACTCGGTCGCCGGCTTCGCCACGCTCGGCGTCCTGATGCATCTCGGCCCGCGCATCGGCAAGTTCGCCGCCGACGGCACGCCGCGCGAAATCCCGGCGCACAATCCCTGGCTGGTCACGATCGGCCTGTTCATGATCTTCATCGGCTTCTGGGGCTTCTACGCCGCCTGCCACATCCCGATCGCGAACGTCGCGGCCGAGGGCGCGACGCCGTACTTCACCGCCACCAACATCTATGGCGTTCCGATCACCCTGTCCGGCGTCGTCATGAACTTCTCGCTCGCCCTCTTCGGCGGCATGGTGACGGCCTACATCGTGTCGAAGGGCAACGCCTACTGGACCTATTCGGGCGGCCTCACCGGCCTGATCTCGGCCTCGGCGGGCAACGACTTCTATCATCCGGTCATCGCCCTGGTGATCGCCGCCGCCGGCACCGTGATGGCCTACAAACTGCACTACTGGGTCGAGAAGAAGTTCAAGATCGACGACGCCGTCGGCGCGGTCGCGGTCCACGGCTATTGCGGCCTGTTCGGCGGCGTGGTCGCGGGCTTCGCGTTGTGGGGCTACCCGGCGATCATGCCGTCGGCGGGCGCCGCGGTGACGCTCGGCGAGGGCGTCGGCTGGTTCGGCGTCAACGCGGACGGGCTGCCGATCGTCACCCCGATCGGCAACATCATCGGCTCGCTGGTCTTCGCGCTCGGCTTCGGCCTGCTGCCCGGCTGGGTGCTCGGCAAGGTTCTGGCCTCGCTAGGCATGCTGCGCGTCTCGCCCGAGAAGGAGCTTCTCGGCCTCGACGGCAAGCACGTCCCGGCGACCTATCCGGCGCATTCGGGGCTGGAGGCCGAGTTCGAGGCCATCCAGCGCGCGGAAGCCAAGATCTGACAACAGGCGAATGGACGAGAAAGGTCTGACGTCATGAACACTGGAATCACGTCCGTGGCCAAGCTGGCCGACCTGACGGCGGTCTATCCCTTCGCGGGCTATGAGTGGCTGTTCGCCCTCATCGTGGTCGCCTTCACGCTGATCTTCATCGCGGCCCAGATCTCGATGGACAAGGACGAGTCGGCCGAGGCCGTCTCGATGCCCATCCCGGCGACGCCGGCGGCGACGATCGCTCCGGCCGAATAAGCGTCAAGGCCGACGCTTGTCGGCCTCGGCGAGACATAAAGAGAGCCCGGCCGCTTTTCGCGGCCGGGCTTACATTCGTTTCAGCGGTCCTCCCGCGCCGCGCCAGTTCCGGCGTCGGCAGCGCTGCGGCGCAGCTTACTTGGCCTTGCCGCCGGTGGTCGTCGTGGTCGTGCTCGTGCCGGTCTTGTTATGGCCGGGCGCGTTCTCGCTGTTGCCCGGGCCGGCCGGATCGTGACCCGGCGCCGTGCCGCTCGCGCCGGGCGACGTCGTGGTCGTGGACGTGCTGGTCGAGCTCTTGTCGCTCATGCCGGAAGAATCGCTCTTGGCCTTGTCTCCGGCCATGGCCCCGACGCTCGCGCCGAGCAGGATCGCGCTTGCGCAGGCGATGGTGCGAATGGGAGCGAAAGTCATGTGGCGTCTCTCCTGCGGCGGTTCACGTTCCGCCGCCTTCTGTCTGCCACCCCTCGCATCGCCAACTTTTTAGGCCCGGCTTCGTTCCGGCTCGCCATGCAGATAATAAGAACACTGCGCTACCCTTCCCGGGCTCGCTCGCGCAGCACGAACTTCTGGACCTTTCCGGTCGAGGTTTTCGGAAGCTCCTCGAAGATCACGGTCTTCGGCGCCTTGAAGCGCGCGAGGCGCTCCTGGCACCAGCCGATCAGTTCCTCCTCGGTCGCCGACCTGCCGGGCTTCAGCTCGACGAAGGCGCAGGGAGTCTCGCCCCACTTCTCGTCGGGTTTGGCCACCACCGCGACCGCCGCGACGGAAGGGTGCTTGTAGAGCGCGTCCTCGACCTCGATGGACGAGATGTTTTCGCCGCCCGAGATGATGATGTCCTTCGAGCGGTCCTTGATCTGCACGTATTTGTCCGGGTGGCGCACGCCGAGGTCGCCCGAGTGGAACCAGCCGCCGCGGAAGGCCGCCTCGGTCGCCTTCGGGTTCTTGAGATAGCCCTTCATCACGACATTGCCGCGGAACATGAGCTCGCCGATCGTCTCGCCGTCGTCCGGGACGAACTCCATGGTGTCCGGATCGATCACGCGGAAATCCTCGAGCGCGGCGTAGCGCACGCCCTGCCTGGCCTTGCGCTTGGCCTGCCCCGGCAGGTCCAGCTCGGACCAGTCCTCCTGCCAGTCGTTCACCACCGCCGGGCCGTAGGTCTCGGTCAGGCCGTAGAGGTGGGTGACCTCGAAGCCGGCCTCCTTCATGCCGGCGAGCACCGCCTCGGGCGGCGGGGCGGCCGCGGTGAAGAAGGCGACCTGATGGGGCAGGGGCTTCTTCTCGTGATCCGGCGCGTTGATGAGCGTCGCCATGACGATCGGCGCCCCGCAGAGGTGGGTCACCTTGTGCTCGGCGATGGCGTCATACATCGCCGGCGCGCGCACCTGGCGCAGGCAGACATGCGTGCCGGCCGTCACCGACACCGACCAGGTGAAGCACCAGCCGTTGCAGTGGAACATCGGCAGCGTCCAGAGATAGACCGGGTGCTTGCCCATGTTCCCGGTGACGACGTTGCCGACGGCGAGCAGATGCGCGCCGCGATGGTGATAGACGACGCCCTTGGGATCGCCGGTCGTGCCGGAGGTGTAGTTCAGGCTGATCGCGTCCCACTCGTCGCCGGCCCAGACCGGCGCTTCGTCGGGCTCCGCTTCGGAGAGCAGCGCCTCGTAATCGAGATCGGAGATCGCCTCGCCGTCGCCTTTGTATTCGGGGTCGCTGACGGTCACGAGCAGCGGCTTGGCCTTCGCCTTCGCCAGAGCCTCCCGCATCACCCTGGTGTATTCCCGGTCGACGATGAGCACCTTGGTCTCGGCGTGGTCGAGCGTGAAGGCCAGGATATCGGCGTCGAGCCGCGTGTTCAGCGTGTTCAACACGCCGCCCGTCAGAGGCACCCCGTAGTGCGCCTCCAGCATTTCCGGCGTGTTGGCGAGCAGGACCGAAACCGTGTCGGCACGCCTGACGCCACGCCTGACGAGCGCCGCCGCCAGCCGCCGCGACCGGTCCCAGAACTCGGCGTAGGTGCGCCGCAGCGGACCGTGAATAACGGCGACGCGCTCCGGAAACACCATGGCCGAGCGCGACAGGAAGCCGATCGGCGTCAGCGGCTGGTAGTTCGCCGGCGTCTTGGGGAGATCGTCGTAAGGATTTTGCATCGGTGTTCTTTATGGGGTGATTGGCGAAAACGATCGATAGCAACGTGTAGCGCGTACGCCAAGATCGGGAGCATCCAGAGACCGATGAGCCGCATGTCGAAGCGCGGACACGGCGTTCAGCGCCGCCTCGACGCTGCTGGGCTCCGTCCAGGCGTCTCTTCCTGATGGAACATGCGCCGCGAGGTCGACTTAAGCAGCCAGGGCGTCGGGGACGACTCGGAGGCGCTGAATGGGCGCGATCGAAATTGTGATGGTTCTTTGCCTTCAGGCCGAACCCGCGGCCTGCCGTGTCACGAGAGAGGTGCAGGCGGCGCCGCTGACCGCCTGCATCGTCCGCGAAGGCGGCGATGGCCCCGTGCCAGACCGCAACTGGTACGTCGCGCGCTACTCCTGCCGCTGGCGGGCGGGATGACGCGACGCGGATTTTCTCAGGCCGCCGCCAGCTCGCTGAACATCGCGGCGTAAGCCTTCGCCGAGGCCGTCCAGGAGACTTCGCTCGCCATGGCGTTGGTCTGCAGGCGGCTCCATGAGGCGCGGTCGGCCCACAGCGCCACGGTGCGCCGGAGCGCGGCGTCAAGCGCCGACTGGCGGACGGGCGAGAACTGCACGCCCGTCGCGACTCCCGCCGACAGTCCGACGGGGTTGGCGTCGATCACCGTGTCGGCGAGGCCGCCGACGCGCGCGACGACCGGAACAGCGCCGTAACGCAAGGCGCAGAGCTGGGTGAGCCCGCAGGGTTCGAAGCGCGAGGGAACGAGGATCGCGTCCGCGCCGGCCTGCATCAGATGGGCGAGATCCTCGTCATAGCCGATGAAGGCGCCGACGCGGCCGGGATGAGCCGCGGCGAGACCGCGATAGCGGTCCTCCAGCCACCCGTCGCCGGCGCCGATCAGCGCGAGATTGGCGCCGAGCTCGAGGATCAGCGGAACCGCTTCGGCGAGCAGGTCGAGGCCTTTCTGCACGGAGAGTCGGCTGACGACGCCGAAGGTCAGCCTGTCGGGGCTCGCCTCGAGCCCGAACCGCTCCGCCAGCGCGCGCCGGTTCTCCGCTCGGCCGGACAGGTCGTTCGCCGAATAGCGCGCCGGGATCCGGGGATCGGTCTCGGGGTTCCAGACGTCGCCGTCGATCCCGTTCAGGATGCCGGAGACGGTCGCGGCGCGCCCCGAGAGCAGCCCGTCGAGGCCAACGCCGCCGTCCGGTTCCAGAATCTCGCAGGCGTAGGTGGGCGAGACGGTGGTGACGCGGTCGGCATGGTAGAGCGCGGATTTGAGGAAGCCGATCCCGCCGAAATATTCGACGCCGTCGACCGATAGGGCCTGCGGCGGCAGCCTGAGCTCGGGCAGAAACGAGGCGGGAAACCAGCCCTGAAAGGCGATGTTGTGGATCGTCGCGACGATCTTCGGCCGCGGCCGCGGGTCGTGCGCGATATAGGCGGCGGCAAGCCCCGCCTGCCAATCGTGCAGATGCACGACAGCCGGTAACGGCAGCCCTGCCGCGCCATGCGCGACCTCGTTGGCGACGAAGCCGAGCGCGGCGAAGCGCTGCGCGTTGTCGGTCCAGTCGCGGCCGTCGGGTCCGCCATAGGGCCCGCCGCCGCGGTCGTAGAGATGGGGCGCGTCGAGGACGAGCAGGTCGAGGCCGTCGTGCTCCGAGGCGATCAGCGCCGCCGGGCCGCCGAACAGCGCGTCGAACCGCGCGACCGTCTCCCCGCCTTGCAGCGCCGAGAGGACCTTGGGATAGCCCGGCAGCAGCGTCGTCACCTCGACCCCGTGCGGCCGCAGCGCGCCCGGCAGGGCGCCAGCCACGTCGGCCAGCCCGCCGGTCTTGATCAGGGGGTAGAATTCCGAGGCGACGGCGAGGACGGGGAGGGACATGGGCGCGGGGCCTCTTAGGTCGTCGCGACCTTACAGCCCAGCTCCTCGGTAAGCGCAAGCGGGGGCGCGGTCGAAGCCGGCTTGCTCACAGCCGGTCCACCATCGCCTGCGTGATCAGGCACACGCCCTTGTCGGTGCGCCGGAACCGCGCCGCGTCGAACTCCGGGTCCTCGCCGACGACGAGCCCCTCGGGGATCTTCACCCGGCTGTCGATCACCACGTTCTTCAGCCGCGCCTTACGGCCGATGTCGACGTAAGGCAGGATCACCGCGCGGTCGACGTCCGCGTAGGAGTTCACCCGCACGCCCGTGAACAGCAGCGACTCCTTCACGCCCGAGCCCGAGATGATGCAGCCGCCGGAGACCAGCGAGGAGATCGCCCGGCCGCGGCGGTCGTCGCGGTCGTGGATGAATTTTGCGGGCGGCGTGATCTCCGAGAAGGTCCAGATCGGCCAGTCGTGGTCGTAGAGGTCGAGGGCAGGGACGAAGTCGGTGAGGTCGATGTTGGCCTCAAAGTAGGCGTCGACCGTCCCGACGTCGCGCCAGTAGGGCTCGTCCTCCGACTTCGAGCGCACGCAGGAGCGCGAGAAGTGGTGCGCGATCGCCCTGCCGCCCTTCACGACCGCCGGGATCAGGTCCTTGCCGAAGTCGTGGGACGAGTTCGGGTCCTCGGCGTCCTTGCGTAAGAGGTCGAACAGGAACTTGGTGTCGAACACGTAGATGCCCATCGAGGCAAGCGCCATATCGGGCTTGCCGGGCATCGCCGGCGGGTCGGCGGGCTTCTCGAGGAAGTCGACGATACGGTTCTGGTCGTCGACATGCATCACGCCGAAGCCGGACGCCTCTTCGCGCGCCACCTCGAGGCAGCCGACGGTGACGTCGGCGCAGGCCTCGACGTGCTGCGCGAGCATCTGCTCGTAGTCCATCTTGTAGATGTGGTCGCCGGCCAGGACGATGATGTGGCGCGGGGCGTAGTCCTCGACGATGTCGATGTTCTGGTAGACCGCGTCGGCCGTGCCGAGATACCAGGCGTCTTCGGAGACGCGCTGGCTCGCCGGCAGGATGTCGAAGCTCTCGTTGCGCTCGGTGCGGAAGAAGTTCCAGCCGCGCTGCAGGTGCCGGATCAGGCTGTGCGCCTTGTACTGGGTCGCCACCCCGATGCGGCGGATGCCCGAGTTCAGCGCGTTCGACAGCGCGAAGTCGATGATGCGCGACTTGCCGCCGAAATAGACCGCCGGCTTGGCCCGCCGGTCGGTCAGCTCCATCAGGCGCGAGCCGCGCCCTCCCGCGAGCACGAACGCCATCGCCCCGCGGGCGTAGGGCGGGCCGGGCGGAAATTCGTGCGGCATGCGTGTGTTCCCCACCAGGCTCTGCGGCCGGCTCCCATCGCGCCTCTTGTCAGGCGGTGTCGGGAACGACGTCCCAGATCTCCCTGGCGTACTCACCTATGGTGCGGTCGGAGGAAAACCATCCGCCCTTCGCGGTGTTGATGACGCTGGACTTCATCCAGGTCGGCCGGTCGCGCCACTTTTTGTAGACCTGCCGCTGCGCCGCGAAATAGGCGTCGAAATCGGCCGTCACCAGGAAGGTGTCGTGAGCGAGCAGCCCGTCGACGAAGTCGCGGTAGCGATTGGGATCGTCCGGCGAGAACACGCCGCCGCGGATGGAGTCGAGCACCTGGCGCAGCGTCGAGGAGGCGTCGACCGCGGCCCGCGCGTCGTAGCCGCGGCGCTTCCTCGCCTCCACCTCCTGCGCGGTGAGGCCGAAGATGAAGATGTTGTCGTCGCCGACATGCTCCTTGATCTCGACGTTCGCGCCGTCGAGCGTGCCGATCGTCAGCGCGCCGTTCAAGGCGAGCTTCATGTTGCCCGTGCCGGAGGCCTCGAGGCCGGCCGTCGAGATCTGCTCGGAGAGGTCCGCGGCCGGGATGATGCGCTCGGCGAGGCTGACATTGTAGTTCGGCAGGAACGCGACCTTCAGCAGCCCCCTGAGCGTCGGGTCGCTGTTGACGGTGCGGGCGATGTCGTTGGCGAGCTTTATGATGAGCTTGGCCGTGTGGTAGCTCGCCGCCGCCTTGCCGGCGAAAATCTTGACGCGCGGCATCCACGCGCGCATCGGCTGGGCGCGCATCGCGTTGTAGATCGCGACGGTCTCCAGCAGGTTGAGCAGCTGGCGCTTGTATTCGTGGATGCGCTTGATCTGGACGTCGAACAGCGCGTCCGGATCGACATAGACCTCGTTGCGCTCCTGGATGATCTTGGCGAGCGCGATCTTGTTGCGCCGGCGGGCCGCGGTGATCTTCTCGTGCAGCCCCGCGTCGCCCGCGAGCGGCACGAGCTTCTCGAGATGCTTCGGATCGTCCAGGAACTCCGGACCGATCGCGTCCTTGATGACCTCGGTGAGGCCGGGATTGGCCTGCGCCAGCCAGCGGCGGAAGGTGATGCCGTTGGTCTTGTTGACGATGCGGTCGGGATGCAGGCCGTGCAGGTCGCGGAACACGGTCTGCTTCATCAGCTCCGTGTGCAGCGCGGAGACGCCGTTCACCTTGTGCGATCCGGTGAAGGCGAGCACGCCCATGCGCACGCGCCGGCCGTTCTGCTCGTCGATCAGCGAGATGGTGGAGAGCAGGTCGTCGTCGCCGGGACGCCTCTCCCGCGCCGCCTCCAGCTCGAGAGCGTTGATCAGATAGATGATCTGCATGTGGCGCGGCAGCAGCCGCTCCATCAGCGGAACCGGCCAGCTCTCGAGCGCCTCCGGCAGCAGCGTGTGGTTGGTGTAGGAGAAGGTCGCGAGCGTGATCTTCCACGCCTCGGCCCACGGCACGCCGTGGATGTCGACGAGGATGCGCATCAGCTCCGGCACCGCGATCGAAGGGTGCGTGTCGTTGAGCTGGATCGCGACGTGGTCGGCGAGCGAACGGACGTCGCCGTTCTCGGCGGTGTGCCGATGGATCAGGTCCTGCAGCGAGGCCGAGGTGAAGAAGTACTCCTGCCGGAGGCGGAGTTCCTGTCCGGCCGGCGTCTCGTCCGACGGATAGAGCACCTTGGAGATGGATTCGATCCGCACGCGGTCGGCGAGCGCGCCGACGTAGTCGCCGCGGTTGAAAGCGTCGAGCGAGATCGGGTCGGGCGCGCGAGCGGACCAGAGCCGGAGCGTGTTCACGTGCTTGCCGCGCCAGCCGACGACGGGCGTGTCGAAGGCGACGGCCTCGACGGTCTCAGCCGGGCGCCAGACATGCCGCGGCTCCGGTCCCTGCATCACCTGCTCGACATAGCCGCCGAAGCCGATCGGATAGTCGATCTCCGGATGCGGGAACTCCCAAGGATTGCCGAAGGAAAGCCAGTCCTCGGGATATTCCTGCTGCCAGCCGTCGCGCATGCCCTGGCGGAACAGGCCGTGGTCGTAGCGGATGCCGTAGCCGAAGGCCGGCACTCCGATCGAGGCCATCGAATCCATGAAGCAGGCGGCGAGGCGCCCGAGGCCGCCATTGCCAAGCGCTGCGTCCGGCTCGGCGGTCCGGACCTTGTCGAGGTCGACGCCGAGCCCTGCGAGCGCCTCGCGGGTCTCCTCGGTCAGGCCAAGATTGTGGAGCGCGTCGAACAGCAGTCGTCCGATCAGGAACTCCAGCGACAGGTAGTAGACGCGCTTGGCCGGCTTGGGCCTTTCCGGATCATGCTCGAGCGTCCAGCGATCGACGATGCGGTCGCGCACGGCGAGGGCAGTTGCGACGAACCAATCGCGATTGCTCGCCTTGGCCGGCGTGCGGCCGACCGAGTAGGTCAGCTCGGCGAGAATCTCCTTGGAGAGCTTCTTGGCCTCGGCGCTGGAGTCCGGCGCGTCTGCGGGCGCCGCACCCCGAACCGGTCGGACGGTCTCCGGGGATGCGACTGCTGCGTCGGTCATTCGCTCATCTCCCTCGTTGCGCGGCCGACCAGGCCCGACCCGGAGCGCCAGGGCCTGGAACGATTGCTGCAACGCAGTAGACGACGCCTGGGGGCGCGAGGGCAAGGGGCGAGGTTCAACGACCGGGGCCGGCCGCAAATGGCGTCAGCAGATTTCGATCCGGCGCCGTTCGAGCGCCACAGCCGGCTCACGCCCGGGCGAAGACCACCACGTTGCTGTCCGGATCATCCATCGCCTCGCTCACCGCCTGATGCAGCATGCCGGCCTCATCGAGACGCGCGCGCAACGCTCGGACCGAACACAGCAAATCCAGCCCAAGACCGAGCGGCGTGAGGAGCAGCGTGGTTGCGTAGACATCGAGCGCCAAGCCGACGAGTTCGGCGTCCGCCGGAGACAGAGCAAATTTCAGGTCGTCCATGCCTGAGCCGCCTTTCCACCGCGACGATCCGGGCGCCGCTGGGGGCCGGATCTGAAGCGTCGACCTTCCGGCCGATCCCTGCAGTGGAACATGCATTCCGAAAAACGCCATACGCATAACAACGGACACGCTATCCGGCCGATGTCAGGACTCCGATCGGGAGCGATAGAAAAGTCTCCAGCTTCATCAATGGTTTCACGGAGATTTCGCGGGCTGTGAGGCGGTCCGTCAACTGCGCCGCGGCAAGTGATTGCGGCAGTGCGATGCTGTTCTCGTGCAACAGTCTTGTGACGACGGTCATTCCGTCATGCGCCGCGAGCGCGCGGGTCGGCCGCAACACGGCGACGATCACCACGGCGTCCGTCTCCAGCGTTCGCGCGAAAGCGATGATCGAGTCGGCGTCGGGCCCTTCGACGGCGAGAGGCAGGTATTCGCCTTCAGCGAACAGGCGCGGCCGGCGCGCGCGCTCGTTCAGAACGGCCGCGATCAGCGCCTGCTTCACCGCTCCGTCGCGCCAGTGGCCGGCGGCGTCGGCGACATTCTCGCCTCGATCGAGGGCGGCGCGGCGGGCATCGTAGTCGACCGGGCGGCGGTTGTCGGGATCGACCAGCGACAGGTCCCAGAACTCGGTCCCCTGGTAGCTGTCGGGCACGCCGGGGACGGTTAGACGGAGCAATGTCTGGACCAGGCCGTTCGCCGCGCCGGCCGGGGCGATGCGCCCGGCGAAGGCGGCGACGTCGGAGCGGACGCTCGCGTCGGGCCCGGTCATCACGCCCATGAGCAGCGCGTGGGCGGCGGCTTCGTAAGCTTCGTTCGGCGCGGACCAGTCGGTGGCGAGTTTCGCCTCGCGCAGGGCCTTGGTCTGCCAGCCGGCAACGCGCTCGGCGAAAACCTTGCAGCCCTCGGCGTCGTCGGGCGATAGGTCGGTCGGCCAGGCCCCGACGAGCGTCTGGAACAGGATCGACTCATCGCTTGCGCTCGGCGCCTCGCCCGAGCGCAGCGGCGCGGTCATCGCGCGCCAGCGGGCGACCGCGGCCGACCACTCGTCGGGAATCTCGCTCAGAACCGCCAGACGCGCCCGTACGTCCTCGCCGCGCTTGTGGTCGTGGGTCGCGGTGGTGAGCATAGCGTTCGGGAAGGTCGCCCGCCGCGCGATCATCTTCTCATGGAAGGTTTCCGGCGAGATCGAGAACGTCGCCACGTCAAAACCGACGTCGGTGCGCGAGAGCAGGCGGCCGTAGCGGTAGAAGGCCGTGTCCTCGACGGCCTTGGCCGCCACCGGCGCCGACAGCTGCTGGAATCGCCGGATCGCCTTGTCGCGCAGAGGGCGTTGCTCCTCGGGAGCCCCGGTCTCACCGCCGAGCCAGCCGTCGAGCAGGTCGAGCACCTGAGCGTCCGCCGGTAGGATCGTCCCTCGCGCCTTCTTCATCGCGCGAGCGAAAATCAGTCTGTCGGACTCGGTCCGTCCGTCCGTTGCGTTGGCGTAGGTGCGGTAGGCCGGGAAGTGCGCCAGCAGTTCGACGAGCGCGCGGCGGATGGCGGCGCGCGGCGTGTCGCGCGTTTCGTAGTCGAGCCGCGCGATCCTGTGCAGCGCCTCGGCCGCCTGGTCGAGCTGCGCCGAGAAGGACCGGTCCAGAATCTCGCGCCGCGCGGCCTCTTCCTCGACATGGAAGTCGGCGCTTCGGCCGCTGATCTCCGCCCACAGCGCGCCGAGCGGCTCCTCGCCCGCCGGATCGTGCAGAAGAGCCGAGACGTCGTCCATGAAGTCGTAGCCGCTCGCCCCGTCGATCGCCCAGTCGGCCGGCAGGGGTTCGCCGGGTCCGAGGATCTTCTCCACGACGAGATAGGCGCGCTGGTTCGCGAGCGCGCCCGGCCGCTCCGTCTGGCGGGCGTCGAGATGCTCGCGCAGGCGTCGGCAGTAGCCGCCGGGATCCATCAGCCCGTCGACATGGTCGACCCGGAAACCGTCGATCAGCCCTTCCGCATAGAGGTCGAGCAGCTTGGCGTGGGCGGCGTCGAACACGGCCGGGTCCGCCATACGCAGGCCTGCGAGTTCGTTGACGTCGAAGAAGCGCCGCCAGTTGATCTCGTCGCCCGCGACCATCCAGTGCGCGAGCCGCCAGTTCTGCTTTTCGAGCAGGGCGTGGAGCCGGGCGCGGCCGTCCTCCGTCTTAGCGTCGTAGGCGTCGAGGCCCGCCTCCTCGATCTCGTAGCGGTCTTGGGGACGCAGCGGGAACAGGTGGTCGGCGTAGCGCAACGTCAGCCCGCCGCGCTTGCCCTCGCGCGTGATGGCCAGCTCGCCGGACTTCAGCGCCTCGCCATATGTCATGCCAAGCGTCGGCAGCAGCACCTTGCCGTGCAGCGCAGGATCGGCCGGCTCCCAGTCGATGTCGAAGAAATGGCCGAAGCGGCTGCCCTGGCCGTAGGCGAGCACGTCGAGCCACCATTCGTTGTCGCCGCCGACCGCCATGTGGTTGGGGACGATGTCGACGATCATGCCGAGGCCTTCGGCTCGAAGCGCCGCGACCAGCGCGCGAAAACCGTCCTCGCCGCCGAGCTCCGGGTTAACCGTGGTGGGATCGACCACGTCGTAGCCATGGTTGGAGCCCGCGCGGGCGGTCAGGATCGGCGAGGAATAGAGGTGGCTGATCCCGAGCGTCTTCAGATAGGGCGCAAGCGCGACGCCCCGCTCGAACGGAAACTCCCGGTGAAACTGCATGCGCATCGTGGCGCGGGGCGGGGAGGCGACCGCCTGTGTGTCGGTCACGCTTTGCGTCTCCTGTTCAACTGGACAAGCCGCGCGGCCGCCGGTGGTTCCGCCAGAAGCTCCGGCGCGGGCTTAGGCAGGCGCCGTCGCCAGTTCGGATGCTCGTCGAGCGTGCCGGGCAGGTTCGGTTGCTCGACCTGTCCGAGCGCGTCCTCAAGCGGCAGCAGGACCAGTCGCGAGGGCGTCTCGCCGAGAAAGCGCACCGCCGCGTCGACCGCCGGCTGGTGGTCCTCCGGGGCGGGCCGCGGGCCCGACGCTGCGCCGGCGTCGGAAAAGGCGCGCCAGAGTTCATCCCGTTCCCGGTCGCGGGCGATCCGATCGTTCTCGAAGGTCTCGCCGAACTGCTCGCCGCCGATCGATTCGCGCAGCGCGATATCGGCGCCGGACCACCAGCCCGCCATGCTCGGCAGGTCGTGCGTCGTCGTCATGGCGAGCGCGCCGGCCGGGTAGTAGCGCGGCGGGAAGAAGCCCTGCGCGTCGTTGCGCTCGAACTGCAGCACCTTCATGCCCGCGATGCCGGCGGCAGCGATGCGGTCTCGGAACCCCTCCGGCACCGTCCCGAGGTCCTCGCCGACGACGACCGCGTCGTTCCTGAGGGATTCGAGCGCGGTGAGGCGCAGCATGTCCTCGGCGGGGAAGGCGAGATAGGCGCCTTCGCTCGACGGCGCGCCTTCCGGCGCGACCCAGAGGCGCTCGAAGCCCATGGCATGGTCGATGCGCACTCCGCCCGCGTTCCTCATGCATGCGCGCAGCGTCGCGAGGAAGGGCTCGAACCCCGTGCGCTTCAGAGCGATCGGCGAGAAGGTGGCGAGGCCCCAGCCTTGCCCGTTCGGATTGAACAGGTCCGGCGGGGCGCCGACCGACAGGCCGACCAGCACGTCCTGCTGGCGGCTCCAGGCGTGGCTGCCGCCGGCCGCCATGCCGACCGCGAGATCGGAGATCAGGCCGATGGCCATGCCTGCCTTCCTGGCCACCTGACCACTCTCGGCGAAGGATCTGTCGGCGATCCACTGCAGGAAGACGTGGAACGTGACCTCATCGGCGTTTGCATGAGCGAAGGCCGCCGTCTCGGGCCCGTCGGGGTCGCGCAGGCCGGAAGGCCAGTGGCGCCAGTCCCACTGGGCGGAGTCGCGGCCGAAGCGCTCGGCATGGATGGTCTCGAAGACCGCGTGCTTCTCCAGCATCTCGCCGCCCTCGCGGCGGAAGGCGGAGAAGTCGCTGGCGAGCCGGCCGGGCTTGTCCTCCACAAGCTCAACGGCGCGAAAGCTGTCGTAGAGCGCGCGCAGCGTCGCGAGCTTGGCGCGCGATGCCGCTGGCCAGTCGATCAGCGCCTCGCGCTCATGGCGGCGGCGCTCGGTCGCCGCCTTCGAGACCCTCGCCGCCTCCGCGACGCGGGCTTCGCCAAACAGGAAGTCGGGGTCGGCGTGCAGCGGATTCAGGAACAGCCGGCTCGACGGCGAGTAAGGCCCGAAGTGGTGCGGGTCGGCCGAAAAGCCGGCATGCATCGGCGACAGAGCGAGCGCGTCGGCGCCGGCGAGGGCGGCGGCCTCGGCGAGCGCCGTCACGCCGCCGAAATCGCCGATGCCGCCATCTCCCTCGCGGGTCAGGCCGTAAACCTGCGCGGCGACGCCCCACATGCGTCGGCCGAAATCCTCGATCGAGCGGCCTCGCCCCGGCGAGACCGCCACTGTTATCTCGCGGTCCCCGAAGGCGAGCCGGTGATAGCCTGGCTCGAGGATCGGCCGAACTTCGGCCTTGCCGGGTCCGGCGCCCGCCAGGGCGAAGTCGAAGACGACGCCGTCCTCGCGGGTGAGCTTCGCTTTTGCGCCGTCTTGAGCGTCGACGACGAAAGACCGGCCGACCAGCGCGGTGACGAGAGGCGCCGGCTCGCGCTCGATGGCGTCGAGCTTTTCGAGCGACGCCTGCGCGGCGCCGTCCGTCCCGCAGTCCAGGTCCATGGCGGCGAGCAACCGCTCGAGGCATTCGGGCGCGACCGTCTGCGGAGCGCCGGACTGGTCCGTCCAGTCGACGGAAAAACCGGCGCGGGTCGCGAGATGACGCAGCGGCTCGTGCCGGCTCACGCGGCGGGCTCCAGAATGGCGACGGTCGAGAAGCCCGGCAATGCGCCGGCCCTCAGCCTGTCGGCCGCGCCCGTCGGACTCTCGAACAGGACAGGACCTTCGACCGGAGCGACGTCGATCGTCTGGTCGGCGAGATTGGTCGCGAGCGTCAGCCGCGCGCCGTCTTCGAACCGCCACGTCGCCTTGGCGGCCTTGGGGCCGATCGCCTCGGCGGCGACGTCGGGCAGCGCTGTTCGAGAGGAAATTTCCGCGGCGCGGACCGCAAGCAGCTTCTGGAACAGCGCCGTGCGCGCCTCGGCCCGCGTCGGGTGAGGCTCGGGGATCGACGCCTCGAAGGTCGAGATCGCGTTCGGATCCGGTATCTCCGCGCCGGCGAACGCCGCAAACTTGGCGAATTCCTTGCGACGGCCGTCGCGCACCGCCTGAGCCAGCGGCTCCTCGTGGTCGGTGAAGAACAGGAAGGGCGTTTCGCTCGCCACCTCCTCGCCCATGAAGATCATCGGGATTTGCGGGCTGAGCAGCAGCGCGGCGGTCGCCGCCTCGACGCCCGCCGGCGGGGCGAGGCTCGTCAGGCGGTCGCCGAAAGCGCGGTTGCCGATCTGGTCGTGGTTCTGCAGGAAGCTGACGAAGGCGTAGGGCGGCAGATGCCCGCTGTTCGTCCCGCGCGGCTCGCCGAGGTTGGGCGACATTTCGCCCTGATAGACGAAGCCGTCGGCGAAGGCGCGGGCGAGCTTTCCGGCCGTGTCCTCGGCGTAGTCGGCGTAATAGCCCTCGCGCTCGCCCGTGAGCAGCACGTGGATGACATGATGGAAGTCGTCATTCCACTGGGCGTCGACGTCGCCGGCGAGGTGGCTCTCCTCGTTGCGCTCGTTCTCGAGCACAAGATGAATCTGGCGGCCCTCCGACGCCTCTACCGCGCGGACCGCCGCCGCCATCTCGTCGATCCAGTCCGATTCCGAGATCGCGTGGACGGCATCGAACCGCAGCCCGTCGAAGCGGTATTCGACAAGCCAGTACAGCACGTTCTCGGTGAAGTAGGCGCGGACCTCCGGCAGCCGGAAGTCGATGGCGCCGCCCCACGGCGTCTCGACGTCATCGCGGAACACGGGCGGCGCGTAGGCGCCGATGTAGTTCCCGTCCGGGCCGAAGTGATTGTAGACCACGTCGAGCATGATCATGAGGTTCAGCTCGTGGGCTGAATCGACGAGATCCTTGAGCTCTTCGGGCGTGCCGTAGGCGGCGTCGAGGGCGTAGGGCAGCACGCCGTCATAACCCCAGTTCCGCTCGCCCGGAAAGTCCGCGATCGGCATCAGCTGGATGGCGGTGACGCCCAGCTTCGCCAGCAGCGGCAGCGCCCGCTTCACGCCGGCGAAGCCGCCGAAGCAGCCGACATGAAGCTCGTAGATCACAGCCTCGCGCCACGGCCTTCCGGGCCACTCAGGCGTGCGCCAGACATAGGCGCGCGGATCGACCAGCACGCTCCAGCCATGGACGTCGCCGTCCTGGAAACGTGAGGCCGGATCGGGAACGGTGAGCCCGTTGGGGAGGTGGTAGCGGTAGCGCGCGCCTGCGGGCGCATCGAGCGTCAGCTCGAACCAGCCGTCGGCAGCGGGCTTCATCAGCTTCGGGTCGCGGCCTTCGATCTCGAGCCTCACCTCCGGATGGGCCGGCGCCCAGAAGCGGAACGTCGTTCCTGTCGGATCATAGGTCGCGCCGAGCGACAGGCGGCGTTGGAAGGCTTCACTCAAGTCGCGACGTCTCCAGTATTCTCGGTCTTCGGTCCCGCCGCGCGCCCACGCCGTTTGGCGGCCGGGGCGACGGCGAGCAGCAGCACGGCGCTTTGCGGTCCGACCGCGACCATTTCGTCCTCGAGGGTCCGCTCGGCCTCGTCGGGGCGGGCGGTGTCGAGGAGGAGCCGGTTCCCCAGCGCCGGCGGCGGCGCGGTGAACGCGACCGTCGCGTCCGTCGGGTTCAGCATCAGCGTCAGGATGGAAACCGCGCTGTCGTCTCTCTGTTCCGCGCGGCGGAGCGTTAACGTGCGCTCCTTGTGGTCGTTCCAGTCCTCCGAGCCGAGATCCGCGCCGCGCTCGTCGAACCAGGCGATGTCGAGCACGCCCGGCGACGGTTGCTCGCGGCCGTGCAGGAACCGCTTGCAGCGCAGAATGGGGTGTGCGCGGCGCAGTTCCGTCAGCCGTGCGACGAAGGCGATGAGCGACTGGCCGTCTGACGTCTCGGCGCCTCGCCAGTCGAGCCACGAGGTCTCGTTATCCTGCGCGTAGGCGTTGTTGTTGCCGTTCTGGGTCCGACCGAACTCGTCGCCGGCAAGCAGCATCGGCGTGCCCTGCGCGAAGAACAGGGTCGCCAGCATCGCCCGCTGTAGGCGCGAGCGGTGAGCGCGCACGGTCGGATCGGCTGCGGGGCCCTCGACGCCGCAGTTCGAAGAGAAGTTCTCGCCATGGCCGTCGCGATTGTCCTCGCCATTGGCGAGGTTGTGCCGCTGCACATAGGACACGGCGTCGGCGAGCGTGAAGCCGTCGTGGCTCGCGACGAAGTTGATCGAGGCCCACGGCTTGCGCGAGCGCCTGTCGAACAGGTCGGACGAGCCGGCGAGCCTGGCGGCGAGTTCGGGCCGCTGGCCGGCGTCGCCGCGCCAGAAGCGTCGCACGCTGTCACGGAATTTGTCGTTCCATTCGGCGAAGCCGGGCGGATGGCCGCCGAGATGGTAGCCGCCCGGCCCGATGTCCCACGGCTCGGAGATGAGCTTCACCCTGGCGAGCGTCGGATCCTGCCGGATTGCGTCGAAGAAGCCGGAACCCGGATCGAAGCCGTGATCCTCACGGCCGAGGGTCACCCCGAGATCGAAGCGGAAGCCGTCGACATGATAGGCCTCGACCCAGTAGCGCAGCGAATCCATCACCATCTGCAGCACGCGCGGATGGCTGAGATTGACGGTGTTGCCGCAGCCGGTGTCGTTCACGCAGCGGCGCCAGTCGTGCTGCTCCATCCGGTAGTAGCTGAGATTGTCGAGGCCGCGGAAGGACAGTGTGGCGCCTTCCTCGCTGCCCTCGGCTGTGTGGTTATACACGACATCAAGGAAAACCTCGATGCCGGCCGCGTGCAGGCGGCGGATCGCGATCTTCATCTCGTTGAGCGAGCCGTCCGACAGGTAGCGCGGCTCGGGGGCGAAGAAGCCGATGGTGTTGTAGCCCCAGTAGTTGCGGAGCCCCATTTCGACGAGGCGGCGGTCCTGCACGAAGGCGTGGACCGGCAGCAGCTCGACGGCCGTGATCCCGAGCCGCTTGTAGTGCTCGATCATCGGCGGGCTGGCGAGCGCCGCGAAAGTTCCGCGTTCATGCGGCCGGATCTCGGGCCGCAGCATCGTCAGGCCCCGGACATGGGCCTCGTAGATGACGGTCTCGTGCCACGGCGTATTCGGCGGGCGATCGTCGCCCCAGTTGAACGCGTCGTCGACCACGACCCCCTTCGGCATGCCGGGCGCGCTGTCGCGCCGGTCGAAGGAGAGGTCGCCGCGAGGGCTGTGCAGCCGGTAGCCGTAAAGCGCGTCCGACCAGCGGACCTCGCCGAAGATCTGCTTGGCGTAAGGGTCCAGCAAGAGCTTGTTTGGGTTGAAGCGGTGGCCGTGCTGCGGGTCGTACGGCCCATGCGCCCGGAAGCCGTAGAGCAGCCCGGCGCGCGCGTCGGGCAGGTAGCCGTGAAACACCTCGTCGGTCTTTTCCGGCAGCGGCATGCGCGCGATTTCGCGGCGTCCCGACGGGTCGAACAGGCAGAGGTCGATCCGCTCGGCATGGGCGGAGAAGACCGCGAAATTGACGCCGAGCCCGTCCCATGTCGCGCCGAGCGGGTAGGGCGCGCCCTCCTCGAGCGCGGTCATCCCTGTTCCCCTGCTCGTCGCGATCTGACGAAGAAGCGCGACGCCGGCCTCGACGTAAGGCTCGAGACCGACGAGGGCCT
>JADBEO010000049.1 GCA_031316315.1 Chelatococcus sambhunathii
GCCGATGTCCATCCTGCACGACCCCCACCCCTAGCCCCTCCCCGCAAGGGGGAGGGGAACAAGAGAATCGAGCGCTCGAAGCGCTCAGCGCAGCGGCTGGCCGGCGCGGACCAGAGTGATGAAGCGCACCTGCTCGGCCGGATCGTCTCGGAACACGCCGGTGAACTGGGTCGTGACCGTCGAGACGCCGGACTTCTGGATGCCGCGCATCGACATGCACATGTGCTCGCCCTCGACCATCACGGCGACGCCGCGCGGCTTCAGACTGTCGTCCATCGCCTCGGCGATCTGCGAGGTCAGCGCCTCCTGCGTCTGGAGGCGCTTGGAGAAGGTGTCGACCACGCGGGCGACCTTGGACAGGCCGACGACGCCGTTCGACGGATAATAGGCGACATGCGCCTTGCCGAAAAACGGCACCATGTGGTGCTCGCAATGCGAGAAATACGGGATGTCGCGCAGCACGACCATGTCGTCATAGCCCGCCACGTCCTCGAAGACGCGCTCGAGATCCTTGGCCGCGTCCTTGGCGTAGCCGCCGAACAGCTCCTCATAGGCCTTCACCACGCGCTTCGGCGTGTCGATCAGGCCCTCGCGCGTCGGATCGTCGCCCGCCCAGGCGATGAGCGTGCGCACGGCGGCTTCCGCCTGCTCACGCGTGGGCTTCGGCGCGCCCGAGATCGTCTTCGGCGCCGGAATGGGTACCCGGGCCCGGGGATGCTGTATGACGGCGTCCATGCAGAACCTCTTGGCGGGGCGCTCGCCCCAGACGCACGACGACTGAACCCCGATCTGGCCGTTCGAAGCGAGGCTTGAGCTTCGGACTGCGGATCATGGCGGGGCGCGCCGCAAGCGCCTATATAGGCCAGGAGGCACAGGCGAACAATGCGACGATCAGGCCGACATTGTCGCCCGAGTGAAGAGGCTGAGGCTCCGGCGCCGTGATCGACGACATCTACAACCGCCGCATCCTCGAACTCGCGGCCGACATTCCCCGGCTGGGCCGGCTCGACGCGCCCGACGCGACCGCCACCGCCCACTCGAAGCTCTGCGGCTCCACCGTGACCGTCGACCTCGCCTATGACGGCGAACGGGTGACGGACTTCGCGCACGAGGTCCGCGCCTGCGCGCTCGGACAGGCGTCCTCCTCGATCATGGGCCGCACCGTCGTCGGCCGGAGCGCGCAGGAGCTGCGCGAGGTGCGCGAGGCGATGCGCCGGATGCTGAAGGAGAACGGTCCGGCGCCGGACGGCGTGTGGGCCGACCTGAAGGTGCTCGAGCCGGTGCGCGACTACAAGGCGCGGCACGCTTCGACCCTGCTGACCTTCGACGCGGTGGTCGACGCCCTCGACCAGATCGAGGCGAAGCGCGCGGCCTGAGATGACCTTCGGACCCGAACTTCCCCCGCAGGAACGCGCCAGACGCGAGAAGATCGTGAACCGCGCCGGCCTTGCGATCTATGTCGGGCTTGCGGTTCTCATCCTGTTCGGGGCGCTGGTCGCGCCGCTGCTCCTGTGATCTTGCTTCGCTTGGCGGCTCGGGCGCCGGCCTTTGCCCTGCGCGCGCCGATCATCCTCTACCGCTACTCGCTGTCGATGCTGATCGGCCGCAAATGCCGCTACCTGCCGACCTGTTCGGAGTTCGCCGACGCGGCCATCGCGCGTCACGGGGCATGGGCGGGCGGATGGATGGCGGCCGGCCGCGTCTGCCGCTGCCACCCCTGGGGCGGCGACGGCTTCGACCCTGTGCCCGGCGAATTGCCTTCGGGCGCGACGTGGTCTAGGCCGTGGCGCTACGCCCGGCGCGGCGAACGGCCGATTGGCGAGGCCGCCGACGCCTGATCGGGCGCCATTCGAAACATCGCTTACCTGCATTCGTAGGCAGAGAGTGAGCGGAGGAAAGCAATGCCCCTCGTCACATTTCCCGACGGCGCCCAGAAGTCCTATGACGCCGGAACGACAGGCGCCGAGATCGCCGGCGAGATCTCCAAATCCCTGCTGAAGCGCACCGTCGCCATGGCGCTCGACGGCGTGGTCATGGACCTCGCCGATCCGATCGAGGGCGACGCGAAGATCGAGTTCCTCGACCGAAACGACGCCCGCGCGCTCGAACTCATCCGCCATGACTGCGCGCATGTGCTGGCGGAGGCGGTGCAGACGCTGTGGCCGCAGACGCAGGTCACGATCGGTCCGGTCATCGAGAACGGCTTCTATTACGACTTCGCCCGCGACGAGCCGTTCTCGACGGACGATCTCGCCGCGATCGAAAGCGAGATGCGCAAGATCATCGCGCGCGACAAGCCGTTCACGAAGGAGATCTGGTCCCGCGACAAGGCCAAGGACTTCTTCAGATCGAAGGGCGAGCTGTTCAAGGTCGAACTGGTCGACGCGATTCCGGAAGACCAGTCGCTGAAGATGTACGCCCAGGGCGAGTGGATGGACCTCTGCCGCGGTCCGCACATGACGTCCACGGGCAAGGTCGGCGACGCCTTCAAGCTGATGAAGGTCGCGGGCGCCTATTGGCGCGGGGACAGCAACAATCCGATGCTCCAGCGCATCTACGGCACGGCCTTCCCCGACCGCGCCGGCCTCGACGCCTATCTCCACATGCTGGAGGAGGCCGAGAAGCGCGACCACCGTCGGCTCGGCCGCGAGATGGACCTCTTCCATTTTCAGGAGGAAGGCCCCGGCGCCGTGTTCTGGCATCCGAAGGGCTGGACGCTGTTCCAGACGCTGATCGCCTATTCGCGCCGCGTCGTGAACACCTCCGGCTTCGTCGAGGTCAACACGCCTCAGATCCTCGACCACTCTCTTTGGCAAACGTCAGGTCATTGGGACTGGTATCGCGAGAACATGTTCGTCACCGAGACCGAGGACGAGCGCGTCTTCGCGATCAAGCCGATGAACTGCCCCGGCCATGTGCAGATCTTCAAGCACGGCCTGAGGAGCTACCGCGAACTTCCGATCCGCATGGGCGAATTCGGCATCGTGCATCGCTATGAACCGTCCGGCGCGCTGCACGGCATGATGCGCGTGCGCGCCTTTACGCAGGACGACGCGCACATCTTCTGCACCGACGAGCAGTTCATGTCGGAGACGCTCGCGCTGAACGAGCTGATCCTCGGCATGTATTCCGACTTCGGTTTCGACCAGATCGTGCTGAAGCTCTCCACGCGGCCCGAAAAGCGCGTCGGCTCGGACGCGCTGTGGGACCGCGCCGAGCAGGTGATGGGCGACGCGCTCGAGGCCATCAAGGCCAAGTACGGCAACCGGGTCACCACCGAGGTGAATCCCGGCGAAGGCGCCTTCTACGGCCCGAAGTTCGAATATGTCCTGCGCGACGCGATCGGGCGCGACTGGCAGTGCGGCACGATCCAGGTCGACTTTAACCTGCCGGAACGCTTCGGCGCCTTCTACATCGGCGCGGACGGAGAGAAGCACCATCCGGTGATGATCCACCGCGCGATCTTCGGCTCGCTGGAGCGCTTCACCGGCATCCTGATCGAGCACTTCGCCGGCCATTTCCCGCTGTGGCTCGCGCCGGTGCAAGCGGTGGTGACGACAATCACCTCCGAGGCCGACGACTATGCGAGCGAAGTCGCCGCGGAGCTGCGCAAGGCCGGGCTCAGGGTCGAGCTCGATCTGCGCAACGAGAAGATCAACTACAAGGTCCGCGAGCACTCGCTGACCAAGATCCCGGCGCTGGTCGTGGTCGGCAGGAAGGAAGCGGAGACGCGCGGCGTTTCCGTGCGCCGCCTCGGCAGCCAGGGCCAGACATCCATGACGCTGTCGGACTGCGTCGCCGCGCTCGCCGACGAGGCGACGCCGCCGGACGTCAGGCGCGCGAGGCTGGCCGAGGAAGGCGCGGCGCTCGCGGCGGAGTAGTCGGCGCCCTCCGCCGTCACATTCGAGCGGCGCCTGTCCCCCTCCCCCTTGTGGGGAGGGGTTAGGGGTGGGGGTGGCTCCGAACATGGCGCCGCGGCGCCCGACGCTCTACGGCTGACGACAGAGCTTGATCCTGAACGACCCCCACCCCTAACCCCTCCCCGCAGGGGGGAGGGGAAGGCGGTTGCGCAGCTCAGGCGATGCCGGCTCTCAAAACGGCCCCTTGAAGACGAAGAACGCCCCGAGCGCGATCAGCGCGAAGCCGATCGCGACGTTCAGCGTGATCGGTTCTTTGAGGTAGAGGGCGGAAAAGGCCGCGAAGACGATGAGGGTGATGACCTCCTGCATCGTCTTCAGCTGGGCGGCGCTGTAGACCTCATGGCCGATGCGGTTGGCGGGCACCGCGAAGCAGTACTCGATCAGCGCGATCGCCCAGCTCGCCAGCACGACGAGCCACAGCGGCTTGTCGGTGAACTTGAGGTGCCCGTACCAGGCGAACGTCATGAAGACGTTCGAGGCGAGCAGCAGGACGATCGGCAGGACGTTCGGGGCCGAGACGGGCATGCGGGATTCCTGGCGGCGGAATGATCTGCGCTGACGCGCTATCCCGCCGCCCGCTCCCCGGCAAGCGCGCCGGCACGCCTCAGGCCGTCGCGATGTACTCGCGCATGGCGGACGCCTCCGCCTCGATCGACTCGATGCGGTGCTTCACGACGTCTCCGATGGAAACCATGCCGATGAGCCGGTTCCCCTCCATCACCGGGACGTGGCGGAATTTTCCGCGCGTCATGCGCTCGGAGACGTCGTCGATGGAGTCGTGGGCCGTGGCGGTGACGACGTCGCGCGTCATCAGCTCCGCGACGCCGTGGTCCACCGTATCGCGGCCGAAACGGGCGAGAGCGCGCACGATGTCCCGCTCGGTGATGATGCCGGCGACGCCGTCCAGGCCGTCCGACACCACGACGGCGCCGATGCCGTGCTCGGCCAGCACGCGCGCGACCGTCGCGATCGTGTCCTCGGGCGCAACCGTGACAACGCCGGACTTCTTGCCGGACAGAATGGCTTCGACCTTCATGACACCTCCTCTTCAACCGTCTTGCGCGGCGTTACGCGGGAAAACCCGCAGGTCGGAGGCCCTGGGACGTCAGTTGTCGGGCGTGGAGCGTCCCCGGTCTCCGCGACCCCCATCATGGGGCCCTGCGACGTCTTGGCGCAAGGTCTCGGCCCATGCGTCTTCCGGAGCAGACGGTTCACGTTCCCGAGGGGTCGGGTCGAGCAGCGGGAATAGCAGCAGCCCGGCGAGAAAGCCGCCGATATGCGCCTCCCAGGCGACGTTCGCGTCGTCGCCCGTCAGCGCGCCGCCGCTGAGGCCGAACAGCAGGTTCGCCCCGAACCACGCGGCGAGAAATCCGATGATCTGTGGACGGCGCAGGGCTTTTCCGATCGGCTCGGCCGGCGCGGAGAACGCCGCCCGGTCGTGGCTCCTCAGCGCGCTCAGGGGCCCGCCCGCCTGGAACACGAAGCGCATCGCGGCCGCCATATGGGCCGAGATCGCCGCCGAGGCGCCGACGACGGGCGTGGGCTGGCCGAAATGCAGCGCGAGATGGGTCGCCGCGCCAGCCGCCGCGGTCAGGCCCGAGAAGAGCAGGAACCGGCCGGTCCCGAACCGCCACGCCACGGCGCTGCCGAAGGCCAGCATGCAGATCGAGTTGACGAGGAGGTGCGTCCAGCCGCCGTGCAGGAAGGCGTAGCTCAGGAAGGTCCAGATCTTCGGGCCGGCGCCAAACGACGCGAGCTCGGAGAAGTACTGCGAAGCCTCATCATAGCGCGCGGGGATGAAGGCGAACCGCAGCAGCACCTCGAGGTCGGCCTCCTCCGGCAGGAAGCTGCGGCCGATGTGGATCGCCGTGAACAGGACGATCAGGGTCACGACCGCCGCCGGCGCGTTGAAGATGGGTTCGCGTCTGTCCGTCACCTGCGCGCCGATCGTTTGGAAGCCCCGCCCGCCCAGGCAGTGCTCGCGCGAAGCCGACGCATTTGCAAGGCGCGCCCGGCTTCGGCCTTGGCACGCAGGGTGCTGGATACCCCGTCGATCGCTCATTTTCGGCCGGCTCTGTCCCTTTATGGGACGACGGGCTGAGGAGCGGGCATGGAAAGGATCGATATCGATGAAGGCCGCCGCGACCAAGGATCTGTTCGGCTACTGGAACCGGCTGCGCGGCGCGCGCGCCGCGCCCGAACGGTCGGACGTGGATCCCGCAGCGATCCGCGGGACGTTGGCCGACGTCTTCATCCTCGAGGTGGATCGGCTCGCCACCTTCCCGTTCCGGTTGTCCGGCTCGCGCATCTGCGCCCTGACCGGCCATGAAATGAGAGGCGAGCGGTTTCTCGACCTGTGGCGCGGCCCGGATCGGGAAACGGTCAGGGGCGCGCTCGACTCGGTCTCCGACGATGCGGCCGTCGCCGTCGTCGGCGCACGCGGCCTGACGGAGCTCGATCGCCGGGTGGACCTGGAGATCGCCCTGCTGCCGCTGCGTCATCGTGGCCGGACCCACGCGCGCCTGCTGGGCTCCATGGCCCCCGTCGAGACGCCCTACTGGCTCGGCGTCAGTCCCGTCACGCGTTTCGAGCTGACCTCTTTGAGGATGATCTGGCCGAGCGGGCGCCGGCGCTTCCGGGACGCCGATCCGGAGCCGAGCCCTCCTCCCACGATCCGCGACGCCGGGCGCCGCATCGGGCGCTTCTTCGTCTTTGACGGCGGCCGATGAAACGTCGCCGGCACAAGCCAAAGTTACGGCGCGTTAACGCCGTTCCTTTAACTTTTCGGCAGGTTCGGCCGCGTCCTCGCGCGCACGGGCACGTCGACACATCACAAGCTGCGGTGCGGACGCTGATGTTCTCATTGAAGGTCCCGCTTTCGGACGAACGCCGCCGCCACCAGCGCGTCAAGGTTGCGCTGCTCGGCCGCTACATGCTTTCGTCACGCCGCGAGTATCCATGCCAGACCGTGGACATGTCGCCCGGCGGTCTCGCGCTCATCGCGCCGGTGCCGGCGCAGCCGGGCGAACGGGTCGTGGTCTATCTCGATCACGTGGGCCGCGTGGAGGGCCATATGGTCCGCGCGATACCCAACGGCTTCGCCATGTCGGTCTCCGCGACGATCCGTAAGCGGGACAAGCTGGCGGCGCAGCTCACCTGGCTAACGAACAGGAACATGCTCGGCCTGCCGGAAGATCGCCGGCATGAGCGCGTCGCGCCGAAGAACCCGCGCGCTGTTCTGGTGACCGAAGACGGCGTTCAGAGCGAGGTGCGGATCATCGACGTGTCGCTATCGGGCGCCGCGGTCATGACTTCGCTCGACCTTCCGATCGGAACCCCTGTCATGCTGGGCAAGACCGCCGCCCGCGTGGTGCGCCATTTCGAGAACGGCATCGCGGTCGAGTTCGCGCGCACGCAGAATGCGGAACAGCTCTCCGAACAGTTCGGCTGACCGCTCCTTCGTCTGTTTCCTTCATCGCGCCGCCCACCCGGGCGGCGTTTTCGTTTCCGCATGCGAAGCAGGGCTCCGGCGAACACTCGGGCCCGTCTCGGGCTGCGGGCGTGCCGGCCGATGAACGGCCATTCAGCGGCATAGTTACTACTTCCTAAATCGACCCCCCGCTTTTCGGTCGGCCGTTAAGGTTTGGGCGACCAAGCCTTCCGTTCATTCTCTTAGGCCTGTTCGACAAAGTAAATAAAACACCCCATACATCTCTAAACAATTGACTTCCTAAACATTGCTTATTTCCAAATTCCGTCGCTAAAAACTCGATACTCGACTTATGCCGACAGCAAATCGAATGTGAGACGTTGCTTCCCATGGCAGGACGGGGGCAACAAATGCTCAACTCTATCAAGAAGAACACGATTTACATCTTGTTTGGACTGCTTTCCAGCGGATTCACCTTGGCGGAGACCAAGGCCGCGGAGCCGGTCCGGATGGCGGCGGCGACGCCGATGCTGGTCGAAGGCGCCTCCAAGGCGCCGATCGGCTGGGTCGACTTCTGCAAGGCGAACGCCGCTGATTGCGCGTCGACCCCCGCGAAGGCCGCTCGGGTGCGCCTGACGCCGGCCCGCTACGCCGAGCTCGATCGCGTCAACCGCATGGTCAATATCGCGGTCGAGCCGGTGACCGACCAGGAGCTCTACGGCGTCGAGGAGAAGTGGACCTATCCGACGGGCGGAAAGGGCGACTGCGAGGACTACGTGCTCGAGAAGCGCCGCCAGCTGATGGCGGCGGGCTGGCCCCGCCAGGCGCTGCTGATCACAGTGGTCCGCGACCTCAAGGGCGACGGCCACGCGATCCTCACGGTCGCGACCGACAAGGGCGACTACGCCCTCGACAACCAGGCCGACGAGATCAAGCCCTGGTTCGACACCGGCTACACCTTCATCAAGCGCCAGTCCCAGATCGACCCGAACCAGTGGGTCCTGCTCGGAGACGGCATCAACCCGGTGGGCGTCGCCACCGCTCCGTAAGCGTAGAGATCCCGGGACGCTTGCGTCGGTCACGTCCCCACTCCCGCCACGACCGACCAAGCCAGAGGCCGGCTCCCGCCCAGGAGCCGGCCTCGCTCGTTCGCGAGGACCGCGTTCAGTCGATCCGCTTCATGCCCTCGCGGAAACGCCGCCCGTTGGCGACGTAACGGCCGGACGTGCCGAGCAGCTTGATCTCCCAGTCCGGGCCGAGCGTCCGGGTCACCTTGGCGGGCGAGCCGACGATCATCGAGAAGTCCGGGAACTCCTTGCCCTCCGTCACCAGCGCGCCGGCGCCGACGAGGCAGGACTTTCCGATCCGCGCGCCGTTGAGGACGATCGCGCCCATGCCGATCAGGCTGCCCGCCTCGATCGTGCAGCCATGGACGATCGCGCCATGCCCGACCGTGCAGTCCGGCCCGATGTCGATCGGGAAGCCCGGGTCGGTGTGCAGCACGCAGCCGTCCTGGATGTTGGAGCGCGCGCCTATCCGGATCGGCTCGTTGTCGCCCCGCAGCGTCGAGCCGAACCAGACGCTGGCGTCCTCCTCGAGCACGACGTTCCCGACAACGATCGCGTTTTCGGCCACGAAGAAGCGGCGGTTCGCCGGAACCTGGGGAGATACGCCGTCGAGCGAATAGAGCGCCAAGTGCCGGCTCCTGAAATCTGCATGCCCCCGCGCCGATTAGCGCGCCGCCGGAATGGCCGCAAGGCGACGCACCGGCGGCGAAAAAGCTGTCGCGCAGGCGTCACGCGTCGCATCGTATCTGAAACCGTTCCAATCGGGGTGACGACATGAACGGCGACGACACGGACGGCATGCGGATTTCACGCCGCGACGCCTTGAAGCTCACGCTGGCCGCCGGCGTCACGGCGACCTCGGTCACGCTGGCGGTGACGAGCCCGGCCGAAGCCGCCAAGGCCGGCGTCTTCCTGCACGGCGTCGCGAGCGGCGATCCACGCCAGTCGCGGGTCGTCATCTGGACGCGCGTCACCAAGACGAACGGCGGCGAGGCGGTCCCCGTAAAGTGGACGGTCGCCGAGGACAAGAAGATGCGCCGCATCGTGAAGGAAGGGAACGCCTCGGCGCGCCCCGGCCGCGACTTCACCGTCAAGGTCGACGTCGACGGGCTGGAGCCGGGCCGGACCTATTTCTACCAGTTCAAGTCCTCGGGCGACCTCTCCCCGGTCGGGCGGATGCGCACCCTGCCCAAGGGCGAGGTGAAGAAGCTCAAGCTCGCGGTGTTCTCCTGCTCCAATTTCGAGCTCGGCTACTTCAACGCCTACGCCGAGGCCGCGAAGATCGACGACCTCGACGCCGTGCTGCATCTCGGCGACTACATCTACGAATACGGCCCCGGCCTCGGCGGCTACACCACGCCGGCGACCGCCGCCGGCCTCGCCCCGAAGCCGCGCGACTCGGAGCTCGACCCGCCGCAGGAGATCGTGCTGCTCGACCAGTATCGCGCCCGCCACGCGCTCTACCGGACCGACAAACATCTGCAGGCGCTCCACCGCGATAACGCCTTCATCAACATCTGGGACGACCACGAGGTCGCCAACGACGCCTGGACGGGCGGCGCGGAGAACCATCAGCCGGCAACGGAAGGATCGTGGCAGGCGCGCAAAAGGGCCGGCGTCCGGGCCTTCTACGAGTGGCTGCCGATCCGCGACCCGGAAGACGGCGAGCGCATCGACCCCGACACCGGCAATCCCGACGAGCTCTACCGCTCCTTCGACTTCGGCGACCTCGCCCGCATCATCATGATCGACACCCGCGAGGCCGCGCGCGACGAGCAGCTGTCCACGGTCGGTCTCGTCGCCGCTTACACCGGCGCGCCGGCGGAAGGTCCCTTCCCCCACGACGTCGACGGCGACGGCTCGGTCCGCACGCTGATCGGGCCGAAGCAGCAGAAGTGGTTCGACAAGAAGATCGCCGAGACGACCCAGCCCTGGCAGATCATCGGCAATCAGGTGCTGATGTTCTACCAGGCGGCCCCCGACATCGTCGGCAGCTCCGTGCTGACCGCCGAGGACAAGGCCAAGTTCATCGCGACGATCGACCAGCTGTTCGGCGCGGGCGCCGGCCAGCAATTCGCGCAGCTCGGCGCCGCCGGCCTGCCCTCCCCGCTCTCCGCGGACGCCTGGACCGGCTATCCGACGGCGCGCGTCGCGATGCTGAAGTCGCTCTCGAAGGCGTCGAACCCGATCGTCCTGACCGGGGACTCTCACCAGGCCTGGACGGCGAACCTCGTCCTGCCGAACGGCTCAAAGTCGACACCGGTCGCGCCGGAGTTCGGCGGAACCTCGGTCAGCTCGCCCGGGCTCGAGCAGTACATATTGACCATCCCGCCGGAGAAGACGGCCGCCGTGCTGGTCGAGACCTCCGCCGAGCGCCCGAAGGCCGACCAGCTGATCTACACCGACCAGTCGCGCCGCGGCTTCATGCTGGTCGAGGTCACGCCCAAGGCGGCGACGGTCGACCATGTGTTCGTATCGACGGTGTTCGAGACGACGTGGACCACCGAGACCAAGCGCTTCCGCGTGCCGCTCGGAAAGAAGGCGGCGAGCCTCGCGGAGGTCTGAGTCCAGACGCCCCCTCACCCGCTCACTTCGTTCGCGACCTCTCCCCGCTGGGGAGAGGCGAAGAACGACGCCGCTTGGTCACCTCTCCCCGGCGGGGAGAGGTCGGAGGGCGGAGCCCTCCGGGTCAGAGGGCGGACGATCTGAAGACCAAGCGCCTGCGGCTGGACCGGACAGCCGGGGATCAAACCGCGGACGGGATGGCTGCTTCTCGGCCCGCGCCCTCACGCAAAGGCCGAGAGCGCGGCGGAGCCGATGACGAGGCTCCACAGGCCGGACAGCACCGTCGCGATCAGCACGGCGGCCGGCGGGCGCTTGGCGCCGAACAGGCAGTTGCGCAGCAGGATGTAGGCGGCGCCGAGCGTCACCACCGGCACGGCGAGCGCCGCCGTGACGTCGCTGGCGCGCAGCAGGCGGAAGCCCGCGGGCATGCCCGTCGCGGCCTCGAAGCCCGACGCGATCGCGCCGGACAGGGCGAAACCGAGCGCGGCGGTGAGGACGGTCTGGAAAAAGCTCATTGGGGGGGCCTCCTGCCGCACGCACAGCAAGAGGCGGGCCGTCCCATCCGGGGACAGCCCGAGCAGATCGATCAGTCGAGGTCGGTCTCGAGGATCGCCATCGAGAAATTGTAGGAGAGGTCGCCGTCCTCGTCGTCGCGGAACAGCACGCCGACGAACTCCTCGCCGATATAAACCTCGGCGGAATCATCCTTGCGGGGCCGCGCCACCACGCGCACTTCGGCGTTCTGGAACTGCTTGCGCAGATAGGTCTGCACGCGCTCGAGCTCGCGCTTGTCCAACGGTCTGCTCCTTGAAACGACTGGGAACTGAGGACGCCCCTGAGCGTCCGGATGGGTCGCGGGACGGCTTGCCATGCCGGGCGGCGGGAGGCAAGGCGTCGCCGGCCGGCTGGGGCGCTCACTCGGCCGCGTCGCGCTCCGGCGGCGGCAGCTTGATCCGCTCGGGCGGCCCGGCGAGCTGCGCCGCCACCCGAGGCAACGTCAGCGTGACTTTGAGGCCGGGCGCGTTGTCGCCGAGCGCAAGCTCGCCGCCGTGGAGCCTCGCCACGGCGTTGGCGAGCGCGAGGCCGAGGCCCGAGCCGGGACGCGAGCGGCTGGTGTCGAGCCGCACGAAGCGCTCGACCGCGCGCGCCCGATCAGCCTCCGGAATGCCCGGCCCTCGATCGGCGACGACGATCCGGGCCGAGGAGCCGTCGGCCTCCGACGAGACGGTCACCTCGTTCCCGCTCCCCTCGCCCGTCGCATAGTTGAGCGCGTTTTCGACGAGGTTCGCGACAACCTGGCCGATGAGCTCGCGGTTGCCGAGCACGCGGACCGAGACCGGCGCCATGACCTTCAGAATCGCCCCGCGCTCCTCCGCCAGCGGCTCGTAGAGTTCGGCGACGCCGCGCACGACCTCCGCGACGTCGAGCTCGGCGAGCTGATCGCGGCCGCCGCCGGATTCCGCGCGCGCGATCAGCAGCAGCGCATTGAAGATGCGGATCATTCCGTCGGACTCGGCGATGATCTGCTCGATCGAGGCCTGCCAGTCCTCCTCCGTGCGCGCGTCGCGGAGCGCCGCCTCGGCGCGGTTCCTGAGGCGCGTCAGCGGCGTCTTGAGGTCGTGGGCGATGTTGTCGGAGACCTCCTTCAGGCCCGCCATGAGCTCGTTGATGCGCTCGAGCATGGCGTTGACCGCCTCGGCGAGGCGGTCGAACTCGTCGCCGGATCCGGTGACGGCGAGGCGTCCCGACAGGTCGCCCGCCATGATCGAGCGGCTGGTCTCCGTCATCGCGTCGAGGCGCTTCAGGACGCGCTTCGCCACAAACACGCCGCCGGCCAGGCCGAGCACGACGACCAGCGCCAGCGACCACTGGACGGCGTTGGCGATGACGCCCTTCAGCCGTTCGCGCTCCTCTGTGTCGCGGCCGACCAGAAGCCGGTAGCCGCCCGGCAGCAGGAACACGCGCACCACCGCGGGATAGGGCGCCGCCTTGTCCTGACCCGAGAGCTGGTAGGGCAGCTCCCGCTCGCCCGGCTCCGCCAGCGAGGCGCCCGGCAAGCCGGAGATGTTGCCGGCGAGCGGATCGCCGTTGAAGGTGGTGAGCAGGTAGATCGAGCCGTTGGACGCGCGGTTCGAGCGCTCGTCGACGACCGCGACGAGCTTGCGGACGCCGCCCTGCCGGTACTGCTCGGCGAGGCCTGTGATCTCGGCGTTGACGGTCGCGTCCAGCTGGCCGGCGATCAGCGCATTGGCGTGCCAGGACACATAGGCCAGCACGACCATCGACAGCGCGGCGAAGACCGCCAGATAGGCGAGCGCCAGCTTGAAGGCGGTTGTTCGGAGAAGCTTACCGAGCGCCGTCACGGATCATGTATCCCGCGCCGCGCACCGTGTGCAGCAGCTGCTTGTCGAAGCCTTTGTCGATCTTCGAGCGCAAACGGGAGACATGGACGTCGATGACGTTGGTCTGGGGGTCGAAATGATAGTCCCAGACATTCTCCAGCAACATCGTGCGCGTGACCACCTGTCCGGCGTTGCGCATCAGATATTCGAGCAATCGGAACTCCCGCGGCTGGAGCGGGATGTCCTGTCCGCCGCGCGTCACCGTGTGCGACAGCCGGTCGAGCTCGAGATCAGCGATCCGGTAGACCGTCTCCTGGGCGCTCGCGCCGCCGCGCCGGGACAGCGCCTCGACGCGCGCGAGAAGCTCGGCGAAGGCGTAGGGTTTGGTGAGATAGTCGTCGCCGCCGGCCCTGAGACCCTGCACGCGGTCGTCGACCTGCCCGAGCGCCGACAGGATCAGCACGGGCGTCTTCGACCCTTCCGCCTTCAGACGGCCGATCAGCGTCAGGCCGTCAAGCTTGGGAAGCATCCGGTCGACGACCAGCACATCGTAATTCGCGCCGCTCGCCAGCGCATAGCCTTCCTCGCCGTCGGCGGCGTGATCCGCGACATGGCCGGCCTCGGCGAAGCCCTTCACCACATAGGCGGCCGCCTCGCGGTCGTCCTCGACGATCAGAAGTTTCATGGCCGAGGTCATGACGCGGCTCTCGATCCGCCGCAAGCGGCGCGTGCGTCCGGGCTTTTTGGAGGAACCGCCGCGCGCCCCTCGCGAAGGCAGAGGGAGCCGCCTTGCGTGGGGACGCGGGAGTTTCGTGGAAGCGGCGGACGGCCGGGGGAACCGTCCGCCGCCCACGAAGCGCCCCCGGCGCGGATCGGGGGAGGCCGCGCGGGGGCTCAGTCGGCGAAGGCTTATCCAGCCTTGCCGATCTCGATCGCGACGAAGCGCGTCTGGTCGTTGCGCTTGACGAGCAGCAGGACCGACTTGCGGCCGTCCTTCTGCGCGGCGTCGAGCTGGGCGGTCACGTCGGAGACGCTGGAGACCGGCTTGCCGGAGACCTTCATGATGACGTCGCCCTGTTCGAGCTTGCCGGCCGCAGCGCCGTCCTCGTCGATCTGCGTCACCACGAGGCCCTGGTCGCCGGAATTGCCGAGCTTGCTCGCCGGCGTCACCTCGATGCCGAGCTTGACCTTGCCGCCGTCTGCGGCGTCGTCGTCGTCCGGGGTCAGCGCCGCCTGCTTCGGCTCGTCCGGCAGGGTGCCGAGCTTGAGCTCCTTGGTCTCCTCCTTGCCGTCCCGCCAGATCGTCAGCGTGACCGGCTTTCCGGGATCCATCGAGGCGATCCGCCGAGAGAGCTCGCGGGCGCTCGGGATCTCCTCGCCGTTGACCTTGAGGATCGTGTCGCCGGACTTGAGGCCCGCCTGCTCGCCCGGCGTGCCCTTCTGCGCCTCGGCCACCAGCGCGCCATAAGCCCGCTTGAGCCCGATGGAATCGGCGATCTCGTCGGTCACCGGCTGGATCTGCACGCCGATATAGCCGCGGGCGATCTTGCCGCCGTTCTTGAGCTTCTCGATGATCCCGGTCGCGACTTCCGACGGGATCGAGAAGGCGATGCCGACATTGCCGCCCGACGGCGAGAAGATCGCGGTGTTCACGCCGACAACCTCGCCCTTCAGGTTGAAGGTCGGGCCGCCCGAGTTGCCGCGGTTCACCGCCGCGTCGATCTGCAGGAAGTCGTCATAGGGGCCGGCGCCGATGTCGCGGCCGCGGGCCGAGACGATGCCGGCCGTCACCGTGCCGCCGAGGCCGAACGGGTTGCCGACCGCGATCACCCAGTCGCCGACGCGCGGGCCTTCCGGCGAGCCGAACTTCACGAACGGCCAGTCCTTCTTGTCGCCCTCGACCTTCAGCAGCGCGAGGTCGGTGCGGGCGTCGGTGCCGATCACCTTGGCCTTCACGGTGTCGTCCTTCTCGCCGATGACGAGCTCGACCTCCTTGGCGCCCGCGACGACGTGGTTGTTCGTCACCGCATAGCCGTCGCCAGAAATGAAGAAGCCCGAGCCCTGGCTCATGCCGCGGGGCTTCGGCGCCTTGCCGCCCGGCCCGCCGCGCTGCCCGAACTCCTTGAAGAACTTCTTCAGGGGATGGCCGTCAGGGAGCTGGTCGAGGCCCGGAATGCCGGGAGCGCCGCCCGGACCGTCGCCGTCCTCGGCGACCGACACGTTCTTCACGCGTACGCTGACGACGGCCGGCTTCACGCGGTCGACGACGTCGGCGAAGCTCGGCAGCGCCGGAGCGGCCTGCGGCTGAATGGCGCTCGACTGTTCGGCGCGGGCCGGGGTCGAGCCGGTCGTAAGCTGCCCCACGCCGAGCGCGCCGGCCAGCGCCAGCGCGAGCGCCGAGGCGAGGATGGGGGTCTTCCGCCGGGCCAGGAAACCGCGCGGCTTGTCGGCTGCGGTCGGCTCGGGGCGGGGTTCGATCGTCATGGACGTCAGTCTCCGAACGGGTGTCTCATTCCGCCCATATGGGCGTCTGATCGAAAGATTCACGCAGGCTTCATTACGCGCCGCTGTCGGCCCGATGAAATTTAGGTAAGCCGCAGGAGGCCCTACACGCCTCGCCGGCCCGCCTGTTCGCCGTCGGTCGACAGCAACGATTCGAGCCGCGCCCGCTCACTTTCTGACAGACTCTCGGCGTTTTCGGGGCGGCGGCGCGCGCGACGCGCCCAAATGAAATAGCCGATCAGACCGAGCAGCAGCACGGCGGGCGCAAGGCCCCACAGCAGCAGCGTCTCGCCCCTCAATCGCGGGCGGAGCAGCACGAACTCGCCGTAGCGGGCGACCAGGAAGTCGAGCACCTCGCCGTCGCTGTCGCCGGCCTTCACCCGCTCGCGCACCAGCACGCGCAGATCCTTGGCGAGCGGGGCGTCGCTGTCGTCGATCGACTGGTTCTGGCAGACCATGCAGCGCAGCTCCGCCCCGAGCGCGCGGGCGCGCGCTTCTTGCGCAGGATCCGCAAGCTGCTCGCCGGGGTTCACGGCGAAGGCGGGGGCGGCGGCGAACAGCGAGAACAGAACGCCCGCCGACAAGATGCGCCTGCAGAAGCCGGCTGCGTGCTTCGAGACGGCGCTGCGCGCCTCCTCAGCATGAGGAGGGTTGATTGCCGATCCCGAACGCGAATGAGCCATGGCGCCAACACCCCTCATGCTGAGGAGCCGGCCATCGGCCGGCGTCTCGAAGCACGCAGTCGGCCTCCGCAACGCTTCACTCCGCCGGCTGCAGCGCGGGCGCGGGACGGGGCGCCTTGCGCGGCGCGCCGACCCTGAGGCGCCGATCGGCGAGCGACAGCACGCCGCCGATCCCCATCACCACCGCGCCGAGCCAGATCAGCAGGACGAGCGGCTTGTAGGTGAGCCGCAGACCCGTCGCGCCGTCGCCGCGCGCCTCCGCCGTCGCGGCGTAGAGCTGCGACAGGCCGAAGGTGGCGATGCCGGATTCGGCGATGTCCATCTTGCGCGCGGTGTAGAGCCGCCGCGACGGCTCGACGACCGCGACGGGGGCCCCGTCCTCGATCACGGTGAGATGCGCCACGACCGCCCGGTAGTTCGGGCCGCGCTTCTCTTCCGTGCCGTCAAACATGACGTCGTAGCGGCCGACGCGGGTCTGCTCGCCAGGCTTCAGCGCGACAACCTGCTCGCTCGACCAGGCCGTCGCCGAGACGACGCCGATCAGCGTCACGCCGAGACCGGCATGGGCGAGCGCCGCGCCCCAGGACGAGGTCGGCAGTCCCCTGGCGCGGGCGCGCGTGTCGGCGAATGGCGCGCGCAACAGTTTTGTGCGCTCGACGATCTCGGCGAAGGCGCCGCAGATCGCGAACAGGCCGATCCCGATCCCGATCGGCGCGAGCGTCGGACCTCCGCGGACAAACCCCGCGACGACGCAGGTGACGACGATCGCCGCGCCGAGCGCCCAGACGAGCCCGCGCGCCGCGCGTCCGACGTCGCCGCGCTTCCAGGCGAGCAGCGGCCCGAACGGCATGACCAGCATCAGCGGCAGCATGATCGGCCCGAAGGTCGCGTTGAAGAAGGGCGGTCCGACCGAAATCTTCTCGCCCGTGAGCGCCTCGAGCGCGAGCGGATAGAGCGTACCGACGAACACCGCGACCGTGGCGGCGGTGAGGAAGATGTTGTTGAGGACGAGCGCCCCCTCGCGCGAGACCGGCGCGAAGATGCCGCCTTGCTTCAGCACCGGCGCGCGCGCCGCGTAGAGCGCGAGGCTGCCGCCGACGAAGACCGTCAGGATGATCAGGATCGCAACGCCGCGCGCGGGATCGACCGCAAAGGCGTGGACCGACGTCAGCACGCCCGAGCGCACGAGGAAGGTGCCGAGCAGCGACAGCGCGAAGGTCAGCAGCGCGAGCAGGATGGTCCAGACCTTGAGCGCCTCACGCTTCTCCATCACCGCCGCGCAGTGCAGCAGCGCCGTGCCGGAGAGCCACGGCATCAGCGAGGCGTTCTCGACCGGATCCCAGAACCAGAAGCCGCCCCAGCCGAGCTCGTAATAGGCCCAGTAGGAGCCCATAGCGATGCCGAGGGTGAGGAAGATCCAGGCGACCAGCGTCCAGGGCCGCACCCAGCGCGCCCAGGCGGCGTCGATCTTGCCCTCGATCAGCGCGGCGACCGCGAAGGAGAAGGCCATCGAGAAGCCGACATAGCCGACGTAGAGCAAGGGTGGGTGGATCGCGAGGCCGGGGTCCTGCAGCAGCGGGTTGAGGTCCTGTCCCTCGATCGGCGCCGGCGCGACGCGCGAGAAGGGATTGGAGGTGATCAGCACGAACAGCAGAAAGGCGACCGAGATCGTCGCCTGGATGGCGAGCACGTCGGCCTTCAGGCGCTGCGGCAGGTTCCGCCCGAAGATCGCGACCAGCGCGCCGAACAGCACCAGGATCAACACCCAGAGCAGCAGCGAGCCCTCGTGGTTCCCCCAGACGCCCGTGAACTTGTAGATCAGCGGCTTCGCCGAATGCGAGTTCTCGACGACGTTCAGCACGGAGAAGTCGGAGGTCACATAGGCGTGCGTCAGCGCCGCGAAGGCGAGCGCGACGAAGGCGAGCTGGGCGACGGCGAGCGGACCGGCGAGTCCCATGAGAGCCGCGTCGCGGACGCGCGCCCCCCACAGCGGCAGGACGGACTGCAGGATCGCGAGAGCGAGCGCGAGGACGAGCGCGTAATGACCTGTCTCTGCGATCATTTCGCCGCCTCCGGCTTCGGCGCGGCCGTCCCGGCGCCCTCGCCTTCCTTCCAGAGCCCCTGGCTCTTGAGGCGGTCGGCGACGTCCTTTGGCATATAGGTCTCGTCATGCTTGGCGAGGACGCTGTCGGCCTTGAACACGCCGTCGGGGCCGACCGCGCCTTCCGTGACGACGCCCTGCCCCTCGCGGAACAGGTCCGGCAGCAGGCCGGTGTAGGTCACCGGCTGGTCGGCCTTCATGTCGGTGACGACGAAGCGCGTCGTCGTGCCCTCATGCGCGATTGAGCCCTGCTTCACGAGGCCGCCCAGCCTGAGCCGCGCGCCCATCATCTCGCTCTTGCCGGCGAGCTCGCTCGGGGTGCGGAAAAACACCAGCGAGTCGTTGAAGGCGTTGAGTATCAGCGCGGTGGCGGCGGCGAGCGCGAGCCCGATCACGGCGAGCAGCGCGAGGCGGCGACGCTTGCGCGCGCTGGCGCGGCGGCGCGGCGTCGGGAAGGCGGAGGAAGCGTCGACCGTCATGACCTAAACCCTTACGCGCCGCCGCCTTCGAGACCAAGCCCGAGCGCCAGCGCCTCGAGCCGGGTCGTCGCCCGCGGGTCGGCCGCGAACTTCTGGCGGGCGGCGGTCAGCGCGTCGCGCGCCTTGTCCATGTCCCCGAGCGCGGCGCGTGCGTTGACGAGCCGAAGCCACTCGCCGACGTCGCCGCCGCCCTCCTGCGCCAGTCGGTCGGAGAGGCGGTCGACCATCGTCTTCACGAAGGCCATACGCTCGTTCGGCGTCTTCATCGCCGACGCCTGCTCGGGCGATGGCGGCGGCAGGGCCGGCACCTGCGCGATGCGCTGGAACTCACCCTTCAGCGCGTCGAGATAGGGCGCATCCTCCGGCGCCTTGGTCAGCAGCGGCTTCAGCCGCGCGACCGCGCCGGCGACGTCGCCGTCCTGCTCGGCGGCGCGCGCGAGATAGAAGGCGCCCTTGGGAGAGGGAGTCTCGCCCGCGACGGAGCGCTCGAAGGCGGCGCGCGCCTGCTCGGTGACGACGCCGTCTGCGCCGGCGTAGAGCGCCTCGCCGAGATCGGCCTCGCGCTCGGGCGTCGAGCCGAGGATGCGGATCGCGTTGGAAAAGGCCGTCGCGGCCTCGTTGGGCCGGCCAAGGCGCATGTAGAGCGGGCCGACCACGCTCCAGCCGCGCCCGTCATTGGGGTTGGCGGCGAGCGCCTTCTCGACGCGCAAAGCGAGGTCGCCGAGGTTCTGCATGTCGGGCTTCTCGCCCTGGCGCGAAGCCAGCGGCAGGTCTGGCAGGTCCGGCTTGCCGAGCCTGGCGTAGGCGCCGAGCGCGATCGCAGGCACCGCGACCAGCGCGACCACGGCGGCGATGCGGCGGCGGCTCGTGGAGGTCCGCTCGGCGGCGCCCCCCCCCCTCTCCGAGGCGGCGATCAGCCGGCGCGCGACCTCGACGCGGGCGCCTTCAGCCTCCCGATCGTCGATCAGGCCGCGCGCCCGGTCGCGCGCGATCTCCTCCAGCTGGTCGCGATAGACCGCCTCGTCCGCGCCCACGGCGCCGGCGACGGCCGGGCGCGAGCGCGCCAGCGAACCGAGCACCACAAAGACCGCGGCGCCTGTCATCAGCGCGAAAATCAGCCAGAGCGTCATCCGGAATCCAAATTCTCCTCGCCCGGCGGCACATAGACCCGTTGCGGCCGCCGGAAAAGCGACGCGCCGCCGCGCGAAAAACTCGTTCAATACGGCTTAACCCGTCGGTTAGACGCCTTATAGAGTGTCGGTCCGCCCTCTCCCATCCGTCATCCGGATCGTTCTTTTGCCTTTCAATCGCTTGTTATCGATCGTCGGACGCACGCAGAGGCCGGAGAAGGTGTGGGCCGGGCCAGCATCGATCGAGGCCGCCTACGACGTCGCGGTGGTCGGCGGCGGCGTGCGCGCGCTGGCCGTGGCCGACGCCTGCGCCACGGCCGGGGCCAAGGTCGCGCTGTTCGCGCCGGGAGAGATCTCGGCCGCGCCGGACGAAAGGGCCTGGCCGGTGCTGCGCTCCGGCAAGGCGGAGGCGCGCCGTGCCGAGACGGACCGGGAGGCGATCGCGCTCGCGCTCGCGCGCCGCGTCGCGCGCCGGTCGTCCGGCGGCGCGACGATCGACCGCGTCGGTTGCCTGACCATCGCGGCCTCGTCGCGGGAGGTGGAGCCGCTCGGCGCCCGCGCGGCGGAGCTCAAGGCGGAGGGCGTCGCGGCCTGGATGGTGCCGACGCGCGAGATCGGAGCGCTGTCGCCGCCGCTCGCGGGCGGAAGCTTCCCGGCCGCGCTGTTCGAGCAGGACGCCGTCGTCGTGGACGCGGACGCGCTGGCGCTGGCGCTCGCCGAATCGGCCGCGGCCGCCGGCGCGCGCCTGTTTCCCGCGACGCCGGTCGATATGCTGGAGCGCGGCGCGGGCGACACCGCGCTGAAGATCGGCGAACGCATCGTCGCGGCGGGCGCGATCGTGCTGGCCGACGATCTCGCGGCGATCCGGCTGGTGCGGGAGGGCCGTGGCCGGCTCTCGCTGGTCCGCGACGAACGCACATTGCTGACGACCGCTCCGGGCGCGCCCTCGATCGGCCCGGCGATCGAGATCGGCGACCTGAGGCTGTCGCGCGACCGGACCGGCGCCGTCGCCGCCTCGGGACCGCGCGGCGCAGACGCCGTCGCGCTGGAGCTGACGCGGCTCGCGCCGTCCTTCGGCGGCGTCTCGGTCGCGGCCGAGGAGCCGATGATCGCCTGGCGGGGCGTCGACGGCCTTGCGCAGGTCGGTCCGGCCGAAATCTCCGGGCTCTGGCTGGCGCTCGGCTTCGGCCGCGACGCGCTGGCGCTCGCCCTGCCGGCCGCCGACCATCTCGCCGCGCTGATCGCGGGCCGTTCCGGCGCGCACGCCTTCGAACCGTTCGCTCCGACGAGGCGTCTCATCCGGGAGGCGGCGCAATGAGCGGCCCCTATCGCGTCCCCGCCGCGGCGCGGGAGCGTTTCGGCGCGCGGATCGACCGCAGCGAGCCGGTCGGCTTCCGGCTCGACGGCAAGGTTTTCAACGGCTTCTACGGGGACACGCTCGAAAGCGCGCTGCTCGCGTCAGGCGTCTCCACCTTCGGCGCGAGCCCGCTGCTCGGTCGCCCGCGCGGCCCGATGAGCCTCGACGTCGACGCCCCGACGCCGGTCCTCGTCGGGGACGACGGGTCGTGGCGCCCGGCGTCCGCCGGAGACGTCGTCGTGCGGGAAGGATTGAAGGCCCGTCTGCCGGGACAGGCGTCTGCGGCGTTGCGGCGCCTCGCCCCGGTCGCCATGCCGGAGGACCGCGCCCTCCCGACGGCCTCGCGGCTGATCGAGCGCCTGCGCCAGGCGCTCCCGATGCCTGCCCCGCGGCTGCCCCGCCCTGCGGCGGCGAGCCCGGCGCGATACGAGCGTTGCGACGCGCTGGTCATCGGCGCCGGCCTCGCAGGACTGTCGGCCGGCCTCGCCCTCCGGACAGCCGGGCTCGACGTCCGCATCGTTGAGGCGGACCGTACTCCCGGCGGTCTGGCCGACCTCTACGACGGCCGGATCGACGGCAAGCCGCTGGCGGAATGGGCGCAGGCTCATGCCGCCGGTTTCGCCGGCCGCCAAGCGCTGACGCTCAGGGCCACGGCGGTCTCCATCGCGGCGGACGGCGCGGTCACCGTCATCGAGCGCGTCGGCGTCGGCGACGCACCCGTCCTCAGGGTGATCTGGGCCGGGGCGGTGGTGCTTGCGACCGGCCACCGCGAGAGGCCGATGGCTTTCGCCGAGAACGACCGTCCCGGCGTGATCTTCGCGGTCGCCGCGCGCGCCCTGCTTCGCCGTCACGCCATCGCGCCGGGTTCGCGCGTGCTGGTCGCGACGACCTGCGACGAAGGCTATCGCGCTGCGATGGATCTTCGGGAGGCCGGGGTGGCGGTCGATTTCGTGATCGACCAGCGGGACCAGCCGGAAGGGCCGGCGGTCGAGATGGCCAAGGCGCTCGGCGCGCCGGTCAGCCTGTCCAGCGTGGTGACGGGACTGGAATACGACGCCAAGCGCGGCGCGATCACCGGCGTGCGCGTGAGGAACCGCTACGGAGAAGGCGCGAGCGCGGGCGCGCGCGTGCTGCCGGCCGACGCGCTCGTCGTGGCGGGCGGCTTCACTCCGCGCGACGAACTCGCGCGGGCGTCCGGTCTCGGACCCGAGCAGGGCCTGCGCCTCGCTTTCGACGGACCGAACGCGGTCGACGCCGTCGCCGGCGGATGGCGCGCGGGCGTCGAAGCGGCGGCGCAGCTCGGCGCGACGCTTGACCAGCCCGCGCCCGCCGTGGAGGCGACGTCCGACGAGTTCGGGGAGGCGCCGAGCCTCGAGCCGGCGAGCTTCGCCGCGGTCGGCGCGAACGTCGCCTTCGCGGACATCGGCGCCGACGTGTCGCTCGCCGACCTCGCCCGGGCCGTCGGAAGGCGGGGCCCGGCGCCGGCCGCGATCGCGCGCAGGCTGGGTCTGGGTTCGGGACCTGACTGCGGCCGGCTGTCCGCCGATCTGCCGGGCCTCGCGCTCGCGGCGCTTGGGGTGAACGGCGCGGATCCGCCCGGCCCGGCGGCGGGGCGGCTCACCCTGGCGCAGCGGGCGGCGCGCGCCGTCTGAGCCTCACACCCTCGGCAGCGTCAGCTCGCAACGCAGTCCGCCGGCGGGGGCGCGGCCGAGCGAGAGCTGTCCGCCGTACATCGTCGCGAGTTCGCTCACGATCGCGAGGCCGAGGCCCGAGCCCGGCTTGGTCTCGTCCAGCCGGCGGCCGCGGCCGAGCACCTCGTCCCACTCGCCCGGATCGAGGCCCGGGCCGTCGTCGTCGACGCGGATCAGCGCTGCGGCCTGGCCGGACCTCGCCGCGGCGGGGAGCGGCTCGGAGGAGATGAACACCTGGCCCTTCGCCCATTTGCAGGCGTTGTCGACCAGGTTTCCGACCATCTCCTCGAGATCCTGCTTCTCGCCTTTGACCCTCATCTCGTCGACGGCGGAGACCACGATGTCGAGGTCGCGGTCGCGATAGACCTTGCCGAGGGTCCGCGCGATCGCGTCGATGGTGGGCTTCAGCTCCGTCGCCTCGCCGGCGAAGGCGACGCCGGCCGAAAGGCGCGCGCGCTCGAGGTGATGGTCGATCTGGCGGCGCATGAGCACCGCCTGCTCGCGCACCTTGTCGGCGAAGGGGCCATCGCCCGCCGCCGCCTCGTTGGCGATGACGGCGAGCGGGGTCTTCAGGCCGTGCGCCAGGTTGCCGACATGGGTGCGGGCGCGCTCCACGATCGCGCGGTTGGAGTCGATCAGCGCGTTGAGTTCGGTCGCGAGCGGCGCGATCTCGCGCGGCACGGCGCCTTCGATGCGCGCGCGCGAGCCGGTGCGGATCTCGATCAGCTGGGCGCGGATGCGCGCGAGCGGCCGGAGGCCGAAGCCGACCTGGAAGCCGGTCGTTACGACGAGGCCGAGGCCGAGCAGCAGGAAGGTCACCAGCAGCGCGAAATTGAGGTCGGCGACGTCCCTGTCGATCTCGGCGGAATCCGCGCCGATCGCAACCAGGTAACGCCCGTCTGGCCCGAGATCGATGGTGCGCTCGACCAGCCGCAGCCGCTTGTCTTCCGGCCCGTTAACGTAGCCCTCGCGCGCGCTCGCCCCGTCCTCGGCGCCGGCCTCCAGGCGCGGAAGCTGCTCTTCGAAGAGGGACTTCGAGCCGGTCGTCTCCGGCGGGTCGCGGTCGAGCCGGGTGATCTGCCAGTACCAGCCGGACAGCGGCAGCTCGAAGCGCGGCTCGCCGACCGAGCCCGGCTCCTCGCGCGCGAAGGTGCCGTCCGCGAGGCCAGCGACGAGCGTCTTCAGATAGACGTGAAGGCGCTGGTCGAAGCTGCGCTCGACCTGGCGCTGATAGTAGCTCGAGAGCGTCCAGCCGCCGATCAGCAGGATCGCGGCCGTCCAGAGCGCCGCCGCGCCGAACAGGCGCGCGGCGATCGACGCGGTGCGCGTCGGGCGATCGGGCGCGCGTTCGGCCGGGACCGCGACGCCGGTCTCGGCCTCCGCGCTCATGCCGGATCCGCGCTCAGCAGATAGCCGAGGCCGCGCACGGTCTGGATGACCTCGACCCCGAGCTTCTTGCGCAGCCGCCCGACGAACACCTCGATCGTGTTGGAATCGCGATCGAAGTCCTGGTCGTAGAGATGCTCGACGAGTTCTGTGCGCGAGACCACCCGGCCCTGGTGGTGCATCAGGTAGGACAGCAGCCTGTATTCATGGCTGGTGAGCTTCACCCCCGCGCCGTCGACGGTGACCCGGCCGGAGCGCGTGTCGAGCCGCACCGGACCGCACAGCAGTTCGCTCGAGGCATGGCCGCTCGCCCGGCGCAGCAAGGCGCGAATGCGGGCGAGGATCTCCTCCATATGGAAGGGCTTCGGCACATAGTCGTCGGCCCCGGCGTCGAACCCCTGCACCTTGTCCGACCAGCGGTCGCGGGCGGTGAGGATCAGCACCGGCATGGTCTTGCCGTCGCGCCGCCAGGCCTCGAGCACGCTGATGCCGTCCATCTTCGGCAGGCCGATGTCGAGCACGACCGCGTCATAAGGCTCGGTGTCGCCGAGGAAGTGCCCCTCCTCGCCGTCGAAGGCGCGGTCGACGGCGTATCCGGCGTCCTCCAGCGCGGCGACGATCTGGCGGTTGAGGTCGGGATCGTCCTCGACGACGAGCAGGCGCATGGGGCGTGGTCTCAGACTGGGCTGGAGCGCGCGCGACCGCGGCGGGCGATCAGCGCTGCGACCAGCATATGGAGCAGCGGGATGAACAGGCCCAGGACCGGCATGGTCAAGAGGGCGACCGCGCGCACCCTGTTCGGCGCGCCCTCGATCAAGGCGGTCCAGACCACGGCCGGCGCCGCGATCGCCTGCCCGAGCAGCGCGAGGCCCCAGACGAGCGGGGTGACGCGCGCGACGCCGTCGGGCCCCCCGAACAGATAGCGCACGCTGAGAACGGCGAAGGCGCTGAAGACGAGGCCGAAGGCGGCGAGCACGGCGAGCCCGGCAGTCCGGGCCCGGGCGAGACGCCGCTCTGCCCGAGCGGGACGACGACGCTCGAAAGGTCGGCGAGCGCGACATAGGACGAGACGAATTGCACGAGGCCGGGAACGGCCAGCAGCAGGAGCTCCAGGATGAAGACCGCCCGCGCCAGCCGGTCGATCATCTGACGTTGACCAGCTTGCCGTCCGCCGCGCCGACCCGCACCCGCGCCACGCGGCCGTCGCCGTTCAGGAGCGTCAGGTCGTAGGCGAGCACGCCGTCGAAGGTGCAGAGCTTGTAGTCGATCACCTCGCCGTCCCAGGCGTCTCGCGCGGCGCGCAGCGCCTGGCTGAGCGTGACCGCCTTCTTGGCGAGGATCGCGCCGCGCGCTTCCTTGGCCGACAGACAGTCCTTCGCGCCGTTCTGGTCCTGCGCCTTGCGGGCGGCCTCGCGCGCCTTCTCTAGGCCCTGCAGACGCGGATCGGCGGCGCGGGCGGCGGCGCGGGCGCGATCGAGCTCCTGCTCGCGCTCCTTGATGTCCTTGTCCCCGACGTCTGCGGCCTGGCCGGTCTGCGGCGCCACCACGACCACCGGTCCGCTCTCGCCCTGTCCGGGCGGCGCTCTCATAGGCTCCTGCGCAGCGAGGCGCTCCGGCGTCGCGCCGAGCAGCGCGAGGGCGAACGCAACGGCCGCCGGAACGTGAAAACGGTACGTCGTCATGGGGCCGAGCATCCTCGCGGCGCGCTGAACCTCCGATGAATGTCTAGAAGCGCCGGAAGTCAGGCGTGACCGCCGCACGTATCTCGAAGCGCGCGGGGGGCCAGCCCGGAGGGCCGGGTCCGTCCCGGTTCGTCGGCTGGCCGCTGCGCGCCTCCAGCGCATGCCGGAGCTGCTGAAGCTCCTGCCGCAGCGACGCGAGTTCGGTCTTCTGGACGCTCATGCCGTCGACGATCCGGGAGACGTCGGCGATGCGCTCCTCGCGGCCGCGCGCCAGCCGATCCGACATCGACTCGATCGCCGTCTCGACACGGCCGAGATCCTTCAGCAGGCCGTCCATCGGCGCGGTCCTCGTCTCGATCGCGCCGAGCCTGGCGTCGACCTGCGAGATCCGCGCAGCCCGCTCCCGATCGATGCGCTCAATTGCGATCCGATTGTCCCGCGATCGGCCGTCGATCGTCTCGATCCGGGCGTTCGCGGCCTTCTGCTCGTCCCGCGCGGCGTTGAGGTTGCTGTTGAGCGCGGCTCCGAACACAGCGAGCACGAGGCCGAAGGCGAGCGGCGACCACTTCGCCCACAGCCCGCCGCCGCGCGGCGGATGGACCTCGCGCAGCTGCCTCACGAGCTCGTTGATGATCCGGTTCTCGCCCTCGCTGAGCAGCGCCGGCCCTTCCAGCATCGTCGCCATGGCGGGCTCAGCCGAGCGGCCGGCTTGTCGTCTCGCGCCCGTACCAGGCCCAGCCCGCGAGCGCGAGCGAGACGACCGTCGTGAGGACCGTCGACACCTCGTCCGGATTCCACGTCCTGCCGAACCACCCTGCGGCGATCACCAGCGTCTTGGTGACGCCGAAGGCGTTGAGCAGCTGCGCGGCGCCGATCCCGGCGACGCCCTGCAGCGTTTCGCTGCGCAGACGCGGGATCGGCGTGACCGCGTTCGCGACGTCCGGGTCGTTCAGCACCGCGGCCTTGGCGCGCGCCAGTCGTTCCGGCATCGGCAGACCGTCCGTGGCCTTGACCGCGTTTTCGACGGCGGCGGAGAGGACACTCTTCGTCAGCGGCGCGCCCATCATGGGCCCTCCTTCCTAGATATCGTAATAGGTGCGGAAAACAGTCCCTGCGTTCGGGCGTCGCTGGACGAACGTCCGCGCGAGGCGCAGGCTGTGACGCAAGATGCCGAAATATAAAGGGGACCTGGTGCGACAGGGACTGAGATCAGCTTGCTCTGGGGGGTCGCATGGCTGATGACTCGGATATGACGGCGGAGGAGTTCTCGGCTCTTCGACGGCTGCTCGCGGACGAGACGTCCGAGGTGGATCAGGCCGTCATCCGGCGACTTGTGGGCAAAAGGTTCGTGCGCCGCTCGGATGTGGGCTGGACGGTGACCGTGCAGGGCCACGCCTCCTTCCTGCACGAGCTCGGCCGCGAGTTCGATCGGCCGCCGGACGGGTGAGGCGCCGGGGCTCACGCCTCGTCCGTGGAGACCGGGCCTGACGTTTCGCCGGGCGATTCGAGGCCCGTGAGGGCGATCGTGCTCGGCCACCTGCAGCCCAGCAGGCGCGTCCGCGCGAGCCGGGCGATCGAGACCGAATCGGTCTGGTTCCCGCCCAGCACCGAGACGAAGCGGCGGTCGGCGCCGACGACGAAGCCGACATGGCCGGACGACCCCGTCCGCGCCCCCCGCCAGAACACGGCGACGGCGCCGGTGGCGGGCTCGGGGAGGGCGCGCCCGAAACGCAGCCAGTTCCGGGCGAGATAGGGGTTCGCGGGCTGCGGCTCGTCCGGCAGGGCGATCCGCAGACAGGTCTCGACGAAATCCCCGCACCAGGGCGAGCGCGCCGGATCGCCGAGCGTGCGGCCGTCGGACGCGAGGAAGGCCTTCAGCCGCGCGTCGCCCTCCCGCAGTCCAAGACGCCGGCGCCCCTCCTGCAGCCAGAGCGGCTCGGCCGGGACGTACGGACCCGCCTCCGCGTCGCGACCGAGCGCCGCGATGGACTTCGGCCCCGGAACGCCGTCCGGCTCGAGCGTGCGTGCGCGCTGGAAGTTCTTGAGGGCCGAACGCGTCCTCGGCCCCCAGGCGCCGTCGACCGGCCCCGGATCGAAGTCGAGCGCACGCAATCGCCGCTGGATTTCCAGCACCGTCATGGAGTGTCTCCGAAATGAGCGAGGGATTTCCGGCGGCCGTGGTCGGCGCCCGGCGCGGCGGCGGCGCGCCGGAAATCGCGCGCGGTAGGCCGCGCTGCTTCGCCGCTGGCGCGCGGGCGCGCGATGCCGCAAATTCAGACGATGAGAAACTTCCTGCGCTGGGTGAACTTCACGGTCTCGGTCGCGCTGATCGGGATCGCGGTCGCCTTCGCCCTGCTGTTTCTCGGCCGGCTCTACATCGGCCTGCAGCAGACCGCCTTCGTGTTCTCTGCGCTGATGCTCTATTCGATCGGCGTGACCATCGCCGCCATCAACTACGCCGCGAAGCTTGACGCCGAAGCGGCGGCCCGCGGCGGCGCGGATCGCCGCCTTCCCGTCGCTCCGCGAGCTCGGGATCGGCCGGACGACGCCTGAGGCTCCTGTCGGCCGCTCGCCGCGTCACCGGATCGAGAAGACCCAGACCTCGCCGCGCGCGCCCGCGCCGCCGTGGCCGGAGGCGAAACCGTTGCGCGCCCCTCCTCCGCCGCCGCCAGCCCCGCCCGGCGCGGCTCCGTCGCCGCCTGCGCCGCCGTTCGCGGAGACCGCCCCGGCGCCCCCGCCGCCGGAACAGCCGGACGCCAGATGCTCCGATCTTGGAAACGCGGCGCCCGCGGAGCCGGCGCCGCCGTCCGCGACGCCGCCGTTCGCCCGCTGCGTGCTGGCGAGCAGCCACGCGGAGGATCCGGACAGGGC
>JADBEO010000004.1 GCA_031316315.1 Chelatococcus sambhunathii
GGGCGGGGGCGGCCGCCTCCGCGCGCGCAGCGGCCTGGCCCGCCGGCTGGCGACGTGCGCCCAAGGCTTCGAGCGCAAGCGCCAGCGTCCGCGTCAGCTCGGCGAGGCGGCGGTCCCGCTCCTCAGCGGCGGCGGCGCGCAAGGGCCGGACGGAGCGGACGGCCTGCTCGATCAGCCGGACCGCCTTGTCGCGCTCGGGGTCTTTCGCCGCGATCCTGCGCTCCAGTCCCGACAGCGCCTCGAGAACCTGCGCGGTGTCGGCGGCGCGGTTGCGGCGCGCATATTCGGCGAGAAACCACCTGCCGCGTTCGGTCTCCTGAACGGCCGCGGCGATCGCCTCGTAGTCGTCGAGCGAGAGCGGGGTCAGTTCGGCCATGACTCGTCGAACCTCGGGCGGCCCCCGGCCGCCGCCAATCTCGGCCACTCTAAGGGTGAACGCCGGCTATGGAAGCATTCGGCAGGTAAGTATTAACCCTCATCCCCAGAGTTCGGGCCGCGGCGGGAGCATCAGGCTACCCTCATAGACGAGGCCGTGCTCGCGGTCGCGGGCCAGCAGGAGCGGGCCGTCGAGGTCGACGATGGACGCGCCCTGGGCGACCAGCGCCGCCGGCGCCATGGCGAGCGAGGAGGCGAGCATGCAGCCGACCATGACGGTGAGGCCCGAGGCGCGCGCCTCGGCCGCAAGCGCCAGCGCCTCGGTCAGCCCGCCGGTCTTGTCGAGCTTGATGTTGATCGCGTCGTAGCGGCCGAGGAGCTTCGCGAGGCTCACCCGGTCGTGGGCGCTCTCGTCGGCGCAGACCGCGATGGGGCGTTCGACGTCTGCGAGCGCCGCGTCGCCGTCCGCCGGCAGCGGCTGCTCGACCAGCGTGACGCGGGCCACCGCGCAGGCGGCGAGGTTCTCGGCGAGCGCGGAACCCGTCCAGCCCTCGTTCGCGTCGACGATGAGCTCCGCGTTCGGCGCGCCGTCGCGCACGGCGGCGATACGCCGCGGGTCGCGGCCGTCGCCGGCGCCGAGCTTGACCTTGAGCAGCGGTCGCGACGCGGCCGCGCGCGCCGCCTCCGCCATAGCGTCCGGCTCGCCAAGGCTGAGCGTGTAGGCGGTTACGAGCGGCGCCGGCTCCGGCAGGCCGGCGAGTGCGGCGGCGCTTGTTCCGGCGCGCTTCGCCTCGAGGTCCCAAAGCGCGCAGTCGACGGCGTTGCGCGCGGCGCCGGCGTGGAGGCGGGACTGGAGCGTCGCGCGGTCGAGGCCCTGCGCGACGGCCTCAGCGAGCGCGTCGATCTCGCCCTTCACGCCCTCGGGCGTCTCGCCGTAGCGCGCATAGGGCCGGCACTCGCCGCGTCCGCGATGGGGGCCGTCGACGATCTCGGCGACGACCGTCACCACCTCCGTCACCGCGCCGCGCGAGATCGTAAAGGACCCGGCGACCGGCCAATGTTCGATTTGGGCGGTGAGGTGAGGGGCCACGGGCGCGCTCGCTGCGGGATGCCGACAAGTCCTGATAGAGATTGCGGCGACGGATGAGAACCCTCCGGACGGAGCCGCCGGACCGTGAAAGGCGTGATCGTGAAGCTCCTGCTCGTCGCCGTCGCGCTCTACGGCCTGGTCTGCCTGGCGATGTTCGCGGGGCAGAAGCGCTTCCTGTTCCATCCGACGCCCGCGACGGCCAAGCCGGCGGCCTACGGGCTCGCCGATTTCCGGCGCGTGACGATCCCGACCTCGGACGGCCTCAAGCTGGTCGGCTGGCTGCACGAAGGCGCGGCGCCCGACAGGGCGCTGATCTACTTCTACGGCAACGCGGACGCGCTCCCGCCCTATGCTCCGTTCTTCCGCCGCTTCGCCGACGCTGGCTATGCCGTGCTCGGAGTGAATTATCGCGGCTACGCCGGGTCCGATGGCGAGCCGTCCGAAGAGGGCTTCTATCGCGACGGCGAGGCGGCGCTGCGCTTCATGGCCGAGCGGGTCCCGGTCGGCGCGATAACCGTCATGGGCCGATCGATCGGCAGCGGCGTCGCAGTCAAGCTCGCGGCGGAGAACCCGGTCGGCGCCGTCGTGCTGATCTCGCCCTATACCTCGATCACCAACGTCGCCGCCAAAGCGTTCTGGTGGCTGCCGGTCAGGCTGCTCCTCACGCACCGTTTTCCGTCGATCGAGCGGATCGGCGCGGTGCGCGCGCCGCTGCTGATCGTCCACGGCGCGCGCGACACGCTGATTCCGCCGAGCGAGGGCGAGGCGCTGTTCGCGGCCGCGAATGAGCCGAAGCGCCTCGAGATCCAGCACGACGCCGACCACATCGCGCTCGACTTCGACCGCATCTTCGAGCTCGCCACGGCGCCGCCGGCGCGCTGAGCGCTCGCCTCGTCGCGCCCGGGCACCATCACAGGGAACTCGGATGCTTCCGAACTGCCTATCAGGATGGCGAAGTCGAAAAATCCGACTTCGCGGGCCAGCGTGCTCTCGTGCCGTTCGGCGACGAAGACGCCGATCGGACAGGTCCATGGCCGGAGGTAACAGGATGGCCGCCATCTTTCTCGCTCCGCCCTGGCTAGGCGCGAGCGAAGCGCGCCATCAGTCTGCGCCAAGGGTTGGGCCCCGGCATTGCGTCGAAGGCCTCGCTGACGATCTCGTTGAACGACGGGACCGGCTGCGTTGCGGCGATTTCGTTGACAAGCTGTTCCTGATTGGAGCTCAGCAGATTGAACGCGAGATCCGCGTCAGCGGACTTCGCGCCGTGGTGGGCTTGGACGATTCTCCGGATCTGCTCCGGCTCCAGCCTGGAGCACAGCACCGGGAGCAGGGTCGAATGAGAGCTCATGGGGAGCGGCGCGAGGGTGACGCCCCCAGTCGGCAGTCCTTCGGCCTCGGCCGTATCGCCCGCATTCTTTGACCCGTAGTAAACCCGCCACCGCACGCTGTCTGACGCGAGCGGACGCCGTTGATCCCCGAACCTTTCAAGCGATGCGGCGAGGCGCCGGTTGTGTTTCGCCTCGGCGATGAGAGCGGCGTAACTCGGGAACCCGAGGCCTTCATTCTTCGGCCAGAGCCTTGTCTGAGGACTAAAGGCGATCGCCGAAAACTGGACCCGAGGCAGCGCCTCGGCGAGCTCCCGGCTCAACATCAGGGCACCGAAGCCGCCCTTGCTGGCGCCTATGAAGCAGACGCGCTGGAAGCTGTTCTCCTGGATGAACCCGGCCAGGCTGCGCGCTGTCCTGCCCGCGCCGCGCAGGTAGTAGGACCGGTCGAGGTCAGCCAGATCCAGCGTCGTGTGTTGCAGGTCCACGCTGCCGAGCTCGAACCGCGGCCGCGACGACACCACGACAACGAGGTCGCGCCGGCCGCGGACTTGGCGAACCGCATGCTTGATTTGCCTCGGCAGGCCCGCGAGAGCGGTCGCGCTCAACGCCCGATCTTCGTTTCTTTCTGCTGCTCGCACCTTGCCGACGCCATGCATCGGCGACGGGTGCCCGACTCTCGGACGCGCCGCAAGGTCAGTCTTTTCAAGGCGCAGCGCCAGAGCCCGCGACGCGACGGACCGCCCGGCTATGGAAACTCGGCGATCAGCCGCTCGACGATCGGCGCCATTCCGAACCGGACCGGATCGCTCGTCGGCACGCGGTGCTCGGCCGCCGTCTTGTCGATCACGGCGCGCGCCTCGGCGTCGCCGAGCGCCGCGGTGTTGACCGCGATCCCGACGCAGCGGATCTCCGGGTTGGTGAGCTTGCCTGCCGCGACCGTCGCCTCGATCACCTCGGCGATCGATGGCAGAGGGTGGGTCACGCCCCGCATCGTCTTGCGGGTCGGCTCGTGGCAGACGACGAAGGCGTCGGGCTGGCTGCCATGCAGCAGGCCGAGCGTGACGCCGGCGAAGGACGGGTGGAACAGCGAGCCCTGGCCCTCGACGACGTCCCAGTGGTCGCCGGCGGCGGCCGGCGTCAGCCACTCCGCGGCTCCGGCGATGAAGTCCGCCACGACCGCGTCGATCGCGACGCCCCGGCCGGCGATCAGCACGCCGGTCTGGCCGGTCGCGCGGAAATCCGCGTCGAGGCCCCGCGCGCGCATCTCGGCCTCGAGCGCCAGCGCCGCGTACTTCTTCCCGACCGAGCAGTCGGTCCCGACCGTGAGGATGCGGCGGCCCGGCCGCTTCACGCCCTTGCCGGTGGAGAAGCGCTCCGTGGAATGGCGCACATCGTGAAGCTGGGCGCCGTGCGTCTTCGCGGCCTCGGCGACGCGGGGCAGGGCGCCGAGGCGCGCGTGCAGGCCGCTCGCCACGTCCATGCCGGCCTCGATCGCCTCGACGATCGCATCGATCCAGTGGTCCGGCAGAACGCCGCCGGCGTTGACGACGCCGATCACGAAGGTCTTCGCGCCCTTCGCGGCGGCGCCGGCGATGTCGAGATCCTCGAGGCCGACGTCCGCCTGGCATCCCGGCAGCCGCATCTGGCCAACGCACCAATCCAGCCGCCAGTCGACGACCCCGGCGGCCGTCTTGGCGGCGAGCTGGTCGGGGGCGTCGCCCAGAAACAACAAGTATGGCTTTCTGATCTCCAATCGCCGCTCCCGCGCGCCGCTCGTCTCGACAGATCGTCCCGGCGCTGAATATTAGCGTAGAGGCTCCCCCGACAAGGCGAATTTGGTTTCGGCGCAATCGAGCGATACCGCGTGGCCGATGAAAGTGACGACGCCGATCTGAAGGTCGAGTCCTTCGACGAGGGACTCGTGCTGACGCCGCTCGGGCCATGGACGGCGCAGTCCGGCGACGGACTCCAGGACAAGATCGAGTCGGTGGATTTCTCTCCGGCCTCGGGGCGGACGGTCGCCATCGACATGGCGGAGATCGGGCGGCTCGACACGATCGGCGCGCTGCTCGTCGAGCGGCTGCGCGCGGCCGCGCAGGAGGCCGGCGCCTCGGCCGAGTTCCATGGGCTGAAGCCGCAGCACGAGCGCCTGATGACGGCGCTGAAGGACCGTAGCCGGCGTGAACCGGCGCCGGTGCGGCGTGATCCCTGGTGGATCCGCATGCTCGGCGGCCTTGGCCAAGCGGTGATCGACATCGTCGGCGACGTCGGGCGGGGACTGGGCTTTCTCGGCGCCGTCGTCATGGTCGTCGCGAGGCTTTCCGTCAGGCCTTGGCGATTCCGCTTCACCTCGACGGTGTTCCATCTCGACCGCGTCGGCCTGGGCGCGGTGCCGATCATCTCGCTGATCTCGTTCCTGGTCGGCGCGATTGTCGCGCAACAATCGATCTTTCAGCTGAACAAGTTCGGCGCGACGCTGTTCGTCGTCGATCTGCTCGGAATCCTCGTGATCCGCGAACTCGGCGTGCTGCTGACGGCGATCATGATCGCGGGCCGCTCGGGTTCGGCTTACACGGCCGAAATCGGCTCGATGAAGATGCGCGAGGAGATCGACGCGCTCAAGACGATGGGCCTCGACCCGATCGAGATCCTGGCCTTGCCGCGCCTGATCGCGCTCGTCGTCGCGCTGCCGCTGCTCGCGTTCATCTCCTGCATGGCGGCGCTCCTCGGCGGCGGGCTGGTGGCCTGGGGCTACGGCGACATCACGCCGGTCACCTTCCTTCAGCGCCTGAACGACGCGCTGACCGTCAACTCCTTCATCGTCGGCATGCTGAAGGCGCCTTTCATGGCGGGGGTTATCGGCCTCATCGCCTGCACCGAGGGCATGAAGGTGGAAGGCTCGGCCGAGTCGCTCGGCGCCCGGACGACCTCCTCGGTCGTGAAGTCGATCTTCGTCGTCATCGTGCTCGATGGCCTCTTCGCCATGTTCTTCGCGGGGATGGGGATCTGAGATGGCGATCCAGCTCGGCGACGATCCGGATCATGAGCTCGTCATCAAGGTGCGCGATCTGGTGGTCGGCTTCGGCGACCGCGACGTGATCGACGGGTTCGACCTCGACGTGCGCAGGGGCGAGATCCTCGGGGTGGTCGGCCCCTCCGGCGCCGGCAAGTCGGTCACGCTCCGGGCGGTGATCGGGCTGCTTCCGAAGAAGGCGGGCACGGTGGAGGTGTTCGGTCTCGACATGGACCGGGCCACCGACGCCGAACGGCTGGCGATCGAACGGCGCTGGGGCGTGCTGTTCCAGCAGGGCGCGCTGTTTTCCTCGCTCACCGTCAAGCAGAACATTGAGATGCCGATGCGCGAGCACACCGATCTCTCCGCACGGATGATGGACGAGGTGGCCCGGCTGAAGATCGATCTCGTGGGCCTCAAGCCCGAGGCGGCCGAGCTCTATCCGGCGGAGCTGTCCGGCGGCATGATCAAGCGCGCGGCGCTGGCGCGGGCGCTCGCGCTCGATCCCGACATCGTGTTCCTGGACGAGCCGACCGCGGGCCTCGACCCGATCGGGGCCAACGCCTTTGACCGGCTGATCATGACGCTGAAGGAGACGCTGGGTCTGACCGTCTATATGGTGACCCACGACCTCGACAGCCTGACGACGGCGTGCGATCGCATCGCCGCGCTCAAAGGTGGTAAGCTTCTGGCGATCGGGCCGATGTCCGAAATGGTCAAGAACGACGATCCGTGGATGAAGGACTACTTCCGCGGTGAACGCGCGCGCGCCGCCGGCTTCGGCGCGAACGCGGCGTAAGCGTGGAGTAGCGGGGCGACATGGAGACCAAAGCCAACCACGTCACCGTCGGGGCCTTCACCCTGCTGGTGGTCGCGGCGGCCTTCGCCTTCGTCTGGTGGTTCGCGGCCGCCGGTCAGACGCGTGAGCGCGCGATCTACCGTGTCCAGTTCCAGGGCGCGGTCTCCGGCCTGACGCCGGGCTCCGCGGTGCTGTTCAACGGCATCCGCGTCGGCGACGTCGTGAACCTCAATTTCGATCCGCAGGATCCGGCCCGCGTGGTCGCGCGCGTCGAGGTGTTCAAGAACACCCCCGTCCGCACCGACACGCGCGCGCGTCTGGAGATGACGGGCCTCACCGGCGGTGCCGTCATACAGCTGACCGGCGGCTCGCAGACCGCGGAGAGCTTCCCGCTGGTCACCACCAAGGACGGCGATCCGAACAACGCGCCCGTCCTGATCGCGGAATCCTCCGCCTTCCAGGACATTCTGGAAGGCGCGCGTACCGTGCTCGACCAGGCGCAAACCACCTTCGGCGACATCCAGGGTCTCGTCGGCAATTCGCGCGGCTCGATCGAGCGCTCGCTGCAGAATGTCGAGCAGTTCACCGCGGCTCTCGCGGCGAACTCGGACGATCTGAAGAGCTTCATGCAGAACACCGGCGTCGCGGCGCGTCAGATCGGCAACCTCGCCGACAACCTCGTGCCGCTCGTCACCGACGTGCAGAACCTCGTGCGCGCCGTCGACGTGAAGAAGGTCGACCAGACCATGTCGAACGCGGTCGCCTTCACCGACTCTCTCAGGCAGGCGGGGCCGGACGTGCAGAAGGCGGTCTCGCAGGTCGCGGCGCTCGCCGAGCAACTGCGCGGCTCCGGCCAACGAGTGGACCAGGTGCTGCAGCGCGTCCAGGGGATCGTCGATGCGGTCGATCCGGCGCGGGTGAGCTCGGCGGTGGCGCGCTTCGACGACATCCTGAAGTCGGTCGATCCGGCCAAGGTCAACCAGACGGTCGACTCGATCCAGAAGGGCACCGCCGACGCGCAGCGGCTGATCGCGGCGATCGACGCGCAGAAGATCAACCGCGCGGTGGACGGTTTTGCGAGCCTCACCACCTCGATCGACGGCGCGACCATCAACCGGACGGTCGCGAGCCTCGACCGGGCGATCTCCGCGATCGACGGCGACAAGGTGCGCGCGACCGTCGACAATGTGAGCAAGTTCGCGGAAGCGCTCGGCCGCAACAGCCAGACGGTGGACCAGATCCTCGCCGACGCCCGCAACATCTCGGGTCGTCTCACCGGGACGGCCGACAAGCTCGACGGGCTACTCGACGACGCTCGCAAGCTGGTCGGCTCGGGCGAGGCGCAAGGCGCGATCGCCGACTTCCAGAAGACCAGCCAGGCGATCCGCGAGCTCGCGATCAAGCTCGACGGCCGCACGGCCGAGATCGCGAATGGGATCTCGCGGCTGTCGAGCTCCGGCCAGCGCGACCTGCAGGGCTTCATCGCCGACGGCCGCCGCACGCTGAACAACCTCGACGGCGTGCTGGGCGACATCAGGCGCAACCCGCAGCAGTTCCTGTTCGGGGGCAAGGGCGGCGTACCGGAGTATCGCGGACGATGAGCATCCTTCCGTTCCGCCGCCGCGCTGTCGGGGCAGCCGCCGCCGCGGCCCTCGCTCTCGCCCTCAGCGCCTGCGCGTCTAAGCCTCCGCAGACCTTCGACCTGACGGCGCCGGCGAAGCTGACGCGATCTTCGAAGTTCGCCGGCAATCTGATCGTGGCCGAGCCCGTCGCGGTCGCAACCCTCGACGGCCAGCGTGTGGTCGTGAAGCCGACCGCCGGCGAGGTGACCTATCTCGGCAACGCCCAGTGGTCGGACCGGCTTCCGAAGCTCGTCCAGGCCAAGATCATCGAGGCCTACGAGAATTCGAGCCGGCTGACGTCGGTCGGCCGCCCCGGCGACCGGCTGACGGTCGACTACCAGCTGATCAGCGAACTGCGCGCCTTCGAGATCGACGCGGCGAGCGGGCAGGCGGTGGTCGAGCTCACCGCCAAGGTGATCGACGACAAGAGCGGCAAGATCGTCGCCGGCGGCGTATTCTCCGCCCGCCGTCCCGTGCCGCAGCCGATCGAGGGCCTCGGTGCGACGCGCGCGCTCGACGAGGCGCTCGGCGAGGTGCTGCGCGAGCTTGTGAGCTGGAGCGGCGCAACGCGCGGCGGCGTCTGAGGCTCGAGCCGACGGTCGTCGTTCCCGAGATGAAAAAGGCCCGCCCGGCGCTCGCCGGCGGGCCTTTTCATAAGAAGCCTTACGGCTTCTCGAACTTGCCGGCCGCGTGGGCGAGCATCGTGTAGACCTTGCCCGTCTCCGAGGTGAGATAGGTCTGGGCCAGCGCGTCGTCGCCGGCCGGCGCCACCTCGTCAAGCAGCTTCTCGAACTCGCTCACATAGCGGTCAACGGTCGCCCGGAACTCCGGTTCGGCCTCGTACTTCTTGCGGATGTCCTCATAGGTCTGCTGGCCCTGCAGCGTGTAGAGCCGGCGGGTGAAGACGCTCCGCTCGCCGCGGCGATAGCGGTCCCAGAGTTCGGCGACCGCCTGGTGGTCGATCATGCGCGCGATATCGACGGAGAGCGTGTCGAGGGTCTCAAGCGTGCGCGCCTGGCCGCGGCCCTTGCCCTCGTCCGCACGATCCTCTTCCGATGCGCGGGCGAGCAGGCCGGAGATCCAGCTGCCGCCTTCCTCGGCGCGCGGCAAGCCGGCGCGGGGCGCCGAACGCGGCGCCGGCTGGGCCGCAGGCGCGGGTTCCGCCGCCTTGGCCGGCGCCGTCTGCTGCGGGGCCGGCTTCGCGGCCGCAGGAGCGGGCTTCGGCTGCGGCGCGTCCGCCGTCGGCTCGGCCGCCGGAGCGGGACGCGCCGGCTGGACCGGACGAGCCGGCGCGGTCGGCTGAGCCGCCGCCTGGGCGACGCGCGGCGCCGCGACCATGGACCGCTCGGCGACGTCGAAGCTTGCGCCGTGGCGGGCGGCGATCTCGCCGAGCGTGGTGAGCGCCTTGATCTGGTCGGCCACCACCCGGCGCAGCTCCGCCGCGTTCTCCTCGGCCTCCTTCGGCATCTCGAGGACGCCGCGCTTCAGCTGCTCGCGCGTCGCGTCGAGCTCGTTCTGGATCGAGGCCGTCATGCCGCGCATTTCGCGGGTGACCTCGGCGAAGCGCGTGCTCGCCTCGGTCAGCATGCGGGCGATCTCGCGCGCGGCCTCGTCGTTCGCCGCCTTGAGGGCGGCCGCCGTGCGCTGGCGCTCGGTCTCGGCGGTGCTGCGGACCTTCTCGAACTCCCCGGAGATCGACTGGGTGGTCGCGCCGACCTGGGCCGCGAGCCCTTCGGCGACGGCGCGCGCGCGCTCTTCGGAGCGCGAGAGCGCGGAGTCGATCGAGGTCGAGAAGCCCTGCAGAACGCGGCCGAGCTCCTCGGCCTTGGCGCTGAGTCCGGTCGACAGCGTCTCCAGCGAACCACGGCGCTCGTCGAGCGCGCCGGCGAGCCGCGCCTGGGTCACATCGAGCGTCTCCGTCACGTGGGCGATCGCCTGGGTCTGCTGGTCGAGCGAACGGGCAACCTCGCTGACGCGCTCGAGCACGCCCATCGAGACGTCGCGCAGCGACGCGACCTGGCCGCCGACGCGGTCGCCGGTGCGGGTCGTGGTCTCCGCGATGTCGGCCATGATCTCTTCGAAGGCCGTGACGCGCGAGGAGAGATCGGTCTCGACCGCGCCGAGCTTGCGGCCGGCGTTGTCGAGCAGGCTCTGAAGCGCCGTGTTGGCGTCCGCAAGCCGGGTCAGCGTCTCGCCGAGATCCCCGGCGAGCGCGCTCTGGGTCTCGGTGAGGTCGGCGACCGCGCGGCGGCTCTCGCGCGAGATCGTCCGGGCCAAGGCCGACGTTGCCTCGGTCACGGCCTCCTGCAGCTTGGCGCTGGAGGCGTCGAGAAGCTCGACCGCCTTGGCGGTCTCGGCGCCCATGTTCTCGCCGAGGCGCTGGGAGACGAGGCGCAACCGGTCGGCGACCTGGTTGAGGTTGCCGATGGTCGAGGCGCCGCGGGACTCGAAGGTCGCGACGAGCTCGCCGTTGAGCGAGTCGACCGTCTCGCGCAGCGCCTCGCCGCGCGCCGACAGCGTATCGACGAGGGCGGCGGCCCGCTCATCGAAGCGCCCGACGACCGACTCGCCGACGCTCGCCAGTTCGCGCGTCACCGCGCCGCCCTGGCGGTCGAGCCGCTCCAGCAGGCCGGAGCCGCTGGCGTCGAGCGCGCCGGAGAGGTCGGCGATGCGGGCGGTGATCTCCCTGGCCACGCCCTCGGCGAGCTGGGCGAGGCCGGTCTCCACGCGGACCGCCGCGTCGGCGAGCGCGCGGGCGACCTCCTCGACCTGGCCGCCGAGCCGCTCGGAAAGGCCGGCGCCGCGCTCATCGAGCGAGGCGTTCACCGAGTCGAGACGGCTGAGGACGGTCATTTCGAAGCGCGCGATGCGGGTGTCGAGCGTGTCCCCGACCTCGATCGCCTTGGAGCCGAGGGCGCGGTTGACCGCCTCCGCCTTGCCGTCGAAGGAGGCGACGAGATCGTCGGTGCGCGAGGACAGCGTCGCCGCGAACTCCTCTGCCCGCTGGGCGAGCAGCGCCGCGACGCTGGTCGAGCCTTCGCCGAGCGTGCGGGCGAGCTCCAGGGTGCGCTGCGCGAGCGTCTCGTTGAGGGAACGGGTGCGCGAGGACAGGCCGTCGTCGATCCGGCTGATCCGGCTTTCCAGCGAAAGGGCGAGATCCCCCATCCGCGCCGACATCTGCTCATCGAAGGAGCCGAAGCGGGTGGCGAGCTGGTTGTCGAGGTCCGAGGCGCGTTCGGCGAAGGCGTCGGCCCGTTCGGCCAGCGTGCGCTCCAGCTCGATCGCCTTGGCATCGAAGCCCGCGACATGGATCGAGACCGACCGGGTGAGGCGCTGGGCGCGCTCGTCGAGGCCCTGGAAGCTCGCGGTGATCGCGTCGCCCATGGCCGACGCCCGCTCGTTGAGCGCGCCGACGCGCTCCTCGATGGCCCCGTCCAGTTCGGCGACGCGGCTCGCGAAGGACTCGAAGCGCTCCGACAGCGCCTGGTCGAGCGCCGAGACGCGGCTGTCGAAGGCGCCGAGGCGCTCGCCGATGACACGGTCGAGGGTGCCGACCTTGGAGTCGATCTTGCCGATCTGGGCGCCGATCGTCTCGTCGACCGCGGAGACCTTGGCGTCGATCGCCGCGATCCGCTCGGCCGCGAGGTCGTCGAGACGGGCGATCTTGCCGTCGAGGTCCGACACGGTGTTTTCGAAGGCTGCGACGCGGGTCGCGATCTCCTCGCCGGCGAGACCGACGCGGACGTCGAACCTGTCGACATGCGCGCGGGTCGCCTGATCGAAGGCGCCGAGCCGCTCGTCGAAGCCGGCGATCCGGTCGGCGAGCGCGCCGTCGAGGTCGGAGAGCTTCCCGTCGAAGGCGCTGAGGCGCTGGTCGATCTGGGCGGAGACGCGTCCCGCCTCGGAGCGCAGCCTGGTCTCGGCCTCGGCGACGCGCGCTGCGACAGCGTCCGCGAAGCGACCGCCTTCCTCGCCCAGCCGGTCGATGAGCGCCGGACCGCGCTCGCCGAACACCGTCTCGAGCGCCGCGATCTGCTGGTTGAGCCGCTCGCTGACCGCGCCGTCGACGTCGGCGAGCTTGCCGTCGAACGCGCTGAGGCGCTCGTCGATGCTGGTCGAGATGCGGCCGGCCTCGGAGCGGAGCCTGAGCTCGACCTCCGCGATGCGGCTCGCGATCGTTTCGGCGAAGCGGCCGCCTTCCTGGTCGAACCTGTCGAGCAAGGCGGGGGCGCGGTCGCCGAACAGGGTTTCGAGCGCCGCGAGGTGCTGCTTCAGGCCTTCGCCCACGGCCTCGCCGCGAGCGGAGATCGCCTCTGCGATCTCGCTGATGGCGAGGGCCAACGCCGCCGCGACCTTCTCGCCGCGCTGGCCGATCACCGCGCCGATCTCGTCGCTGACCTTGTCGAGGCGCTCGCGGATGCCGACGACGCGCTGGTCCATGAGCTCGCCGAAGCCGTGGACGGAGCTCTCCAGCGTGGACTTCGCCGCAGTGGCGCCGTCCTCGAGGCGCAGCGCGACGTGGCTCGCCGCGTCGGCCAGCATGCGCTCGGCCTTGGCGATCTCGTCGGCGAGTCTGTCGCCGATGCTGGAGCTCGCGGAGTCGAAACGGGATTCGAAGGCGCCCAGGCGCTCGGCGAAGGCGGCCGCAGCCCGCTCGTCGGCGGTCTTGAAGGCTTCCTCGGCGTTGGCCGCGCGTTCGCCGATCGCCTCGACGAGACGCTGTTCGCTCGCCGCGATGCGCTGCTGGAGGTCGCCGCCGCGCGTGACGATGGAGTTGTGGATGCGCTCGGCCGTATCGGCGAGGGCGATGGTGAGCTGCCCGCCGCGGTCGGCGATGACGTCGGCGACGGAGGCGCCGGTCGTCGACAGGCGATCCTCGAAGGCCCTGAGTCGGTCCTCGACGCTGGAGCCGATCCGGCCGGTCGCGTCGTCGAAGGCCTTCTCGACCGCCGCAGCGCGCGCGTCGATCTTGGAGGTGAGCTGGTCGCCGGAGGCGGCGAGGCGCTGCTCGAGGTCGCCGCCACGCACGACCACGATGTCGTGGATGCGCTCGGCGGTCTCGCTCAGCGTGTCGGACAGCGCGCCGCCGCGATCGGCGATGACGGTCGCGATCGACTCGCCGGTCTCGGCGAGTTTGACCTCGAAGCCCTGCGTGCGGTCGTCCAGCGCCTTGGCGATGCGTTGCGCCGCGGCGTCTAGCGCAGCCTCGGCCGCGGTCGCACGGGCGTCGAAGGTCTCGCCGAGCCTGTCGCCGCTGGCCGAGATCCGCTTCTCGAGGTCGTCGCCGCGGACGACGACGATGTCGTGCATCCGGTCGGCCTGGTCGCCGAGGGCGGTGAGCAGGATCTGGCTGCGCTCGGAGAGCACGTCGGCGATGGTGACGCCGGCGGATTCGAACGTCTCCCGGACCTCACGGGCGCGATCGTCGATGGACGACACGATCCGGGCGCCGACGGCGCCGAATTCGTTCTCGATGTCCGAGCTCTTGTCCACGATCGCGGCGTGCACGCGGTCGCTCGCGCGGGTGATGCGGTCGGCGACGTCGAGGCCTTGCGTCTCCAGCAGGCCGAGGATGCGGTCGCCGTTCTCGGCATAGCGGCGCTCGAGATCGCCGCCATGGACGACGATCGCCTCGTGCATCTTGGCCGAGGCTTCCGCGAGCCGGTCGGACAGCTCCCCGCCGCGCGCCGCGATCTCTTCCGCGAGCCGCGCGCCGGTCTCGTCGAGCCGGCCAGTGATCTCGCCGCCGCGCGCCGACAGGTCCTCGACCACGCGGTCGCCTGCGAGGCGCAGCGCCTCGGTGACGTCGGCCGCCCTGACCTGCAGCGTCTGCTCGAACTCGCTCGCGATCGACTGCAGCGCCGTCGAGGCGTCGTCAGCGCGCTCCGCGATCGCGCGGACGACGAGATCGGAGCGTTCGGAGAAGCGGTCGCTGACAAGTCCGCCGGTCCGCTCCAGTTCGGTCGTGAAGGACGCCGCGCGTGCGGCGAAGTCGTCGGACAGCCGCGAGGCGGTGGCGGCGAACTGCTCGATCGAACGGTCGCCATTGGCCTCGAAGGCCTCCGTGACGGAGGCCGCGGTCTCGGAGAGGGTGGCGACGAGGTCACGGGAGCGGTCGTCGAGGCGCGCGATGATCGACCCCGCCTTGTCGTCGATGGCGAGATGGAAGCGGTCGCCCGCGTCGGCGAGCGCGGTCGACAGCACGGCCGAGCGGTCCTCGAACCGGTCGATCAGCGCGCTCGCCTTGCCTTCGATCACGTCCTGGAAGCGCTCGCCGACGTCCGACAGCGTGTCGGAAACGGTGCGCGTCCGCTCGTCGAGAGCGGCGGCGAGGGCGACCGAGCGGTCGTCGAAGCGCTCGATGAGCGCCCCGGCCTTGCCCTCGATGACGTCGTGGAAGCGGGCGCCGACGTTGGACAGCGCGTCGGCCATGCTCCGCGAACGATCGTCGAGCGCCCCGAGAATATCGTCCGAGTGGCCCGAGAGACGTTCATGGATCGCCGCTCCGGCGGCGGCGAGCGCGGCGGTGAATTCGGCGGCGCGGTTGGCGAAATCGTCGGAGACACCGGCGCCGGTGCGGTCGAACTGCTCGACCGCGGCGGCCGCGCGCTCAGCCAGAGTTTCGGACACGGCCGAGCCCACGCGCTCGATTTCCGCCGCGACGGCGGAGCCGCGGGTCGCGATCGCTTCGACCGTGTCGGTCCCGAGCCTCGAGACGCGCTGGTCGAAATCGGAGCTCGCCGCGGCGAGGCGGTCGGTCACCAGCATGGAACGCTCGTCGATCGAGCGGATGACGTCCTCGCTCGCGCCGGCGATGGCGAGGCGCGCCGCCTCGGAGCGCGACACCAGCGCGTCGGTCAGCTTGCCCCCGACCTCGCCGAGATTGGCCGCGACCTGCTCGCCGCTGGCGGTCAGGCTCTCGATCAGGGCGGCGCCGCGCCCGCCGATCGCCTCGATCATCTCCTCGCCGGCGCGGCGGATCGCCTCGATGATTTCGGCGGACTTCGAGTCGAGGTCGCCGCGCACCTGGGCGCCGGACTCCGAGATGTTGGCGGTGAGCAGGCCGGCCGCGGCGTTGAGGTCCTGCGCCAGCAGATCGTGGGCGCCGGCGATGGTCTCGCGCAGACGCGTCGCATTGCCGTCGATGGCGTCGCGCTGGGCCTGGATCTCCTCGATCAGCGTGCGGACGCGGACCTCGTTGTCGTGAAAGGAGCGCTCGAGGGAGGACACCTCGCCCCGCACCAACTGCTCCAGGTCGCCGGCGCGCGAGACGGCGCGCTCGATGCCGTCGCCCATCGCAGCGACCTCGCGGCGCACTGCCTGACCGAGCGAGGACACTGCGTCGGCCGAGTTGGCGTCGGGCTCGGCGAGGCGAAGCGCGACCTCCGTCATGGAGCGCGCGACCAGCCGCATCTCCTGGCTGCGCCACGACATCATGGCGATCATGAAGAACACGACGACGGGCGCGAGGGTCGCGAGCGCGACGACCGCGAGATGGGCCTGCAGGCTGCGATCGGCGAAGTCGAGCTGGCCCTGGCCGAGACCGACGACCGTCACGAGGTAGAGACCGGCGAGCGCGGCCCAGGCGAGCGAGGCGATGGTCGCGAGGACGAAAGGCGCGCGAGACGGCTTGCGCTGCAGCGCATAGACGAGATGGGCGAAGGAGCGCGCGTCGTCGTTGGCCGGCGTGCGGCGTCCGGCCCGGTCCGCGGCGGGGCGCCGCTCAGTCGACGGGGCCGGAGCGGCAGGAGCGACTCGCGGCTCGGGCGCAGTCTCCGGCGACTCGGCCTTCGGACTCTCGACGGCGGCCTTGGCCTCGGGGGCGACGAGGTTCAGCGCCTCCTCGATCGCCGAAAGGGCCGCCTCGGCGGGGTCCTTGGCCGGTGTCGCATTCGCCATGTCGTCGCCTCGCGTCCGCACGCCATTACACAATCGGTCGCTCGGACGAGCGTCCCTTCTTCGCGCCTAACGTTGATCAAAGCCGCCAAGCTATTGCAGAAGAAGACGAAACGCCTGTCCTAAGTACCCCGTTTTCCCCGGGTGCGCGGCGTCGCTCGCCGGGGCATACTCGTCGCGCCGAAAGATGCTATCGGCCCTCTTAACTTTAGAGAACAGTGGAATTCCGCATTTGGCAAACATCGTTAACGACTTGGTAACCATATCGTCCCGCTCTGGGACGGCGCGGCCATGTTCCTGCGCTTCTTCGGCGCGTTGAGAGAGGCCGGGATACCGGTCTCCCTGCGCGAGCATCTCGGCTTCCTCGACGCCCTGTCCCATGATCTCGCAGGGCGCGAGCTCGACGGGCTGCACGGCCTGGCGCGGACTTGCCTCGTCAAGGACGAACGCTTCTTCGACCGGTTCGACCGGGTGTTCGGCGAGGTGTTCCGGGGTGTGGAAAACCTTTCCGCGGCGATGGAGCAGGCGGACATTCCCGCCGAATGGCTGGCGAAGCGCTTCCAGCGGCTCCTGAGCGACGAGGAGAAGGCCGCGATCGAGGCGATGGGCGGGCTCGACAAGCTGATGGAGACTTTGCGACAGCGCCTCGCCGAGCAGAAGGGGCGCCACGAGGGCGGCAGCAAGTGGATCGGCACGGGCGGCACGTCGCCCTTCGGGGCCGACGGCTACAATCCGGAAGGCGTGCGCATCGGCCAGGACGCCAACCGCAATTTCCGGGCGGTGAAGGTCTGGGACCGGCGCGAGTTCAAGGATCTCGACGGCGAGGCCGAGATCGGCACGCGCGCGATCAAAGTCGCGCTGCGGCGCCTTCGCCGATTCGCCCGCACCGGCGCGCCGGACGAGCTCGACCTCGACGGCACGATCGACGGAACTGCGAGGCAGGGCTGGCTCAACGTGCGCATGCGCCCCGAGCGGCGCAACGGCGCCAAGGTGCTCCTCCTGCTCGACGTCGGGGGTTCGATGGACTGGCACGTCGGCGTCTGCGAGGAGCTGTTCTCGGCGGCGCGGGCGGAGTTCCGCCGGCTCGACCACTTCTATTTCCACAACTGCGTTTACGAGCGCGTCTGGAGGGACAACCGGCGCCGCCGGACCGAATCGACGCCGACCCTCGACCTGATCCGGAGCCTTCCGGCCGACACCCATCTCATCGTCGTCGGCGACGCCTCTATGAGCCCCTATGAGATCGTGAGCCCCGGCGGCTCGGTCGAGCACATCAACGAGGAGGCCGGCGAGGTCTGGATCCGGAGGCTCGCCGCGCACTTCCCAAAGCTCGCCTGGATCAATCCGCTGCCCGAGGAGCAGTGGGGCTGGACGCATTCGGTCGGGATGGTCCGCAGGCTCGTCGAGGACCGAATGTATCCGCTGACGCTCGACGGCCTCGAAAGGGCGATGCGGGCGCTGGCGCGTTAACGAAGTTTTCAAGCTGCGCGAGACTTCAGCCGCGCGGTCCTTAAAATGCGGTCCAATGGCGATCGCGAAGCGAACTCCGTCCCCGGCCGCCGCCGCGGCGAGATCTCCCGTCGGCCTGCATCGTCGTCGTTCGAACTTCGAACCGCGGGCCAAAACATGTCGTTCACACTCGACCTGTTCGCGAGCCAATCCGACGCCGCAAGCCGGGAAGGCGAGGGCGCGTCGCGCGTCTCGCGTCTCGCTTTCGTCGCCGAGGGCGCCGAGGGCCTGGCCCGCCTCGAACCTGTTTGGCGGCGCCTGAGCGAGTCCGCGCGCGACCAGTCCGTGTTCCAGACCTACGGCTTCGCGCGCTCCGCCGCGCGCTATCACGAAGAGCGCGGCGAGCGCGTTCTTGTCGCCGTCGCCGAGTGGGAAGGCCGACCAGCCTGCATTCTGCCCGTCGCCGTGCGCCGCCGGGGCGGCGTGCGCGTCGGCTCGTTCCTCGGCGATCCCATCGCGCAATACGGCGACGCGCTGATGGCGGCCGGAGCGCCCGCCCGCACGGCCGAGCTTGCGCTGAAGCGGCTCGCGAACGGCGGGGCGGTCGACCTTTTCGAGTTCCGGCGCGTGCGCGACGACGCGGCGCTCGGTCCGGCCCTGAAGAGCTTCGCGCTGGAGGTCGGCCTCGCAGTCGAGGCTCCCCATGCCGATCTCGCCTGCGAGACAGGAGCGGAGACGTTCCTGCTCCGCGTCGCCGGCGCGAAGCAGAAGCGGGAGCGCGCGCGCTCACGACGCAGGCTCGCCGAGCGCGGCGAGCTGCGGTTCGAGGCGCTGCGCGGGCCGGACGCGATCGACGCGCTCCGCCACGCTTTCGCGCTGAAGCGCGGATGGCTCGTCGCGCAGGGCGAGGCGAGCGCCGTGCTCGACGATCCGAGGGCGCTGGCGGCGCTCGAGCGTCTGGCGCTCGATCCCCAAGACGGAGCCAGCCTCGTGGTCGGCCGGCTCACCGTCGGCGGCGTTCCGGCGGCCTTCGAGGTCGGCCTGGTGAAAGGGCGCCGCTTCCACGCCTATCTCGGCGCCGTCGCGGAGCCTTTCGCCGCTGCGAGCCCCGGCAAGACGGTAATGGAGGAGACCCTCGCCTGGTGCCTCGGCGAAGGCGTCGACCTCTACGACCTGCTGCCGCCGGCCGATGCGTACAAGCGGCGCTGGTCGAACGGCTCGACGAAGGTCCGCGTCTATGTCGCGCCGGTCACCCGCGTCGGAAAACTCTACGCCGGCGTCTGGCTCGGCGCGCTCCGTCCGCGCCTAAGGGCGGCGCTGGCCGCCATGCCGGCGTCGCTGCGCCGGCGGGTCGGCGTCGCCGCGCTGAAGGCGGGCGCGGCCTGAGGCCTCAGGCGACGCCGAGCTTCTTCTGAAGGCTCGTCGAGGAAGTCGTGTACTGGAACACGACCTTGCGGTCCGGGTTGATCCGCCGTGCGGCCGCCTGCGCCATCAGCGCGGCCTCGTGGAAGCCTGACAGGATCAGCTTGAGCTTTCCGGGATAGGCGTTGATGTCGCCGATCGCGAAGATCCCGGGCGTCGTCGTCTCGAACTTCTCGGTGTCGACCGGGATCAGGTTCTCCTCCAGATTGAGGCCCCATTCGGCGATCGGCCCGAGCTTCATCGTCAGCCCGAAGAAGGGCAGCATGGCGTCCGTGGCGATCTGGTGGGTCGAGCCGTCGATGAGCTTCGCCTTCACCGCCCGCAGCACGCCGTCCTCGCCGATCAGCTCGGTCACCTGACCGAGCGCGAGGTCGACGACGCCATCCTCGACGAGCTTGCGCATCTTGTTGACGCTGTCGGGGGCGGCTCGGAAGGCGTCGCGGCGGTGCATGAGCGTCACCCGCTGGGCGATAGGCGCGAGGTTGAGCGTCCAGTCGAGCGCCGAGTCGCCGCCGCCGACGATCAGCACACGCTTGCCGCGGAAGACGTCCATCTTGCGGACGGCGTAATGGACCGATTTTTCCTCGAAGGCTTCGACGCCGTCGATCGGCGGCTTCTTCGGCTGGAACGAGCCGCCGCCGGCGGCGATCACGACGACCTTGGCGTCGAAGCGCGTTCCGGCGTCCGTGATCAGAAGGAAGCGATCGTCCTCGGTCTTCTCCAGACCCGCGATGATCTCCGAGAAATGATACTCCGCGCCGAACGGCTTGATCTGTTCGAGCAGGTTGTCCGTGAGCTGCTGGCCCGTGACGACGGGCAACCCCGGAATGTCGTAGATCGGCTTCTCGGGGTAGAGCTCGGCGCACTGCCCGCCGGGCCGGTCGAGGATGTCGACGACGTGCGCGCGGATGTCGAGCAGCCCGAGTTCGAACACGGCGAACAGCCCGACGGGGCCTGCGCCGATGATGACGACGTCGGTCTTGATCGTTTGAGTCATGGCGTCCAGGAAGTGGGTTCGCGACGGCGCGCGGAAGGGTCGTTCGATCCAGCGGGCTCGGTCTAAACCATCGAGCGGTCGGCGGAAAGCCGATCGCCGACATGCGCCGCGGACAGGGGAATCTAGCGGGTCGCGTGGCGGACGGAGCGCGTCCTCACTCCGTCGAGGGAGGCGGCGTCGCTCGCCGCTTGGGCGCCGATCTCGATCTCGGCCTCGACGCGATTGCGTCCGGCGGCCTTGGCGGCGTAGAGCGCGACGTCGGCGCGCTTCAACGCCTCGTCGATCGACTCGTTCGGGCGCCACTCGCTCACGCCGAAGCTGCAGGTTATGCGCAGGCCGGGGCTGATCGCTTCGAAGGTCAGCTTCTCGACATCGAGACGGATCGCGTCGCAGAGCGCGACGGCCTGCGCGAGGTCCGCGCCTGGCATCAGCATGCCGAACTCCTCGCCGCCCAGGCGACCGATCCTCAGGCACCGCGCGGCTGCGGCGCGGGTCACCGCGATGATCGCTTCGTCGCCGGCGGCGTGCCCGAAGGTGTCGTTGATGTGCTTGAAGCGATCGATGTCAAAAATCGCCACGGCGTCTGTCGCCGAGCGGACGGCGAGCGCGGAGAGCTCGAAGAAGGCGCGCCGGTTGAAGACGCCGGTCATGGAGTCGATCGTGGCGAGCCGGATAAGTTCGCGCTGGAGACCGGCGACGCGCTTCGCGACGCGCATACGGGCCAGCAGCTCCTCCTCCGCCGGCGGCTTGCCGATGAAGTCGTCCGCGCCGCTGTCCAGCGCCTCGACCAGCACGCTCCGCTCGGAGGAGGAGGACATCACGAGGACATAGAGGGCGCGACGCGAGCCGCAGAGGCCCCGCGCCCGACGGACCAGATCGAGCCCGGAGAGGCCGCGCGGTTGCAGGCTGGTGACGAGGACGTCGACGCGGTCGTCGTCACGCAGATGCTCGAGCGCGAGCAGACCGTCCGACAGGCACACGACCTCGTGCCCTGCGTTCTCGAGCGTGCCGCTCAGGATCTTCTGCACGACTCGGCTCGGATCGACGATGACGATCTTCACGGCTTGCCCCTTTCGGCGGCACAACCATGCGCTGAAAAGTCGTAACGTGCGGTTTATGGGAAAGATAATATGAGACGTCAGGCCTGCCGCTCTGGCGTCGTGACGACGAGACCGTCCAGGGCGGGCGTCACCTTGATCTGGCAGGAGAGGCGGCTGTTCGGCCGGACGTCGTAGGCGAAGTCCAGCATGTCCTCCTCCATCGGCTCGGGGCCGCCGACGGTTTCGGTCCACGCGTCGTCGACATAGACGTGGCAGGTGGCGCAGGAGCAGGCGCCGCCGCATTCGGCCTCGATGCCGGGGACGTCATGCCGGATGGCGGTCTCCATCACCGTCGCGCCGATCTCGGCTTCGACCGTGCGGCTCTCGCCCGACGCATCGATATAGGTGATCTTCGCCATTCCAAGCCCACTCGCCTTCCACGGCCGTGAAACAACGGCCGCGCTCGAAAGCGGGCTCCTTAGAGCCTTTCTGGAGAACGCGCCAGCGCGCGCCGGCGCGTTCCGCTCCTAAGTCAGGTCAAGGACCGCCGAAATCAGCGATCGAGGCCGAACCGCAGCTCGATGGCCGAGGTCACTTCCGCGACCGACTCGGCGAGCTCGGCGAGAGCCTTGCCGGTCGGCTCACCGGACTTGGCGGCGCGCTCGAGTTCGTCGGCCGCGAAGGCGACCCGGTTCGCGCCGACGCCGCGGGCCGAACCCTTCAGGGTGTGGGCGACGTCCGCCCGCTCCTTGGGGTTGGTCAGGGCCTCGAGACGGAACAGCAGGATCCGCGACTGGCGACGGAACAGCTCCAGGACTTCGCGCTCGAGAGAGCGGTCGCCCATGGTCTGGCGATTGAGGTGGCCAACGTCGATCGCGGTGGCGAAAGAGCTGTCGGCGCGTTGCTCGTACTGCTTCATGATGCTCGACATGATGACTTTACACTCCGAACCCGCCAGAGTACGCGGCGGCACGTCCTTCCGTAATTGTGCGCCTCAATTGTCTAAAAATAGGCGCTTCAGGTTCACCAATCGCTACATTTTCTTTCTTCTGGTTAAGCGTGGCTTTCGGGCCACGCATACCAGCATGGATCGGCGGCGTTGAACTCGATCCGAACGGGACGTTCATTCGGCGTTCACCGCGACGGCCATCCAGCCTTCGCCTTTCGACCGTTACCGGCTGGTTGAGAAACAGGGTTGAGAAAGCCTGAACCCCTTCCCACCTCGGGCCAGCGCTCGCGAGAAGCGCGAAGACGACATTTCGGGGAGCGCGATGCGCAGGTTGATTCTCTTCCGTCACGCGAAGTCGGACTGGTCTTCGGAAAATCTCGACGACCATGACCGGCCGCTCAACGCGCGCGGCAAGCGCGCGGCGGGGCCGATGGGCGCATGGCTGGTCGGTCGCGGCTTCAGACCTGACGTGGTGCTCTGCTCGACCGCCCGGCGCACGAAAGCGACCTGGGACCTCGCCAAGGTCGCGATGACGCCCGCTCCGAAGGCGCAATTCGATCCCGAACTCTACATGGCGACGTCGGCTGCGCTGCTCGAAAAGGTGAAGTCTCTGCCGGCGGAGGCCCAGACGGCGCTCTTCATCGGCCACAATCCGGGGCTCGAACAGTTCGTGAAGCTGATCGCGCCGAAGGGCGATCCCGAGGCGCGTCGTGCGCTGTCCGAGAAATTCCCGACGGCGGCGATCGCTGTGGTCGATTTCCCCTTCGACGAGTGGGCCGCCGTCAAGCCGGAGTCCGGACGCCTCGACCGTTTCGTCACCCCGAAATCGCTCGGCATCGGCGACGCATGATCCTCGGAAGCTGGCTGGACGAGGCGCGCATCGCAGTCCGCAGTCTGGCGGAGGCGGCGGCCGGCGCGCTCGATCCGACGATCAGGCTCGGCGTGACGGGTCTGTCGCGCGCGGGCAAGACGGTGTTCCTGACCGCGCTCGTCCAGGCGCTGGTCAACGGTGGGCGGCTTCCGGCCTTCCGCGCCTACGCGCAGGGGCGGGTCGCCGGCGCACGGCTCGCGCCGCAGCCGGACGACGCCATCCCTCGGTTCGAGGTCGAGTCCCACATGCGCGCTCTCACCGGCCCGGACCGGCGCTGGCCGGAATCGACGCGGCGCATTTCGGAGCTGCGCGTCGTCGTCGATTTCGAGGCCGCGAGCTTCTTCGGCGGTTCGCGCGCGCCGCGGCGGCTGACGCTCGACATCGTCGACTATCCCGGCGAGTGGCTGCTCGACCTGGCGCTGCTGTCGCAGGATTTCCGGCAGTGGTCCGAGCGCACGATCGCGACCGCCGAGCAGCCGACTCGCGCGCCGATCGCCGCCGACTGGCGCGCGCATCTCGCGACGCTCGATCCGCTGGCGCCGGAGGACGAGGACGCCGCCCGCACGGCCTCGGCCCTGTTCACCGGCTATCTGCGCGCCGGCCGCGACGACCGCGTGGCGCTGTCGACCCTGCCGCCCGGCCGGTTCCTGATGCCGGGCGATCTTGAGGGCAGCCCTGCGCTCACCTTCGCCCCGCTCGTCCTGCCGGGCGAGGGCGACGCGCCGTCGGGCTCGCTTTGGGCGATGATGGAGCGACGCTACGAGGCCTATCGCACCCACGTCGTGAAGCCGTTCTTCCGCGACCATTTCTCACGTCTCGACCGGCAGGTCGTGCTGGTCGACGCGCTGGCTGCGCTGAACGCCGGCCCGGAGGCGGTGGCCGACCTCGAAAACGCGCTGACGGACGTGCTCGCGGCCTTCCGGCATGGCCGCAACTCCTGGATCTCCTCGCTGTTCCGGCCCCGCGTGGACCGCCTGCTGTTCGCCGCGACCAAGGCCGATCACCTGCATCACACCAGCCATGACCGGCTGGAGGCGATCCTGCGCCGTCTCGTCGGCCGCGCCATCGAGCGCGCCGAGTTCGGCGGCGCGGCCGTCGACGTCGTCGCGCTCGCAGCCGTCCGCGCGACGCGCGAGGCGAGCGCGCGGCGGGGGCGGGAGGAGCTTCCGGTCATCGTCGGCGCGCCGGAGAAGGGCGAGCGCTCCAACGGCCAGATCTTCGACGGCGAGGAGGAGATCGCGGTGTTCCCCGGCGATCTTCCCGCCGACCCCGAGGTCGCGCTGCGGGCCGGCGGCTATCGCGGCCGCGCGGCCAGCGAGGAGGGCGGCGACCTCCGCTTCGTCAAGTTCCGCCCGCCGCTGCTGAAGCACGGAGAGCGGCCGCCGCAGCTGCCGCACATCCGGCTCGATCGGACGCTGGAATTTCTCATCGGAGACGCGCTGGCGTGAGACGGCTTCAACAATCCCTATCTCTCAAGTCATGACCGAACAGCCCCGCCGCCCTGCCGCCTTCCGGCTCAACGATCCGAACGTCGTGCTCGGCGCGGCGGACGAGGAGATCTCCGCGCCGCGCGGCGGGGTGATCCTGACGCCGCAGCCGGACGCCTTCGAGACGGCGGAGCCGGCCGCGGCGCCGGTCGCGCCGCGTCGAAAGGGCCTGTGGCTCGGCGGCCTTTTCTGGAGCGCGCTCGGCGGTCTCGTCAGCCTGGCTGTCGGCCTCTGGGCGACGCGCGTCGTGGAGGACCTATTCGCCCGCGCCGACTGGCTCGGTTGGCTCGCGCTCGGCCTCGCCATCGTCGCGGCGCTCGCCGGCCTGGCGATCGTGCTGCGCGAGGTCCGGGGCCTGATGCGGCTCGCCCGCATCGAGGATCTGCGCACGCGAGCCGATGAGGCGCACGCCGCCGACGACGATCGGAAAGCGAGAAAGGTTTTGTCGGAGGTGGTGGCGCTCTACGTCTCACGGCCCGAAACGGCGCGGGCCCGGGCGGCGGTCGCGCTGCACGAGAACGAGATCATCGACGGCTCGGACCGGCTGAAGATCGCGGAGCGCGAACTGCTTTCGGATCTTGACGCCGAGGCGACCAGAGCGGTCGCCGGCGCGGCCAAGCGCGTGTCCGTCGTGACCGCCGTGTCGCCGCGCGCGCTGGTCGACCTGGCCTTCGTGCTGGTCGAGTCCATGCGCCTGATCGGGCGGATCGGCGCGATCTACGGCGCGCGACCGGGAACGCTCGGCTTTCTCAAGCTCGCCAAGCATGTCGGCGCGCATCTCGCCGTCACCGGCGGCATGGGCGTCGGCGACGGGCTGATCGGCCAGGTGCTCGGCCACGGCGTCGCCGCGAAGCTGTCCGCGCGGCTGGGGGAAGGGGTGCTCAACGGGCTGCTGACGGCCCGCGTCGGCCTCGCCGCCATCGCGGTCTGCCGCCCGCTGCCCTTCGTCGAGCGCAAGCCCCCGACGGTGCGCGAGGTCGCCGGAAACCTGTTCGAGACCGCCCAGCGATAAGCCATGGAGTTCCGCTTTACAAAGTCGAGCGCCAGGTTGCATGATTTACATAATGCGACCTAGAGGTGTTTTTATGCCGTTCGAGAACTTCTGGGCTTACGTCGCGACGAGTCCCGGTGAAGCGGCTCTTGGACTGATAACATTGACCGGAGCGCTCTCCACCGTCGTCGGCTTTGTGGCTGGTGGTGCATGGTGGGCGGCGAGCGCATTGGCGAAGTCTCGGCTTGAGACATTAGAAGAGCGCATGCGGTTGGCGCAAGACAAGGAAAAGGATTTGATTGCGAAGGCCGAATCCCTGCGCATGGAGCTTGCCAAAATACCAGGTAACTCCGCTCAGAAGAGCGTCGCGGAATACTCGCAAGCAAGAGCTGAATTGGAGGCCGCCAAGGATCAGGTGTCCGACGCTTACGCAGGCTTGGAGAGTGTAGTGGGAGGCCTGTGGAACGCTGTGACGTCGATGATAGGTCAAGAGAGGCGCAGGGAGGAAACCGCAGGCGCCGGGGAGTTCGAGGCACCGAGGCCGACCACCTGAGCGCGTCTGCTGCCAGCGATAAAAAAACCGCCGGCCGCGGGGACTGCTTCCGCGCCGGCGGTGGACACGAGGTCTCGAGTTTTGCCGCCGCCGTCAGACGGCGCCGTGGCGGCTCTTACGATGGAGCCGTGATCACGGATTAGCGGGATTTGTGCCAATCCAGGATGCGACGTCGTCGCCTCTGGTACGCCTGCGGCGGCGGCGCTCCGGCCGCCGCGTGCGCAGTCGAACCTTTTTGCGGGACGGGAGAAAACCTCGAGCGAACAGAACGCGGTCCGTAAAACTACTGAGTCCCGCGGTCGCATGAGCACGGCTATCAGTTGCCTGCGAAAAATCGCGCAAGGGGCCGTGCGATGCCTGTCGTGACCGATTACACGGCCCTGCTCAGCGGCTCCTATTGGGGCGGCATAGAGGTCACGAACAAGCCGACGATCGTCACCTATTCCTTCGCGGCCTCGGCGCCCTCCTATCTCGTCGACGTCGACGGCTTCACCGCCTCGACCGTATCGAGCTTCCAGGCCTTCAGCGCCGCCGAGCAGGCGCAGGCGCGCGCGGCGCTCGCGGAGTGGTCGGCCGCGAGCGGCGTCGTGTTCGTCGAGGTCGCCGGCGGCAAGGGGGACCTCAACTTCCAGAACGTCGATTTCGACACGACGAGCGGCCCGTCCTATTCGGGCGCCGGCGGCGTCGCGTTCTACCCCTTCGGCGATTGGGACTATTTCAGCGCCCCGTACTTCTCCGGCGATCTCGACGCGTCGGGCGACGTGTTCATGAACACGCGGTTCCGCGCCGGCGACGGCACGGTGAACTACGGCACGCTGCTCCATGAGATCGGCCACGCGCTCGGCCTCAAGCACCCCACGGAGAGCGTCTACGGCGCGTTCGGCGACCTCCATGACGAGGTGCTCGCCTCCGACGATCCTGCGCTCACCATCATGGCGAGTTCCGGCGACACGCTGGGCGGCGCGAGCGACCATCTGCGCCAGCTCGACAAGGACGCCATCGCGCACATCTACGGCGACAGCGGCGGCCGGGTGGTCACCGGGACCACGGCCGGCGTCCTGGACGATGGGATCTCGTGGCGCTGGGACGCGCCGACCGAGACGCTGCGCCAGACGGGAACGTCCGGCGCGGACGCGATCCGCGGCAGCTCCGTCGCCGACATCGCGTCGGGCGGGATGGGCAACGACTCCCTTTTCGGGCTGTCCGGCGCGGACCGTCTCGACGGCGGCGACGGCGCCGACAATCTCGACGGCGGCGCGGGCGTCGACACCATGAACGGCGGCGCGGGCGACGACGTCTATTTCGTCGACGCCGTCGGCGACCGGATCGGCGAGAGCGCCGGGGGCGGGGACGACGCGGTCTATGCCCACTCCAGCTACACGCTCGGGGCGAACATCGAGCGACTCTACCTCACCGGCGCCGGTCTGGTCGGCCGCGGCGGCTCCGGCGACAACGTCATCTTCGGCGACGGCGCGCACAAGACCGTGCTCTACGGCTTCGGCGGCGCGGATTATCTGGTCGGCGGATCCGCCGCAGACGCGCTCAACGGCGGCGCCGGCGGCGACAGCATGTTCGGAGGGGGCGGCGGCGACGTCTACACGGTCGACAATTTCGACGACTACATCTTCGACGTCGCCGGCGAGGGAACCGACGTCGTCAAGGTCTATGCGAGCTGGGACGCCTATGCCGGATCCGAGACGGAAACGATCCGGATCATGACCAACGCCGGTCTCTCCATTTCGGGAACCGACACGGCGAACGTCATGATCGGCGGCGGGGGGGCCGACACCATTTCGGGCGACAGCGCCTTCGCCGACACGTCCGTCAGCAGTTCCGACCGGCTCACCGGCGGGGCGCGCGCGGACGTCTTCCTGTTCCGCCACCTGTCGGACAGCCCGGGCGGCGCCGCGATCGACCGCATCACCGATTTCGCCGACGGCGTCGACAGGATCAGCCTTGCCGGCGTCGCGGAGTCGACCGGCGTCGCGCTGCACTACTCGGCGTCTTCCGCTTTCAGCGGCGCGGCGGGCGAGGTCCACGCGCTCGTCTCCGGCGGGCTGACCTATGTCGAGCTCGACGTCGACGGCGACCGCGCGCTCGACATGCGCATCCGCCTGGATGGCGTCCACACGCTCGGCTCCGGCGACTTCCTGTTCTGACCGGCGAGGTGAGAAGCCTCGGGCGCGGAAGGCTTTCTCAGCCGTTCTGGCCGCGGTGCCTCAGGACGTGGTCGGCGAGCACCAGCGCCATCATCGCCTCGCCGACGGGCACCGCGCGGATGCCGACGCATGGGTCATGGCGGCCCTTGGTCGAGACGTCGACCTCGGCGCCTTCCGTGTCGATCGATTTGCGCGGGGTGAGGATCGAGGACGTCGGTTTGACGGCGAAGCGGACCACGACGGGTTGACCCGTCGAGATGCCGCCGAGCACGCCGCCGGCGTTGTTCGACAGGAACCGCGGCGCGCGCTCGTTGCCGGCGCGCATCTCGTCGGCGTTTTCCTCGCCGGTCAGCCGCGCCGCCGCCATCCCCGCGCCGATCTCGACGCCCTTCACGGCGTTGATGCTCATCATCGCGCTCGCGAGGTCGGCGTCGAGCTTGCCGTAGATCGGCGCGCCAAGGCCGACGGGGACGTTCTCCGCGACGACCTCGATCACCGCGCCGACGGAGGAGCCGGACTTTCGCACGCCGCCGAGGTAGCCCTCCATCTCGGCGGCCGCGATCCGGTCCGGGCAGAAGAAGGGATTCTGTCCGACCTCCTCCCAGTCCCAGCGCGAGCGGTCGATCTCGATCTGGCCCATGGCGACGAGGGCGCCACGAATCCGCACCTGGGGGATCACCAGCTGGGCGATCGCGCCCGCCGCCACCCGGCACGCGGTTTCGCGCGCCGAGGAGCGGCCTCCGCCGCGATGGTCGCGAACGCCGTATTTGGCGTCATAGGTGAAGTCCGCATGGCCCGGCCGGTAGCTCTGGGCGATGTTCGAATAGTCCTTGGAGCGCTGGTCGACGTTTCGGATCATCAGTCCGATCGACGTGCCAGTCGTCGTAAGGGTCCCGTCCTCGGCCTCGATCACGCCGGAGAGAATCTCGACCTCGTCCGGCTCCTTGCGCTGCGTCGTGAAGCGCGACTGGCCGGGACGCCGCCGGTCGAGCGCCGCCTGCACGTCCTCGCGCCGGAAGGTCAGGCGCGGCGGGCATCCGTCCACCACGGCGCCGATCGCCGGCCCGTGGCTCTCGCCGAAGGTCGTCAGGCGGAACAGATGGCCGAAGGAGTTGTGCGACATGGCGCGAGCCTATGCCACGGGCCGTGAATTCCTGAAAGTGTCGCTGGCGAGCGCTTTCGCAATTGCGTACAAAGTTTGGCGAGAGCGTATGTTTTGTAGATCGTGAGTTCCCCTCCCATGTCGACGCCTCTGGAAGCCATCGCCGCCGGCGAGACCCCGTATGTGTTCTTCGATCTGGAGACCACGGGGCTGACGCCGAAGCGCGACCGGATCATCGAGATCGCCGCGCTGCGCTTCGACCGCGCGAGCGGGGAGCTCGACAGCTTTCAGACGCTGGTGAAGCCGGACAGGGCGATCCCGGCCTTCGTGCGCGCCATGACCGGGCTCGACGACGCCGCCTTCGAGTCCGCGCCGGACGCCAAGACCGCGCTGTCGGACTTCTTCGCCTTCGTCGGCGACGATCCGCTCGTCGCCTACAATATCGGTTTCGACCACGCCTTCCTGGTCGCCGAGGCCGAGCGCGAGGGCCTCTCCGCGCCGCCCACGACCGTCTGCGCCATGCGCTTCGCCCAGTCGCGCGTGAAGGACGTGCCGAACCACCGGCTCGAGACCATCGCCAAGGCGCTCGACTGTCCGCGCCCGCGCGCCCGCCGCGCGATGGAGGACTGCCTGACGGGTCTCACCGTCTTCGAGAAGACGCTGGAGCTCTAAGGGGCGCCGAGAAGCGGCGCGCAGCGTGGTCAGCCGATCGGTCAGTCGCCGGCGCGGGTGGGCGTGGCGGCAAGCGTCGCTTCCGTCTGCGCCGCCGGCGCCGTCGCGACCACCTGTCCGCAGGTCGGGTCGAGCCTCGGGCCTAGCCACTTCAGCGCAGGCGCGAGCTCGCGCCGCCATAGCGCCCATTCGTGGCGGCCGCCGACGATCCTGAGCGTCGAATCAACGCCGCGGCGCAGTAGCGCGAGGTGTAGCTCCGTGCTGCCCTGGACGATGCCGCCCGGATCGCGGTCGCCGGCGTCGAGAAACACGGCCGGCTTCGGCGTTCGCCCGATCCCCAGCCGCTGGACCTTGGGGAACAGGTTCGAGGCGTTGAAACGGGACGCCCGGAAGGGGACGCCGAAAGCCCCGTCGTAGAGCCGCTGGGCGATCTTGAGCCGCGTGCGCATCTGCGGTCCCATCGGAGGAGCGATCGACCCGGACAGGCTGATCGCCGCGCCGAACTGGCTCGGCTGATCGAAAGCGAACAGCAGCGCGCCGTAGCCCCCCGTGGAGAGCCCGGCGACGGCGCGTCCCCGCCGGCAGGCGGCGGTCGGCAGGCTGGCGTCGATCGCGCGGACGAGGTCGCGGGTGAGCGCTGTCTTCATCAGCCCGGCCCCGCCCGGATCTGGATTGTCGACGTACCAGCTGTCGCCAGCATAGGGCGTCACGACGACGGTCGGCGGCATCTCGCCGGAGGCGATGGCGCTGTCCATCGTCTCGGCGAGGCCCCCGGCCTCCATCCAGTCCGCCTCGCCGGGATTGCCGCCATGCAGAAGGTAGAGCACCGGCCAGCGCCGCCCGGGCTCGGGCGCGACGCCGGGCTTGTAGAGGTTGTAGCGGATCGGACGGCCGAGCGCAGGGCTCGAGGCGAGATGGCCGCGCTCGACGGTTCCGGCCGCGCCGGCTCCGGCGCTGGCGTCGAGGACGAAGAGACCCGCGGCGCCGAGCGCCGCTGCGAGACGAAGAACGACGGCCATGGCAAGCTCGGAAACGCCACGTCGCAGAAGAGCTTAGCCTAGTACGCGGAAAATGCGATCGCCACGCGCGAAAACGTCACGGCGGCGTCACGATCCTCAGGCGCCGGCGAGGCGCCGCTCGACCATCGGCAGCCTGTCCCAGCCCCAGAACGGCTCGTCGTCGACGAAGACCCAGGGCGCGCCGAACACGCCGCGCGCGACCGCCTGCTCGCCGACCTCGCGCACATGCGCCTTCAACTCGGGATCGCCGACGGCGGCCGCGAGGTCCGCTTTCGGATAGCCGAGCCCGGCCGCGACTTCCGCCACCTCCGACAGGTCGTCGGTGGCGAGGTCGCCTGCGAAGTAGAGACGAAAGACTTCGAGCGCGAACCGCTTGGCCAGCGCCGGGTCGCGCCGGTCGATCGCATGGAAGGCGCGGAGCGCCGGCAGCCCGGCATGCGGATGGCCCTCGGGGATCTGGAAAGACAGGCCTTTCTCCCTCGCGATCCGCGTCCAGTCGATGCGTGTGTAGTCGGACTTCAGCGGCGCGCGGGTCAGGGGCAGGGCGTTGGTGCGCTTGAAGGCCGTTCCGAGGCTGAAGGCGCGCCAGCGCGCCTCGCGGCCGTGACGGGCGGCGAGCGCCTCGATCTCGACGGCGGCGAAATAGGAGTAGCCGGAACCGAAGTCGAAGAAGAACTCGATGGGGGAGGGCATCGCGACGCCGGAAGACTGAGGTTGGCGCCACTCAAAGCGAGAGCGCGTCCGCCGTCGAGACCCGATCGGCGCATGGCTGATGGCGCGCAATCGTCGTCGGCGGCGCGATCAGACAGGTCGCCTGAGGGATCTGGTGCGGACGGCGGGACTCGAACCCGCACGCCTTGCGGCGCAAGATTTTAAGTCTCGTGCGTCTACCGGTTTCGCCACGTCCGCCGAGGTCCGCGCCCGGCATCGCCGAAAAGGCGTCCCGCCGCAAGGCGGCCCATGCGCGGCGGCGTGACATCCGTGCCGCGAGGCAAAAAAAAGCGCGCCACGAAGGCGCGCTGTAAAGGTGCCGCGCGGGAGGATTGCGCGGGGGGAGGAAAACTCAGAAGCGGAAGGACTGACCTTCCAGGCCGGCGGTCTTGAGGTCCTTCGCATCGGGGGTCCGATGCGCGTCCACTGCGGCGCCGATCCGCCCGGAGGCGGCGATGAGAGAAACCATGTCCTTCACTGCGGCGACGACATCGCGCAAGGTGATGGAGGAGCGGTAGATCGAGAGGGTCGTGCGCCCGTTCCCCACCTTGGGGAAGTGGAACGGCGCATGCCGACCAACAGCGAGCGAGATATTGCGGGCCACGTTCATAACTCCAGAAGCAGTTCAGAGGCGCTTGCCTCATGGTCGAAAGATAATCCGGATCCCGCAGCGCACAATCTGCGAAGTTATCTGGAATGCCATGCGCCTAGCGCATGGCTTCGGGAGGCCGGCTTCACAATACCTTTAGGATTGCCCGGACGCGTGATCGGGCCGCGCCGCGCTAGGTCAGCGTCTTGAGCATGGCTTCGACAGCCGCCATGGCGTCGGCGAGCGCGTGCGTATCCCGCGACCGCAGCACGAGGTTCGACCCGTAGCGGTCGCCGTCGTTGAACGGGTAGCTGCCGATCGACACCGACGGATGCTGCTTCTGCAGCGCGGCGAGCGGCATGGCGAGGTCGCCCTCCTTGATGTCGGCCCGCAGCGACTCGCTCGACGTCGGCACGCCGGACCGCAGCAGCGGGACCACTTCCGCCAGCATCGCGCGCATGATCGAGGGCACGCCCGCCATCACGAACACATTGCCGATGTGGAAGCCGGGCGCCTTCGAGACGGAGTTGGCGATCAGCTCCGCGCCGAAGGGGATGCGCGTCATGCGCATGCGGCCCTCGTTGAGGTCCGCCGGGTTCGGAAAGCGCTCGCGCATCATGGCGATGGCGCGCTCGTCGAAGTCGATGCCGACGCCGAAGGCCGCGGCGATCGCGTCCGCCGTCTTGTCGTCATGCGTGGGACCGATGCCGCCGCAGGTGAAGACGTAGGAGTTCTGCGCCCTCAGCGCGTTCACCGCCTCGACGATCGCCGGCTCCTCGTCGCTGACCACCCGGATCTCGGTGACGTCTATGCCGACGGCGCCGAGGGCGCGCGCGATGTCGCCGCTGTTGGTGTCCTGCGTGCGGCCGGACAGGATCTCGTCGCCGATGACGACGATGGCGGCGGTGACGGTGTTGGCGGGCGTGTCCATCGAGCGGTTCCGGGAGTTTCGCGAGCCGAAGAGTATGGGCCGCTCTTGCCCGCGCAAAGAGTCTTGCCCGCGCAAAGAGGCGGCGGGTAAGACCGAAGCGTGCGCCGGCCGCGGGACCTTCCGGCGCGATACCTACGGCCTGCTTGAGGAGCGCGCATGCGGTTTCACGGCACGAGCGGCTATGTCGCGACCGACGACCTGAAGATCGCGGTCAACGCCGCCGTGACGCTCGAAAAGCCGCTGCTGGTGAAGGGCGAGCCCGGCACCGGCAAGACCGCGCTGGCGGCGGAGATCGCCAAGGCGATGAACGCGCCGCTGCTCGAGTGGCACGTGAAGTCGACGACCAAGGCGGTTCACGGACTTTACGAATATGACGCCGTGGCGCGGCTCAGAGATGGCCAGCTCGGCGATCCGCGCGTCAACGACATCGCGAACTACATCCGCAAGGGCCCGCTTTGGACCGCCTTCGAGGCCGAGGCGCGGCCGGTGCTGCTGATCGACGAGATCGACAAGGCCGATATCGAGTTCCCGAACGACCTGCTGCGCGAGCTCGACCGCATGGAGTTCTCGGTCCACGAGACCGGCGAGACGATCGCGGCGAAGGCGCGGCCGATCGTGATCATCACCTCGAACAATGAGAAGGAGTTGCCGGACGCCTTCCTGCGCCGCTGCTTCTTCCACTACATCCGCTTTCCCGACCCCGACACGATGGCGGCGATCGTCGAGACGCATTTTCCGGGGCTGAAGAAGCGGTTGCTCTCCGAGGCGCTCGCGCTGTTCTACGAGGTGCGCGACGTGCCGGGCGTGCGCAAGAAGCCGTCGACGAGCGAACTGCTGGACTGGCTGAAGCTGCTGCTGGTCGAGGACATCGCCCCGGAGGCGCTGCGCGAGAAGGATCCGCGCAAGGCGATCCCGCCGATGCACGGCGCGCTGCTCAAGAACGAGCAGGACGTCCAACTGTTCGAGCGGCTGGCCTTCATGGCGCGCAGGGGCGGGCGGTGAGCGCCGGAGGCCGGAGCGCGACGGTCCGGAGCGCCGTCCGATGATCAAGGGGCTCGCCGCGCTGCTGCTGTTTCAGCTTTTCGGCGAGTCGATCGTGTTTTTGACCGGCCTCGCCGTTCCAGGCCCCGTGGTCGGCCTGATGTTGCTGTTCGCCGCCATGCTGACAAGCGCCCGGCTCGGTCGGAGTTCGTGGAAGCCGGTCGAGGATGCGTCGGGGGCGCTGCTCGCAAATCTTGGCCTGCTGTTCGTGCCGGCCGGCGTCGGCGTCGTTGCGCTCGGGCGGTTCGTCGAGGGCCAGACGCTCGCCATCGGCTTCGTGCTGGTGCTGTCGGCGGTGCTGACGCTCGGCGCCACCATGCTCGCCTTCGTCGGCGCGCGGCGGCTGCTCGGCGGGGGCGATCCCGAGTGAAGAGCCCCACGGAGCTCTGGGTCTATCTGTCGGCTTCGCCGCTGATCTGGCTGACGCTGACGGTCTGCGTCTGGGTCGCGGCCTCCGAGCTCTCGATCCGGCTCGGTCGCAATCCGCTGGCGAACCCCGTCCTGGCGTCGATCCTGGCCCTGTCGGCCGTCGTCTGGGCGGCGGGCGTCCCGTATCAGCGCTACTTCGAGGGCGCGCAGTTCGTGCATTTCATGCTCGGTCCGGCGACGGTCGCGATCGCCGTCCCGCTCGCGCAGCGATGGCGCGAGGTGTCGCGGCTGATCGGTCCCATCGGGGCCGCGCTCATCGTCGGCAGCGTGACGGCTGTGCTCTCGGTGGTCGCGCTCGGCAAACTCGTCGGCTTGTCCGGCGAGGTGCTGATCTCGTTCCTGCCGAAATCCGCGACCGCGGGCGTCGCCATGGCGGTCTCGGCCTCGCTCGGGGGCGATCCGTCGCTGACTGCGGTCCTGACAGTCACGACCGGCATCGTCGGCGCGCTGGTGGTGACGCCCTTCATGAACCTCTTCAGGATAAAGGACTTCGCCGCGCGTGGCTTTGCGGCAGGCCTCACCGCGCATGGCATCGGCACGGCGCGGGCCTACGAGGTCAGCGCCACTGCGGGCCTGTTCGCCGGCATCGCGATGGCGCTCAACGCCGTCGCGACCTCCGTGGTCGCGCCCGCGGCGGCGTGGCTGTTCTTGAGGTAAGAGCCCTAAACGCCTGCGTCATGCCCGTACTCGATCTGGGCATCCCTCACAGAAACTCGGGCGCTCTCGGAGCACTTACGAAAGCGGCGAAGTCGGAAACATCCGACTTCGCCGTCTATATGCGCCGCCAATGGATCCTCGGGTCAAATCCGAGGCCACGGATGAGCTTTATGGCCTTCGGCCTCGCCTCAGCCCCGCTCGGCCTGACGGCGGTCGCCGTTCGAGCGAGGGCGGTTGCCGCCGGGCTTGCCGCCGCGGCGAGGCTTCTGCATGAAGCTGGTGTTCTTCAGGTCGCCGTCGGCGCGCGGACCGCGGTCGTTGCGCCGGGCGTCGGGGCGTGCGCCGCCTGCGCTGCGACGCTGTTCGCCGCCGGGGCGGCTGTCCTGACGCTGGCCGTCCGCACGCTGGCCGTCGCCGCGCTGGCCGCCATGCCGCGCCTCGCCGGCGCGCTGGGGGCGGCCGCCGTGGCGATGCTCCTGCGGGCGCTGGCCCTGCCGGCCGCGATTGCCGCTCTTCTGCGACGCCGCGCCTGCGCCTTCGGGCTCGGCCTTGCCGGCTTCGGACCGGCGGTCGGTCGCCGGGATCGACTGCTTGATGAGCCGTTCGATGTCGCGCAGATAGGCCCGCTCGTCATTCGCCACCAGCGACACCGCAAGGCCGGCGGCGCCGGCGCGGGCGGTGCGGCCGATGCGGTGGACGTAGGATTCCGGCACGTTCGGAATGTCGTGGTTGACGACGTGGGTCACCCCGTCGACGTCGATGCCGCGCGCCGCGATGTCGGTCGCGACCAGAACCTTGATGTGGCCGGTGCGGAAGGCGCCGAGCGCCCGCTCGCGCTGGGGCTGGCTCTTGTTGCCGTGGATCGCGGCGGCGATGACGCCGTCCTGATCGAGCTGGCGGACGACCTTGTCGGCGCCGTGCTTGGTGCGGGTGAAGACCAGCGCGCGGCCGAGGTCCGGGCTCTTCAGGATTTCGGCGAGCACGGTGCGCTTGCCGGACTGCTCGACGAAGATCACCGACTGCTCGACCCGGTCGGCCGTCTTGGCCTGCGGCGTCACGGCGACCATCGCCGGATCGGTCAGCATGCCGTCCGCCAGATCCTTGATGGCCTTCGGCATGGTGGCCGAGAAGAACAACGTCTGCCGGCGGTGCGGCAGCATCGGCACGATGCGGCGGATGGCGTGGATGAAGCCAAGGTCCAGCATCTGGTCGGCCTCGTCGAGCACGAAATGCTCGACCTGGTCGAGACGCAGCATCTTGCCGTCGACATGGTCGAGCAGGCGGCCGGGCGTCGCGACGAGGATGTCGACGCCGTTCGAAAGCTTGCGGACCTGCGGGCCGGCGGCGACGCCGCCGAACACGATGGCGACCGACAGCTTCAGATGCGCGGAGTAGGCGCGGAAGCTTTCGGCGATCTGTGTCGCGAGCTCGCGCGTCGGCGACAGCACCAGCACGCGGGCGCCCCGGCGTACAGGCTGGCGCGGATGCTTGATGAGCTGCTCGATGATCGGCAGCGCGAAGGCCGCGGTCTTGCCTGTGCCGGTCTGGGCGATGCCCATGAGGTCACGGCCGGCGAGAACCGAGGGGATCGCCTGCGCCTGGATGGGGGTGGGGGTCTCGTAGCCGTGCTCGCTCAGCGCCTTGAGCACAGGCGCGGAGAGGCCGAGATCGGTGAAATTGGTCAAGTTGTTCCGTCTTTCGAATACAGCCGTACGGCCGCGCAGCGTCCATTCGGGCGCGCGGAAACGGCGGGTGCGCTTTGAGACGCGCCCCGCGTGATCTGGGCTGTCGATGAGTGTTCGTGGGCGCCCGGCAGGTCCTGAAGATCAGGCGTCACGCGGCCGAAACGCGGGTGGTCGCACCGTGTGCGATGCATGCCAGATGACCACGCGGCGCAAAAAAGTCAAGCCAAAGAATTGGTTGCTGCGGCAGCGATGCCTCGGCGTCGCGGCTTTCGGGCGGAAGCAATGGCTTCTCAGGCGATCCAGCGAATTTAAGGTTGATTTTAGGTTTCGCTTCGGCCGGCCGGACGCGGGCGCCAAGATCGGCGGACATCCGCTGACCGGAGGGAGCCATGTCCGACCTCGAAACCGTGATGTCCCGACTCGACGCGCACGCCGCGCATCTCAAGCTGCGTTCGGCGGCCATCGACGACGAGGAGCGCAAGCTGATGGCGGAGAGCCTCGCTCTGATGTCCGAAGCCGTCCTGAAAGTCGGCCGCGACATCCGCTTCATCCGCCGCCAGATGGCCGAGGGACGGCTGTCGCTGGACTGAGCGGCGCGCGTCAGCCTCCGCGCAGGCGCGCGAGATGCTCGACGAGACCTTTGGTCGAGCCGTCGAGATCGTTCGTTCCGGCCTCACCCTTGATGACCGGGATCAACCGCGAGGCGAGTTCCTTGCCAAGCTCGACGCCCCACTGGTCGAACGAGTTGATCCCCCAGATCACTCCTTGGGTGAACACCTTGTGCTCGTAGAGCGCGATCAGCCGGCCGAGCGTGCGTGGGTCGAGCGTGCGGTAGGCGATGGTCGCCGTCGGGCGCGAGCCGGGAAAGGTCTTGTGGGGCGCCAGCGCAGCGATCTCCGCGTCGCTTTTCCCGGCTTTCCGTAGAATTTCAGCCGCCTCTTCGGTGGTGCGGCCTCGCATAAAGGCTTCGCCTTGGGCGAGGGCGTTGGCCAGCAGCATGGCGTGCTGGTCGCCGACGTTCTCGTGCGGGACGGCGGCCATTAGGATGTCCGCCGGGACGACGTCGCTCCCCTGGTGGAGCAGCTGGTAGAAGGCGTGCTGGCCGTTGGTGCCGGGCTCGCCCCAAACCACGGGGCCGGTTCTCGTCGAGACCGGCTGGCCGTCGCGGGTCACCGACTTGCCGTTCGACTCCATGTCGAGCTGCTGCAGATAGGCCGGGAAGCGCGCGAGGCGCTGATCGTAGGGCAGCACGGCATGGCTCGGCCAGCCGCAGATGTTGCGGTGCCAGACCCCGATCAGCCCCATCAGCGCCGGGATGTTCCGTGCGATCGGCTCCTCGCGGAAGTGGCGGTCGATCTCGTGGCCGCCGTCGAGGAACTTCTGGAAGTTCTCCGCGCCGATCAGGATCTCGAAGGAGAGCCCGATCACCGACCAGAGCGAGTAGCGTCCGCCGACCCAGTCCCAGAACTGGAACATCCGGTCGGTATCCATGCCGAAGGCGGAGACCGCTTCGGCGTTGGTCGAGATCGCGGCGAAGTGGGCGGCGACGGCCTTTTCGCCCAGCGCCTCGACCAGCCAGGCGCGGGCCGCGCGGGCGTTGGCCATCGTCTCCAGCGTCGTGAAGGTCTTGGACGCGACAAGCACCAGCGTGCTCGCCGGGTCGAGGTCCTTCAGCGTGTCGGCGATGTGGGCGCCGTCGACGTTAGAGACGAAATGGCCGGTGAGGCCCTTCTGCGCGTAGGGCGAGAGCGCGATCGCCGCCATCGCCGGGCCGAGGTCGGAGCCGCCAATGCCGATGTTGACGATGTCCGTGAATGTCTTGCCGGTCGCGCCCCGGAGCTCGCCCGAACGGACGTCCTCGGCGAAGGCGGCGGCCTTGGCCCGCTCGGCGAGCACCTCCGGCATGACGTCGACGCCGTCGACGAGGATCTTCGACCCTTCCGGCGCGCGCAGCGCCGTGTGCAGAACCGCGCGGTCCTCGGTCGTGTTGATCTTGGCGCCCGAAAACATCTCTTCGCGCCGGCTCTCGAGCCCGCACGCCGTGGCGAGCTTGACCAAAAGGGACAGCGTTTCGGCCGTTACATGGGTCTTGGAGAAGTCGTAGAGCAGGTCGTCCTGCGCGACGGAGAAGGTCTCGAACCGCGCCGGATCCTTCGCGAACAGCTCGCGCAGCGTCACGCCTTCGGTCGCGCGCCGGTGCTCGGCGAGACGGTCGAAAACGGCGTCGCGGGCGGCGGTCATACGAGGTCTCCAGCGGCTCTTGATCCCTCCCTCGAAGAGGGGAGGGTGGCCCGGCGAAGCCGGGTCGGGTGGGGTCGGTTCAAGATATGGCGCGAGACAGCTTAGTGCTCCACGTCCCCACCCGACACGCTTTCGCTCTGTCACCCTACCCGCTGCCGCGGGGCAGGGATGAAGGGAAGGCTCAAATCGCGCTCGCGCCGTGTTCCGCCGAGCCCACAAGCGCCCGGAAGCCCGCGAACAGGTTGCGGCCCATGCCGAACACCGGCTCGGTCTCCTCGAAGGCTTGACGCCGGGTCGCGAATTCGTCGGCCGCCACCATAACCTCGAGCGCGCCGTTGACCGCATCCACCCGCACTACGTCGCCGTCGCGGATGCGACCGATGGGGCCGCCATCGGCGGCTTCGGGCGTGACATGGATCGCGGCCGGCACCTTGCCGGAGGCGCCGGACATGCGCCCGTCCGTCACCAGCGCGACCTTGTGCCCGCGCTTCTGCAGCACGGCGAGCGAGGGCGTAAGGCGGTGCAACTCCGGCATGCCGTTGGCCTTCGGTCCCTGGAAGCGGATGACCGCGACCACGTCCCGGTCGAGCTCGCCCGCGCGGAAGGCGGCCTCCAGCGCGTCCTGGCTCGAGAACACCCGCGCCGGTGCCTCGATCACCCATTTGTCGGGATCGACCGCCGACACCTTGATGACGGCGCGGCCGATATTGCCGTCGAGCACCTTCAGCCCGCCCTCCGGCTGGAACGGCGCCGCCGCCGGGCGCAGCACGCTCTCGTCGCCGCTCTTCTCGGGGATCGGCTTCCAGACGATCTCGTCGCCGAGCAGCGTCGGCTCCTTCTCGTAGTCGGAAAGGCCGGGTCCCATCACGGTGAGGACGTCGTCGTGGAGCAATCCCCGCGAGCGCAGCTCCTTGATCAGGAAGGCCATGCCGCCGGCGGCGTGGAAGTGGTTCACGTCGGCCGAGCCGTTCGGGTAGATGCGGCAGAGCAGGGGCGTGGCGGCGGATAGCTTGTCGAAGTCATCCCAGGTCAGCGTGATGCCGGCGGCCTTGGCCATCGCCACGAGGTGGATCGCGTGGTTGGTCGACCCGCCGGTGGCGTTGAGGCCGACGATGCCGTTCACGAAGGCTTTCTCGTCCAGAATCTTGCCGATCGGCGCGTAACCGTTGCCGGAGCGGGTGATGGCGAGCGACTGGCGGACCGCCGCAGTCGTCAGCGCGTCGCGCAAGGGCGTGTTTGGCGGCACGAAGCTCGCCCCCGGCAGATGGAGGCCCATGATCTCCATCAGCATCTGGTTCGAATTCGCCGTGCCGTAGAAAGTGCACGTGCCGGGCGAGTGGTAGCTTGCGGCCTCGGACTCGAGCAGTTCCTCGCGCCCGACCTTGCCCTCGGCGTAGAGCTGGCGGACGCGGCTCTTCTCGTCGTTCGAGATGCCCGAGGGCATGGGCCCCGACGGCACGAACACCGCCGGCAGATGGCCGAAGGCGAGCGCGCCGATCACGAGGCCGGGCACGATCTTGTCGCAGATGCCGAGATAGAGAGCGGCATCGAACATGTCGTGGGAAAGCGCGACCGCGGTCGCCATGGCGATGACGTCGCGCGAGAACAAAGAGAGCTCCATGCCCAGGCGCCCTTGCGTGACGCCGTCGCACATCGCCGGCACGCCGCCGGCGACCTGCGCCACAGCGCCCGCCTCGCGCGCCGCCGCGCGGATGAGGTCGGGAAAGCGCTCATAAGGCTGATGCGCCGAGAGCATGTCGTTGTAGGCGGTGACGATCGCGACGTTCGGGACCTGCTGGCCCTTCAGCGCCGCCTTGTCGTGCGCGCCGCAGCCGGCGAAGCCGTGGGCGAGGTTGCCGCAGGACAGGGCGGCCCGATGCGGTCCTTCGGCGGCCGCTCGTCCGATGTCGTCGAGATAGCGCGCGCGGCTGTCTCGCGAGCGGGCCACGATCGTTTCGGTGACGTCTGCGATGCGGGCGTCGAGGGTCATGAAGAGCCTCTCCGGTTCAGGCGTGCACGTCGGTTGTGCGTGCCTTCGAGACGCGGCGCTCACGCGCCGCTCCTCAGCATGAGGGATGGAGGATGTTTGGCAACCTCAGCTCTTCCTCATGCTGAGGAGGCCCGCAAGGGCCGTCTCGAAGCACGCATTTCCGACGATCCCAGCAAGAATCATGCGCCGCTCACGGCGCCCAGACCACGTCGAGCGGCGCCGGGGCGTTCTGGATCACGGCGCGGATCGGCATGTCGCGCGGATCTTCTCCCGCGAGCGCCGCGTCGAGCACCGTCTTCTTGGTCTCGCCCTCGATGTGCAGGACGAGCTTCTTCGCCGCGAGCAGCACAGGCAGCGTCAGCGTGATGCGGGGCTCGATGGCCGCCGGCGCCCGCATCGACATGACGAGCGCCTTGCCGGTCGGATCGATCGCGTCGTCCAGCCGGTCGCCGCCAGGAAAGAAGGAGGCGGTGTGGCCGTCCTCGCCCATGCCGAGCACGGCGACGGTCAGGGGCCCCGCGAGGTCCGCCACGCGCTGCTGCACGTCCGGCAGGGCCCCTTCCGGGGAGGTGGCGTCGGTGAACAGCGGGACAAAGCGGGCGCGCGCCGCCTCGTTCCAGAGCAGATGCTCGTTCACGAGGCGCGCGTTCGAGCGCTCGTCGGTGTCCGGGACCCAGCGCTCGTCAACGAGCGTGATGGCCACCGACTCCCAATCCAGCTCGGCCTTCGACAGCGCGTGAAAGAACTTCTTCGGCGTCGAGCCGCCGGAGACGGCGAGCGTCGCCTCGCCGCCGTCGGCGATGTCGGCCCGGAGCGCCTCGGCGACCTCGGCTGCGAGCGTCAGCGCGAGCGCGTCGCGGTCATGGAAAGCGCGGAAGGCGATGTCGGTCACGTGAAGTCCTCGGATATTCAGGACGGATCCTCGTGCCAGGTCCGCCCGTCGCGCTCGATCAGCGCGACCGCGGTAGATGGCCCCCAGGTGCCGGCCGTATAGGGGTCGGGCACGCGCCCGAGGCGCGACCAGCTTTCGAGGATCGGATCCGCCCACATCCAGGCGGCCTCGACCTCGTCGCGCCGCATGAACAGCGCCTGGCTGCCGCGGATCACGTCCATCAGCAGCCGCTCATAGGCGTCGGGGTTCGGCCCCTTGAAGGTCTCGGCGAATGACAGGTTGAGCGGAACCTCCCGGAAGCGCATGCCGCCCGGCCCGGGATCCTTGATCATCAGATAGAGCTTCACGCCCTCGTCGGGCTGCAGGCGGATGACGAGGCGGTTCGGGGCGAGGAAGCCGCCGGCCGAGCCGAAGATCGACAGCGGCACGTCGCGGAACTGGATGACGATCTCGCTGACCCGGTTCGGCAGGCGCTTGCCGGTGCGCAGGTAGAACGGCACGCCGGCCCAGCGCCAGGTCTGCACCTCGGCCTTCAGCGCGACGAAGGTCTCCGTCGACGAGGAATCCGCCTCCGGAAGCTCGTCGATGTAGCCGGGCACGGACTTGCCGTCGATCGCGCCCTGGCGGTACTGGCCGCGCACGGTCAGCGAACGGACGTTGGTCTCGTCGATCGGCTTCAGCGCGCGCAGGACCTTGAGCTTCTCGTCGCGCAGCGCGTCAGCCTCGAACTCCGACGGCGGCTCCATGGCGACAAGGCAGAGCAACTGCAGGATGTGGTTCTGCACCATGTCGCGCAGGGCCCCGGACGTGTCGTAATAACCGCCACGCCCTTCGACCCCGACCTTCTCGGCGACCGTGATCTGTACGTGGTCGACGTGAGCCGAGTCCCACACCGGCTCGAACAGCACATTGGCGAAGCGCAGCGCCATCAGGTTCTGGACGGTCTCCTTCCCGAGATAATGGTCGATCCGGTAGATCTGGCTCTCGGGCAGCACGTCCGCGACGGCCGCGTTGATCTCGCGCGCCGAGGCGAGGTCCTTGCCGAGCGGCTTCTCCAGCACCACGCGGGTCTTGGGCGTCAGCAGCTCGTGCTTGGCGAGACCGTGGGTAATGGCGTCGAACAGGTCCGGGGAGGTCGCGAGGTAGAAGGCGCGCACACGATCGAGGCCGTCGGCGATGCGGGTCCGCAGGTCGTCCCAGCCATTGGCGCCGGTCGCGTCGACCGCGACGAAGTCGAGGCGGTCGAGAAAGCGCGAGACCGCCTTCTTCTCGAGTTCGGCCGCGGACACATAGGTCTCCAGCGCCTTCTTCACGTCCGCCCGGAACTCCTTGCGGTCCATATGCGAACGGGAGACGCCGATGATCCGGCTCGGCTCGGTCATCTGGCCGTCCCGGTCGCGCAGGTAGAGGGACGGGAAGAGCTTGCGATGGGCGAGGTCGCCCGTCCCGCCGAACACCACGAGATCGAACGGTTCGACGGCGACGATGCGGCTCGTCATACGGCGGCTCCGGGAGACATTGACGCTGCTGCGGCGCGAGATGATGGCGCGGACGGCCCGACAATCAAAGGCGGCGGCCGCGCGACAAGCCGAAGCAACCATGGGATCTATCCTGCGGCGAGCTCGGCCCAATCGAGCTCCTGCTCGAGCACGTGGAAGGCGTCGTCGCCGATGACGGCCTCGCGGCGCAGCTCCAGCATCTTCTCGCGCGCGGCGGCGATCGCCTGCCGACGCTGCGGGCCGGCGGGCGTGTCGCCCATGCGCTCGCCCGCGCCATCCTGATTGAGCTCGATCGCCGCGAGATATTCCTTGCGCAGCAGCCGGGCCGGCAGGCTGTCGTCGCCTTCGATCGCCGCAAGCCCCGCGCGGTACGCCTCGACGCGCGCGATGCGGACCTCGCGGCCGACGGGGTCGTCGTCGGTGAGGCCGAGCCAGGCGATCAGCGGCGCGAGGGTCAGTCCCTGCAGGACCAGCGTTCCAAGCACCACCACGAAGGCGGTGAGCAGGATCAGGTCGCGATAGGGGAATGGCGCGCCGTCCGGCAGCGTTTCGGGCGTCGCGAAGGCGGCGGCGAGCGTGACGATGCCGCGCATGCCGGCCCAGGAGATCACCACCCCGCCGCCGACGGTCGGCCGCGACATCGGCCGTGGCGGGTTGAATCCGTAGCGGGCGATGCGGGCGCGGATCGCCTTGTTGTAGGCCATCACCCAGGCGAAGCGGGCGAGGATCACCACGACGAGCACAGCCAGCGCGACCCCGAGATAGGACATGGCGAGACCGCCCAGCCGCTCCCAGATCGGCCGGAGCTGCAGGCCGATCAGCACGAAGGCGAAGGCGTTCAGCACGAAGACGACGGTCTCCCACACCGCGAAGCTCGGCACGCGCATCCGCGCCGGCATGCGCTCGCCGCCGCGTCGCGCGATCGTCATGGCGTAGACCACCAGCGTCAGAATGCCCGACAGGCCGATCGCCTCGGCCGCGATCCAGACGCCGAAGGTCAGGCAGAACTGCATGATGATCGAGGTGGACACGTCGCCGAGCCGGGTCAGCGGCATGGTGATCCGCGCCGCGATGAAGCCGGCGGCGAGGCTGCCGAAGACGGTGAGCGCGAAGACCGGCGCGAAGGAGGAGAAGGTCAGGCCGCTGCCGCCCAGCGCAGCGAGGATCGCGAGGCGGTAGATCAGCAGGGCGCTGGCGTCGTTCAGCAGGCTCTCGCCCTCGAGAATCTTGAGGATCCGATGCGGCAGGCGGACCTGGCGCACGACGGCGGTCGCAGCGGCGGCGTCGGGCGGGGCGACGATCGCGCCGAGCGCGATCGCGACCGCCCAGGGCATGTCGGGCAGCAGCCAGCGCGCCAGAACCGCGACGGCCGCCGTCGTGGCGACCACCGCTGCGATGACGAGGCCGGCGACCGGCGCCCAGTTGTCGCGGAGATCGCGAAGCGAGGTGTCATAGGCGGCGTCGACCAGGATCGGCGCCACGAACAGGGTCAGGGCGAGATGGGGGTCGAGCGTCCATTCCGGGCTGTTCGGCACGAAGGCGAGGCAAGCGCCGCCGATCGCGAGAAAGGTCGGATAGGGCGCGCCGAGCCGCCGGGCGAGCGTCGCCAGCAGCGCCGCCCCGAGCAGCAGCGCGACGATCCACTCGAAGGTCTCCATCGCCGGCTCCTCTATCCTTCGTCATGCCCGGACTCGATCCGGGCATCCATCTCTCTTGCGCAAATGATGGATCCACCGGCCAAGCCCGAGGATGACGCCGAGCGCCCCGCTCAGCCGCGCCAAGAAAAGGCCGGCTTGCGCTTCTCCAGGAAGGCGCGCGCGCCCTCCTTCAGATCCTCGCCCGAAAACCCGCCGCGCCACAAAGCGTCGAGCTCGGCGTGGCTCGCCGGATCGTCCAGCCCGTCAATCGTTCGTTTGGCGACCATCAGCGAATAGCGCGAGTTCGCCTCCAGCTGCGCGAGCAGCGACTCGAGCTCCGCTTCGAGCTGGCCGGCGGGCACGACGCGGTCGACCAGCCCGATCGCCAGCGCCTCGTCCGAGGAGATCAGACGGCCTGTGAACAGAAGATCCTTCGCGGCCGACTTGCCGACAGTCGTCACCAACCGACGCGTGCTGACGACCGGATAGGCGATGCCGAGCTTCGCCGGCGTCACGCCGAAGCGCGCGCCTTCGGCGGCGAGGCGGATGTCGCAGGCCAGCGCGATTTGGCAGCCGCCGCCGACGCAGGCGCCTTCGATCGCGGCGACCGTCGGCTTCGAGATCCTCGCCACCGCCTCCTCGCCGTCGCGCACCGCGTCCGCAAAGGCGTCGCGGCGCTCCGTCGATGCGCTGGTCAGCGCGACGAACTCCGAGATGTCGGCGCCGGCGGAGAACACGCCACCCGCGCCGCGCACAGTCACCACCGCGATCTCCGGATCGCTCTCGATCTCGGCGGCGACCTGCTGGAAGGCGAGCCAGGCCGCCTCGTTCAGCGCGTTCTTCTTCTCCGGCCGGTCGATCAGCAGCGTCGCGCGCGCGCCCTCGCGCTCGAGGCGGACGGATGCGGCGGTCGGTTCGGCCATTGGGACGCTCGCTCGGAAGGGACCTCGAACCCTTACCATCGTTCGCCGAAGCTGCGCGTTCGTACGCCTGCGATCGCGCAAATCTGAACGGTCACGTCCTTGCGTCGGCGCAATTGACCGCTCGCGCCTCAACCCTTGCCGGGGCCAGCGACCCGACGCACTTTCCGCCGCGACCTGTTCACGCCCGCGGGGCGAGGCGGAAAAGGAGGCCGTGATGGCCAAGGTGCTGGTGCTCTACTACTCGACCTACGGCCATATCGAGACCATGGCGAACGCCGTCGCAGAAGGCGCGCGGGAGGCTGGAGCCGAGGTCGCCGTGAAGCGCGTGCCGGAGACCGTCCCTGAGGAGGTCGCGCGGCAGAACCATTTCAAGCTCGACCAGGCCGCTCCGGTCGCGACGGTCGACGAACTGCCGGACTACGACGCCATCATCTTCGGCGCGCCGACGCGCTTCGGCACGGTCGCGTCGCAGATGCGGTCCTTCGTCGACCAGACCGGCGGTCTGTGGTTCGGCGGCAAGCTGGTCGGCAAGGTCGGCTCGGTCTTCACCTCGAGCGCGACCCAGCATGGCGGCCAGGAGTCGACGATCCTCAGCTTCATCCCGACCCTGCTGCACCATGGGATGGTCGTGGTCGGGCTGCCCTACAGCTTCGCCGGCCAGATGAACATGGACGAGATCACCGGCGGCTCGCCCTACGGCGCCTCGACGATCGCAAAGGGCGACGGCTCGCGCCAGCCGAGCGAGAACGAGCTCGCCGGCGCCCGCTTCCAGGGCAAGCACGTCGCCGAGATCGCGGCGAAGCTCGCGGGGTGATGCAGGCTCAGGCCGCGTCCCGCCAGCCGTAGATCCAGTCGAGGCCTCGGATGAGCGCGGCCTCCGGCGCAAGCGCGAGCGCCGCGTTGCGCGCGACGGCGGCGGGGCCCGACAGGTGGTCGATGCGGATCTGCCTTCGGGCGCCCGCCTGCATGCGCGCGCAACGCCGGAGCCGGGCGGCCTCATAGGCCGGCAGGGCGGCGGTCGGGCCGCGCTCGGCCACGAGCCGCGCCAGAACCGTCGCGTCCTCGATCGCGAAGCCCGCGCCCTGCGCCAGCGAAGGCAGGGCGGCGTGGGCGGCGTCGCCGACGAGCGCGATCCGATCCCGCTGCATTCTCGAGTCCGGCGCGCGGTCATGCAGCGGCCAGGGCGTCCAGGCCGCCTCAAGCCGAGCGAAGGCTTGCGCCGCCGGCGCCCATCGCCCCGTGAGCGCGAGCGGAGCCTCGGCCTTCCCGCCGCCGATCAGCACGATGTTGGCCTCCCGGCCGCGGCGCACCGGATAGACGACGAGATGGGCGCCCGGACCGAGCCAGACGCCGACGGATTTTGGATCGAAGGCGGCCGGCGCTGTATCAGCCGTCACGGTCGCGCGCCACGCCTTGAGCTGCGACGCCCCGACGTCGGTGGGCAGGCCGATCGCGCCGCGCGCGACCGATCGCAGGCCGTCGCAGCCGGCGAGCCAGTCGCCGGCGAAGGCCGCCTCGCCGGAGGCGTCGGCGACGTCGATCTCGACGCCGTTCTCCGTCGCGCGGACGCCGCGCAACTCGCTTGCAAGGCGGATCTCGCAGCTGCCGACCGCGCGCAAGGCCTTGAACAGGATCGCCTGCAGGTCGGCCCGGTGGACGACGCGGTAGGGCGCGCCCCAGCGCCGCTCGGCCTGCGCGCCCAGCGTCAGCCGCTTCAGGAGCCGGCCGGTGACGGCGTCGCGGATGACGACCGCCTGGGGCCGTGTGGCGACCGCGTCGAGCGCCTCGTCGAGACCGAGCGCCGCGAGCGCGCGGCCGGCGTTGGGCGACAGCTGCACGCCGGCGCCGACCTCGTCGAGCCGGGCCGCGCGTTCGAACAGCGTGCTGACCAGCCCGCGCCGGCCGAGCGCAAGCGCAAGGGTCAGCCCCGCGACCCCGCCGCCCGCGATCAGGGCGGTCATTTCTGGGTGCTCAGGCCGGCGCGGGCGTATGCCAGAGGCAGCCCGCCGGATCGGTCTCGTCGGCGTGCAGGCTGGCGCGCAGGCGGTAGAGCGTCGAGCAGTACGGGCAGATGATCTCGGTCTCGTCGCCCATGTCTAGGAACACGTGCGGGTGGTCGAAGGGCGGCTTGGCGCCGACGCACATGAACTCGCGCGCGCCGATATGGATGATGGACACGCCGATGTCGTTGGCGAAGTGCGGGACGGCGTGGTCGGCCATGTCGGCTCCTCGGCTTTCGGTGAGTCTGGATTACGGGACCGTGCGAGGCGGAGCAAGATCGATCCCGTAAGGCAGGGAGATCGCCGTCCGCCGGGGCGCCATGCGCCTTTCGTCTTCCTCTCCCCGGCCGCCGCGGCTATAGGTCCGGCCGCCTCCAGTCTGCCGGATCCGACATGTCGACCTTCCATTCCGACGGAATCGAACTCGCTTTTCGCGACGAGGGGGAGGGCGACCCGATCCTCCTCATCCACGGCTTCGCCTCGTCGCTGGACGTCAACTGGGTCGGGCCGGGCTGGTTCGACACGCTGAAGCGCGACGGGCGGCGGGTGATCGCGATCGACAATCGCGGCCACGGCGCAAGCGAGAAGCTCTACGATCCGGCCTTCTACGGCGCCGACCTGATGGCGGGCGACGCCTTCAACCTGCTGGACCATCTCGGGATCGACCAAGCCGACGTGATGGGCTACTCCATGGGCGCCCGCATCACGGCGCTGATGGCGATCAAGCGGCCGGAACGGCTCCGCAGCGCGATCCTCGGCGGGATGGGCGAGGGGCTCTTGCGCGGCGCGCCGAACGCCCAGGCGATCGCCGAAGGGCTCGTCGCGCCGTCGGTAGACGACGTCCCGCACCCGATGGCCAAGATGTTCCGGAAGTTCGCCGAAGCGACGGGCGCCGACCGCAAGGCGCTTTCGGCCTGCATGCGCATGCAGCGCTCGCTGGTCGACGAGGCGATGCTCGCGACCATCAAGGTCCCCGTCCTGGTCGCTGTCGGGACTGAGGACGAGGTGTCGGGCGATCTCGACGCGCTGGTCGCGCTGATCCCGGGCGCCGAGGCGCTGCCGATCCCGCGCCGCGATCACAACAGGGCCGTCGGCGACAAGGTCTACAAGGAGGGGGTCTTGTCCTTCCTCGGCAGACGACCTTAATGCAGCGTTCAGATTTGATCGTATCGCCGGGCTGATGCGTTTACGATCGCGTGTTAGGGTGCCGCCGAGTTCGAGCTGCGCTCCGGAGATGGTCCATGGTCAAGCTGGCGCGCGCCGAAGCTCATAACCTGAAGACGCTCGACCCCGTCTGGGCGCGCATTCGCGCCGAGGCCGACGACATCGTGCGGCGTGAGCCGGAGCTCGGCGGCTTCATCATGGGCACGGTGCTGAACCATGAACGCCTCGAGGAGGCGGTCGGCCACCGGGTCGCGGCCCGTCTCGACCATGTCGACGTGCCGCGCTCGATCATCTGGCAGGCCTTCAAGGAGGCGAGCGAGGACGATCCGGAGATCGGCCACGCCATTCGAGCCGACCTCTCCGCCGTCGTCGAGCGCGACGCCGCCTGCCACCGGGCGATCGAGCCGCTGCTCCACTTCAAGGGCTTTCACGCCATCCAGGCGCATCGTCTGGCGCACTGGCTGTGGAAGCAGGGCCGGCGCGACCTCGCGCTCTACATCCAGAGCCGCGCCTCCAACATCTTCCAGGTCGACGTGCATCCCGCCGCCCCCTTCGGCAAGGGCGTCTTCTTCGACCACGCCACAGGCATCGTCATCGGCGAGACTGCGGTGGTGGAAGACAACGTCTCGATGCTGCACGGCGTGACGCTCGGCGGCACCGGCAAGAGCGATGAGGACCGTCACCCGAAGATCCGCCACGGCGTCTTGATCGGCGCGGGCGCGTCGATCCTCGGCAACATCGAGGTCGGACACTGCTCGCGCGTCGCCGCGAATTCGGTGGTGCTGCGCGACGTGCCGCCGAACGTCACCGTCGTCGGCATCCCGGCCCGCATCGTCGGCGCGAGCCCCTGTGCGGAGCCGGCCCAGACGATGGACCAGATCTTCTACGACGCCGGCATCTGAAGGGCCGCGTTCATTTTCGGACGTGCATCGTCCAGCAGGGGTTGAGGCGGCGCGGCGTGAAGTCGGCCGCCAGCGCCTCCGCGAACCAGCGCGACATCAGTTCGGGCCCCGGCGCCTCGGCCATGGCGCAGGTGGGCGCGAAAACGGTTCTGGCGCCGGCCAGATAGGCGCGCGCCTGGTCGAAGCCGAGCGGCGCGATGGTGCGGCCGACGTCGTGGACGATCTTGACGCCCTTCGCGGGCTCCGCCCCCAGCGCCAATCCGAACAGATCGACATTGGCGAGCGTGACGACAGGGCCGAGCGACGCCGCGTCGGTTCCGATCGCCCGGATCGCGTCGTCGACGATCTTCCACTGCGCCAGATAGAGCTCCACGTCGGAGCGGTTGATCTGATCCCGTCCGTCGCCCGACAGGTCCTTCAGCAGGCCTGCGCCCTGGGTCCAGATCGCCGCCGTTGCCTCCGCCCGACCGAGCATGGCCGCGGGGACGGCGGTATGCGGCAGGAAGCGCTCGACCCAGACGACCGGCGCCGCCGGACCCTTTCGCTTGAGCAGAACCGCCGTCCCGTTCTCGAAGGCGTTGATCGCGAGCGCGCCCGCGCTCAGCGTCGCGGCGGCGACGAGGACGGCCATGCGAAGGCCGCCCGGCCGCCGACCGCCGAGGGCGGGCGCGAAGACGAGGCCCGCGGCGCTGGAGAATTCAAGGCCTTCCGTGCCCTGGCTTTCGGAGAAGACGAGGGCGGCGAAGGCGGCGGCCATGGCGAGCGGGACCGATAGAGCCGCGCATGCGCCCCGGCTCGTCAGCGCCGCGCCCGAGCGCCGGATTTCGCCGACGACGTCCAGAAGCCGCCAAGCGATGAGGGCTGCGAGGACGCATTGCAGCGCAAAGGTGCGAAAGATGAACGAGGCGAAGAAGTAGGGGGCCGAGGCGGAGTTGATCGCGGACATCGCGCGGATGTCTGCGATGTACCCGCTGACGAGGCCGCCGCTTGCGGCTTCCACGCCCGCCAGCGCCCCGATGGACAGGCCCGCGCCGATCAGCACGGCGCGCCGCCAGACCGGATTGCAAAGCGCGAGGACCAGCGCCGGCGCGAGCGCAACGCCGACCAGAACGATCTTGAGGAAGAACGCGAACAGCAGGGCGTAGGCGAGCAGCACGCCCTTGACGCAGGCGCCGCCTGTTTCGGACGAACGGAAGATCCAGGCGAGCGCGGCGATCGAAAATGCCGAGGCCAGCCTGTTGTAGCTGGCGATGAACGAGATGCCGTAGAAGTTCGGCTGGGTCGTGTTGAATGGGAAGAGCGCTGCGAGCGCGACGACCAGCAGGAAGATCCAGAGTTCGATTCGCCTTTCGAAGGTCGCGCCGGCGGCAATGACGAGCGGCGCGATCAGCAGGAAGCCGACGAGGTGCGCGCCGATATAGGCCGGCGCCGCTGGCAGCAGCCATCCGCCGGCCAGATAGCCGAGATAGGGCTCGACGCCGGTGGGCAGCGAGAAGTCGCGATGAGGCAGCTGGCCAAGCGCGATCCGGCGGGCGCCGTCGGCGAGGAACAGCGCGTCGTTGCCGCCTGATCCGGCGGTCAGCGTCGGCCAGATCGTCCAGACGGCGGCATAGAGCGCGACCGTCAGAATGACGAGCAGCACCGCCTCGCTCATGCGCGATCCGGCGATCTGCAGGCTGGTCTCGGTGGATCGCGCGGTCAGGATGAACACCTGGATGAACTGGAGCCGCGCCGCGCGGCCGCCGCGATTTGTCGGGCGACGACCGGCCTAGTCAAACGAGTTTGCGCGGCGTCGTTACGAGACGTCGTTAACGTGACAGAGCCTGAAGTCTAACGCCCGCCGCCTTGTCCTCGCCGCCTCCGTCGCACAAGGCTCTCGGTCGAGGAGGCGCAAGTCCATGGCCGCAAGATCGACCGCGAAAGCGTCCGCTCCGGCCGCCGGGCGGCTGCCGGAGGACGCGCTCGCCGCGCGCATCGTGGGCTCCGCGAAGGCCGCCCCGGCTGCGGCGGGAGGCGCGAAGCTCGACGAACGCCTCGCCGAGGAGGACGCCGTCGAACTTGACGCGCTCGCGCAGCGGGAGCCCGCGGTCCGAACGGCGCTCGAGCGTCTCGCCGAACATTCGCCGTTCCTGTGGGGTCTGATCGACCGCGATCCCGACCGCGCAGTCCGCGCTTTTTCGGCGGCGCCGGAGACGCGGCTTTCCGAAATCGTCGCGGCGATGGACGGCGCGTGGCGCGACGACGATCGCGCCCTCGCCGCCGCGCTCCGGCAGGGCCGGGCGGAAGCCGCGCTTACCATCGCGCTCGCCGACATCGGCGGCGTCTGGGAGGGGGCCGAAGTGACGGCGGCGCTGTCCGACGTCGCGGAGGCGGCGATCCGCGCCGCGACGCGGGCGGCGCTCAGGGACGCCTATCGCGCCGGCAAGCTGATGCTGCCCCATCCGGAAGACCCCGAGAAAGGATCGGGCTTCTTCGTGCTCGGCATGGGCAAGCTCGGCGCGCGTGAACTCAACTACTCCTCCGACGTCGACCTGATCGCCTTCTTCGACACGGAGGTCTCGCAGGTCGCGGACGAGGAGGAGATCACCTCCGTCTTCGTCCGCGTCGCGCAGACGATCGGCAAGCTGCTGCAGGAGCGCACCGCGGACGGCTACGTCGCCCGGGTCGACTTCCGCCTCAGGCCCGACCCCGGCTCCACGCCGGTCGCGATCTCCCGCGACATGGCGCTCAGCTATTACGAGAGCGTCGGCCAGAACTGGGAGCGCGCGGCCATGATCAAGGCGCGCGTGGTCGCCGGCGACGCCGACGCGGGCGAGCTGTTCCTGAAGGAACTGCGCCCGTTCATATGGCGCCGATCGCTCGACCATGCGGCGATCGCCGACATCCACGCCATGAAGCGGCAGATCCACGCCCACAAGGGCCACGGGCAGATCGCCGTCGAAGGCCACAATCTGAAGCTCGGCCGCGGCGGCATCCGCGAGATCGAGTTCTTCGCGCAGACCCAGCAGCTCGTCGCGGGCGGCAGGGATCCGGACCTGAGAAGCCGCAGCACGATCGAGACGCTCGGCCGGCTGGTCGAGACGGGATGGATCACCGCGACGGCGCGCGACGCCCTTGTCGACGCCTACTGGTTCCTGCGCGGGCTCGAGCACCGCCTGCAGATGATCGACGACGCCCAGACCCACACGCTGCCGGACGACGAGGAGGAGCTTCTGCGCTTCGCGCGCTTCGCCGGCTACGAGGACCGCGACAGCTTCGCCAAGGTGCTGACGACGCGGCTCAAGCTCGTCCAGCGCCACTACGCCAAGCTGTTCGAGGACGCGCCGGACCTGTCGTCGGAGGCCGGCAGCCTCGTCTTCACAGGCGAGGACGACGACCCCGATACGCTGAGAGCGCTGTCGGGCATGGGCTACGCCGAGCCGGCCTCAGCGATCCAGACGGTGCGCGGCTGGCATCGCGGCCGCTACCCCTCGATGCGCAGCGCCCGCGCCCGCGAGATCCTGACCGAGCTAGCGCCGGCGATTCTGCAGGCGTTGGCGAAATCCGGCCGGCCGGACGCGGCGCTCAACGGCTTCGACAAGGTTCTGGAGCGCACGACCGGCGGGATCGCGTTGCTCGCGCTGGTCCGCGCCCATCCGGAAATTCTGAACCTGCTGGCCGATGTTCTCGGCGCGGCTCCTCGGCTGGCAGAGACGCTGGCGCGCCGCCCTCGCGTGCTCGACGCGCTGCTCGACCCGGCCTTCTTCGGCCATCTACCGAGCCGGGAGGAGATCGAAGCCCGCGTCTCGGAGGCGCTCGCGCAGTCGACGACCTACGAAGACATGCTCGACCGCGCCCGCATCGTCGGACAGGAGCTCAACACGCTGATCGGCATCCGCGTCGCGTCGGGCACGGCGCCTGCGGACCAGGCGGGCCTCGCCTTCGCGCGCACCGCCGACGTGCTGGTCGAAGCCCTGTTCGAGCGCGTCGAGGCGGAGCTCGTCCGTGTCCACGGGCGGGTGAAGGGCGGGCAGGCGGCGGTCGTCGCGATGGGCAAGCTCGGCGGGGAGGAGATGACCGCGGCCTCCGATCTTGACCTCATCCTGCTTTATGAGCATCCGGACAAGACGACGGAGACCGACGGCGACCGCCCGATCGCTCCATCACAATTCTACGCGCGGCTGACGCAGCGTCTCACCGCCGCGATCTCGGCGCCGACGGCGGAAGGGGTGCTCTACGACACCGATTTCCGCCTCAGGCCGTCAGGCCGCGCCGGGCCGCTCGCGACGCGGTTAAAGGCCTTCGAGAGCTATCAGGCGGAGGAGGCGGAGACCTGGGAGCATATGGCGCTGAGCCGCGCCCGCGTGGTCGCCGGTCCGAAGACGTTCCGCAGGACGGTCGGACGGGCGATCGGCAAGGTTCTGACGATGAAGCGCGACCCGAAGAAGGTCGCGAAGGACGTGCGCGAGATGCGCGCGCTGCTCGACAGGGAGAAGGGCGGCGGCGGTCCGTGGAATCTGAAGCACGCGCCGGGCGGGCTGGTCGATATCGAGTTCGTTGCGCAGGCGCTGCAGCTCGCTTACGGCCACACGAAGCCCAAGCTGCTTTTCACGGTGACCGCCGGGGCGATCGACCGGGCTCGGGAGGCGGGCCTGCTCGACGAGGAGGACCACGCGGCGCTCGTCTCCGCGGCGCATCTCCAGCTCGACCTGACGCAGGCGCTGCGCGTCGCCGTGGAGGGTACGCGTTTCGATCCGGACGACGCCCCCGAAGGGCTCAAGGCGCTGCTTTGCCGCGTCGGGGAGGCGCCGGATTTTTCGAGGCTGACGGCCGACCTCGCCGAGCGCCAGAAGGCGGCGCGCGCGGTGTTCACGCGGGTGATGAAGAACCTGGAATAAGCGCCTGCCAATACGCGTCGACGCTTTCGTTTCACGCGATCTCGCGCAGCGCTTCTTCCGCCTCCGCGCGGATCGGAAGCCTCACCAGCACCACGGTGCCGACGCCGACGGTGGAGCGGATGCGCATGGAGCCCCCGTGCAACTCGGCGAGCGACTTCGCGATGGCGAGGCCGAGGCCGGAGCCCTTGTGGGTCTTGGTGAACTGGTTTTCGACCTGCTCGAAGGGGCGGCCGAGCTTCTCGATGGCGTCTTTCGAGATGCCGATGCCGGTGTCCTCGATATAGAGATGCATCGCCGACGCGACGGCTCGGGTGCGGATCGTCACGCGCCCGCCCGCCGGCGTGAACTTCACCGCGTTCGAGAGCAGGTTCAGCAGGATCTGCTTCAGCGCCCGGCGGTCGACCTCGACGCTCGTGCCGCAGGCGGCCTCGGCGCGTAGCGCGATCGACTTCTCCTCGGCGCGCGGAGCGATGACGCGCATCGCATCGAGCACGACCTTGTCGATGTCGATCGCCTCGCGCGAGATCATGAAGCGGCCGGCCTCGATCTTCGACATGTCGAGGATGTCGGAGATGACGTCGAGCAGGTACTGGCCGCTATCGCGGATGTCGGCGACGTATTCGCCGTACTTTTCCGAGCCGAGCGGGCCGAACAGGCCGGACTGCATGATCTCCGAGAAGCCGAGGATCGCGTTGAGCGGCGTCCGGAGCTCGTGGGACATGTTGGCGAGGAATTCCGACTTCGCCTGGCTGGCGCTTTCCGCCGCGCTCTTCTGCTCGGCGTATTTTTCGGCGAGGTCTGCCAGCTGCTGCGCCTGGATCTCCAGCGTCTGACGGGACTTGCGAAGGTCGGCGACGTTCGCCATGAGCGCCTTCTCGGAATCCATCAGGCGCTCTTCCTGGCGCTTCAGCGAGGTGATGTCGGTGCCGACCGAGACGAAGCCGCCGTCCTTGGTGCGGCGTTCGTTGATGCGCAGCCAGCGGCCGTCCTCGATCTGGGCCTCGAACGACCGGGCTCCGGCCTCGACGCGGCCGTCCGGGCTGACGGACTTTACGATCACCGGCTGGCGGCCGGCCTCGATGATGTCGTCGCGCGCCGCGCCCGGGACGACCGCTTCGTCGTCGAGCTCATAAAGCTGCTGGAACTTCGAGTTGCAGGTCACGAGCCGGTTGTGCGAGTCCCAGAGCACGAAGGCCTCGGAGATGGTCTCGATGGCGTCGCGCAGCCGCACGTCGGCCGTCGCGGTGCGCTCCGCGAGCACGCGGTGCTCGGTGACGTCGACGCAGATGCCGATGAGCCTCAGTCCGTTGTCGTTGCGGCTCTTCACGACCTCGGCGCGGGCGCGCAGCCACTTCCAGTCGCCGTCGGCGTGGCGGATCCGGAAGACGCGGTCGATGTTGGCGGTCTCGCCGGACACGATCTCGTCGGCGAGAGCATAGAGGTCGATGTCCTCGGGATGCGTCAGCGCGCTGAACTCGCCGAACGAGACCAGCTGGTCGCGAGGCGGCTGGCCGACGAGGTCGAACAGCGAGCGGGACCAGAAGACGCGCCCGCGGGCGACGTCCCAGTCGAACAGCCCGCAATGGCCGCGCGACAGCGCCGTCTCGATGCGCGTCTGCACGCGCTCGTAGACGGCGTCAGTGCGCCGGGCGCGGCTCGATTGCCAGTGGAAGGCGCAACCGAGCAAAGCGAGCACGAGGCTGGTCGCCGCGTAGCGCGACAGGCTGACCCGTGTTTCGTCCCGCCAGGGCGCGAGCGCGGAGTCCACCGTCTGGACAAGGGCGACCTGACCGGCGGCTCCCCGCGCGGAGCGCACCGTCGCGAGCGCGAGCTCGCCGCTCGGCAGCGTCAGCGTCATGACGCCCGCCTGATCGCCGAAGGTGGTGAGCGGCTGGGCTGGACCGAGCAAGGTCACGAGATCCGCGGGGGGCGAGCCTTCCGGCGCGCCGTACAGCGCGACGATCCGGCCCGACTGGTCGGTGAAGTAAAGCTGCCGGCCGCTGGCGAGGGCGTTGGCGGGCAGGCCCGCCGCGATGGCCGATCCATAAGCGGCGACGTCCGGCCGCCGCTCCGCCATCGGCGCGGTGACGGCCGCAAGCGCGGCGAGGGTTTCCAGATCGCTGGACGCGGTCCTCAGCCGATCGGCGCGGCCTTGGATGGTCTGAAGCGCCGCGACGGCGCCAAGCGCGACAAGGAACAGGACGATCAGCGCGGGAACAAGGCGCCGCAGCAGGGGTTCGGATTGCGTGAGCCGCCTGTGCGCGCGCTCGATCCAGGCCCTGCGAAACCGAACGGCGTTTCGCGCGCCGCCTGACAGCTGTTCTCCGTGCTCGAAGCCGGTCTGGCGCTGACGCAAATTCATCCCCGCTACGGTGGCGCGCGCCATCGCAGTGTCCTTCCGCTCGAAGCCTGGAGAGAAGTCGATCCGTGAACCCACCCGTCGAATCGACTTCTGATATTAGAATCAATGATGCCGGGTGCTGTCCAGAGGTAATTAACTGCCGGTTAATTACTTGCGACGTGCGAGGCCGAAAAGCCGAGTCGGATGAATCACTTGGCTGATTACGAATCAGTCCGGCGAAAGCGCGCGCCGGACGATGTCGCGGACGTCGGGCGAGAGGTTTGGCATACCAGCAAGACCCCGGAGCGCCGTCTCGGCGCGGCCGCGACGATTTGGTTCGAGCGCGCGCCACGTCCGGAAGGCGCCGAGAAGCCGCGCCGCGACCTGGGGGTTGGTGGAGTTGAGCTCGGCGGCGACGCCGGCGACGAGCGCGTAGCCGCGGCCGTCGGGGCGGTTGAACTGGGTCGGATTGCCGGAGCCGAAGGCGCCGATGAGCGAGCGCACCCGGTTCGGGTTGCGCATGTCGAAGGCCGGCGACGCCATCAACCCCTCGACCCGGTCCACCGCATCCGGCAGCGGCGCGGAGGCCTGGATGAGGAACCACTTGTCCATGAGAAGCGGATCATGCCCGTAGCGACCCGCGAAATCCGCCAGCGCCTCCTCGCGTTCCGCGCCCGCATGCAGCGAAAGGACCTGCATCGACATCACACGGTCGGTCATATTCTCGGCGGACTTGTAAAGCGTCATCGCGAGCGCGAGACCCTCCGCGTCGCCTCCGGCGGCGAGCAGATCGAGCGCGGCGATCCGAAGCGAGCGATGCCCTGCCGAGGCGGCGTCCGGCGAGTAAGGGCCGTCATAGGCCAGCCGCGCATAGGCGGCGGACAAGGCGTCCGCGAGCCGGGCCCGGAGCGCGCGCTTGAGATCGTCGCGGGCGCGATGGATCGCGTCGGGATCGACGTCCTGCGCGATTTCGCGCGCGATGTCGCCCTCGCTCGGCAGGCTCGCGACCTGGGCCGCAAAGGCGCAGTCGCGCTCCTCCGGGTCAAAGGCGCGGCCCACGGCCTCCGCGAGCCTTGGGTCGACCGGCGTTTCGCGTCCTTCGCGGACCGCCGCCGCGGCGGCGACCAGGTGGCGCAGCGCCACGGTCTGCACGGCCTGCCAGCGGTTGAACGGATCGCTGTCATGACCGGCCAGGAACAGCAAATCTTCGTCCGAGACGTCGCTGTCGAGCTTCACGGGGGCCGAGAAGTTCCTGAACAGCGAGGGAACCGGCCGCTCGGCGACGTTCTCGAAGACGATGCGCGTCGTCTCCTCGGCGAGCGTGAAGACCGGTTCCGCAGGCGCGCCGCCGACGATCAGCGGCATGTCGGCGCCGTCCGGACCGACGAGGCCCAGCGTCATCGGGATGACGACCGGGCGCTTCTCCGGCTGGCCCGGCGTCGGGCGCGTTATCTGCTGCGTTTCCACGGCGAAGGTCTTCGCGTCGGCGTCATAGGCGGTGCGCACCGTGACTTCGGGGGTCCCGGCCTGGTCGTACCAGCGCATCCATTGCGTCAGGTCGCGGCCGGAGGTCTCGGCGAAGCAGGCGACGAACTGCTCGATGGTGCAGGCCTGACCGTCGTGCCGGTCGAAGTAGAGGTCCATGCCCGCCCGGAAGGCGTCTTCGCCGATCCAGGTCTTGAGCATGCGGATGACCTCCGCGCCCTTCTCGTAGACCGTCGGCGTGTAGAAGTTGTTGATCTCGTGATAGATCTGCGGGCGGACCGGATGGGCCAGGGGGCCGGCGTCCTCCGCGAACTGCAGGGCGCGCAGGTTGCGCACGTCCTGGATGCGTTTCACCGGCCGCGAGCGGCGATCGGAGGTGAACTCCTGGTCGCGGAAGACGGTCAGCCCTTCCTTGAGGCACAGCTGGAACCAGTCGCGGCAGGTGATGCGGTCGCCGGTCCAGTTGTGGAAGTATTCGTGGGCGATGATCGCCTCGATATTGGCGTAGTCGCCATCGGTCGCCGTCTCAGGCGAGGCCAGCACGTACTTGTCGTTGAAGACGTTGAGGCCCTTGTTCTCCATCGCGCCCATGTTGAAGTGCGAGACGGCGACGACCATGAAGACGCCGAGGTCGTATTCGCGGCCGAACGCCTCCTCGTCCCACTTCATGGACGCCTTGATCGACTCCATGGCGTGGAGAGCGCGGTGCTCCTGGCCGTGCTCGACGAAGACCTTCAGGGCGACGTCCCGGCCGCTCATCGTGACGAAGCGGTCCTCGACGACGCCAAGATCGCCGGCGACGAGCGCGAACAGATAGGACGGCTTCGGCCAAGGATCGCGCCAGACTGCGTAGTGGCGGCCCTCGCCGGCCGGCCCGTTCTCGATCATCTCGCCGTTGGACAGCAGGAGCGGGCACTCGTCCGCCGGCCCCTCGATCCGCGTCGTGTAGACCGCGAGCACGTCCGGCCGGTCGAGGAAGTAGGTGATGCGGCGGAAGCCCTCGGCCTCGCACTGCGTGCAGTAGGACCGGTTTGAGCGGTACAGCCCCATCAGCCGCGTATTGGCTTCCGGATCGATCTCGGTGACGATCTCGAGCTCGAAGGCGCCGCGGGGCGGGTTCGCGATCACGAGGCTCTCTGGCGAAACGTCGAGCGCTTCGGCGTCGAGCTTCGCGCCGTCGATCGCGACCGAGACGAGCTTCAGCTCGTCGCCGTCGAGCTTCAGCGCCGCTCCCGCGTCGCCTGCCGGGTTCGGCCGCATCCGGAGCCGGGCCGTGACCTGCGTCGCGTTAGGGTCCAGCCGAAAGTCGAGATGGACCTCGTCGATCAGGAAGTCGGAGGGCCGATATTCCGAAAGGCGAACGGGGCGAGGGTCTTCGGCGCGCATGACGGCTCCGGCAGGGTCGGGACCGCACGGTTTAGGCCCGCCTCGATGGCGGGAGCAAGGCCGGATCCTTCCGGGCGTCGACGTTAGCCCTTGGCGCCGAAGGCGGATCCGATGATCGCGGCCTGCTCCGGGGTGACCGCGAACTTGGCCGCGAAGCCGTCGCGCGCGGCGCGCTCCGTCTCCCGCCGCAAGGCCTCGGGATCGGCGTCCGTGAAGAGGCTGTCGATCGCGGGAAGCCCGGCGTCGGCGGCGGCTGCGAGCACGAGCGCGCGGGCTGTCTGCAGCGGATCGCTCCAGCGCCCGTCCAGCTCCCGGTCGTCGTCGGCCCCGAGGTCCTGCGCCAGGGCCTCGCCGTTCCAGCCGATCGCCGACACGCGGCGCGAGGCCCGCGCCAGCCGGTGGATCTCGAACAGCGAGCCCGCGTTCTCGACGGTTACGACGATCCTGACGAACCCGTCGGCGAGGCCGGCGTCCGCTTCGTGGACGGCAAGCCGCGCGCCGAGATGCTCGACGTCCTGCGGTCGCTCGGCGGGCAAGACGACCGCCTCGGCGCGCAGTCCGGCGACCGCCGCGAGCTGATCCTCGACGTTCGGGTCGTCGAGCGGCGCGAGCCTGACCCAGAGCCGCTGCGCCGCGCCGGCAAGACTCGCGAGGGCGTCGTCACCAAGTTTTTCCGCATCCGCGATGGTCAGGATGTCCGGGGCCGAGGCGAGCGCTCGCCGGAGGGCCGCGGGGTCGGCGGCTGAAGCTACCAGAACCGAGCGGAAGGTCACCGCGTGCCGTCGGTTTGCAGGAGATTCGAGCCGGTCATTAACGTTCGATTTACCATAAGAACCCCATCGTTCCGAAGGCTTCCGGCAGGGAGTCGGAGTGGCGCCACTGGGGATCGGGCGCCGGGGCGAGCGACGGGCCATGCAGCTCATCACTCCTGCGGACGCCGCGGGACGCGTCACGGAGGCGCTTAAGAGCGCCGCGCAGGCGACTGGCGCAGGCTTCGATTATCTCGTCCGCACCGCCAAGCGCGAGTCCGCGCTCAATCCGGCCGCGCAGAACCCCTCGTCCTCGGCGCGCGGCCTGTTCCAGTTCATCGACTCGACCTGGCTCGAGGTGCTGAAGGAGGAAGGCGCCAATCTCGGCCTTGGCGACGCCGCGGCCTCCGTCCAGAAGAGCTCCTCCGGCCGCTACGTCGTGCAGGATCCGGCGAAGCGGGCCGAACTGCTCGCCATGCGCGACGATCCGCAGGCCTCGGCGCTGGTCGCCGGCGCCTTCACGCGGCGCAACGCCGCCCAGCTGACGGCCGCGCTCGGCCGCCCGCCGAGCGAAGGCGAGCTCTACGCCGCGCATTTTCTCGGCGCGAAAGGCGCCTCGCAGCTCGTCTCGCTCGCTTCGGCGTCGCCCGACGCCAGCGCGGCGGCCGCCTTCCCGGCGCAGGCCTCCGCGAACCGGGCGATTTTTTTCGACAACGGCCGGCCGCGCAGCGCGAGCGAGGTTTACGACAGGCTCACGGCCGGGGCGACGTCGACAGTCTCCGTGCCCTCGCTCGCCAAGGTCGCGACGGGGAGCGTCACCCGGACCACCGCCGTCGAAGACACGACGCCGGTCTTCAACAACGGGGTAGAGGACGACAAGGCCGCCTTCCATTCGCTGTTCAAGACCGGTCGTCGTTCTCCGGTCTCCGCCTATGTCGCGCAGGCCTGGTCGTCATTCGGCGAGGCCGGATTGGCGGCCGACGTGACGGCGACCTCCGGATCCAACGCGGCCGTGGCGACGCCGGCCTACGCGCCGCAGCCGGGCAGGGAGATCGCCCGCTCCCCTGTCGCCGCCCAGGCCGTTCAGGCGGTCAACAACGCCGCCGCGCCCAAGCGGCGCGCCGCCGCCGTTCCAGTTCCGACGCCGAGGGAGGCCACGGCGCAGCCGTCGCCGGCCGCCGCGAGCTCCGTCGAGGCCGCGGCAGCGCGCGCCGCCCCGGCCGCGCAACCGGCGCCGCGGCCCGGCGGGCTGATCGCGTTCCTGAAGACCGTGTTCGCCGCGCCCGCGACCGCGCAGGCCGGCGGCGTCAAGTCCGGGGGGCGGCCGTGATCGCAGAGCGCTATCTGGAATGGGCCGAGACCGCCCCCCAGCACATGCGCGCGGAGGCCGCAGCCGCGCTTGCGCGGTCCTATATCCATGACGATCTGGACGCCCATTCGCGCGCCGAGGTCGAGCAGGTCCTGACCCGTATGCTTGACGACGTGTCGCTCTCGGTTCGCTGCGCCGTGTCGGAGACACTGGCGCCGAGCGCGCAGGCCCCGCATTCGATCGTGCTGTCCCTCGCGCAGGACGCCCCGGACGTCGCAGAGCCGGTGCTGGAACGCTCCCCGCTCCTCAGCGATCTCGACCTCGTCGACCTCGTCGCCGTCGGCGGCGGTCGCGTCCAGATCGCGGTTGCGAGCCGCGCGCGGCTGAACGCTCCAGTCGCCGCCGCGCTCGCCGAGGTCGGCTGCGCGGCGGCCTGCGAGGCCCTGCTGCTGAACACGACCGCATGGCTGACGCCGTCGGCGGTCGCGACGATCGCCCGTCGCCACGGCCGCGACGGCGCCGTGCGCGACGCGCTGCTCGCGCGGCCGGAGCTTTCGGCCGAGACGCGCCAGCTCATCATGCGCTCAGTCGCGGAGGCGTTGACCACGTTCGTCTCCGGCTGCGGCTGGCTGAGCTCCGATCGCGCGCGCCGAGCGGCCGAGGACGCCTGCGACCGCGGCGCGATCGCCATCGCCGGGTCGACCGAGGACACGGCTCGCTTCGTGCGGCACCTCGCAAAGCTCGGACAATTCACCCCGACGCTGGCGCTCCGCTCCGTGCTGTCGGGCGACCTCACGCTTTTCGAGGCCGCTCTGTCGGCCCTTTCCGGCCAGTCGCCGGCGCGCGTCGCCGGCTTCGTGCGCGACAGCGACGGACGGGGTTTCGCTTCGGTCTATGCGGAAGCCGGGTTGCCCGGGGCGGCGCTTCCGGTGTTCCGCGCGGCGCTCGCAGCCGGCCGGGAGGTGGGCTTCGCCGACGACGCAAGCGGCGGTCAGGCGGCGCTGTCGCGACGCATGGTCGAGCGGGCGCTCACGGCCTGTGAGGGATCCGAGCTCGATGTCGGGCCGCTGCGCGCGCTGCTCCGCCGTTTCGGCGCCGAAGCGGCGCGTGAAGAGGCGCGGCGGAACTATCCGGCGGAAGCCTTGGCGGCCCAGGCGGCCTGACCGCCCTCTCGTTCCTCAGGCCGGCTCTTCTCCGCGCAGCTCCTTCAGCCGGTGGACGAGCGCGGCGCCGATCGGATTTTCACGATCGCGGACGTTCTCGCGGACCATGGCCCTGATGGCGTCGACGTGCAGGTCGATGAGCTTTGCCGAGGGAACGGCTTTGTCAGCGCGTTCGATCAGCTTGCAGAGGCCGTCGGCGAGCTGTCCGGCCAGCGGGAAGCCCAGCGTCGCGGCCTGGCCCCTGATATCGTGCGAGACCCGGTAGAGCGTCGACAGTTCGGCTATGTCGTTCGCGCCCACCGCCGTGGCGCGGGCGGCCTCGAGCGCGCCGATCTCCATTTCCATCCAGTTGTCGAATTCGTTCGACAGCAGCTTCAGCGCGTTCTCGGCCCGGCGCACCGGATCCGCGTCTTCGTGGCCGTTGAGGTCGACATACCTGGCCGCGCGCTGCTTCAGTCGGTTTGGCGGCATCAGGATCGTGTGGTCGGCGAACTCCCGCCGATGGACAGCTTCCCGGTCTGCGTCGGTGGCGAAAGGCGGCATGGTGTCGTCCGGCTCAGGAGTTCGCGATTTCACGCATGCGGTCGGATTTGTGGGCGATGAGATTGTCATCGCCGTTTTGGCGGCGATCCGGTCCCTCATAGGCGCCGCCCGGGGCGCGCCTGCGGTCGGGGCCGAAATAGTCCTTCGTCTTCACGAAGGGGCGCGGGTTCAGGACGCAGTTGAGGATCCGCTGGTGCAGCGCCTTCGCGGAGATCGGCTTGCAGAGAAACTCGGTCACGCCGGCGTCGCGCGCCTTGATGACCTGGCTGCGCTCGGAGTGCGCGGTCAGCATGACGATCGGGACGTAAGGGTTCGCCGCGCTCTCGGGGCGGCGGATCATCTCGGTGAGTTCGATGCCGTCGAGGATCGGCATGGCCCAGTCGGTGATGACGATGTCGGGCAGCAGCGATGTGAAAAGGTCGAGTCCGGCGGCGCCGTCCTCCGCCTCATAGACCTCGCGGGCGCCGTAGCCGTGCAGCAGCGTGCGGACGATGCGGCGCATATGCGCGTTGTCGTCGACGACCAGCAGGCGAAGCTTTGTGAAATCGACGCGGATCATTTCGGCCGGACGGAGGCTGTTCCGGCCGATGATGTAGGAACGTCGTTAATGGTCGGTTTAGGCTCTCACCAGCCGTCGCGGCTGTAGCCCCAGCGATCGATGCCGAAGAAGCCGCCATAAAGCGCGAAGGGCTTTCGCCGGCCGTCGCGCACATAGGACCGGGTCTCCACGCGACGCGGCGGCTCGGGATCGACGAAGGAGCGTCGCAGGACCACGCCGTCGGAATCGACGACGGTTAGTCGGCGATCGGCGCGCTTCTCGATCACGATGCGCCGGCGCGTCGGGGCGGGTTCGTAATAGGCCGGGCCGCTGTAGACCTCGGCCCTGTCGGGGGGCGCCCGGTAGACGTCGGCGCGCGGAAAGTCCGTCGCCCCGGCGATGGTCGGCGCAAGCATCGCCACCGCGATGACGACGATCGGCAGTGTCGGACGCATGTCGCGCACCCCTGTGAACCTCCGTATGGAGGTTGCGCGCGGACCCTGCCGCGTCAATGGGCTAAGCGGCGGTCCTCGCGCGAGGGTTAAGTTGCGGCCTCTACCAGCCGAACTGCTCCGCGAGGATCCGCTCGTCGAGCCCATGGCCGGGGTCGTGGAGCATCACGAGATCGGTCTTGCGGTCGAGCGCGATCTCGACCCGCCGCACGTCGCGAAATTCCGTATTGTCCGCGACGGCGGCGACGGGACGCTTCTCGTCCTCGATCACGTCGATGGCCACCGCCGCGCGATCCGGCAGCAGCGCGCCGCGCCAGCGCCTCGGGCGAAACGGCGAGATCGGGGTCATCGCGAGCAGCGGGCTCGCCAGCGGCAGCAGCGGGCCGTGTGCGGAGAGATTGTACGCCGTGGATCCGGCAGGCGTCGCGACCAGCACGCCGTCGCAGACGAGTTCCTGCAGCCGCGGCTTGCCGTCGACCTCGATCCGGAACTTGGCGGCCTGGTAGCTCTGCCGCCACAGCGCCACCTCATTGATAGCCTTGGCGACGTGGATGCGGCCCTCGCGATCACGCGCGCGCATGGTGAGTGGGTGGATGGCCGTGCGCTCGGCGGCGGCGAGCCGCTCGATCAGGTCTTCCTCGCGATACTCGTTCATCAGGAAGCCGACGGAGCCCCGGTTCATCCCGTAGATCGGCGTCGCGCGGCCCATCTGCTCGTGCAGCGTCTGCAGCATCATGCCGTCGCCGCCGAGAGCGACGACGACGTCCGCCTCCTCCGCCGGCGCGTCCCCGTAGCGGGCGACCAGAACGGCCAGCGCCGCTCGGGCGTCCTCTGCGGCGCTGGCGCGGAACGCGATGCGCGGCTCGGTCGTGCTGGATGACGTCATCGCACCGACTTGGGTTGCTCCGCCGGGCGGCGAAGGCGCGGCCGCGTCTTTACACGCGCGGCGCGGCTTCCGTCCATGGTCCGCTGAGGCGTGGCGCTGCGTCTCAGAGCGCCGGGTTCCAGTTGTCGGGCACGAAGGCGAACTCGCGCGCGTTGCGCTGCGCGATATGGCCGACCGCGGGGAACGGGAAGTGGAAGCCCGCGACCCGCAGGCGGTCGGTGGCGACCATGTCGAGCATGCGCTTGCGCTGCTGTTCGGCTTCGTTCGGATCCATGTCGAAGACGGCGTGCCAGCCCGGATTGCGGACGAACAGGGCGGGATGGTTGGTCACGTCCGACCAGACGATGAGCTGGTCCGAACCCGAGGAGATGCGGAAGCTCGTATGGCCCGGCGTGTGGCCGGGCGTGGGGATCGCGGTGACGCCCGGGACCGGCTCCACGGCGCCCTTGAACCGGCGCACATCCTTCGCCATCGGCTGGAAGATTTCGCGTACGATCTGGAAGCCCTTGCGCATGCCCTCCGCCGCTCGGCCCATTTCGCCGTCGTCCATCCAGTAGGCCCATTCGGCCTCCGGAACGACGACCTCGGCGTTCGGGAAGGCCAGCGAGCCGTCCTTCAGCCGCAGGCCGCCGATGTGGTCGGCATGGAAGTGGGAGATGAGAACGGTGTCCACCGCGCGCGCGTCGATGCCGCCGGCGGCGAGGTTCTCGAGCGCCTGGCCGGCGGTCGTCGCCATGCGCCCGCCGGTCCCGGTGTCGATCACGATGAGCCGTCCGCCGGTGTTGACGGCGAGCAAGGTGAAGGTGATCGGCAGCACGTTCGGATCGATGAAGGCGTCCTTCAGCGCGCCCTTCACCTCCTCCAGCGGCGCGTTCCGCACGAACTCCGCGGTGACGGGGCGCCGCGCCACGCCGTCGATCAGCGCGGTGACTTCGACCTCGCCGACGTTGTAGCGATAGACGCCCGGCGATTGCCGCCCGGCCGGCGGCGTGGCCGCCGCGCCGGGAGACGACGCTCCAAGGGCCGAAACGGCCGCTCCGGCGCCCGCGATGACTGTCCTGCGCGACATGTTCATGTCTTCGGCCAACTGATCCCTGTTCCCTCGCCGAGGTATGCCAAACCGGACCGCTCCGACAGTCAATCACGGCGTCGCCGACGTCACTCCTGCGTGACGCATCCTACCCGCGCGGCGTCATTCCGGACGGAACCGTCAGGTAACGAATTCCCTGCAAAATCGGCGGAATGCGCGCGGGAACAGTCGCGCTAGGGAAAGGTCGCAGCTTGACCGAAGAACTCGGCGGTTCGCTCCTCGGCGGCTTCGTCGCGTCCGCGGCCGACGCGATGATCGTCACCGACGCCAAAGGACACGTCGTCGTATGGAACACGGCGGCGGAGGCTCTCTTCGGCTACAGCGCGGCCGAGGTCGTCGGACGTCCGATGGACTTCGTCGTGCCGATCGCCATGCGAGGCGAGCATACCGCCGGCATGGCGCGGCTCGCGAGCGGAGGCGCGCCCCGGCTGATCGGAAAGCCTGTCCGGGTGCCGGCGCTCCGCGCGGACGGATCGACGGTCGAAATCGAGCTGCGGCTGACGACGTGGCGGGACAAGGAGCTTTTCTTCGGGGCGGTGATCCGCGAAGTCGAGTCCTCCCGCGGGACCGACGACATCCTGCACAATCTCGCTCATTTTGACCAGCTCACCATGCTGCCGAACCGCCGGCGGTTTCTTTCGAGGCTCGGAGATTTCATGGCCTCGGGAGCTGAGGCCGGCATCCTGATGGTCAACTTCGACAGGTTCGCCGAGGTCAACGATCGGCTCGGCGCCGAAGAGGCCGACGACTTGCTCCGACGGGCGGCCGCCATCCTCAAGCGTTTCACGCTCGAAGAGGGCGGTCCGGACGGTTTTCTGGGCCGGCTCGGGCCGAACGAATTCGCGCTCTGTCTGCCGGACGCCAGGGACGTGTTGTCGGTCAACGAGAGCGCGAACAAGCTCAAGGCTCGCCTGCAGGACATGCGAGGCTCCGACGGCCGCCCGATTACGGCGTCGATCGGAGCGGCCGCGGGTGCAGCGCATGGCGAATCGGCGGGCAGGATCATCGCGAATGCGGATTTCGCGATGCGCCGCGCAAAGCTCCTGGGCGGCGATCGCTGCCAGATCTTCCAGCCGCAACAGCGCGAGATCGTCCGCGTCAGGCAGGAGCTCGAATTCGCTCTGAAGTCCGCGTGGGACAGGGGCGAATTCGAGGTCCACTATCAGCCTCAGATCCGCCTCTCCGACGGCGCTCCCGTCGGCGCGGAGGCTCTGCTGCGCTGGCGTCATCCGACGCGCGGCCTCGTCCTGCCGGGCCTGTTCATGCACGCGCTGCAGGACTCCGAACTCGCGACGCTGGTCGGCGACTTCGTGATCGAGGACGCCTGCAGACGGGCTGCCGAATGGGGCAGGGCGGCGGGTCGGCCGATCCGGGTCGGCGTCAATTTGTTCGAGCGCCAGTTCATGCGGGCCGATCAGCCGGAGCGCGTGGAACGGGCTCTCGCGGACGCGGGATTGTCGCCGGACTGCCTCGAGCTTGAGATCATCGAGACCATCATGACCAGCTCCGACGAGGCGTCGATTCGTCGGGTCCGGCGCCTGCGCGACATCGGCGTCGGAATCGCGTTCGACGACTACGGCACCGGCTACGCATCGCTTGGATTGCTCAAGCGCTATCCCCTCACGACCCTCAAGATCGATCGCGCCTTCGTCCGCGACATCACCGAGGACAAGGGCGACCGGACCATCGTCGAGCTCGTCCTGACGCTCGGGCGGCGTTTCGGCTTTCGGGTGGTCGCGGAAGGCGTCGAGACGCGGGAGCAGGCCGATATGCTGCGCGCCCTCGACTGCGAGGAGGCGCAGGGCTTTCTGTTCGGCCGGCCGGGGCCGGCGACGGCCTTCGCGGCGTTTCTGAACGACGGCGCCGCGCCGGACTTCGCCGCCCCGGAGGGCGCACTCGTCGCCTGAGCGACCGCGGCTACGCCACCGCGCGTTCCGGTTCGGCGACGGGCGAGCCGAGCTGTCCCCTCGAGCGCAGGATTGAACTCGCCACGAACTCCGCGTGCCGAGCGACCTCCGGCAGACCCATGAGCTCGCCGAACGTCGCGCGGGCGAGCGGCCCGACGATCCAGAACGACGGCGTCGGCCGCCCGTCCGTCCCCACCGCGACGCTGCGCTCGTCGACCTCGAGCCCGAGGCCGATCGGATCGAGCCGCACCAGCCCCTGGGCCGCGAGCGAGCCGACAAGCGGACTGGTGTCGCAGAGCCTGCGGTGAGCCGGTCCCGTCGCGAGCAGCACGAAATCGTAGTCGCCATAATAGCGGCCGCCGCCCCTCAGCCTGAGGTCGACCGACAGCGAAGCCGCGCGCCGCGAGGCCGCGACGGGCTCTCCGGTCATCACGGTCAGCTGGCCGGCGTTCCGCAGCCGGGCGATGGCCGCCTCGACCTGCGGCGCGACGCGGAAGCGATGCACGTCCCAGAACGGGCGCAGACGCCTCGCCACAATCTCTCGCTCGCGCTGCGGCAGGGCCGCCCAAATCGCCGGTCCCTGCGCGCGGACTGCGTCCATGACGTGCTGCCAGGGCCGCCCTTCCGCGGCGGCCGCGGCGATCGTGCGCCGAATGCGCCGCACCAGGGCCCGCGCCGTCCCGCTCGGATTTCGGTCGAACGAGCCATACTCTTCGCCAGGCTGCGCTGGGTGTCCGCGGGACAGCAGGCCGCGCCGCGAGACCGCCGCGATCTGTCCCTGATGTCCGCGCGCCTCGAGCGACGCGACGATGTCGGCCATGGTCAGTCCGGTGCCGACGATCAGAATGCGCGCGTCGGAGGGTATCGCGTCGAGCGCCGCGCGGTTCTGGGTGTCGACGACGAGACGCGGGTCTCCGGCGAGCGGCTCCAGCGCCTGCGGGGTCTGGGGGGCCGGATGGGTCGCCGCGAAAGCGACGATGTCGGCCGCGAGGTGCTGCCCCTTATCGTCGAGGACCGAATAGGCCCTGTCCGCCCGCGTGATCGAGACCGCCGCGCTGCGTCGATGCTCGATCGCCCCGTCGAGAACGAACGGCTCGATCGTCTCGGCCGCGTAGCGCCCGAACGCCGCGCGGCGCGGAAAGGCGCGGCCGTCCGGCATGAGGGCCGCCGGATCCCGTCTCAGCTCCCCGTCGGCCTTGAGCCAGCGGTCGAAATGGCACGGGTCCGAGGGGACGAAGCTCATCCGCGCGGCCGGCACGTTGATGCGATGCGCGGGGTCGGTCGTCGAATAGGCGACGCCGCAGCCGAGCCGGTCGCGCGGCTCGAACACGACGATATGGAACGCGCCGGGGGCCCTGCGCGCGAGCTGGTAGGCGAGGCCGGCGCCCGCGAAGCCGCCTCCGATGATCGCGACGGTCGGGCGCGGACCGTGATCCCCCCGACCGTCCGTCACGATTCGGAGACCTTGAGCTGCGGACGCGCGTCGTTGGCGATCGTCTCTCCGAACGGGCCCATATTGACGCTCGTCACCCCCCCTTGCGTCGATGTGGAGAACGGCAGGAGCGGGAAGACCAGCTCGGCGAAGCGATAGGCTTCCTCGAGATGGGGGTACCCCGACAGGATGAACGTGTCGACGCCGACCGCCATGTACTCCTTCATGCGCTGGGCGACCGTCTCCGGATCGCCGACGAGGGCGGTGCCGGCGCCGCCGCGCACGAGTCCGACGCCCGCCCACAGGTTCGGGCTGACCTCGAGCTTGTCGCGCCGGCCGCCATGAAGCGCCGCCATGCGCTGCTGGCCGACGGAGTCCATGCGCGCGTAGACCTTCTGCGCTGCGGCGATCGTCTCGTCGTCGAGATGGCTGATCAGCCGGTCGGCGGCCGCCCAGGCCTCCTCGTTGGTCTCGCGCACGATGACGTGGAGGCGAATGCCGAAGCTGACCTTGCGGCCCGCCTTCTCGGCGAGCGCGCGCACCGCGCCGAGCTTTTCGGCGACGTCGGCCGGCGGCTCGCCCCAGGTGAGGTACTTGTCGATCGTCTTGGCGGCGACCTGGCTCGCCGCGGCCGAGGAGCCGCCGAAATAGAGCGGCGGGCCCTTCGGCGCGGTTGGCGCGAACAGCAGGCGGCCGTCTTCGACGCGGATGTGCTTGCCGTTGTAGTTCACCGTCTCGCCGGCGAGCAGCGCCTTGTAGACCTCCAGGAACTCGCGCGTCACCTCGTAGCGCTGGTCATGGCTGAGGAAGATGCCGTCGCCGGCGTTCTCGGCCGGATCGCCGCCAGTGACGACGTTGATGAGCAGGCGCCCGTTCGAGATCCGGTCGAGCGTCGCGGTCATGCGCGCCGCCACGGTCGGCGACTGAAGGCCGGGCCGCACCGCGACCAGGTAGCGGAGCCGCTGGGTCAGCGGCGCCAGCGCGGAAGCGACGACCCAGGAATCTTCGCAGGATCGGCGGGTCGGCAGCAGCACGCCGAAATAGCCGAGCCGGTCGGCGGCCTGCGCCACCTGTTTGAGATAGTCGAGGTCGACGGGACGGCCGCCCTTGGTGGTTCCGAGGTAGCGGCCGTCGCCATGGGTCGGCAGGAACCAGAGGACGTCGGCGGTTTTGGGCGTAGCGTCGGTCATTGGGTCACCTTCACGACGGCGTCGGCCACGGTGATGGGCTTCGGAATGAGCTTCAGTTCGAGGAAGGTGTCGGCGATGCGCTGCTGCGCAGCGACGGTTTCGGGGGTGATCGGCCCGACGCCGAGACCGAGCCGGCCGATCGCGCGCTGGAGAAGCGGCGTCGGAATTCCGACGATCGGAGCGAGCTCGGTCGCCGCCGCCTGGGGATCCTTCTGGACCCAGTCTTCGACGGAACGCAGCTCCGCCAGCACGATCTTCAGGATGTCGGCGTTCTTCTCGGCGTAGTCGCGCGAGGACAGGAAGAACTGGTGATTGTTGACGATGCCCTCGCCGTCGGTGAGCACCCGGGCGCCGGCGGCCTCGCCGGCCGCGTAGAAGGGGTCCCAGATCGACCATGCGTCCACCGCGCCGCTTTGGAAGCGGCCCGGCCGTCAGCAGGAGCAAGGTAGTTGGCCGTGACGTCCGAGAAGGCCAAACCGCCCTTTTCGAGCGCCTTGACGAGCAGGTAGTGGGCGTTCGACCCCTTGGCGACGGCGACCTTCTTGCCCTTGAGCTCGGCGAGCGTCTTGATCGGGCTGTCCTTCGGCACGAGCACGGCTTCGGCCTTCGGGGAGGGCGGATCGTTGGCCACATAGACGAGGCGGTCGCTCGCCGCCTGCGCGAAGATCGGCGGCGCCTCGCCGGTCGTGCCGAAGTCGATCGCTCCGGCGTTCACGGCCTCGAGCAATGGCGGCCCGAACTGGAACTCGGCCCACTTCACGTCGACGCCGAGCGGCTTGAGCTTCTCCTCGAGGGAGCCCTTGCCCTTCAGCAGGATGAGGGTGCCGTACTTCTGGTAGCCGATGCGGATGGTGCGCTCGGCGGCGCAAGCGGGCTGCACGGCGAGGCCGACCGTGAGCATGGCTCCGGCGGCGAGCGCGATGCGGCGGGTGAACAGGGCGGAGAACATCTTAAGAGTCCGTCTTGGGGTGAGTTCACGCCGCCGCGGCGGCGGGAACGGAAAGGGCGCCCGCCGCTTCGCGGACGAGCTGTTCGATGCGGGCGCGGACCTGATCGTCGGAGACCTGCCCATCCGGGCCGATCGTCTTGTCGAGCGCGAAGACGGCGGTGGGCAGCGTGTGGGCGTCGAAGGAGCCGAACAGCGGTCGCATCTGGTGCTCGACAGCGAGCGCATGACGCTCGCTGCCGCCGGTGGCGAGCAGCGCGACTGGCACGCCGGCCAGAGCCCGGTATTCCACCAGGTCGATCAGATGCTTGAAGAAGCCGCTGTAAGAACCTTTGTAGATTGGCGAACCGGCGACGACGATGTCCGCCTGCTCGATCGAGGCGAGCGCCTGCTCGACTTGCTGCGACGTCGATGGGCGCGCGAATGTCTGGCCGAGGCCGGGCGCGATCTCCGCGACGTCGACGAAGGTCAGGTTCCCGCCGATGCGCGCGTGGATCTGGCGCGCGACTTCGGACACCAGAAGCTTGGTGCGCGAGGGACGAGACAGGCTTCCCGAGACGGCGACGATGCGACGGGCGGTCATGCGTAGGCCTTTTCGTACTCGACGGGTTCCGGCTCGAAACCCGGGCGGTCGTCGGACGGTCGGCCGCCCGATGAGAACAGGTGATCGAGGATCCGCCCCTCGAGGGCGCCGATCTCGGCCGAACCGCGGCGGCGCGGGCGGGGCAGGTCGACGTCGATGTCCAGAGCGATCCGCCCGTCCTCGATCAGCACCACGCGGTCGGCTAGCGCGAGCGCTTCGGCGACGTCGTGGGTGACGAGCACGGCGGTGAACCTCTGCTCGAGCCAGACGCGCTCGATCAGCGACTGCATCTCGATGCGGGTCAGCGCGTCGAGAGCGCCGAGCGGCTCGTCGAGCGCCAACAGCTTCGGACGGCTGACGAGGGCGCGCGCCAGCGCCACGCGCTGCTTCTGTCCGCCCGAGAGCACTGAAGGCCATTCGCCGGCGCGGTCGGCAAGGCCGACTTCACCCAGTGCGTCCAGCGCCTGCGCCTTGGACGCGGCCTTCGGCAGGCCCTCGGAAAGGCCGACGCGCACGTTGTCGACCACGCGCTGCCACGGAAGCAGCCGCGGCTCCTGGAACATGATGCGGCCGACGCCGCGCTGGCCGTCGCCGACCATGACCGCGCCCGACGTCGGCTGCTCGAGCCCGACGAGCGTGCGCAGCAGCGTGCTCTTGCCGCAGCCGCTTCGACCGACGATCGCAAGGAACTGGCCCGCCGGGACGGTGAGGTCTAGCGCGGTCAGCACCTCCTTGGTTCCGAAGGACTTGGACAGGCCGCGGACCGAGATCGGCGCGCCGGCGCCGGCCTTCGCCGGCGACTTCGAGGCAGGTTTCGCGGGCGGTCCGCGATCGGCCGGCGCGAAGGCGAAGGTGGCGCGGGCGCGGCCGGAAAGGGTTGCGGCGGTCATCATCTGCCTTGCGGGTTGCGGAGCAGGGTCTCAGACGTGGAGGTAGGCCGGGTGCCAGGACAGCGTCGCGCGCTCGAGCCATTTGGCGATCGAGTCCGCGAGCTTGCCGAGCAGCGCGTAGATCAGGATCGACAGCACGACGACGTCGACCAGCATGAACTCGCGGGCGTTCATCGCCATGTAGCCGAGGCCGGACGAGGCCGAGATCGTCTCGGCGACGATCAGCGTCAGCCACATGATGCCGAGCGCGTAGCGCAGCCCGACGAAGATCGAGGGCAGGGCGCCCGGCAGCACGACGCGGCTGAACAGCGCCCAGGACGACATGCCGTAGGCCCGCCCCATCTCGACGAGCTGGGCGTCGACGGTGCGGATGCCGTGCAGCGTGTTGAGGTAGATCGGGAAGAACACGCCGAGCGCGACCAGGAAGATCTTGGCCGTCTCGTCGATGCCGAACCACAGGATGACCAGCGGGATCATCGCGAGGTGCGGGATCGTGCGGATCATCTGCAGCGTCGGGTCGGTGAGCCGCTCGGACAGCCGCGACAGGCCGTTGGTCAGGCCGAGCGCGAAGCCGATGCCGCCGCCGATCACCAGGCCGACCGCGGCCCGCCACGCGGAGATGCCGATGTTGGTCCAGAGTTCGCCTGACAGCGCCAGTCGCCAGCCCGCCGCGACGATGGCGCTCGGCGCCGGAAGGACCTCCGTCGCGATCATGCCGGCGCTCGCCAGCGCCTGCCAGACGAGGATCAGTCCGACGGGGATGACGAAGGCGAGCAGCGATTTGGCGTCGAATCTCATTCGGCTTCCGTGCGTTGCGCGGCGTCGGCGCGGCGTTTTCCATGCCCCAGAACTCTACCAATTCCACATACTCTATAAATCGAGTCAACATTAATTCCAGCGTTGCGTTCGGCTCGTCAGTCCCGCGCGCGCCGGGCCGGCGCTGGCGCCGGCGCCGCGAATCCGCCAAGGAGATGAGGCTTGTGGCGCGGCTCCAGGGATGAAGCGAAGGACGCTTGATGAGCGAGATGTCGCAGGTGGACCGCGGCGGCGCGTCGATCGGCCTGAAGAGAATCGCGAGCGGCGTGCTGGGCTACGCCTCGGGCCTGCCGTTCCTGCTGGTGCTCGGCACCTTCGCCTTCTGGCTGCGCGAGGCCGGCGTCAGCCTCGCCGTCATCGGGCTCCTGTCCTGGGCGAGCATCGCCTACAGCCTCAAGTTCCTGATCGCGCCCTTCATGGACGCCTATTCGCTCGGGCCGCTCGGGCGGATGCTGGGGCGACGCCGCGCCTGGATCTTCCTGATGCAGTCGGGCGTCGCGGTCGGGCTCGCGCTCATGGCGTTCGGCGACCCCGCGACGAGCCTGCCGCTCATCGCGGCCGCCTGCTTCGTCACGGCCGCCTGCGCCGCCTCGCAAGACGCCGCGATCGACGGCTGGCGCGTCGAGGTGGCGAGGGCGGAAGAGCAAGGGTTGCTGGTAGCCGCATACCAGCTCGGCTATCGGCTGGCGCTGCTGACGGCGGGCGCCGGGGCGCTCTATCTCGCGGAAGGGTTCGGCTGGAAAGGCGCCTATGCGGCGATGGCCAGCATCATGGTCAGCGTCGCCATCCTGACCATCGTGTTCATCCCCAAAACCCCGCGCGACGACGAGCCCCACGAGACGAAAACCGCCGCCGACGCGCTACGCGATCCGGTGAAGGACCTGATCGCGCTCGTCGCCACGACGCCGCTCGCGGCGCTCCTGATGATCGGCCTCTACCGCGCGCCGGACCAGCTCGCCAACGTCATGTCGGCGCCGCTCTACACCGACCTCGGCTTCACCAAGCCCGAGATCGCGAACGTCACAAAGGTCTTCGGCGTGATCCTCAGCATCGCCGGCGCCTTCCTCGGCGGCTTCATGCTGACGCGGATGTCGCTGAAGACAGTGCTCGTGATCGGCATCATCGCCTCCTCGGCGACGAACCTGCTCTACGGCGCGCTGGCGACCGCGGGAAAGAGCCTGCCCTGGCTGACGGCGACGATCGGCTTCGACAACGTCGCCTCGGCGGTCGCCGGAACGGCGCTGATCGCCTTCATGTCGAAGCTCGCCGCCTCGGAATTCTCCGCGACGCGCTACGCCGTCTTGAGCTCGATCTACGCGCTGCCGGGCCACCTGCTGGCCGGCGGGTCAGGCTTCCTCGCGCAGGCGATCGGCTACGTGCCCTATTTCGCGCTGACGTTCCTGTCCGGCCTGCCGGCGCTGGTGCTGTGCCTGATGCTGAAGGACGAGAAACCGGACGCGCGCGCGAAATCTGCAGAATGAAGCTCGTCATGCCCGGGCTTGACCCGGGCATCCATCATGCCGGGCGCGTCCGCGCCCGATGTTTCGCCGGTCGAGCCCGGCGATGACGGCTGAGTGTGATCGAACGCTTGCCGCTCAGAACCCCAGCGCCATGCCGTCCTTGCGGGGGTCGGAGCCGCCGCGCAGAAGGCCCTTGTCGCGGTCGATCCAAATCGCCTGCGCGCCGCCGATCGGGCTGGCGGCGACCTGAACCCGGTGGCCCAGGGCGGAGAGGCGATCCATTGTCTCGGCGTCGACCGTCGGCTCGACGTCGAGGACGCCGTCGAAGGCGAAGCTGCGGGGCGCGTCGATCGCTTCCTGCAGGTCCATGCCGCGGTCGAAGACGCCCGACAGGAAGGCGGCCTGGCCGGCGGCCTGGTAGTGGCCGCCCATCACGCCGAAGGGCATCACCGTCTCGCCGTCCTTGCGGACCATCGCCGGGATGATGGTGTGCATCGGACGCTTGCGCGGGCCGATCGCATTGGGATGGCCGTCGATCAGGCGGAAGGAGAAGCCGCGGCTGTGCAGCAGCACGCCAGACGTCGGCTCAAACCGTCCCGAGCCGAAGCCGTGGAACAGCGAGTTGATGAAGGACACGGCGTTTCCGTCTCGGTCCACCACGCAGAGATAGACCGTGTCGGCGTGCTCGGGCTCGGTCCAGAGCGCCGGGCGTCCCGCCCGGTCCAGCGATACGCGCCGACGCAGCGCCTCGGTCGTCGCTTCGGCGAGCAGCGTCTCGACCGGATGCGGCAGATGGGCGGGGTCGCCGATCAGCGCGTCGCGGTGATGGTAAGCGAGTTTGGTCGCCTCGGCGTGGATGTGGATCCGGTCCGCGAGCGACAGGCCCTCCGATAGATCGAAGCCCGACAGCATGTTGAGGATCATCAGCGCCGCGACGCCCTGTCCGTTGGGCGGACACTCGTAGACGTCGTAGCCGCGGAAGTCGGTCGAGATCGGCTCGACATAGGCGCCGCTGTGCTCGCCGTCGGCGAAGTCCTCGACCGTGTGGAGGCCGCCGAGCTCCTGCAGCCGCGCGACGATCGCCTCGGCCACGGGGCCCTGGTAGAAGGCTGCCGCGCCGCCGCTGGCGATGGCGCGGAGCGTCCGGCCGAGCGCCGGCTGGGCGTGGCGGTCGCCTTCGACAGGCGCGTGGCCGCCGGGCAGGAACAGCGATCTGGCGTGCTCGTCGCCCGCCAGCAGCTCGACCGCGCCCGCCCAGTCATACGCGACGCGCTGGGTGACCGGATAGCCGTTTTCGGCGTAGCCGATGGCGTCCCTGAACAGCCTTTCGAGCGGTAGGGAGCCGTGGTCGGCGTGGAGCCGCGTCCAGGCGGAGATCGCGCCGGGCACCGTCACGGCGTGCGGGCTCGGCTGGGCGATTTCGGTCAGCCCGCGGGTCGTCAGTACGTCGACGGAAGCGCCGGCGGGGGCCCTGCCGCTGCCGTTCAGCGCGATCACCTCACCGCCGGCCGGCGCATAGAGCACGAAGCAGTCGCCCCCGATCCCCGTCATCTGGGGCTCGACCACGCACTGGGTCGCGACCGCCGCGAGCGCCGCGTCGACGGCGTTGCCGCCCTCGCGCAGCACGGCCAGGCCGGCAGCGGTCGAAAGCGGATGCGAGGTCGCGACCATCGCCTCGGAAGCGAAAGCCTGGCTGCGACCCGGGCGGAACAGATCTCTCATGGCGTCTCGCTCATTGGCGTCAGAAACACTTCGTCATGCCCGGATGTGATCCGGGCATCCATTGCAGGGAACTCGGATGTTCCGAGTTCCCCATTAAGATCGCGCGTCCGCGCCCGACGGAACCTCGGGTCAGGCCCGAGGATGACAGGCCGGTCTTCATCTAGGCTGCGGCCGGGCGGAAGCAGGCCCCGCCATTTGGCCCATGAACCAACGTCTCAGGGCGCCGTCTCCCGCTCCGCGTCTTTCCGCCTCACGCGCGGCGTCCGGTCGACGCCGCCGAGCGCGGCGCCGAAGGCGAGGCCGAGCCAGCCGAGGATGATCAGCGAGCCGCCGATCGGCGCCGCGACCGGAAGCGGGCTCGCGCCCGCCTTCACGCGGACCACGAGGTCGCCGCAAAACAGCACGACGCCGGCCGCCATGATCCACATCGGCCAGTGCATGATCGGGCCGAGCCTGAAGGCGCGCGTCGTTCCGACGGCCCCGAAGAGGGCCGCGCCGTGCAGCATCAGGAACAGCGCGGCGGTCTGCAGCCGCGGGTCATTGGCCACATGGGCCGCGGCGGCGGCGGTCGCGACGCCGAGGGCGCCGAAGAGCCCGGCGAGGAAAAGCAGCAGGGCGGCCGAACGGGACATTGTTTTCCTCGGATCAGAGCGGCGCGCAGGCGCGCGCGAGCCAGTCTCTCGTCGCGTCGTCGACCAGCGGGCCGACCTCCTCCAGCACGCGGGCGTGGTAGGCGTCGAGCCAGGACCGTTCCTCGGCCGTCAACAGCGCCGCCTCGATCCCGCGCCGGTCGATCGGAGCGAGCGTGATGGTCTCGAAGCCGCGCATCTCGCGCTCGGCGCCGGGGATCTCTCGCGGTCCGACCACGATCAGGTTCTCGGTGCGGATGCCGTAATGGCCCTCGCGGTAATAGCCGGGCTCGTTGGAGAGGATCATGCCGGGCTCGAGCGTCGTGGTCCCGAGCTTGGAGATGCGCTGCGGGCCCTCGTGGACCGACAGGTAAGACCCGACGCCGTGGCCGGTCCCGTGGTCGAAATCGGTCCCGACGTCCCACAGGAATTTTCGCGCGAAGGCGTCGAGCTGGGCGCCGCTCACCCCCTTGGGGAAGACAGCGGTCGCGATCGCGATGTGGCCCTTCAGGACGCGCGTAAAACGGTCGCGCATCTGCGGGCTCGCCTCGCCGATCACGACTGTGCGGGTCACGTCCGTCGTGCCGTCCTCGTACTGCGCGCCCGAGTCGATCAGGAAGAAGCCGGGCGTCAGCTTGCGGTTGGTCGCGCGGGTGACGCGGTAGTGGGGCAGGGCGGCGTTCGGGCCGGCGGCGGAGATCGTGTCGAAGGAGACGTCCTTCAGCCGTCCGGTCTCGCGGCGGAAGGTCTCGAGCGCCTCCGCGGCGCCGATCTCGTCGAGCTCGCCCTTCGGGGCCTCGGCGTCCAGCCAGCACAGGAATCGCGCCAGCGCTGCGGCGTCGCGAAGATGCGCGACGCGCGCCCCGTTGAGCTCGCAAGGATTCTTCACCGCCTTGAGCTTCGCGATCGGGTCCGGCCCGCGCTGGATCTTTGCGCCGGCGGCCTCCAGCGCCCGCGCGAAGGCGACCGCCGAAGCCGAGGCGTCGAGCCGCACGGTGGCACCCTCGACGCCGAGCGTGCCGAGCGCGGTCTCGAGATCGCGCGGTTCGGCGAGTTCGGTGGCCTCGGCGAGCGCGTCTCGCACCGCGTTGGAGAGCTTGCGGCCGTCGATGAAGACCGTCGGGCGGCCTTTCGCCGGCACGATGGCGAAGCCGAGCGGCAGGGGCGTGTGCTTCACGTCGCCGCCGCGGATGTTGAAGGTCCAGGCGAGGCAATGCGCGTCGGTGACGAGCAGCGCGTCGGCCTTGGCCTTGGCGAGCTCGGCCTGCACGCGGGCGAGCTTCGCCGCGGCGGCTTCGCCGGCGTATTTCTCCTCGTGCAGGACGACCGCCGCGAGCGGCGGGGCGGGGCGATCGGTCCAGAGATCGTCGACCGGGTTGCTCTCCAACGCGACCAGTTCGAGGCCCGCGAGCTTGGCCGCCTTCTCGAAGCGCTCGAAGCCCTCGAGCGTATGCAGCTTCGGGTCGTAGCCGACGCGCTGACCCTCGCGGGCGTTCTCCCTCAGCCAGTCCGCCGGTCTCGTCTCGGCGACGTTGACGGGCGTGAACGCCGCGCCGTCGACCTGCGCCCGAACCTGCACCGTATAGCGCCCGTCGACGAAGATCGCGGCCTTGTCAGTCAGCACAATCACGAAGCCGAAGGAGCCGGTGAAGCCGGTGAGCCAGGCGAGCCGCTCGGCGTTCGGCGGCAGATATTCGTTCTGATGCTCGTCGGCGCGCGGCAGCAGGAAGCCGTCGAGGTTCTGCTCCTTCAGCGCCGCCCGGAGCGCCGCCAGCCGCGGCGCGCCCTGGCTCGGATCGGCCGCCTCGTCGAAGGACTGGAACTGGGCTTCGAACATCGGGACCTTCCAGCTTGGCGCGAGAAGCGCCTCGTCGTCCTCCGGCTCGACCGGAGGACCCACCGTCAGCGTAGAGCTCTACGATAGAGATGGATGGTCCGGTCAAGCCGGACCATGACGCGCTGGATCAATGTTGCGTCGGGATCCGCCGACTGCGTGCTTCGAGACGCCCGCCGAAAGGGCGGGCTCCTCAGCATGAGGAATGTCGCGGATGCCCAATACTATCATTCTCATGCTGAGGAGCCGGTCCGGAGGACGGCGTCTCGAAGCACGCAGTTCATCCGTGCAATTTTATCCCTGGAGCACGAGCGTCGACCAGCCTTCGAGCCGCAGCTTTTTCACGGGCGCTAGCCCCTCCGCCGCATAGGCGGCGAGGACCTGATCCTCCTCGTGGTTCATGAGGCCCGACAGCACCACGCGACCGCCGCCCGCCAGATGCCGCTTCACGTCGGGAGCGAGCTGGACGAGGGGGCCGGCGAGGATGTTCGCGACGATCAGGTCGAACGGACCCCGTTCGGAAAACACAGGATGGTCGAAGCTCTCGGCGTGGATCGACGTGACGAATTCGCCCGCGCCGTTGGCCGCGGCGTTCTCGCCGGCGATGCGCGCGGAGGTCTCGTCGATGTCGGTCGCGAGCACAGGCGATTTTTGCGCGAGGCCGATCGCGATCGCGAGCACGCCGGTGCCGGAGCCGAGGTCGAGCACGCGCTCGAACCGACGCTCGGTCAGCAACTCGTCGATCGCGATCAGGCAGCCGCGCGTGGTGCCGTGATGGCCGGTGCCGAAAGCGAGCGCCGCCTCGATCTCGATGGCGATGACGTCCGCCGGGATCTTGTCGCGGTCGTGGGAGCCGTGGATCACGAAGCGGCCGGCCGGCACGGGCTTAAGCCCCTCGAGGCTTTTCGCGATCCAGTCGTGCTCGTCGATCGCGCCCTGTTCGAGCCTGAGGCCCGTCGCCTCCGGACCGAGCGCCTCGCGCATCGCGGAAGCGAGCTCGGCGGCCTCCATCTCGGGCGAGCCATAGACCTCGACCCGCCAGGCGTCCGGCCCGGTCTCGAAGGCCGAGATCGACACTTCGCCGAAGGGGAAGGCGTCCTCCAGCACGTCCGAGACGCGCTTTGCGGTGGCTTCGTCGAGGTCGAGGCGGATGACGGGGGACTGGGTCATCTGGGCTGCATAGCGCCCCCTTTGCGGGATTGAAATCGAGGCGTCATCCCGGCCGGAGCGGCGGAGCCGCGCAGAGCCGGGATCGCGTGCGGTAAAGGGCGCTCGATGCTGACGACGGTCCCCGCTCTCGCTGCGCTCGGCCGGGATGACGCGCTTACGTCACGCCGCCTTCACAAAACTGTCCAGCAGCTTCTTCTGCCCGGCCTTGTCGAAGGCGACGGTGAGCTTGTTGCCCTCGACCTCGACCACCGTGCCGTTGCCGAACTTCTGGTGGAAGACGCGCGCGCCTTCCGCGAAGCCCGCCGAGGGGGCGGTGGAGGCGGCGACGAGTTCGCCCTCGATGGTCATCGGGCCGCGCGAGCGGGCGCCGGGGCCGGGAGAACCGCGGTCGAAGCCGCGCTCCTGCGCGCGCTTCCAGCCGGGGGTCGAATAGGTCGAGTTGAAGGGTTCCGTCTTGTCGAAGCGGCTCTGACCGTAGACGCCCCCCATGCCGCTCGAAAACGCCGCCGGAACCTCGATCACGTCGACATCCGCCTCCGGCAACTCGTCGAGGAAGCGGGACGGAATGGAAGATTGCCACATGCCGTGGACGCGGCGGTTCGAGGCGAACCAGACCTTCGCCCGCCGCCGCGCGCGGGTGAGGCCGACATAGGCGAGGCGTCGCTCCTCCTCGAGGCCGGCGCGGCCGTTCTCGTCGAGCGAGCGCTGGTGCGGGAACAGGCCCTCCTCCCAGCCCGGCAGGAAGACGGTGTCGAACTCCAGCCCCTTCGCCGCGTGCAGCGTCATGACGGTGACGGCGTCCTCGCCGCGCGCGCCGTCGACGTCCATGACCAGCGAGACGTGCTCCAAAAACCCGCGAAGGTTCTCGAACGGCTCCATCGAGCGCACGAGCTCCTTCAGGTTCTCGAGGCGTCCCTGGGCCTCCGCGGTGCGGTCCTTGGACCACATGTCCGTGTAGCCGCTCTCCTCCAGGATTTTTTCGGCGAGCTCGACATGCGGGATCTTGTCGAGCTCCGCCGACCAGCGGTCGAACGACAGCACCAGGTCCTTCAGCGCCGCGCGCGCCTTGGCGCCGAGCGCGCCCGCGTCGCAGAGGCGGCGGGCGGCCTCGGGCATGGTGACCTCGTCGGCGCGCGCGCGCTCGATGATCGCCTTGACGGTGACGTCGCCGAGGCCGCGCTTCGGAACGTTCACGATGCGCTCGAAGGCGAGCGAATCCGCCGGGCTCGCGACGACGCGCAGGTAGGCCATCGCGTCGCGGATTTCCGCGCGCTCGTAGAAGCGCGGGCCGCCGACCACGCGATAGTTCAGGCCGAGCGTGATGAAGCGCTCTTCGAACTCGCGCATCTGGAACGAGGCGCGGACCAGGATCGCCATGTCGTCGAGCTTGTGGCCCTTGGTCTGCAGCGCCTCGATCTCGTCGCCGATGGCGCGCGCCTCCTCGCCGCTGTCCCACGATCCCGCGACCGTGACCTTGTCGCCGAGCTCGGTCTGGGGGCGCAGCGTCTTGCCGAGCCGGCCCTCGTTGCGGGCGATGAGATGGGAGGCGGCGTTGAGGATGTGGCCGGTCGAGCGGTAGTTGCGCTCCAGTCGCACCACCTTGGCGTCCGGAAAATCCTTGTCGAAGCGCAGGATGTTCTCGACCTCGGCGCCGCGCCAGCCATAGATCGACTGATCGTCGTCGCCGACGCAGGCGAGGTTCTTGGAGCCCTGCGCCAGCAGCCGCAGCCACAGATACTGCGCGACGTTGGTGTCCTGGTACTCGTCGACCAGCATGTAGCGGAAGCGGCGGTGATACTGCGCCAGCACGTCCGGCTGTTCGCGGAAGATGCGGATCGGCTCCAGCAGCAGGTCGCCGAAGTCGACCGCGTTCAGCTGCTTCAGGCGGGCCTGGTAGATCGCGTAGAGCTCCGCGCCGCGGCCGGCGGCGTATCCTTGAGCCTCCCCGGCCAGGACCTTTTCGGGCGACAGCGCGCGGTTCTTCCAGCCGTCGATGGCGAAGGCGAGCTGGCGCGCCGGCCAGCGCTTGTCGTCGATGTTCTCCGCCGCGAGCACCTGCTTGATCAGGCGGATCTGATCGTCGGTGTCGAGGATGGTGAAGCTCGGCTTCAGCCCCGCGAGCTCGGCGTGCCGGCGCAGCATGCGCGCGCCGATCGAATGGAATGTGCCGAGCCACTCCATGCCCTCGGCGGCGTGGCCGAGCAGCTTGCCGACGCGCTCGCGCATCTCGCGCGCCGCCTTGTTGGTGAAGGTGACGGCGAGGATCTCGAACGGACGCGCGCGACCGAGCGCCAGAATGTGGGCGATGCGCGTGGTGAGCACGCGCGTTTTGCCCGTTCCGGCGCCGGCCAGCACCAGCAGGGGCCCGTCGAGCGTTTCGACCGCCTCGCGCTGTTCGGGGTTCAGCCCAGCGAGATAGTCGGGCGCGGCCGCGCGCACGCCCGCCATCGCCCGCGCGGCGATGCCGCCGGGACGGGGAGGGGAAGGCGCGTCGTCCGGGGAGAGGTCTCGCATCGCTCCAGGCGGGTTCGATCAAACAGGAAAGCCGGCCGCGAATCGCGGCCGGCTTCGCTCAGGTCCCAAAATGGCGCCCCGAGGGGCCGATTGCGAGCCCGGGCGGGCGTCAGTTCACCAGCGAAGGGGCGGACGTCGTCTGCGCGAACATCTTGGTCATGGCCGCCTGAATGCCGGCCGCGTCGCTGGCCTCATAGAACCATCCATCCGATGCGCAGGCCTTGAGCGCCGGCTGGATCTTGGCCGCCACGCCAGTGTTGACGACCTGAATCTGATACCAGTCTTTATCGTCCGGATTGATCGGATTGATCGGCGCATAGGTCGTGTACAGCACCCCGACGGTTACCCCGTTCTTCTTCATGTCCTCGCAGGACGTGCTCGACACTTCGCTTACGCAGCGATTTCCAGACTTGACGCACTGCGAGCTCGACTGGATGTCCCGGACGCCGTCCGTGATGATGAAGGCGTACTTCTTCGACTTGTCCTGCGACGCACCGTCTTCTGACTTCGGAACGACCTTGGCGAAATCCTTCAGATTCTCATTGATGTAGCTGTCCGAGGAGCCGTTGCCGGGCGCGGGACCGAGGTCGATCGTGTTCGCGATCGTCGAAAGCGTCGTGAAATTGTCAGAGGGAGCGGACAGCTCAATGAGCTTCGAGTTCGTGTAGGCCGTGTTCATGCCCATCGTATACAGCGCGAGGCGGTAAATGGGCGCGGAGTTCGAATCCTCCGAGGCCGTGGTGATCATCTCCTTCACGGCCTCGCGAAGCACGTCGATGCGAAGCTGGACGCCATATCGCTTGGCGACGGTAGAATTCGACTCGGCCATGCCGCCTTCGACGGTGTGGCAGCCGAAAACGCATTTGGTCGCCGCCGTGGTGCCGTCCGTCTTACGCGCGCGGGCGTTGTAGAGCGTGTTCATCCCCGCCTGCGTCGAAGCGATTCCCATAGATTGGGAGATGTCGAGCGCGAGGTAGACGTCGGAATAGATCGGCAGGGACGCGTTCGAGGTGGCGGCGCCGACGGCGCGGAACGCGGAGAACCCGAAATACTTCGACAGGAAGTTCGGGCTCCTGACGGCGAAGTCCGCGGTCGCGGAGAGATCCTGCCCGGTCCGGGTGACGGTGACCGTCACCGTGTAGTCCTTGATGCCCAGCTGTCGCGCATGCGCGTCGAACAGGGCCTTGGCGCGTGTCTTGGCGTCGGCGATAGCGGCGTTGGACGCCGTCACGCTGCCGTCTCCGCTTTTGATCAGGTCGCGCGCGACGCCGGTCGCCTGCAGCGCCGCGGCGTCGGCCGCCATCTGCGCCTTGGTGCGCACGGTCATGATGTTTCCGAAGTCGATCGCGAGCCCGAGCGCGCCGATGAGCGGCAGAAGGAGCAAGCCGAGCAGAAGCGCGACCGCGCCTCGCTGATCGGAGAGGGCGCGCCGGCCGAGCGGCCGGAGCCAGGAGACCGAACCGTTCATGGTTGACGTTCCGTGCGGGCGGCCGTTCGCCCGGCCGGGGCTTTCGTCGCTGGATGCGCCTGCGGATGCGGGAAGAGGGAGCGCGTCATCTCAGTAGCCGCTGCAGTTGCTGCTGGAATTGACGCGCGGCACGTAACGCGGACGGAAGTACGAGGTCCGCTTGAAGGTGGCCGGTCCGCTCTTGAAGCGCACCGGCATGATCGGCGAGTGGTAGGTCTCGACGTCCACGACGACGAGCGAGCCGGGCCCATAGACGTCGCTGGGCAAGGTGGCGAGCGTCTGTGCGTCGGCCGCCGCAGGCGTCAGCTTCCCGCAGGCGCGCTTGGTTCCGTTCAGCGTGTAACTGAAGACGACCTTGCCGTCGTAGGCGCAGCCGAGCATGAGGCAGGTCGCGACCTTCGGTTCGAACTGGACGCTGGAGATCGTGATCTTGAACGCCTGGTCGACCGCGATGTTGTTCATCCGCGCGTATTTCACGATGTCCGGATCGATCAGCGCGGAGGCGATGGCGAAGCTCTTCAGCTCGTCCGACGTCACGGTGTGGTCGACGCGCGAGACCATTTCGGCGACGGCGTCCGCCGCGAAGGTCGAGCGGTTGGAGGCGGTGATGACGCCGCTGAGCTCGAGCACGCCGAGGAACATCAGGACGAGCACCGGCGCGATCAGCCCGAATTCGACCGCCGACACGCCGTCGTCGCGTCTGGCGAAGCGTAGGGCCAAGCGGCGCGGAACCCGCACGAGGCGGCGGAGTGCGGTCAGCACGACGCGCCTGCGTTCCTGGCGTTCGGCTCGTTGAAGACGACCGTGGACGAGCGCATCAGCCACGAGTCCGACGCGTTGGTCGAGACCAGGCGCTTCATGAAGTTCGGGTAGGGGTAGCCGACGTCGAGATAGACGTAGTCGCCGGGCGCGCCGAGACAGAAGGTCGACTGGGTCGGAGACCGGCTGATCGTGCGCGTCTTGTCGTCGATATAGGCGTAGACGCCGGTCGCCGCCTTCGAGTCGGACGTCTTGCCGATGACGTAGGAGTTGACGACGAGGCTGTTGCAGGTGATGCCCCAGAAAACCTTCGGGCAGATGTAAGTCGTCTTGAACGTGTCGGCCGAAACCGCGCTCGCCGCGACCTTGCCCGTCATGACCGTGCGGCCGGCCTGGCGAACCGCGAAGTCGAGCGACTGCAGGCTGAAGTGATACAGGCCGACCTGCAGGATCATCAGCAGGAGACCGAAGAAGGGAACCGCGACGATCGCGAATTCGATCGACGTCACGCCGCCTTGTTCGCGTGCGAAGCTACGCGGAACGCCCGCGCGCAAAGCCGATGACAAAGCGAACCGCAGCATTCGGGTAGTTCCGGCGGGAATTTGCTGGCGTCAGCATCTCGTTCGCCCGCTTAAGAAAGCGTTTGGCCGCGCCCGTGAATCCGTGGGCATCTCCGGAAAAGTCGACACAGATTCGATCTTTTCCTCGCGATCGTCCCCGGGAACCGTTTCGCGAGCCGGCCGTTATGACGACGGGCGGACTACAGGAGGATTACTCATGCGCACCAGCATGATCGCACTTGCCGTCGCGCTCGGCGTCGCCATGCCGACGGCGTCTTTCGCTGGAGAGAAGGCCGCCGGCGGAGCTGCGGCTGGAGCCGCCACCGGCGCCGCGACCGGCGCAGTGGTCGGCGGCCCGGTCGGCGCTGCTGTCGGCGCGGGCGTCGGCGGCGTCGTCGGAGCGGCCGCGTCCCCGTCCAAGCGTGATCGGGACTATGTCGTTCACGACACGCGCGCTTCGGTGGACTATGACGGCGAAGTCGTCGTCGGCAAGCGTCTGCCCGAGCGTGTTGAAGTCTACAGCGTGCCGGACAGCGACTACAGCTACACGATCGTCAACAAGAAGCGTTACATCGTGAATCGCGATCGCGAGGTCGTCGAAGTCGTCGAGTGACGACTGACGTCCGATTGACCAACAACGCCCCGCGCCTCAAAGCGCGGGGCGTTTCGTTTGCGCTCAGCCCTTCGACATCGCGACGCGGCGGCCGAGCCAGTCCAGCCTGGCCACTTCTTCGGCGCCGTTCCGGACAGCCGCGGCGAGCTTGGAGGCGATGTCGTCCGGAAACGGCGTCACCTTGCGGGTTGCGAGATCGACCGAGAGCGATACGCCCTCGACGGTCGTCGTGACCTCGCGCTCGTCTCCTCTCACGAGCTCGATCGCCCAGAGCGCGCGCTTGGCGTCGGAGTCGACGAAGCGCACGCGTCCGCGGACCTCGTCGCCCAGGTTGATCTCCCTGAGATAGCGGACATGCATTTCGGCGGCGAAGGTCGTCAGACCGCGCTCGTCGAGATAGGCGCCCCCCTTGATCTCCTCGAAGGCGAGATCGAGCGCGCGGTCGGCGAGCACCAGATGATAGGCCATGTTGACGTGGCCGTTGTAATCGAGGAAGCGCTCCTCGATCTCGAGCGGCGGCGACAGGAATGCGGCGTCCGTCACGTCGGCGATGTCCGCCTCCCTCGATGATCCGGCTGTTCTTGCGCGGAGGACCCGCGCCGTCCTTAAGGCCCAACATGGCTCTCGCCGCAACCACGCCTTCCGGCCCACATCGGGGCGACCTCGCCGGCGCTTTGGAAGAGCTCCGCGAGGTTCTCGGCGACTGTCTCGCCACCGGCGCGGCCGTCCGGTCGCATCATGCCAGCTCCGTCACCTGGATCGGCGCGCAGCCGCCGGACGCGGTGGCGTTTCCCGACAGCACGGAGGAGGTCGCGCGGATCGTCTCGATCTGCGCCGGACACCACGTTCCGATCATTCCGTTTGGCGCGGGCACCTCTCTGGAAGGCCACGTCAACGCGCCGCGCGGCGGGCTGTCGCTCTCCACGGCGCGGATGGACCAGATCGTCGCGGTCCACGCCGAGGACCTCGACGCCGTGGTCCAGCCCGGCGTGACAAGGAACGCCCTCAACGCGCACCTGCGCGATCTCGGGCTGTTCTTTCCGATCGATCCTGGAGCGGACGCCACCATCGGGGGGATGACGGCGACCCGCGCCTCCGGTACCAACGCCGTGCGCTACGGCACGATAAAGGACGCCGTGCTCGGCCTGACGGTGGTGCTTGCGAGCGGCGAGGTGATGAAGACCGGCGGCCGGGCGAGAAAGTCCTCGGCCGGCTACGACCTCACGCGGCTGATGGTCGGGTCCGAGGGGACGCTCGGCGTCATCACCGAGATCACGCTGCGGCTGCACGGCCAGCCGGAGGCGGTGTCCGCGGGCGTCTGCCCGTTCCCGACCGTTCGGGCGGCCTGCGAGGCGACGATCGAGACGATCCAGAGCGGCCTGCCCGTGGCGCGGATCGAACTGCTCGACGCCGCGATGGTGGAGGCGACCAACGCCTATTCGAAACTCTCGCTCGCGGTGACCCCGACGCTGTTCCTCGAGTTTCACGGCACGCCCGCGAGCGTCGAGGAGCAGGCGGCGCGCTTCGGCGAGATCGCGGCGGAGCATGGCGGCGGGCCGTTCGACTGGGCGACCCGCACGGAGGACCGAAGCCGCCTCTGGCAGGCGCGCCACGACGCGACCTGGGCCGCCGCGGCGCTCCGTCCGGGCGCAAAGCCGGTCCCGACCGACGTCTGCGTGCCGATCTCGCGTCTCGCCGACTGCGTCGAGGAGACCCTGACCGACATCGCCGCCTCCGGCCTCGTCGCGCCGATCGTCGGCCATGTCGGCGACGGCAACTTCCATTGCCTACCGCTGGTCCGGCCCGGCGAGGCCGTCGAGACCGAGGTCTGCGCCGGCTTCATCGAGCGGTTGGTCGACCGCGCGCTCCGGATGGGCGGAACCTCGACCGGCGAACACGGGATCGGGCAGGGCAAGATGGCCTATCTCGAGGCCGAACACGGCGTCGTCGCGGTCGAGGCGATGCGCGCCCTGAAGCGCGCCCTCGATCCCAAAAACATCATGAATCCGGCCAAGATCCTGATTCCGTAGCCTGCGACAGGCCGTATAACGGGATCATCCGCCACAGCGACGACGCGCCGCCGTCGCACCGAAACGGGCTGTCGCGTCTTGAACACCACGTTGACCGGGCTAGGGCTTGCGCTGGTGCTCGCGCTGCTCGCCGCGCTCATCGGCCCGTGGTTCGTCAACTGGACCGCCTATAAGGACGCCTTCGCGCGCGAGGCCTCGGTCCTTATCGGCGTGCCGGTGACGGTTTCCGGCGCGATGGACGTGCGGTTGCTCCCGACGCCCTATGTGCGCATGCGCGGCCTGTCGGCCGGCTCGGGCCGCACGACGATCAGCGCCGACGAGGTCGAGGCCGAACTCGCCATCGCGCCGCTGCTGCGCGGCGAGCTGAAGGCCGAGCGCGCCAAGCTGGTGAGGCCGCGGATCAGCCTCGCCGTCGCAGCCGACGGGACCGTGACCACGACGGTGCAGGGCGGGCGCAAGCCGGCCCGGATGGACAGCGTCTCGCTCGATCGCCTCGAGATCGTCGACGGCTCCGTGACCGTGACGGCGCCGGCCGGCCGCTATGTCGTCGACGGCGTCTTCGGCATGGCGGAGGCGGGTTCGCTCGACGGCCCGTTCCGGTTCGAGGGGGGCGCCGGCCCTGCCGGGGCGCGTGTCGATGTCCGGCTGTCGACCTCGCGGCTGAACAAGGGCGCGATGCGCCTCAAGCTCGCTTTGCAACGGTCCGGGCGCGCCGAGACGCTCGATCTCGACGGCGGCCTCGAGCTCGCCGCCGTTCCGGTGTTCGACGGCAAGCTGACGGTCGCCCGTCCCGCGGCGAAGGAGGCGGGCGACCGCGAGCCCTGGCGCGCCGCCGCCGCCGTCCGGGCCGACCCGACAGCCGTCCAGCTCTCCGCGATCGACTTCGTCTACGGTCCGGACGACAGGGCGCTGCGGCTCGGCGGGCGCGCCGAGGCGCGCCTCGGCGAGCGGCCGCGTCTCGATCTCGCGCTCGAAACCCGCCAGATCGATTTCGACCGCTTTCTCGGCGATGCGCGGCCGAAGACGCCCGCGGCCATCGTCCGGACCCTTCTGGAGGCTTTCGGCGGGGCGCCGTGGCCGAAGATCGACGGCGCGGCGGCGATCGACGCCAAGAGCGTGGTCCTCGCGGGCGACGTCATCCAGAACCTGCGACTGGATCTTGCCTCCGAACGCGCCGGCTGGCGCGTACGCAAGGCGTCGGCCGTGTTTCCCGGAGGCGCGTCGCTGTCGGGAACCGGAGCTCTGGCCTTCTCGGGAAGCGATCCGGGCTTCGCCGGCGAAGCCGAGCTGTCCGTCGCGGATCTCTCCGGCCTGAGGCGCTGGCTGTCCGGCGGGCAGGAGATCGGCGGACCCGTCCGGAGCGTTTCCGCCAAGGGACGGGTGCGGGCGGGGCTGGCAGCCGTTTCGCTCGACGACGCCACGCTGATCGCCGACGGCGCCCGCTCCACGGGCCGCGTCTCCTGGCGCGCGGGAGAGGCCGGCGCGCGCGATCGCGTGGAGGCCGCGCTCGTCTCGGAAGCCCTGGATCTTGACGCTCTGGGCATCGATCGTGTGTTGAAATCCGCTGTCGCGCGAAGCGGTTTCGACCTTTTCCTCGCGCTCGACGCGAAGTCGCTCACCCTGTCGGGGCTTCGCATGGCCGGCGTCTCCATCGACGGCGCCTGGGACGCCGCGGGGCTCGACCTCAAGCGCTTCGACGTGCGCGACGCCGCCGGCGCCGTGCTGTCCGGCGCCGGGAAGATCTCCGGCGGGCTCGATCGCCCGCGCGGCCATGTCAGCTTCGATCTCGACACCAGGTCGCCGGCGTCCTTCGCCGCTCTGGCGCGGGCGGCGGGCGCCCCGCAGGGCCTCGTCGACGCGTTCGAGCAGCGGGCGGGCGCGCTCGCGCCCGTCGACGTCCAGATCGACCTCGACGCCGGCGAATCGGGCGAAAGCGCGAGCGTGACGGGCGTCGCCGCTGGTGGCCGGCTCGACGCGCGGATCTCCACGACGGAGCTCTCGGTCGACGCGCCGGCGACGATCGAGGCCAGCCTGTCCTCGCCGGACGGTCATCGGCTCGCGGCGCTGGCCGGCCTCCGGCTCAGCCCCGCGGCGGCCGCTAACGGCGGCGAGATCCGGCTCAAGGCGAGCGGCGCGATCTCGAAGGGCATGACGGGCCAGGCGCGGCTCGCGGCGCTGGGTCTCGACCTGACCGGCGAGGGCGCCATCGCGTTGGCTCCGGAGGTCGGCCTGTCGTCCGAAGCGCGCTGGCGCCTCAAGTCGGACGACCTGACCGAGTTCGGCGAGGCGATCGGACGCCTGTCGCCGGGCGCGTCGCCGAAGACGCCGGCCGATCTCTCCGCCAAGGTCTCGCTCGGGCCGGACGGGGCGCGCATCGAGGAACTGGCCGGTCGGGCCGGCGGCCTGTCGGTGAAGGGCGAGCTAGAGGTCCCGTACGACGCCTCGCGGCCCTTCGCCGGACGTCTGGCGTTCGACCAACTGCCGGCCGGCGCGCTGATCGCACTGGCGCTGCCACGGCAGGAGGGCGCCGCCAGCGACCGCTCGGTCTGGAACGCGGCCCCGTTCGGGCCGGCCGCGCTGAGAGGCCTTCAGGGACGTATCGAAACCAGCGTGGAAGAGCTTGCGCTCGCAGGCGAAGCGGCCTCCGACGCCCGCTTCGGGCTGGTCTTCCGGCCGTCCGGGATCGGCGTCGAGAATTTCACGGCGAGGCTCGATGGCGGGCGCCTGTCCGGCGCCGCGAGCGTTTCGCGCTCCGGAGACGACGCGACGGCGAGCGTGGCTCTGAACGTCGAGGGTGTCGCGCTGCAGCGGATCGCCGGCCTCGCCGGGAACGACCCGCACCTGTCCGGCGTCGCCGATCTCAAGCTCGACGCTCAGGGAACGGGGCGCTCGCCCTCCGCCCTGATCGGCGCGATGACGGGAGCGGGCACGCTCACCCTGCGCGACGCGAAGCTGCGGCGGCTCGATCCGGCCGCGATCGACCGGATCGAGCCGCTCGTGGAGTCGGGCCTTGCGCTGGAGGCGCCGCGCGTCGCCGAGGCGCTGGACAGGGAATTTTCAGCTCGGGACCTGGAGTTCGCGGCCGTCGTCGCCCCGTTCACCGTATCGGCCGGCGTCGCGCGCAGCGGCACGCTCTCGGCGGAGAACGCGACCACGCGGCTGGCCGGCGGCGCCTCGATCGACCTGCGCAGGCTGCTGCTCGACGCCGACCTCACGCTCCAGCCCAAGCGGCCGGACGCGGCGCAGGTCGGCGTGTCGTTCGAGGGGCCCCTCGCTTCGCCCCGGCGCCGGATCGACGCCACGGCCTTCACCGGCTGGCTCTCGGTGCGCGCCGTCGAGCGCGAGACCAAGCGGATCGAGGCGATGGAGGCCGACATCAAGGAACGCGCGCGCCTCGCGCGGCTGCGGGCCGAAGAGGAGCGGGCGAAGGCCGAGGAGGAAAAGCGCAGGCAGGACGAGGAGCGCAGGAAGGCTGACGCGGAGCGCAGGAAGCGCGAAGCGGAGATCCGGGCGCTGACCGACGCGCTGCCGAAGCCTGCCCCGTCGACCGCGCCGACGCTGCCGTCGACGATCGACATCTCCCCGCTCGCGCCGGAGGCCACGCCGCGCCTCGCGCCGCCGGCCGGCGTCTTCGCGCCTCAGGGGAGGGCGGGCGCGCCGCGCGCAGAACCTCTCGGGCCGCCGCAGTCGATCCTGCCGCCGGCCATCGGTCATCAATAGGCCAGGATCGGCCGCCGCCGGATCGGGCGGGGCGGCTCAGCGCTGGGCCGTGGCGTCCAGCGCGCCGCAGCGGCGGCGGTAGTGGTCGAGCACGTGCAGCCGGACGGCCGATGACAGGTTGCCGCCTCGCCGGTTGGAATCGATCTCAGCGATGAGGCTGCGCAGCGACATCTGGCGCTCGCGCGCGATGTCCTTCAGCGCGTGCCAGAAGGCGTCCTCCAGGCTCACGGACGTCTTGTGGCCCGCGACCACGACGGAGCGCTTGACGATATCCGGGTTGAAGTCGCGAGGGGCGGCTTCGCCGTCAAGGATGTTCCCGACGACGACGCCCTCGGATCCCTGCGTCAGCACAGGCAGCCCGCGTTCCGGATCTCCGATCTCGATCGGCTTAAGTTCGCTCATGTCTCGGCGTCGCCCCCGTTTTCGCGACGATGGGCGTCCAGACGGCGACGATCCAACATCAGGTTCGCCGCGTCGGACACCTTGGCTGACTTGCCCCGACCGAAGCTCGCGCGGTTCTCCGCAGCCTGCTTCTGCGCCTCTTCACGCGCCTTGCGCTTGCGCACGAGGCGAAGATTGACGACCTCAGCCATCCCATAGCTTTACACGCGCTTAGATGGGAAATCGAGCGACATTCCGCCCGATACGTAGAATGACGTACCTCCTCAGTGCGGCCGGATCATGGCCTCGGGCCGCACGATGCGGTCGAACTCCTCGGCGCTGACGAAGCCGAGCGCGACCGCCTCCTCGCGCAGCGTCGTCCCGTTCTTGTGGGCGGTCTTCGCGACCTTGGTGGCGTTGTCGTAGCCGATGGTCGGCGCGAGCGCGGTGACGAGCATCAGGGACCGGCTCATCAGATCCGCGATCCGCGTCTCGTCGGCCTCGATCCCGACCACGCAGTTGTCCGCGAAACTGACCGCCGCGTCGCCGAGGATCCGGATCGACTGCAGCATGTTGTAGGCGAGGACGGGCTTGTAGACGTTGAGCTCGAAGTGGCCCTGGCTGCCGGCGAAGGCGATCGCGGCGTTGTTGCCGAACACCTGCGCGCAGACCATCGTCAGCGCCTCGCACTGGGTCGGGTTGACCTTGCCGGGCATGATGGACGAGCCGGGTTCGTTCTCGGGGAGCTTGAGCTCGCCGAGGCCGGAGCGCGGGCCGGAGCCGAGCAGGCGGATGTCGTTCGCGATCTTGAACAGGCCGGAGGCGAGCGCGTTCAGCGCGCCATGGGCGTAGACATAGGCGTCATGCGAGGCGAGCGCCTCGAACTTGTTCTCGGCCGTGACGAAGGGCAGGCCGGTGATCTCGGCCACCTTCTCGGCGAACGTCTCCGCGAAGCCGACTTTGGCGTTGATGCCGGTGCCGACGGCCGTCCCGCCCTGCGCCAGCGGATAGAGGTGCTTCAGCGTCTCGCGGATGCGCTCCGCGCCGAGCCTGAGCTGCGCGACGTAGCCCGAAAACTCCTGGCCGAGGGTGAGGGGGGTCGCGTCCTGGGTGTGGGTGCGGCCGATCTTGATGATGTGCTCGAAGGCCTTCGCCTTGGCGTCGAGCGCGTCCTCGAGATGCTTGAGCTGCGGCAGCAGCAGCTTCTCGATCTCCTCCGCCGCCGCGATGTGCATCGCGGTCGGGAAGGTGTCGTTGGACGACTGGCTCATATTGACGTGGTCGTTCGGATGGACCGGCTTCTTGGAGCCGAGCTCGCCGCCGAGAATCTCGATGGCGCGGTTCGAGACGACCTCGTTCGCGTTCATGTTGGACTGGGTGCCGGAGCCGGTCTGCCAGACGACAAGCGGGAAGTTGTCGTCGAACTTGCCGTCGATCACCTCCTGCGCCGCCGCGGCGATGGCGTCGGCGAGTTCGGGCGCGAGCGAACCCTGCTCCTTGTTGGCGAGGGCGGCCGAGCGCTTGATGATCCCGAGCGCGCGCACCAGCGGCTTCGGCATCGTCTCGCCGCCGATCTTGAAGTTCTGAAGCGAACGCTGGGTCTGCGCGCCCCAGTACTTGTCCGACGGAACCTCGAGCGGGCCGAAGCTGTCGGTCTCGGTGCGGGTCGCGGACATGGGACTGGCCTCTCCGGATGGGGCGATAGGACGCGGACCCGCCTCTAGCACGGGCTCCGAAGGCGCGTCACCCGCCCGCCGCGAGGGCGGGGCTACTTCTTCCGGAACTTGTCGAGGCTGACGACCTGGGCGCCGCCGCCCGGCGGCGTTTCGGACGTCTCTTCCTCCGCCACGGGAGCAGGGTCCGGCGTCTCGGCCTCGACGCCCGGCGGGACGTCCTCGGCGGGCTCTTCCGGCGCGTCAGGATTGTCGAACTTCAGCCCGAACTGGACGGAAGGATCGAAGAAGCCGGTCACCGAGGCGAAAGGCACGTGCAGCTTCTCCGGCACGTTGCCGAAGGACAGGCCGACGTCGAACCCGTTCTCGTCGACGTCGAGGTCCCAGAACTGGTGCTGGAGGACGATCGTCATCTCGCCCGGATAGCGCTCCTTCAGCCGCTGCGACAGGCGCACGGCAGGGTCTGTCGTCCGGAAGGAGATGTAGAAATGATGCTCGCCAGGCACCCCTTCGCGCGAAACACGCGAAAGCACGTCGCGGACCACGCCGCGCAACGCGGCCTGAGTCAGCAGGTCGTACCGGATGAAGTCCTGAGCCGGGGGGCCGGGCGGAGTCGTCTCGCTCATGTCCGCTACATAGGCGGATTCTTCGCGGGGAGAACATCGCGACCGCTCGTCGCGACCGCTCGTCGTCAGAAAGCTGTGGTGAGGCGATTCAGCCAGTCGGGCGAGGCCTCGACGAGCGCCGTCTCGACGGCCTTGTCGATTCCGGCGAGGACGGCCAGCCCGGTCGCGACCAGCAGCAGGCCGAGCGCGATCCGTCCTCCCTGTCCGAACCGCGCCAATCTTCCGCGCCACCGGAGCAGGGCCGCGCGTGACGCAAGGCCGATCGCAAGCAGCGGCAGCGCCGCCCCGAGGCCGAAGACGGCCATCGTCAGAGCGACCTGAGGCAGGTTCTCGCCGCGCGAGGCGAGCACGGACGCCGCGCCGAGCGTCGGGCCGACGCAGGGGCTCCAGACGGCTCCGAGCAGCAGCCCCACGACGAACTGGGCCGGCAGACCCGCGCGGGAGACGAGGTCGAGCCGGCCCGCAGCCCAGTCCGCCGCAGGGCCCGCCGCCGTCGCGAAGCGCGACTGCGCGGCGGGCGCGAGCAGCAGCGCGCCGGCCGCGACCATCAGCGCGCCGGCGCCGTAGCGGAACAGCCGCTCGTCCAGCCCGAGCGCGAAGCCGACCGTGGCCACGAACAGGCCGACGGCGACGAAGGACAGCGCGACGCCGCCCGCGAGCGCGAGTGGGCCAAGGCGATGCTCGCTCGCGGCGCCGGCGACGGCGAGCGGCGCGATCGGCAGCGTGCAGGGAGAAAGCAGCGTCAGAAGGCCCGCAAGAAAGGCGAGGCCGAGCGTCGCGATCATCGAGGCGGGGCGGGCGCGGGCAGCGCCTTTTCGAGCAGGTCCTCGATCCAGCCCTCCTCGCGGTCGCCGACCGTGTGCGCGATCTCCCGGCCACCGCGATAGACGATCAGCGTGCTTTGCAGCCGCGCGCCGACGCGGCGCATGGACGCCTTGTCGGTGTCGAAGTCGATCTGGAAGAGCGCGAAGTCCCGGAATTGGGGCTGGTCGCGCAGCCTGTCGAGGATCGGCTTCTGCGCCCGGCAAATCGGGCACCACGGCGCCGAGACATGGACGATGATCGGGCCACCGGCCGCCAGCGCCGCGGAGAAAGCCGCCTCGTCGAAGGGCGTCGCGGCGGGCGCGGCCGCGACGGACGGTGCGCACAGCGCGGCGGCGATCAGCGCGAGACAGGTCCGTCTGGCGATCATCCGGGCGCTCCGGCGCGGCGCGTTGCTCTCGAAGCATACGCCTCGAACGGCGCAGCCGGATCGAGGGATACGCGAAAACAAGAAAGGGAAAGTGGAGGTTTCTGTTGCCAGGCACCTCCGAGCCCCGCCTGACGAATGCTAACCCGTCAGGACTTTAAGCGTGGTCTTTCAAACCGCTCACGCGGCCTGAGCAACCGGAGCATAGTTGTCGTTGGCAACTATAGAAAAGCCCGATAACGGCGGAACAATCCCGGGTGAAAGGTCGCCCTTTACGCCCCCGTCGATCCTGTTTCGCCCCCGCCGAAACCCGCGCAACGCTCACGGATTTTGGTGGAGGCGCCGGGTACTGCCCCCGGGTCCGAAGGGTTTATTGCGGCGTCTGTTTATCACCATAGCCGGATATCCCCGGCGGGTGAGATATAGGCGATCCGGCGCGCGATAAAAAGGGCCGCCCGCCGCGCGCCAACCAGATGTTAGCGGTTGACCGCTTAGAGCTCGTCCCTCGGGGGGCGCGCGTCGCGTCCAGTGATTCGGGCTCGGGCGAAGATGCGTATCAAAGGGAAAATTCTCGCGGTCGTGGGCGGCCTCGGGGCGGTGGCGCTGGCGCTGGCCGGTGTCGGGCTCTACAGCCTCGCGACCTTCAACGACGCCTACCGCGCCTCGGAGCAGGCCTTCGTCCGCGCCGGATACAGCGAGCGGCTCAACCGGCTTGTGACCGCCGTCGTGATGGACGCCCGCGGCATCTACGCCGCTCACACATCGGCGGACGCGAAGAAGTTCGGCGACGGCGTCTTGGCCTCGCTGAACGAGATCGACGCATTGCTCGCAACGTGGGATCCCCTCGTTCCCGCGGAGGATCGCGCCAAGTTCGAGGCGGTGAAGCGCGACTCGGCGTCTTTCCGCGCGTTCCGGGCCGAGACGGTGCGGCTCGCCGCCGAGGTCTCTCCCCAGGCCGCCAACGAGCAGGGCAACAACGAGTCGAACCGCGCCAACCGCAAGGCCTTGCAGGCGAGCATCGACGCGCTGAAGGAAGAGGGGCTGAAGGACCAGCACGAGGCGACCGAACGCGCGCAGAGCGTCTACGACGTCGCGTTCATGTCGCTCGGCCTGCTGACGCTGTTCGGCGTCGGCGGCGCATTGGTCGCAGCCGGCGTCTTCGCGCAGCGCCAGATCGCCCGGCCTTTGGCGCAGGTGTCGGGCGCGATCGAGGCGCTGGCCAGGGGCGAGCGGGTCTCGATCCCGCAGACGGCCGCGCGCGACGAGATCGGCGAGATCTGGCGCGGCATGTCCGTCTTCGCGAAGGCGATGGAGGACACCGAGCGTATGCGCGCCGCCGAGGCCGACGCCGAGAAGTCGCGCATCGCGGCGCGCCGCAAGGAGATGGCCGAGGTCGCGAGCCGGTTCGAGAGCGCCGTGGGCGCCATGGTGACGGAGCTCGCCGCTTCGGCCCGCGGGATGGACTCGGCGGCCGGCGACCTCGCGGCCTCTGCGCAGCAGGCCAAGGCCCAGTCCGAGTCGGTGGTGAACGCCGCGGCCGAGACGGCGGCCAACGTCCAGGCGGTCGCGGCAGCGACGGAGGAGCTGTCGGCCACCGCGCGTGAGGTCGGATCCCAGGCGATCGCGGCGACGGACGTCGCGGCGGCGGCGGTGGAGAACGTGCGCAAGGCCCGCGAGCGCGTCGAGGCGCTGGACCGCGGCTCCCAGAAGATCGGCGAGTTCGTGCGCCTGATCCAGGAGATCGCGGGCCAGACCAACCTGCTGGCGCTGAACGCCACGATCGAGGCGGCGCGCGCCGGCGAGAGCGGCCGCGGCTTCGCGGTGGTCGCCTCCGAGGTCAAGAACCTCGCCGACCAGACGGCGCGCGCGACCGAGGAGATCACGGCCCAGATGGGCGCGATCCAGTCGGCCTCGAGCGACACGGTCCACGCGATCCAGGACATCGACAAGGTGATCGCCCGCGTTCACGAGATCGCGGTCAGCGTCTCGGCCGCCGTCGAGGAGCAGCACGCCGCGACCAGCGAAATCGCGCGCAACGTCAGCCAGGCCGCGCAGGGCACCCAGCGCGTCACGGATGAGATGGACCAGATGCGGGAGGCGGCGAACGGCGCCGGCGACGGCGCCGCGCGGATGCGCTCGTCCGCCGGCGACCTCGCCGACCGCGCCGGGGTTCTGGGGCGGCAGGTCGACGGGTTCCTGCGGGACGTCCGCGCGTCCTGACGATCAGCGCATTCGCGCCGGAGCGGCTTCGGCCCGCTCCAGCGCGAGCGACGCGAGAAGGACGCCGAGCCCCGCCAGGGCCAGGAGCATCCCGACCCAGCCCGGGGCGGTCCAGCCGTAGCCCGCCGCGACGGCGAGCCCGCCGAGCCACGCGCCGAGCGCGTTCGCCACGTTGAAGGCGGAGTGGTTCAGCGCGGCGGCGAGCGTCTGGGCGTCGCCGGCCACGTCCATCAGCCGGGTCTGCAGGGCCGGGCCCATGGCGATGCAGCAGCCGATCAGGAACAGGTTGACGCCGGCCGTCCAGGGATTGGCCGAGGCCAGCGTGAACAGGCCGAGCGCCGCCGCGCTCCAGACGAGGCAGCCGACCATCGTCGCCTTCAGCGCGCGGTCGGACAGCCAGCCGCCGACGATGTTGCCCGCGATCATGCCGAGGCCGAGCACCGAGAGCATGGCCGGCACCAGAGCGAGCGGAAGGCCCGAGACCTCGGTCAGCGTCGGCGAGATGTAGGAATAGACGGCGAAGATGCCGCCGAAGCCGACGGCGGCGACGCCGAGCGTCAGCCAGACCTGAAGCCTCCTGAGGGCGCCGAGTTCGCGCAGCGGGCTCGCCTCGGCCGAGGGCGAGACCTCCGGCGTCGTCAGCCGGATCAGCAGCGCGGTCAGGCCGGCGAGGGCGGAGACGGCGACGAAGGTCGTGCGCCATCCCAAGGTCTGGCCGAGCCATGTCGCGGCCGGAACCCCGACCACATTGGCGATGCTGAGGCCGAGCAGCACGTTGCCGACGGCCTGGGCGCGCTTGTTCGCCGGCACCATCGAGGCTGCGAACAGCATGGCGACGCCGAAATAGGCCCCGTGCGGCAGCCCCGCGACGAAGCGCGCCGCGACCACCGAGAGGTAGTCCGGCGCGAGCGCGCTGAGCGCGTTGCCGGCGAGATAGAACAGCATCAGCCCGATCAGCAGCGCCCGGCGCGGCGCGCGCGCCATGGCGACGGCGATCAGCGGCGCGCCGACAGTCACTCCAAGGGCGTAGGCGGAGATCATGTGGCCAGCCTGGGGGATGCTCGCCCCGACGCTGTTCGCGACCTGCGGCAGCACGCCCATCGAGGCGAATTCGCCGGTGCCGATGGCGAGGCCGCCCATGCCGAGCGACAGCTGGGCGATCGCGGCGCCGTAGGGCGCGGTCACCGGGATGAGAGGGGAGGCGGCTATCGGCGCGGCGAGGTCCGCCGGCGCGCAGCAGTCGGATGCGCTCGTCATGAAATCGATGGGTGCTTATCTGTGACCGGAGCGTCCAAGCTGGCCAGCGCCGCGGTTCGCTGCAACGCAGCGAGGCGCATGTCCGCCATGCGGCGATGCAAAACTGTGGGCGGTTCGCGGGCGAAGGCGCCCGGCCGGCCGCAAAAGGACTATGGTGGCGCCACACCACCGCGGACCTACCATGCAGGCCTATCTCGATCTTCTCCGCCGCATCCTGGACGAGGGCGCCGTCAAGGACGACCGGACCGGCACCGGCACGCTCTCCGTGTTCGGGGCTCAGATGCGGTTCGACCTGACGCAAGGATTTCCGCTCGTCACCACCAAGCGGCTCCACATCAGGTCGATCGTCCACGAGCTGATCTGGTTCCTGCGGGGCGACACCAATGTCCGCTACCTTCAGGAGAACGGCGTCACGATCTGGGACGAGTGGGCGGACGCGAACGGCGACCTCGGGCCGGTCTACGGCAAGCAGTGGCGGTCCTGGGCCGCGCCCGACGGGCGCACGATCGACCAGCTCGGCGACGTGCTGGCCGAGCTGAAGCGCAATCCGTCGTCGCGGCGGCTCGTCGTGTCGGCCTGGAACCCGGCCGACCTGCCCGACATGGCGCTGGCGCCGTGCCACTGCCTGTTCCAGTTCTTCGTGTCCGACGGCCGGCTGTCCTGCCAGCTCTACCAGCGTTCGGCCGACGTCTTCCTGGGCGTGCCCTTCAATATCGCCTCCTACGCCCTGCTGACCCATCTCGTCGCGCGCGACGCCGGACTGCAGGTCGGCGACTTCGTCCACACGCTCGGCGACGCGCACCTCTACCTGAATCATGTCGAGCAGGCCCGCGAGCAGCTGACGCGCGAGCCTCGGCCGCTGCCGACGCTGCGGCTGAACCCGGCGGTCCGCTCGATGTTCGACGTGCGCTACGACGACATCGCGATAGAGGGCTATGACCCGCACCCCGCGATCAAGGCGCCGATCGCGGTTTGAGCGTCGTCATTCGTTCCGCCGCGCCCGGCGACGAGGCGCTTGTCCTGTCGCTCGTGCGCGAGCTCGCCGCGTACGAGGAGCTCGCGCATCAGGTCGAGGCGACGGAGGCAGGCCTCGCCGAGGCGCTGTTCGAGGGCGCGCCGCGCGTGTTCTGCGACATCGCCGAGAAGGACGGCGCGCCGGCCGGCTTCGCGCTCTGGTTCTATACCTTCTCGACCTTCCGCGGCCGCCACGGGATCTATCTGGAGGACGTCTTCGTACGACCACCGTTTCGCGGCCTCGGAATCGGGCGGGCGCTGCTGGAGCGGCTCGCGGCGCGCTGCGTGGCCGAGGGACTGGGCCGCTTCGAGTGGTCGGTGCTGAACTGGAACGCGCCGTCGATCGCCTTCTACAAGTCCCTTGGGGCCGTAGCGATGGACGGCTGGACGATGTATCGCATGGACGGGGACGCGCTCGCGCGACTCGGTACGGGTGCAGCATCGCGCGCTGGGCGGCGCGCCGGGGACGAGGACGGGACGAAATGAGTTTCAGGGCATTCGCTTTGGCGGGCGCCGCGGCGGCGCTCGGCGCGACGCTGCTGGCGGATGCGGCGTCGGCGCAGAGCACGCCGCAGGTCTATGCGCAGACCGAGCAGGCGCTGCGCGCCAAGCTCAAGTCGGCCTTCGCCGGCCAGCCGGCGCGTTTCGGCTTCGAGAATTTCCGCCGCCGCACCGACGGCAAGCAGGAGGCGGTCTGCGGCCAGGCGACGATCTATATCGGCCGCGACAAGCCCAAGCTGGTGCGCTTCGTCTATCGCTACAACAGCAGCGACGCCGCCATCGAGACGCTGGCGCCGGACGAGACCCGGACGGTGCAGGCGCTCTGGAACTCGCTGTGCCTCAGGGGGCAGAAGATCGAGTGAGCATCCCTATCGCCATCGTCGCGGCCGTCGCCCGCAACGGCGTCATCGGCCGCGACAACGGGCTGCCCTGGCGGCTGTCGAGCGATCTGAAGCGCTTCAAGGAGGTCACGATCGGCAAGCCGCTGATCGTCGGCCGCCGAAATCACGAGGCGATCGGACGTCCGCTGCCGGGCCGCGAGACGATCGTCATGACGCGCGACCGCTCCTTCAACGAAGCAGGGGTGCACGTCGCCCACGACCTCAGCGACGCGATCGGCCTCGGCGAGGCGCTCGCCGAGGAAATGGGCGCCGACGAGGTCATCTGCGCGGGCGGCGGGGAGATCTACAGGCTGATCCTTCCCAAGGCGGTGCGGCTTCGGCTGACGGTGGTCGACGCGGAGGTCGACGGCGACGTCTATTTTCCGGCCTTTGACGAGGCCAACTGGCGCGAGGTGTTCAGCGAGGACCACCCGAAGGGGCCGCGCGACGACCACGCTTTCTCCTATCGGGACCTGGTCCGCGTCCGCAGCGGTTGAGCGTCATGTGATCGGCCCCGCGGCGGTTTGCCATTGACGCCCCGCCGCGCGGCGCCGCAGTTGCGATGCGACGGCCGTCAGCCTTGCGTTGCGCGGGGTTGAGCCGGTCCATATATGCGGTCGCCGCGATGCGGCGACACGGCCTCTCAGCGGACCTTGAGGAGTTTAGATGCCCTGGAGCAACCAGAGCGGCGGCGGAGGCGGCGGCGGTCCGTGGCGCAACAACCCGGGCGGACCGTGGGGACAGGGTCCGCAGCGGCCGAACGGCGGCGGCCCGACGCCGCCCGATCTCGACGAGATGCTCCGCCGCGCGCAGGAACGGTTCAAGGGCGTCTTTCCCGGCGGCGGCGGGGGCGGAAAGGGCGCTCTGGCGCTCGCGGCGGTCGCGCTGATCGCCTGGGGGCTTTCCGGCTTCTACCGGGTCGAGTTCGACGAGGAGGGCATCGTCCTGCGCTTCGGCGAGTATGTCCGCACGACGCAGTCGGGCCTCAATTACCATCTGCCCTATCCGATCGAGACCGTCCTCACCCCGAAGGTGACGACGCCGAATTCGGTCGACGTCGGCATGCGCTCCGCGAGCGGCCCCGGCGGCACCCGCGCGAGCCCCAACCGCGAGGTGCCGCAGGAGAGCCTGATGCTGACCGGCGACGGCAACATCGTCGACGTCAACTTCTCGGTCGTCTGGGTCATCAAGCCGCCGAACGCCGCGACCGGAGAGCCGAGCGGCGCCGCGAACTATCTGTTCAAGCTGCAGAACCCCGAAGGCACCGTGAAGGCAGTGGCCGAGAGCGCCATGCGCGAGGTCGTCGGCCGTTCCCGGCTCCAGCAGATCCTGACCGAGGGCACCCCGGAGGCGGAAACGCCGGTCGTGCCGGGTGCGCCGGGAGCCGCCGCCGAGCCCGTCAAGCCGGTCGAAGGCAAGCTTTCGGCGGAAGCCACTGCCGCGGCGGTGCGGGAGGTCATGCAGAAGACGCTCGACGGCTACGAGTCCGGCATCCTGATCCGGTCCGTCCAGCTGCAGAAGATCGCGCCTCCGGGCGAGGTCATCGGCGCCTTCCGCGAGGTGCAGGCCGCGCAGGCCGATCGTCAGACGGCGATCAACAAGGCGCAGGGCTACGCCAACAGCGTGGTGCCCGGCGCGCGAGGCAAGGCGGTGCAGACGATTCAGGCCGCCGAAGGCTTCAAGGCGTCCGCGATCGCGGAAGCGCAGGGCCAAGGCTCGCGCTTCAGCCAGGTCGTCGCCGAATACAAGAAGGCGCCGGAGGTCACGCGCGAGCGCATCTTCCTCGAGACCATGGAGCGGGTCTACGGCGCTGTCGACAAGGTCATCATCGACCAGAAGGCGTCGGGCCAGGGCGTCGTGCCCTACCTGCCGCTCGAACAACAGCCTGCCCGCCCCGGGCAGCGCAGCGTCGCGCCGTAAGGGGAGGGCTCAATGAACGGCAACATCCTCGGCGGTTTCCTCGGCGTGGTCGCCCTTGCGGCCGCGGTCGTGGCCTACAGCGCCTTCTACCAGGTCAACCAGAACGAGAACGCCATCGTGCTGCGCTTCGGCCAGCCGGTCGCGACCGTGACCTCGCCCGGTCTTCACGTAAAGGCGCCCTTCATCGAGAGCGTGAACCGCATCGACAAGCGGATCCTCGACCTCGACATCCCGGAGCGCGAGGCGACGGCGAGCGACCAGCAGCGCCTCGTGGTCGACGCCTTCGCCCGCTACAAGATCACCGACCCGCTGAAGTTCCAGCTGTCGGCGGTCACGGTCGATCGCGCCAACGTGTTCCTCAGCCAGATGCTGCAGGACGCGCTTCTCGAGGCGATCCGCTCCTCCACCTTCCAGCAGGTGGTGCGCGAGCGCCGCGACCAGATCATGGCGCGCATCCGCGATCAGGCGAACAAGCAGGCCGAAGGCTTCGGCATTCAGATCGTCGACGTGCGGATCCGCCGCGCCGACCTTCCGGAGCAGAACTCCAAGGCCGTGTTCGGCCGCATGGAGTCGGAGCGCGCGCAGGAGGCGGCGCAGATCCGCGCCCGCGGCGCCGAGGAGGCGCAGGGCATCACCGCCCGCGCCGACCGCGACGTGCAGGTCATCCTCGCCAACGCCGAGCGGGACGCGCAGGTGCTGCGCGGACAGGGCGAGGCCGAGAAGACGCGCATCCTCGCCGAAGCCTTCGGCGGCGACGCCGACTTCTTCGCCTTCTACCGGTCGATGCAGGCCTATGAGCAGTCGATGAAGGCGGGCACGCGCTTCGTGCTGGCGCCGGACTCGCCGTTCTTCAGGTACTTCGAGCAGCCGAACGGCTCTCCCGCGCAGGCGCCCGCGCCCGCCAGATGAGCGACCTCTTCGCCGCGCTCGGGTTGGTGCTCGCGATCGAGGGTCTCCTCTTCGCGGGCTTTCCTGGGGCGGCGAGACGGGCGGGCGAAAATCTCGTCTCGACCCCGGAGCCGACGCTCCGCGTGATCGGCGTCGTCTCGGCCGTGATCGGCGTCGCGATCGTGTGGATGGTCAGGGGGTAGTATTCTCTCGTCCCGGCCGAAGAGCCGGGACTCAGAGCCGCGACGCTTCTCCACCAAGGCTCGTCATGGTCCGGCTTGACCGGACCATCCATTTCGGCCTCGAGCTCGACGCGAGACGTGGGTCCTCCGGTCGAGCCGGAGGACGACGAGCGGAGAGGGCGATCGTCGTCCTGCGTTCGCCACGTGACCAACCCCTGCGCGGGGCCGGGACGAGGCGGGCGATCGTCCTATCTCCTCCCTCTGGCTTGCGACGGCGGGGCCTGCTAAACCGCCGCCTCCCTCAAGACGGAGGCAATCTCCCGATGGACGGACTCGTACACCCGGACCTCCTGGTCGAGCGCTCATATGTCGACGGCGCCTTCACCGGCGCGCCCGAGATCGACGTCACCGATCCCGCCACCGGCGAGGTGGTCGGCCGCGTGCCGAACCTCGGCCGCGACGCGGCGGTCAAGGCGATCGAAGCGGCCGAGGCCGCGTTCAAGCCGTGGGCCGCGAAGCTGCCGAAGGAGCGGTCGGCGATCCTGCGGCGCTGGTACGAGCTCATCATCGCCAACAAGGACGACCTCGCGCTCATCATGACGCGCGAGCAGGGCAAGCCCCTGGCCGAGGCCAAGGGCGAGATCGACTACGCCGCCTCCTTCATCGAGTTCTACGCCGAGGAAGCGAAGCGCATCTCCGGCGACACGCTGCCGACGCATCGCGCCGACGCGCGCATCCTCGTGCTGCGCCAGCCGGCCGGCGTCGTCGCCGCGATCACGCCGTGGAATTTTCCGGCGGCCATGATCACCCGCAAATGCGCGCCGGCGCTCGCCGCCGGCTGCACCTTCGTGGTCAAGCCGGCCATCGAGACCCCCCTCACCGCGCTCGCTCTCGCCAAGCTGGCGGACGAGGCGGGCCTGCCGAAGGGCGTGCTGTCGGTGATCACCGGCGAGGACGCCAAGGCGATCGGCGAGGTCTTCACCACCCATCCCGCCGTGCGGGTCGTCTCCTTCACCGGATCGACCGAGGTCGGCAAGATCCTGATGCGGCAGGCGGCTTCCGGCGTGAAGCGCGTCGCGCTGGAGCTCGGCGGCAACGCCCCCTTCATCGTCTTCGACGACGCCGACCTCGACGCCGCGGTCGAAGGCGCGATGGTCTCCAAGTACCGCAACATGGGCCAGACCTGCGTCTGCGCGAACCGGATCTACGTCCAGTCCAAGGTCTATGACGCCTTCGTCGAGAAGCTCGTGACGGCCGTCGCCCGGCTGAAGGTCGGCAAGGGCGTGGACGAGGGCGTGACGCAGGGGCCGCTCATCACGCCCGACGCCATCGAGAAGGTCGAGCGGCACCTGAAGGACGCGACCGATAAGGGCGCGCGGGTGCTCGTCGGCGGCAAGCGCCATGCGCTCGGCGGCACCTTCTTCGAGCCGACGGTCGTCGCCGACGTCACGCAAGACATGGCGGTCGCCCGCGAGGAGACGTTCGGGCCGGTCGCGCCGATCTTCCGCTTCGAGACCGAAGACGACGTCATCGGTTACGCCAACGACACCGAGTTTGGACTTGCCGCCTACTTCTATGCGCGGGACGTGGGGCGGGTCTTCCGCGTCGCGGAGGCTCTTGAATACGGCATGGTCGGCATCAACTCAGGCCTCATCTCGACCGAGCTGGCGCCCTTCGGGGGCGTCAAGGAAAGCGGTCACGGCCGCGAAGGCTCGCAGCGCGGCGTCGACGAGTTCGTCGACATCAAATATCTGCTCGTCGCCGGCCTCGGCGGCTGAAAGGAACGGGACGCCTTGACCACGGAAGACTTCAAACGCGCCGCCGCGGAGGCGGCGCTCGCCTATGTCGAGCCCGGCATGAAGCTCGGGCTGGGCACCGGCACCACCGCCGCCCATTTCGTGGAGCTGCTTGGCGAGAAGGTTGCGGACGGCTTCGACATCGTCGGCGTGCCGACGTCCGAGGCGACTCGCGAGCTCGCCGAGCGGCACGGCGTGCCGCTGACGACGCTGAAGGACACGCCCGAGCTCGACCTGACGGTCGACGGCGCCGACGAGATCGACCCGCAACTCAGGCTCATCAAGGGCGGCGGCGCGGCGCTGCTGCGCGAGAAGATCGTCGCCTTCGCCTCGAAGCGCATGATCGTGATCGCCGACGCCACGAAGCGCGTCGAGCATCTCGGCGCCTTCCCGCTGCCGATCGAAGTCGTGCCCTTCGGAAAGGAGAGCACGCGCCGCGCCATCGCCAAGCTCGCCAAGGAGCTCGGCGGCTCCGGCGAGGTCGACATCCGTCGCGCCGAAGACGAGTGCCCCGTCGTCACGGACAGCGGCCACATCATCGTCGACGCCCATTTCGGCCGGATCGACGATCCGCAGAAGGTCGCCGACGCGCTGAACCGCATTCCCGGCGTCGTCGAGCACGGCCTGTTCATCGGTTTCGCCGAGCGGGCGATCCTCGCCGGCCCCGATGGCGTGTTCGAACTCGAGCCGTTGGATCTCTCGGCTCCTCAGAGGAAGATCGCATGACGTCGCTTCTCGCACGCCGCGCCCGCTCCGGATTCGTGGCTGCCTCCCTGCTGATCGCGGCCGCCGTCCCGGCCGCTGCGCAGTCCGCGCAGCCCGACCAGCTCCAGGCGGCGCGAGAAGTGATCGAGCTGTCCGGCGCGGCCTCGAGCCTCAGGGACATCGTGCCCATCTTCTTCGACGAAGCGCGCCAGACCTTCACCCGCACACGGCCCGAGATCGCGAAGGATCTCGACGAGGCGATCAAGATCGTGACGCCTGAGTTCGAAAAGCGTCGCGACCAGCTGATGACGGACATCGCGCTCATCTACGCCCAGCGCTTCACAGCGCAGGAGCTCAGCGAGATCAAGGCGTTCTACCTGACGCCGACCGGCAAGAAGCTGGTCGGAAGCATGCCCGGCATCCTGCAGGAGAGCTACCAGAAGACACAGATCTGGAGCGCCAGGATGAGCCAGGAGATCGTCTCGCGCCTGCGCGCCGAGATGAAGAAGCGCGGCGTCGACATCTGAGCCGCTGACGCGGCGCGGGCGGGCCTTCGGGTCCGGCCAGAGCCGCTGAGCGCGAACCGCCTCGCCTCGGCGGGCCGCGCGGAGGACGCCCGTCCGCCGCGCTTCCTTTGGAAAGGTCTGTCTGATGAGCGAGCGCGACGTCGACCTTTTCGTCATCGGCGCCGGGTCCGGCGGCGTGCGCGCGGCGCGCATCGCGGCGACCCACGGCGCGCGTGTCGCGATCGCGGAGGAATACCGCATCGGCGGAACTTGCGTGATCCGCGGCTGCGTGCCGAAGAAGCTGCTGGTCTACGCCAGCCGGTTTCCGGAGGCCTTCGAGGATAGCGCAGGTTTCGGTTGGACCTTGCCGCAGGAGCCGACCTTTTCCTGGCCCGCCCTGATCGCGGCCAAGGACAAGGAGATCGCGCGGCTCTCGGCGATCTACGAGCAGAACCTCGCCAGGGCGAACGTCGCGATCCACAGGCAGCGCGCCGTGCTCGACGGACCGAACGCGGTGACGCTCGCCGACGGGACGCGTATCACCGCCGAGCGGATTCTGATCGCGACCGGAGGCAAGCCCGTCGCGCCGGACTTTCCGGGCGCCGAGCATGCGATCTCCTCCAACGAGGCGTTCGACCTGAAGGCGCTGCCCGAGCGGATCGCGATCAGCGGAGGCGGCTACATCGCAGTCGAATTCGCGGGGATCTTCGCCGGCCTCGGCTCGAAGGTGACCCTGATCCACCGCGGCTCAAAGCTGCTGCGCGGCTTCGACGAGGACGTCCGCGACGAAGTCATGGCGGGCCTTGAGCGCCGGGGCGTCGAGCTTGTCCTGTCGGACCATGTCGAGCGGATCGATCTGGAAGGCGATCTCCGGGTCGTCCAGACCTGCGCCGGGCAAACGCTCGAGGTGGAGCAGGCCATGCTCGCGATCGGACGCCGCCCGCTTGTGTCGGGCCTCGGGCTCGAGACCGTTGGAGTGGAGTTCGACCACAAGGGCGCGATCCAGGTCGACGCCACCTCGCAGACCACCGTTCCGTCGATCTACGCCATCGGCGACGTCACCGACCGGCTGAACCTAACCCCGGTCGCGATCCGCGAGGGCCACGCCTTCGCGGACACGGTCTATGGCGGAAGGTCGGTTACGGTCGACCATTCGAACGTGCCGACCGCCGTCTTCGCGACGCCCGAGGTCGGGACGGTCGGGCTGACGGAGGAGCAGGCCCGCGAGCGCGGCGAGGTCGACGTCTACAAAGCGCGCTTCCGGCCGATGAAGGCGACCCTGTCGGGCCGCGACGACAAGGTGCTCATGAAGCTCGTGGTCGACGCCGCGACCGACCGGATGCTCGGCGTCCATATCGTCGGCGAGGACGCGGCCGAGATGATCCAGATCGCCGCGATCGCCGTGAAGATGGGGGCGACCAAGGCCGACTTCGACGCCACCATGGCGCTGCATCCGAGCGCCGCCGAGGAGCTCGTCACCCTGAGGACCAAGTGGACGGGGGCGTAGGGACTTTGCAGGGCGCCGCAGCCCCGCTCGACGACGCGCGCAAGCGCCAGATCGTCGTCGGCGTGCTGACGGCGATGTTTCTCGCCGCGCTCGACCAGACGATCGTCGCGCCCGCCATGACGACGATCGGGCAGTCGCTCGGCCACGTGCAGTATCTGCCGTGGGTGATCTCGGCCTATCTGATCACCGGGACCGCGGTGACGCCGCTCTACGGCAAGCTGGCGGACATCTACGGCCGGCGGCCGATCCTGTTTCTCGCCGTCTCGATCTTCATGGTCGGCTCGATCGTCTGCGCGCTCGCGACCACCCTCGCCGTGCTGATCGGGGGCAGGGCGCTTCAGGGGCTCGGCGGCGGCGGGCTTATCGCGCTCGCCCAGACCGTGCTCGGCGACCTCGTGCCGCCGAAGCAGCGCGCCAAGTTCGCGGCGCAAATCTCCGCCGTCTGGGCGACGGCGAGCCTCGCAGGTCCGATCGTCGGCGGCGTGTTCGCCCAGCACCTGCACTGGTCGCTTGTGTTCTGGATCAACCTGCCGATCGGCCTCGTCGCCTTCGCGATGATGAGCGGGCCGCTCAAGGACCTGCCGTTTCGCGCGCGGCCTCACCGGCTGGATATTCCCGGGGCGGCGCTCGTCGTCGCCGGAACGTCCGCGGCGATGCTCGCGCTGTCGCTGGGCCGCATGAGCGGGGAATGGGGATCGCCTGCGGTTCTGGGGCTCGCCTTCGCGGCGGTTCTCGCCACAGCCCTGTTCGCATGGCGCGTGCTGAGCTTCGAGGAGCCGCTGATCCCGGTCTCGGTTCTGAAGGACCGCGTCGTCGCCTGTGGGACCAGCGCCGTCGCGCTCGGCATGGCCGGGTTCGTCGGGCTCACGACCATCGTCCCGGCCTTCTTCGAGACGCAGGACAAGGTCAGCCCCGACATCGCCGCCATCGGCCTGATCTCGATGGGCGCGGGCGCCGTCATCGGGGCGGCGATCACCGGGCGCATGATGCCGCGCATGCGGCGCTACCGGCTGCCGGCGATCGTCGGCCACATGATGTCCGTAGCTGCGCTGGGCGCCCTCGCCGCGACCGCCTCGTCCGGCTCGTTCCTGCTGTCGGAGGCGCTGTTGTTCCTCTACGGGCTGGGATTGGGCCCCATCTTCCCGATCGCGACGGTGAGCGTCCAGAACGCGGTGACGCAGCACAACCTCGGCGCTGCGACCGGGCTGCTCGCCTTCCTGCGCTCGATGGGCGCGGCCTTCGGCGTCGCGATCCTCGGCGCGATCGTGCTCGGCGCGGGCGCGCATGGCGAAGGCGGCGGATCGGCGGCCGGCATGGCGATAGAGCCAGAGAGCTTCCGCTGGGCGTTCCTCGTCGCGATGCTGTCGACGGCCGGCGCGCTCTGCTGCCTGCTCGCCATGCCAGAGCGCCCGCTCCGCGACACGATGGAGCCGGCTGCGCCGCCGGCCGAGTGACCCCTCCTTGCGGTGAGGTGGCGGCGATCTCCATCTGATGGTAGAGACCGCCCGAACGAGCGGCCGCATGCGGCCGGGCGACGCATCTCCGTATCCCGAAACGGTCGCGTCGCTGAACACTGGAGCTGAAGAGTGATGTCCGAGCGTTGGTCGCCCGCGAGCTGGCGGAAACTGCCGATCGAGCAGGCGCCGGTCTATCCGGATCTGGCGGCGCTGGCCGCGGCCGAGCAGCAGCTGTCGACCTTTCCGCCGCTCGTCTTCGCCGGCGAGGCGCGCAAGCTGAAGCGACAGCTCGCCAAGGTCGCGGAAGGAGAGGCGTTCCTGCTCCAGGGCGGCGACTGCGCCGAGGCCTTCGCCGAGCATTCGGCCGACAACATCCGCGACTTCTTCCGCGTGCTGCTGCAGATGGCGGTGGTGATGACCTACGCCGCCGCCTCGCCGGTGGTGAAGGTCGGCCGCATCGCGGGCCAGTTCGCGAAGCCCCGGTCGAGCCCGACTGAGGTCGTCGACGGCGTGGAGCTGCCGATCTATCGCGGCGACATCGTCAACGGCACCGAGGCGACGCCCGAGGCGCGCATTCCCGATCCGCGCCGCCAGCTCGAGGCCTATCGGCAGTCGGCGGCGACGCTGAACCTGCTGCGCGCCTTCGCGTCCGGCGGCTACGCCAATCTCGATTTCGTGCATCAGTGGATGCTCGGCTTCGTGAAGGAGAGCCCGCAGTCCGGCCGCTACCAGGAGGTCGCGGATCGGATCGCGGAGGCGCTCGACTTCATGCGCGCCTGCGGGGTCGATCCGGAGTCCAATCCGTCCTTGCGGACGACCGACTTCTACACGAGCCACGAGGCGCTGCTGCTCGGCTACGAGCAGGCGCTGACCCGCGTCGATTCAACGACCGGCGACTGGTATGCGACCTCGGGCCATATGCTCTGGATCGGCGACCGCACGCGCCAGCCGGACCACGCGCATATTGAGTTCTGCCGCGGCGTGAAGAACCCGATCGGCCTGAAGTGTGGCCCGAGCCTCAAGCCCGACGAGCTGATGAGGCTGATCGACCTGCTCGATCCGGACAACGAGGCGGGGCGGCTGACGCTGATCATGCGGTTCGGCGCCGACAAGGTGTTCGATCACCTGCCGGGTCTGGTGCGCGCGGTGAAGACCGGCGGGCGCAAGGTCGTGCTGTCCTGCGACCCGATGCACGGCAACACGATCAAGTCGGCCTCGGGCTACAAGACGCGGCCGTTCGAACGCATCCTGCAGGAGGTCGAGGCCTTCTTCGAGGTGTGCCGGACGGAAGGCGTCCACGCCGGCGGCGTGCATGTCGAGATGACGGGCAAGAACGTCACCGAATGCACCGGCGGCGCCCGGGCGATTTCGGATGCGGACCTGCGCGACCGGTATCACACGCATTGCGATCCGCGCCTCAACGCCGAGCAGGCGATCGAGCTCGCCTTCCTCGTGGCCGAGGAGCTCAAGAAGGAGCGGGTGGCGCGCGGCCGCAAGCACGTGGTCGCGGCGGAGTAAGGACCTCAGGCCGCCTCGGCGTCCCGGTCGAACCGGGCGCGGGCGGCCTCGATCTCCGGATGCCTGCGCTCGGCCCATTCGACGAGCGCGGCCATCGGCTCCAACGCCGAGCGGCCGAGCGCCGTCAGGCTGTACTCCACGCTCGGCGGCTTGGTCGGAAACACCTTCCGGGTCAGAAGGCCGTCGCGCTCCAGATCCCTCAGCGTCTGCGTCAGCATGCGCTTGGAGATGTCGGGCACGGCGCGGCCCAGCGCGCTGAAGCGCTTCGGGCCGGCGGCGAGCACGATCAAGATCAGCGTCGGCCATTTGTCGCCGATGCGATCGAGCACGTTGCGCACCGGGCAGCGCTCCGCATCGAAGCCCATCGCGCTCCAGGCCGCGAGGCGCTTCGAGAGAATTTCTTCAGCGGACATTTGCGAGGTTCCCTCCGGGTAACCAGGGGCGCGGAATCTGCCTCCTTACGCAGAGATAGAGCAGTCTCTAAATGAGACCAATCATCGGAAAGAGATTGGGATCGAACTATGTCTTCCAAGGATCTCCGCCTCCTCGTCACCGGCGCCACGGGCGAACTCGGCCGCCTTGTCGTCGCACGACTGGCTGAAGCGCATGATCCCGCGCGGGTCGTCGCCCTCGTGCGCGACCCGTCGAGGGCGCAAGGTCTCGCCGCGCTCGGCGCCGAGATCCGTGTCGCGAACTATGACGATCCGGCCGCGCTGAACGCCGCCTTCGCGGGCGTTGACCGCGCCCTGCTGATTTCGTCGTCCGAAGTCGGACGGCGTGTCCCGCAGCACCGCAACGTCATCGACGCGGCGAAGGCCGTCAATGTGAGCTTCCTCGCCTATACCAGCCTGCTGCGCGCCGACGCGTCTCCGCTCGCCCTTGCGGCGGAGCATCTCGCGACCGAACGCGCGATCGAGGCTTCGGGTCTGCCCTTCGCCCTGCTGCGGAACGGCTGGTACACCGAGAACAAGACCGTATCGGCCCCGGCCGCGCTGGACCATGGCGCGGTGCTCGGCTGTGCGGGGACCGGCCGGTTCGCGACGGCGTCCCGGCAGGACTACGCCGAGGCGGCCGCCGCCGTGCTGCTCGCCGACGATGCGCCTGCGGGCCGGACTTTCGAGCTCGCAGGCGACGACGCTTTCACAATGGCGGAGTTCGCGAGCGAGATCGGACGGCTTTCAGGCAAGCCCGTGATCTACCGCGACCTGCCGGAAGCCGAGTTCCGGGCAGCGCTCGAAGCCGCCGGGCTGCCAGCGCCCTTCGCCGCGCTGCTGGCGGATTCGGACGCCGGCGCGTCGAAGGGCGGGCTCTACAGCGAGCGGACCGACCTGTCGCGCCTCATCGGCCGTCCGACGACGCCGTGGCGGCGGACGCTGGCGGACGCGATTGCGGCCTGAGCTACCAGGTTTCGGCCTTGGCGACAAAACGCTGCCGTCGTCCCGGCGGAGTGCCGGGACCCATTACCGCGAGGGTTCAGGACCAACTGATGCGGTGGCGATAATGGACCCCGGGACTTCGCCCGGGTGACGGCGCGGGTGGCCCTGCCGAACCAGGGCCTCAACGGCGATAATCTGCGTCGCTGACCTGCTCCAGCCAGTCGACGGCCTTGCCGTCGAGCTTCTCCTGGATCGCGATATGGGTCATCGCGGTCGTGGCTGTGGCGCCGTGCCAGTGTTTTTCCTCCGGCGCGAACCAGACGACGTCGCCGGGACGGACTTCCTCGACCGGCCCGCCCTCGCGTTGCGCCCAGCCGAGGCCGGACGTCACGATGACGGTCTGGCCGAGCGGATGGGTGTGCCACGCCGTGCGGGCGCCGGGCTCGAAAGTGACGTGCGCCCCGGCGACGCGCGCGGGATCGCCACGGTCGAACAGCGGATCGATGCGGACCTGGCCGGCGAACCAGTCGGCGGGGCCTTTCTGGGATGGGCGCGAGCCGCTGCGGTCGATGTCCATGATAAGCCGCCATATCGTTGGCCGCGCCGGGAGGCGGCCTCATGCGGGTCCATATAGACCCGCCGTCCGCGCGCTCCAGCCGCCCCCGCGTTGCGGCCGGGCCCGGCGCGGGCTAGACGGGCGGACATGCCGGAACATCCGACCGCCGCCATGAAGGTCCTGCGCTTCGCGCCGTCGCCGACCGGCTATCTGCATCTCGGCAATGCGCGCACGTTGCTGCTCAACGCGCTGGTCGCGCGGCGCTGCGGCGGCCGCTTTATCCTTCGGATCGACGACACCGATCGGGAGCGGGTTCGGGAGGAGTTCGTCGAGGCGATCCACGAGGACCTTTCCTGGCTCGGCCTCGCGCCTGCGACGGAAGTCCGCCAGTCCGAACGGACGGCGCTCTACGACGCCGCCTTCGCCGCGCTCAGCGACCGCCTCTACCCGGCCTATGAGACCGAGGAGGAGCTGGACCGGGCCCGGAGGCTCGCCCGCGCCTCCGGCCGTCCGCCGGTCTACGACCGCGCGGCGCTGCGCCTCACCGAAGAAAAACGCGCTGCGCTCGAGTATGAAGGCCGCAGGCCGCACTGGCGCTTCCGGCTGAGCGGCGGGCGTGTCGGCTGGGAGGACGGCGTGCGCGGCCGGCAGGAGATCGATCTCGACAGCCTGTCCGATCCGATCGTGCGGCGCGAGGACGGGACCTATCTCTACGTCTTCACCAGCGTGATCGACGACGCCGACCTCGGCGTTACGGATATCGTGCGCGGCGAGGACCATGTCGCGAATTCCGCCGTCCAGCTCGACATGTTCGGCGCGCTCGGCGCGCCCGCGCCGGCGCTCGCCCACCACAACCTGCTGACGTCGGCTGACGGGGAGGGCCTGTCGAAGCGCCAGGGCAGCCTGTCGCTGAGGACATTGCGTGAGGAGGGCGTCGAGGCGCTCGCGGTTGCCGCCTACGCCGCACTGATCGGATCGGCCGAGGCGGTGCGGCCGGTCCGGGACCTCGACGAGCTTGCGGCCCTGATCGACCTCAAGCGCCTCTCCCGCGCGCCGGCGCGGATCGACATGGACGAGCTGTCCGCCCTGTCGGCGAAGACGGTGCACGAGCTCGGCTACGACGCGGTCTCGGCCCGGCTTTCGGCGCTCGCGATCGAAGGCGGCGCCGACTTCTGGGAGACGGTGCGCGGGAACCTGCGCAAGGTCGAAGAGGCGGCCGACTGGTGGCGGATCATGCGCGCCGACGGCCTCGGAGCCGCGCCGTCGCCGGAAGACGCCGCGATGCTGGCCGAGGCGGCGCGGCTGCTCCCGGAGGAACCATGGGACAGCTCGACATGGCGCGACTGGACGGGAGCAGTCTCGGCTACCACTGGCAGAAAAGGCCGGGCCCTGTTCGCGCCGCTGAGGCTCGCGCTGACGGGCGAGCCCGGCGGGCCGGAGCTCGCGCGGCTGCTGCCCTTCATCGGCCGGGAGCGCGCCCTGCGCCGACTGGGCGCGCGATCTTGAGACCTACGGCATGACGCTGCGTCCGCCCCGATCTTTCGAACGCCTGCCCGCGATCGTGACGGGAGAGGCGTCGCTGCAGGCGGAGATCATGGCCGAGAAGGCCGCCGCGCTCGCGCGGGCTGGCGAGGCGGTGGTGAAGGCGCTCGACGCCTGGCGGGACGCGCCGGATCCGGAAAAGGGCGCGCGCGCATACGCTGCGGCCGAGGCGGTGCAAAGCTTGTTCATCCAGCGCGAACTGATGGGACTGCGCGCGCATGGCGACGTGGTCGCTCAGCTCGGCGTCCCGCGCGAGGTGCTCTCCAAGATCGGCGCGCGTCCGCCGGCGCCCTGAGCGAGCCGCCGCGCCGCGGCGTCGCCCGCGAGGCGTCCTGTCGCGAGGCAGGCGTGCAGCAGATAGCCGCCGGTCGGCGCCTCCCAGTCGAGCATTTCGCCGACCACGTAGGTCGCGGGCCTGCGCTTCAGCATGAAGTCGTCGTCGACCTCGTCGAGCAGCACGCCGCCGGCGGTGGAGATCGCGCGATCGAGTCCGCTCGCGCCGGTCAGCAGAAGCGGGACCGCCTTGATCCGGCCCGCCAGCGCGCGAGGATCCGAGGGAAGTTCGCCAGCTTCGCGCAGCAGGGCGACGGCCGGCGGCGGCAGCGACGCCGTCCTGGCGAGATGCGTCGAGAGCGACCGCTTGCCGCGCGGCGCCGCCATCCGCTGCGCCAGCGCGTCGAGAGCGAGGTCCGGCCTGAGGTCGAGCGTCGGCCGCGCTACCCCATCCCGCTCGATCGCGCGCCGCAGAGCGCGCGAGAACAGGTAGATCAGGCCGCCTTCGATCCCCCCGGCGGTGACGACGGCCTCGCCGCGCGCGGTGCGCCCCTCGAAGGTCAGCGCGACGCGCTTCAGCGGGCTTCCGGCGAAACGCGCCTTGAAGGTGGGCGACCATGTCGCCGTGAACCCGCAATTGGCCGGCGCGAGAGGCGCGATCCCGACGCCAGCCTCAGTCAAGGGGATGGTCCAGCCGCCGTCGGCCCCAAGCCGCGGCCAGCTGGCGCCCCCGAGGGCGAGAACGGCGACCCGCGGCGTGATCGTCTCGACGCCGTCCGGTCCGTCGAACACCAGTCCCGACGCTCCGGAAAAGCCGCGCCATGTGAGCCGCGGCCGGATCGTCACGCCGAGCGCGTCCAGCCGGCGCAGCCAGGCGCGAAGCAGGGGACTGGCCTTCATCCGGGTCGGAAACACCCTCCCGCTCGAGCCGACGAAGGTGTCGACGCCGAGCCCGTCGCACCACGCGCGCAACGCCTCGGTGGGGAACGTCCGGATGGCGGGTTCGAGCCGGTCTGCGGCAGGGCCATACCGTTCGAGCAGGCGATCGATCGGCTCGGAGTGCGACAGGTTGAGGCCGCCTCGCCCCGCCATCAGCAGCTTGCGCGCGGGGGAGGCCATGCGCTCGCAGACGACGACGCGGAGTCCCGCCGCAGCGAGACTTTCGGCGGCCATGAGGCCGGCGGGCCCGGCGCCGACCACGGCCGCGTCCGGGGAATGGTCCGTCGCGCTCATCGCCCGGTTCCGTCACGCATGATCGACGCGCGGACAGCGCGCGTCGAGAGACCGGCTTCATGTCCGCTCCCGGCGAGGCGGGCAAGCCCGAAACGGCGTTCGTGCGGACATCGAACGGCGGCGACGATCGCTGCCGGATCAGTCCGCCTGTCGCCCGCGTCGCAGCGGAACCCGGCGGCCGGGATGGTCGTCGAGCCCCGTGTCGCCGCTCGAAAGAGCAGGGGCGACAAGGCGGGGGGATCGGACTAAAGCAAGAGTCTTGGGCTCCGGTCACGGGGCGCTTTGGAGGATCTGCCGGAATGCCGACCGCGCTGCGATGGCTTATGGCGCCGATCTGGGCCGCCCAGATTTTGACGGGGGCCAAGTCGTTCTGCGACAACCGCATTCTGGGCGACGAGCGGCTCAATCGCCGCGGGCTGCATGTGTGGCGCATTCGGCTCGCCAACCGGATGGCTGACATGCGCCGCGCCAGGCTCGCCGAACGGCTCGACCCGGCCGATCGCGAGGAATTCGCCCGCAACGGCTTCATCATGAAGCGCAACTTCCTGCCCGAAGCGCAATTCAGGGCGCTGGTCGCCGAGGTCGAGAACACCAAGGCGCCGGTGCGCGAGATGAAGCAGGGCGACGCCATCACCCGGCGGATCGCGCTCGAGCCCGAGCTGCTCAAGAAGATGCCTGCCACCGACAAGACGGTGAACGGCGAGGCCTTCCAGAACCTCGTGCGCTACGTCGCGACCTACGACGCCGAGCCCATCGTCTACATCCAGACGGTGTTCGCGCAGGTCGACCAGTCGGCGACCGATCCGCAGACCTCGGTCCACGCGGACACCTTCCACCCGACGATGAAGGCCTGGCTTTTCCTCCACGACGTCGAGGAAGACCTCGGCCCGTTCGTATACGTGCCCGGCTCGCACCGCCCGACGAAGCGACGGCTCGCCTGGGAGCGGCGTATGAGCGTGAAGGCGTCGAAGCTCGACCGGCTCTCGGCGCGCGGCTCGTTCCGGGTGAGCGCGCAGGACCTCAAGCAGATGCATCTGCCGCCGCCGCAGAAATTCGCGGTGCCGGCCAACACGTTGGTCGTCGCCGACACCTCCGGATTCCACGCCCGCGGCGCGAGCCTCAGGCCCTCGACCCGAGTCGAGATCTGGGCCTACGCTCGGCGCAACCCCTATCTGCCCTTCGCAGGCCTCGACCCCTGGGCGTTGAAGCCGCTCAAGAACCGGCAGGCGCCGCTGTTCTGGGCGGCGCTGGACCGGCTCGAAAAGCTCGGCCTCGGCAAAAGCCCGTGGCGCGCGCGCGGCGTCATGACGGCGTCGACCCCGCCGAGCGCCGCCGCAAAGGGCTGAGCGCGGCGGCCGGCATGGGCGTCTATGTCGTGCTGTTCCGCGGCGTCGGCGGCGCGACGCAGCTGCCGACCGCGCCCTTGCGCGCGGCGCTGACCGAGGCGGGCTTCGAGGACGTCGCCACCTACATCAACAGCGGCAACGCCGTGCTCCGCAGCGCCCGCCCGCGCGACGAAACTGTCGAAGCGATCGCGAAGATCTGCGCCGAACGCTTCGGCTTCGCCAAGGCGGTCTACGCGATCCCGCGCGAGGGCTGGGCGCGGCTGATCCGGAACAACCCGTTCGAGGTCGAGGCCGGCGCCGGCAAGTTCCTGCACGCGGCCTGGCTCGCCGAAACGCCGGAGAAGCAGGCGGTCGGGGCGTTGGAGTCGCTGTCGGTCGACGGAGACGGTTTCGCCGTGGTCGGCGACGTCGCCTACCTGTCGACGCCGCGCGGCTTTTCGAAGTCGAGGCTCGCCGAGCGGTTCGACAAGCTTATCGGCGTGCCGAACACGGCGCGGAACTGGAACACGGTCCTCAAGCTCATGGAGCTTGCGGAAAGGCTCGGCTGACGGCGGCTCGTCAGGCGCTCTTGAGCTCGAGATAGCGCAGCCGCTTGGCCTCGCGGCGGCCGTCCGCGACGGCCTCGACGATCAGGCCGCAAACGAAGCTCAGCACCGACAGCTGGACGATGCTGGCCGCCAGCACGGCGGTCGGCAGGCGGGGGACGAGCCCGGTCTCGATGAACTCGACGACGACCGGCAGACCGAGCGCGACGCCGACGAAGGCGAGCACGCCGGCGATCGCCCCATAGAATTTGAACGGCTTCAACGCGCGGTACATCATCGTGATCATCCAGAGGATGCGGAAGCCGTCGCGGTAGGTCGAGAGCTTGCTCGACGAGTTCTCGGGCCGCTTGCCGTAGCGCACCGGCATCTCGTCGACGGCCAGGCGCAGGTCGAGCGCGTGGACGGAAAGCTCCGTCTCGATCTCAAAGCCGCGCGAAGCGGACGGGAAGGATTTGGCGAAGCGCCGCGACATCACGCGGTAGCCCGACAGGATGTCGGTGAAGCCGACGCCGAACAGCAGGTCGATCATGCGGTTGAACAGGCGGTTGCCGGCGGCGTGGCCGCGGCGCGCCAGCATGCCTTCGCCCTCGCGGGTGGCGACGACCATATCGAACTGTCCAGAGACCAGCCGGTCGACCAGCAGAGGGGCGGCCAGCGGGTCGTAGGTCAGGTCGCCGTCTGCCATCAGATAGATGTCGGCCTCGACGTCGGCGAGCATCCGGCGGACGACGTTGCCCTTGCCCTGAAGGCGTTCGCGCCGGACGATCGCCCCGGCCTCCACGGCGCGCTCCACCGTGCGGTCCCTGGAATTGTTGTCGTAGACGTAGATGTCGGCGCCCGGCAGCACGGCGCGGAAGCCGGCCACGACCTCGGCTATCGCGGCTTCCTCGTTGTAGCAGGGCAGCAGCACCGCGACCTTCAGCGGCGCGGCTTCCGGCTCGATCGCGACGCCGTCGCGCAGGCGTTCAACGATGTGCGGCATAAGCGAGGGTCCGGTCAGGTGCGGTGTCTGGGCGGGCGCGCGCGACGGCGCAGGCGAACAGCGCGAGCGTCGCGAACAGCCCGATCGGGATCAGGGTGATTTCGGCGAGCGGGCGCGCGACAAGCGGGGCGAGGAAGATCACCGCGAGCAAGACGGGCTCGTGTGGGCGCCATCCGTCCCTCAGCGCGTCATGCGCGAGGAACGCGACGGCCGGCGCGAACAGCATCAAGTCGTAGTCGAGCAGGTAGGGCGTCATGAGCAGCGAACCTGCAAGCAACGTCGCCGCCTTCGCGCCGAACGCCGCCTCTCCACGCCAGACGCGAAGAGTGATGACCAGCGCCGCGACCGCGACGGCCGCGTGGATCGCGTAGGCGGTTCCGACGCCGGCGCCGAGGGCCCGCGCGGCCGAGAAGGCGCTCATGATCTTGTGCCAGCCGGTGTCGCCCTGTTCGAGCACGACGGAGCGCGTGAACGCCGCGCTCGCCCGGAAGGCCTCCCACGTCTCGGCGCCGAAGGCGACCCAGGAGGCGGCGGCGATCGCGGCGACCGTCAGCGCGGCGGAACCCGCAGTGCGCCAGCGGCCGGTCGCGATCAGCACGAGCGGCAGCAGCAGGCCGAACTGGGGCTTGTAGGCCAGCAGCCCGAGCAGAACGCCGGCGAGCAGCGGGCGACGATCGAGGATGTAGAGCCCGCAGCCGAACAGAGCGGCGGTCAGGAAGCCGTTGTGCCCATGGGTGAGGTTCACGAAGACGGCAGGAAAGGCGAGGCCGACCAGCAGGACCTCGCGGCGATGGGCGCCGACGATCCGCACGAGGCTCCACAGATAGAGCGGCAGCGTCGCCGCCTGCCAGACGAACAGTGCGGAAACGTAAGGCAGTGTCGCAAGAAGCGCCGCTAACCCCAGGAACATAGGCGGATAGTGCCAGCCGTAGAATGGCACGGCCGCGCCGAATTCGCGTTGCTGTTCGCCGTGGTGCCGGGCGACGTCATAGGCCGCCTGAGGCGCGCCCTCCAGCACGAGGCGGCCGGCGGACCAGACGTTGGAGAAATCGGTTCCGAGCGGGCGACCGGCGGCGTCGAGCCCGCCATGCGAGGTCGCGATCATCAGAGCGAGCGCGATCACGTAGGCGGCGATCAAGGCAAGCGAGACCGGCGTGATGCGCGCCGCGATCGCGGTCGCAACCCGTTCCGCCGTTCCGCCGCTGGAAGGCGTCATGCCGCCTTCGCTCCCGATCATGAGGCCTTGAGCCGCGCGAGCGCCGGCCGCCAAGTCAGAGCTGCTCACGCTCCATCACGACGCCGCGGTCGGTGACGACGACCCACTGGCCGTCGCGGCGCTCGATCGAGCGCACGCGGCCCATGCCAGGAGCGCGCGCGCCGCGCACCACCTCGATCATGCCTTCGCGGCCTTCGAGCAGGGCGACGCCGTGCTGGACGTCGCGAACCACCCAGTTCCGGACCACCTTCGGCGCCTCGTCGCGCGACGAGGCCTGACGCTGGTCGTCCATGGTCCGCTCGCGACGATCGTCGCGGACCGGCTCAGGCTGCGCGGCCTGCTGGTCGTCACGGCGGGCTTCGCGGTCGACGCTACCGGTGGTCTCGACGTCCGCGCGCTTCGACGCCGGGGTCTTGTCGGTCTGGGCGAACTTCTCGAAGCGCTCGAGGCGCTCCTTGAGCTGTGCGAGCTGGGCGGCGTCCTGTTTCGACTGCTCGATCCGGGCGTTCAGCCCTTCGATCCTGGACGCGGCGTCGCCCTTGGTGGCGTCGAGCGTCTTCTGGAGATTGGCGATCTCAGCCTTCAGCGACTTGACCTCTTCCGCGTTCGCGGCGGCCTGGCCGGTGGCGCTCCTCGAGGCGGCGGCCTGGTTGGCGCGCGACTGGTCGAGCGCGCGCTGGAGGCGGGCGATCTCGGATTTCATCGCGCCGACGTCACGCGACAGCGAGGCGGCCTTCTTCTGCTGGCCGGCCGGGTCGAGATTGGCGGCGAAGCCCTGTTCGCGGGCGTCGATGGCGGCGACCGTATCGAGCGAGTCGCTAAGCTGAGGCGCGGTCGCGAGCGACGCCGCGGCGGCGCCGGCGCCGAGCGCCAGAGCCAGAGCGACGCCATAGGCCGTGTAGGAGCGCCAGCCGCGCCTCGATTCGAGTCCGCTGAAGTCGCGGGGTTCGGCCTCGAGTTCCGGGGCCTTGCCGTTGGTCTCGGCGCGCCAGGCGGCGATGGCCTGGCCGAAGGAGCGGTCGGAGGAGGGCTTCGGCAGGTAGCGAGTCATGGATGATGCCCTGAAAAAGGCGACGCTACCTTTCAGTAACCATCATCCTGCTTACCGAACCGTTACCGGGAGCCGTTCAAGGCCTCTAGGACCTCCGACCCGGATACGATCTTCTCCCGCGGCCACGCGAAGAAGTCGGGTTTTCCGAGAAGCGCGACCTCGAGCATGCGATGGTAGTCCCGCCGCGGCACCTCGATCGCGCCGAACTGCCTTAGATGCTCGGTGACGAACTGGGTGTCGAGCAGGTCGAAGCCGCCCCGCTTCAGGCGCGCGACGAGATGGACGAGCGCGACCTTCGAGGCGTCGCGCTCGCGATGGAACATGCTCTCGCCGAAGAACGCGCCGCCGAGCCGGACGCCGTAGAGGCCGCCGACGAGCCGGCCGTCCCGCCAGGTCTCGACGCTGTGGCAGCGGCCGATGCGATGCAGCTCGCCGTAGAGGTTGCGGATCCGGTCGTTGATCCAGGTCTTCGGTCGGCCGGGAGCCGGCGCGGCGCAGGCGTCCATGACCTCCTCGAACGCGCTGTCGATCCGCACCTCGAACACATCGGAGCGGACGGTGCGCGCGAGCCGGCCGGACAGATGGAACTCCTCGAGCGGCAGCACGCCGCGCAGCTCCGGCTCGATCCAGTAGAGGCCGGGATCGGTCGCGCTCTCGGCCATCGGGAAGATTCCGCAGGCATAGGCCTTGAGCAGAACCTCCGGCGTGATCTCGACGAGGACGTCGTTGATGCGGGTCATGACGGCGCGCTTACTGGCTGCGGAACCGGACTGCGTGCTTCGAGACGCCGTCCTGCGGACGGCTCCTCAGCATGAGGATGGCCCCAAGTCCGGCATACGCCAAGGCTCCTCATGCTGAGGAGCGCCAAAGGCGCGTCTCGAAGCACGCAGTCCGCCGATCCAGCGGTCACGCCTCGACCGAACTCTCCGCCAGCATCTTCTCGAGCCAGTGGATGTCGTATTCGCCGTCCTGGATCGACTGGTTGCGCACCAGATGGCGGAACAGCGGAAGCGTCGTGTCGACGCCGTCCACGACGAACTCGTCGAGCGCGCGCCGCAGTCGCATCAGGCATTCGGTGCGGTTGCGGCCGTGGACGATCAGCTTGCCGATTAGGCTGTCGTAATGCGGCGGGATCCGGTAGCCCTGATAAGCGGCGCTGTCGACGCGCACGCCGAGGCCGCCCGGCACGTGGTAGTACTCGATCCGGCCCGGCGAGGGGCGGAAGGTCTCGGGATGCTCGGCGTTCACGCGGCACTCGATGGCGTGGCCGCGGAAGACCACCTCGTCCTGGCTGATGCCGAGACGCGCCCCCCCCGCGATGCGGATCTGCTCGTTCACCAGGTCGATCCCGGTGACCATCTCGGTGACCGGGTGCTCCACCTGGATGCGCGTGTTCATCTCGATGAAGTAGAACCGCCCGTCCTCGTAGAGGAACTCGATCGTGCCGGCGCCGCGATATTTCAGCTCGCGCATCGCGGCGGCGCAGGTCTCGCCGATCTCGACGCGCTCGGACGCGTTCAGCGCAGGGGAGGGGCACTCCTCCCAGACCTTCTGGTGGCGGCGCTGCAGCGAGCAGTCGCGCTCGCCGAGATGGATCGCGCCGCCTTCGCCGTCGCCCAGCACCTGCACCTCGATGTGGCGCGGCTTCCCGAGATATTTTTCCAGATAGACGGCGTCGTCGCCAAAGGCGGCCTTGGCCTCGGAGCGCGCGGTCTGCAGCGCCTCGACAAGGTCGTCCTCGGTGCGCGCCACCTTCATGCCGCGTCCGCCGCCGCCGGCGGCGGCCTTCACCAGCACCGGGAAACCGATGCCCTTGGCGACGCGCATCGCCTCGTCGTCGTCGGTGATCCCGCCGTCCGATCCCGGCACGACGGGGATGCCGAGGCGCTTGGCCGTCTGCTTGGCGGCGATCTTGTCGCCCATGACGCGGATGTGCTCGGCCTTGGGGCCGATGAAGACGATCTCGTGCTCTTCGAGGATCTCCGCGAAGCGCGCATTCTCGGAGAGGAAGCCGTAGCCTGGATGGATGGCGTCCGCGCCGGTGATCTCGCAAGCCGCTAGCAGGGCCGGGATGTTCAGGTAGCTCTCGCGGGCCGCCGGCGGGCCGATGCACACACTCTCATCGGCCAGGCGCACATGCATCGCGTCGGCGTCGGCCGTCGAATGGACGGCGACGGTCGGGATGCCGAGCTCCTTGCAGGCGCGCAGGATGCGGAGCGCGATTTCGCCGCGATTGGCGATCAGGACCTTCTCGAAGCTCGCCATCAGTCGATGATCAACAGCGGCTCGCCGAACTCGACGGGCTGGCCGTCGGCGACCAGGATTTCGCGGACGGTTCCGGCGCGCGGCGCGGGGATCGCGTTCATGGTCTTCATGGCTTCGACGATCAGCACCGTTTGGCCCTGGCGCACCGACGCGCCGACCTCGACGAAGGCGCGCGCGCCCGGCTCCGGCGCGAGATAGGCGGTGCCCACCATCGGCGACGCGACGACGCCCGGATGGTCGGCCGGATCAGCCGAAGCAGGCGCGGCGGACACGGCCGCAGGCGCGGAGGCGGGCGGGACCGTGACGGCCGGCGCGGCCGACACCGTCAGCTGGCGCGCGACGCGCACCCGGAAGTCGGCGCGCTCGATCTCGATCTCGGAGAGGCCCTTCTCCTCGAGCAATTCCGATAGATCGCGCACCAGCGAAAGGTCGTCGTTGGCTCGGACAGGCGGGTTGCTCATGGAAGGCTCTGGCTTGATGGCTCTGGTTCGGCGCGTCGCATGTCGTCAGACGGAGAGGATTTCCGGCTCTCTCGGCGCGATCCGGCGCGCGAGCGCCTGGAGCGCGAAGTCGTAGCCGTCGATCCCGAGGCCGACGATCACTCCCGCCGCCGCCGCGGAGACGAAGGAGTGATGCCGATAAGCTTCACGCGCATGGATGTTCGAAAGGTGAACCTCGATGACCGGGACGTCCGCGCCGCGCAGCGCGTCCTGGATCGCGACCGAGGTGTGGGAGTAGCCGCCGGCGTTGAGGACGATCCCCTGCGCCTTCGTTCGCGCCTCCTGGATCCAGTCGATCAGCACGCCTTCGTGGTTCGTCTGGCGGAAGTCGATCTCCAGCCCCAGCCCGGCACCGACGGTGCGGGCCCGCGTCTCGACGTCGGACAGCGTCGCCGTCCCGTAGACCGCGGGCTCCCGCAGGCCGAGCAGGTTCAGGTTGGGGCCGTTCAGGACGAAGACGACGGGTTTCAGTGGATCGCTCGCGCGCTGGGAGGATGGACCTGCGGCCGGACGGCCGCGCGAAACGCGCCGCCCTTATAGGCAAGACCAAGGGAGAACCCAAGCGATTCCGGATCGCGGCCGTGACGGAAGGCGGTCCGCCGCAGCCTAGCGGCGGAACAGCTTCGACATGATGGCGCGGATCACGCCATGTGTGACGCGGCGCTGCGCTTCGCCCATGGAGGTCGGGGGGAGACGCCCGGGTCCGCGTCCGGTCTCGATCCTGCGCCGGCGCAGATATTCGTTCGCGGCGGTTTTCAGCAATCGTCCGAGCATCCGGGCCTCGCTGTGATCGAAGGAGCCGATCCCGAACGAAGCCATGGAACGGTCGGTTCCTCAGCAGACCGCCTTGCCGCATTCACGAATTGCGGCGGCGCGGCCCTTGAGGTCGTCGACGACGGACGAGGTGTTGGGCACGACGGATTCGCCGATGACGTAGGTCGGCGTCGCCTCGACGCCGAGCTCGTCGGCCATCTGTTTGGAGGCGAGCAGCGTGCGCTCGACCTCCGGGGACGAGGCCTCCTTCTGAAGCTTGGCGTCGTCGAGCCCGAGCTCCTTGGCGACCGAGAGCGCCTTGGCCTTGGTGACCAGAGCCTGGCCGCCGAGCAGCTTGTCGTGGAAGTCCTTGAAGCGGTCGGGCGCGACGCGGCTCACCGCAATCGACACCTGCGCGGCGCCGAGGGACTCCTCGCGGATGACCGGCAGCTCGATCAGCACGACGCGCAGCTTCGGGTCGTCCTTGATGAGCTGGTCGATGTCTTTGATGGCGCGGCGGCAGTAGGGGCAGTTGTAGTCGAAGAACTCGACCAGCGTGACGTCGCCCTTCGGGTTCCCGAGCACGGTGTGCAGCTTCTGCTCGTCGATCTTGGCGAGGTAGGTCTTGAGCGCGACCTCGCGCTTCTCGGCGACCTTGGCCTCCTGGCGCTTGTTCCACTCCTGCTGCGCCTCGTAGAGCACGTCCGGGTTCTGGATCAGGTATTCGCGGACGATCTTGCCGATCTCCTCCTTCTCCTTCTGGTCGAAGGCGAAAGCGGGCGCGGCGGCCGAGGCGAGCAGCGCGGCGGCGAGCCCGAGGCGGGCGAGGGTGGTCATCGGTTGCGTCTCCGTCAGCGGGCGAGGGCGCGCTCCGGCGCTTGTCGCGACCGCAGGTGTCGAAATAACGGCGCCTGGCGAGGGCTCAATTGTCCTTCGGCGGCGTGTAGCTGGCGATGTCGTCGGCCTTCAGCCAGTTTGGCGTGCCCTGCTTGAAACCCTTCTTGGCGCGGTTGGCGATCTGGCGGGCGGTGCCGTAGTCGCCGTCGGCGAAGGCCGCCTGGGCCGAAGCGAGGTCGGCCTCGGGGATCCTGTTCTTCTGGGCGTAGGCGATGGCGAGCTTGCGGAAGGCGTCGGCGTTCCTGGAGTCCCGCGCCGTCGCGCGGGTCAGTTCGGAGATGGCGTCGCCGGTCGCGCCCTTGCCGCCCGAGGCCGTCAGCGCCTCGCCGAGCATGGTGCGGATCAGCTGCGCGTTCGGCGCGAGCGACACGGCCTTGCGCAGTTCCGGCACGGCCTGCGCCGGCTTGCCGTTCTCGAGATAGGCCTGGCCCTTGAGCTCGTGGAAATATGGGTTGTTCGGCTGGCTCGCGATCAGTCCGTCGATCTGCTCGATCGCGCCGGCGAGCGGGGCGGAGCGATAGGAGGCGATGGCCCGGGCGTAGCGGGCCGGCAGGCTGGTGTCGCTCGGCGGGTAGCGTCGCCCCACCCCCTGCGGCGTGTCGACGAAGCCGAACAGCTTCGCGCGCATCAGGTCGTGCCGCGCCTGCAAGGCGGGCGGGTCGAGCTTGTCGAAATAGGGGCTCTTCTTCGCCAGCTCCTCCAGGCTCGCGATGCGGTCCGCCGGCATCGGGTGGCTCTGGGCGTAGGGGTCGATGAACTGCTTGGAGAAGGCGATCTGGCTGTCGAAACGCTTGAAGGTCGTCAGCATGCCCTTCGCCGACTGGCCGGACTTGTTGAGGAAGCTCACCGCCGCACGGTCGGCGGCGTTCTCCTCGCCGCGCTGGTAGGAAAGCAGGGAGCGGCGGATCGCCTCCTGCGGGGCCAGGACCGCGCCCATCGCCGCGCCGCCGTCGGCGCTGCGCGTCGCCATCGCCGCCGCGGCGCCTCCGAGGCCGAGCAGCATCGCGACGATCGACAGGGTCTGCGCCTGTTCGAGCCGCTGGCGCAGGCGCGCGAGGTGGCCGCCGGTGATGTGGCCGGTCTCATGCGCGAGCACGCCGATGATCTCGTTCGGCGTCTTCGAATCCATCAGCGCGCCGACGTTCACGAAGATGCGCCGGCCATCCGCGACGAAGGCGTTGAAGTCGCGGCTGTTGATCAGCGTGATCTCGACGACGCCCTCGTTGATGCCGGCCGCCTGGAAGATCGGCCGCATGTAGTCGCGCAGCAGCGTCTCGATCTCCGCGTCATGGATGATCGGCAGACCCTTCGGCGTCTGGGCGGCGGCGGGAGGCGGGACGAGCCCTGACGCGGCGACGGCGCCCGCGGTCAGCAGGACGGCGGCGCGCCGAAACGCGCGGACCGCGAAATGACGAGCTGCGGCGCTCAAGGCCATTCGTTCTCAAGCCCTCAGGCGAGCGGGACGGGCGGACACTATGTGGGCGCGCTGGCGCGGGTCAATCACGCGCCGCTCACAGCTTGTTCGAGGCACGCTTTGCGCTTGCCGGGCGCGCAGTCTATGAGAAGCGACGGCCACACCGTCACGCCTTGCGCGACCCGCCCGGGACTGAAGTCCCTGCGGCGGGCGTCGCCATGCGCGTGCGTCGCGGCCGTCGGACTGGACCGAGCATGTGGACAATGGGCCGATCGCGCGGCGAATCGCCGTGCTCCGGCCTTATGGCTGAAGAGTCGTGCGGCGGACGCCCGCGGCCCGGCGGCGAGATTGGGAAGCGGATGGCGCGATACGTCTTCATCACCGGCGGCGTGGTCTCCTCGCTCGGCAAGGGGCTCGCCTCCGCCGCGCTCGGCGCGCTGCTCAAGGCGCGCGGCTACTCGGTGCGGCTCAGGAAGCTCGACCCCTATCTCAACGTCGACCCTGGCACGATGAGCCCGACCCAGCATGGCGAGGTGTTCGTCACCGACGATGGCGCCGAGACCGACCTCGACCTCGGCCATTACGAGCGCTTCACCGGCCAGCCGGCGACGATCAAGGACAACATCACCACCGGCCGCATCTATCGCGACATCATCGCCAAGGAGCGGCGCGGCGACTATCTCGGCGGCACCGTTCAGGTCATCCCGCACGTCACCGACGCCATCAAGGCGTTCGTGCGCGACGGCAACGAGGACTACGACTTCGTTCTGGTCGAGATCGGCGGCACGGTCGGCGACATCGAGGGCCTGCCGTTCTTCGAGGCGATCCGCCAGCTCGGCAACGATCTGCCGCGCGGCGACTGCATCTATATCCACCTGACGCTGCTGCCGTGGATCCCGAGCGCGGGCGAGCTGAAGACCAAGCCGACCCAGCACTCCGTCAAGGAGCTGCGCTCGATCGGCATCCAGCCCGACATCCTGCTCTGCCGCTGCGACCGGCCGATCCCGGCCGAGGAGCGCCGCAAGCTAGGCCTGTTCTGCAATGTCCGCGAGAGCGCCGTGATCGAGGCGCGCGACGTCGGGACGATCTACGAGGTGCCGGAGGCCTATCACCGCGAAGGGCTCGACGTGGAGGTGCTGCGCGCCTTCGACATGGAGCCGGGCGAGGCGCCCGACCTCGCCGGTTGGCGCGACATTACCCACCGCATCAAGAACCCTGAGGGCGAGGTCACCATCGCCATCGTGGGGAAGTACACGGGCCTGAAGGACGCCTACAAGTCGCTTTACGAGGCGCTGGTCCATGGCGGCGTGGCCAACACCGCCAAGGTCAATGTCGAGTGGATCGAGAGCGAGATCTTCGAGCAGAAGGATCCGGCTCCGTACCTCGAGCACGTCCATGGCATTCTGGTGCCGGGCGGCTTCGGCCAGCGCGGCGCGGAGGGGAAGATCAAGGCCGCGACCTTCGCGCGCGAGCGCAAGGTGCCGTATTTCGGCATCTGCTTCGGCATGCAGATGGCGGTCATCGAGGCGGCGCGGAACCTCGCCGGGGTGGCGGAAGCCAATTCGACCGAGTTCGGGCCGACGTCCGAGCCGATCGTCGGCCTGATGACCGAATGGGTCAAAGGCAACGAGCTGGAGAAGCGCTTCGCCGAAGGCGATCTCGGCGGCACCATGCGCCTCGGCGCCTATGACGCGACGCTGAAGCGCGGCTCCAAGGTCGCGGACATCTACGGCGCGACCGCGATCTCCGAACGTCACCGCCACCGCTACGAGGTCAACACCGCCTATCGCGACAGCCTAGAGCAGCGCGGGCTGATCTTCTCCGGCATGTCGCCCGACGGGCTGCTGCCCGAGATCGTCGAATACGCCGACCATCCCTGGTTCGTCGGCGTCCAGTTCCACCCGGAGCTGAAGTCGCGTCCCTTCGAGCCTCACCCGCTGTTCGCGAGCTTCGTGGGCGCCGCGCTGACGCAGAGCCGGCTGGTGTAAGGCGGTCTTGGTGAAAAGCTGCGTCGGACAATTGCGTGCTTCGAGACGCGCCTTCGGCGCTCCTCAGCATGAGGATTGTTTGAGCTACTGCCTCCACCACGGCCCTCATGCTGAGGAGCCCGCGCATGCGGGCGTCTCGAAGCACGCAGTCCGTTCGTGAGCGCAGCGATGCAGCGCGGCCTCGACCACCTGATCCATCTCGTCGAAAACCTCGACGCCGCCGGGGCCGCCTATGAGGCGCTCGGCTTCAAGGTCTCGTGCGAGAACCGGCATCCCTTCGGCACGAAGAACCGCATCGTCCAGTTCCCCGGCGTCTTCATCGAGATCCTGGCGATCGGCGACCATGCGCCGATCCCGGAAGCGGGGCCGCGAAAGTTCTCCTTCGCGGCCTTCCACCGCGACCGGCTCGCGCGGGCGGGCGAGGGCGGGTCCGCCCTGGTTCTCGAAAGCCGCGACGCGAAAGCCGACGCAGCCGCGTTCGCCAAGTCCGGTATCGGCGATTTCGAGCCGTTCTTCTTCGAACGGCGCGGGCGTCGTCCGGATGGGACCGAAACGCATGTCGCCTTCGAGCTCGCCTTCGCCGAGGACGCGGCTTCGCCGGACACGAGCTTCTTCGCCTGCGAGCACAAGCATCCCGAAAACTTCTGGTCGGAGGCCGCGCAGGCGCATCCGAACGGAGGGACCGGACTCCTTGGCGTCCTCCTGACGGCGGAAAACCCGTCCGATCACCACGTCTTCCTCAAGGAGTTTTCGGGCGTGCGCGACTTCCGCGCGTCCTCGCTCGGCCTCCACATCGAGACGCCGCGCGGCCGGATCGAGGTCTTGACGCAGGGCGCCTTCCTGCTGCGGACGGGCGTTCCCGCGCCGGATGGCGAGGGCCTCCGCCTCGCGGCGATCCGGGTCGCATCGCCGAACCTCAAGGCGCCCGCTTCGCCCGCGCGGCCGCGCGGCGATCAGGTCATCGGGCCGGACAGGCTGTTCGGCCTCACGCTGCTGCTGGAACCCGCGCCTGCGGGCTGATAGTCCACGCCCCCGAGGAATACTCGTCATGGTCCGGCTTGACCGGACCATCCACGCCGGGCGCAGAGCTCGACGCGAAACGTGGGTCCTCCGGTCAAGCCGGAGGACGACGACGCGGTTTGGAGCAAGACTGGAGTCCAAGTTTTCATGAGCGCGCCTCTCCAGAACCGCCCTGACGCGGTCGTCTCCGTCGGTCCCGTCCGCTTCGGCGCCGATCTGCCGCTCGCGCTGATCGCCGGCCCCTGCCAGATGGAGAGCCGCGCGCACGCGCTAGAGGTCGCGGCCGCGCTGAAGGAGATGGCGGACAGGCTGAAGATCGGCCTCGTCTTCAAGACCTCCTTCGACAAGGCCAACCGCACCAGCGCGACCGCGGCCCGCGGCATGGGCCTGCAAGCGGCGCTGCCGGTCTTTGCGGAGATCAGGGAGACGCTCGGCCTGCCAACGCTGACCGACGTCCATGACGCCGGGCAGTGCGCGCCGGTGGGGGAGGTCGTCGACGTCCTGCAGATCCCGGCGTTCCTCTGCCGGCAGACCGACCTGCTGCTGGCCGCCTCCGCGACGGGGCGCGTCGTGAACGTCAAGAAAGGCCAGTTCCTGGCGCCTTGGGATATGACGAACGTCGTCCAGAAGCTGACCGGCGCCGGCAATCCACATGTGCTCCTCACCGAGCGCGGAGCCTCGTTTGGCTACAACACGCTGGTCTCCGACATGCGGGCTCTGCCCGAGATGGCGAAGACCGGCGCGCCGGTGATCTTCGACGCCACCCATTCGGTGCAGCAGCCGGGGGGGCAGGGAACCTCGTCCGGCGGCCAGCGCGAATACGTCGCCGTGCTTGCGCGGGCGGCGGTGGCCGTCGGCGTCGCCGGCGTCTTCATCGAGACCCACCCCGATCCTGACAAGGCCCCATCGGACGGGCCCAACATGGTGCCGCTGAAGGAGCTGCCGGCGCTGGTCGAGCGGCTTCAGGCGATCGACCAGCTGATAAAGTCGGGCGACTGACGACTCACGACTGCGCCACGAGGCGTCCCTCCTGCCGGTCGTAACGGACGAAGGCGGCGGGCGAGACATGCGCGCCGCCGACCCAGTGCTCCACCGTGTTGACCACGCGATGGTCCAGACGTCCGGCGAGCACCTCGCGGCCCGCTTTCGTCAGTCTCAGCCGGGCGCGGGCGAACTCGGCGTAGCCGCTGTCCGCTGGGCGTCCGACATAGCTCCTCGACGTGGCCGGCAGGCCCTCGATCAGCGGGCGCTCGGCGAAGGCGAGGCCGTCCAGGCGGCGGAAGAAGCTGGCGTCGCCGAGGAATCGCGCTTCGTCCTCCTCCGTCACGCGCCGGAACAGCTCGCCGGAAGAGACCTCCTCGCGGTCGAGATGCGCGAGCGCGCGCTCCTCCGTCAGGGTGAGGCCGCGCAGCGGGTCCGGCAGCTCTGCAAGAAGGCGCTTCAGCGCGCCGCCGAGATGGGGCAGGGCGCTGGTGTCGGCGTCCGCGAGTTCGGCGAGCGCATGCGGCGTCGCAGCGGTGAAGGCGCTCCAGGCGGCGCTCGCAAGGCTCTGCTGCGCCTCCGTCACCGGCCGCGCGCCGCGGGCGAGGCGGCGCATCCGGCGCGGGTCCTGCCGTCCGAGATAGTCGTCCGCCTGGACGAGATAGAGCCCTTCGAGGCGGCCTTCCGAGCGGAAGAAGTCGAGAATCTGCAGCAGCTGGAGCTGGTCGTAGAGATCGTGCTCGAGCCAGATCTCGACGCGTTCGAAGTCCTCGTGGCGGCGCACGGCGGCGTCGCGGTCGTGGAACTCGGCCGCGACCTCGTCCGCGCCGAGGCCGAAGTCGGCGGCGATAAACGCCGCCCGGATCGCGGAGAGCCGCTCCAGCCCCCCGGCGTCCGGAACCGGGCCGTCGTGCAGGACGTCGCGCCACGCCAGCACTGACCCGGCGACGCCCGCCGCCTGAAGACGGGCGGCGGCGCTGTCGCCATTGGTGATGATCAGGCGCTCGGGCGCCGAGGGAGCGGTCGTATCAGTCGCCATGGCCGGACCGGAGCCTCGCTGCGTCGATCATGCGCGGGAGACTCGGCGAAACGTTGGGCGTTTCCGGGGCGCGCGCGCAGACGGAGTCGCAGCGCGAGCCGCTCTTGGCCCGGCGAGAGGCGCTAGCCGTCGCGCCCTGATTCCCGCCGCCGCAATCGCGCCACAGCCGCCACAGTCCTCAGCCGAGGATCGTCCCCGTTTCGAGCCCCGCTGCGCCCGCGAACTCGCCGGCCGGCGCCTTTGCCTCGCCGTCCGGCTGGACGCGCGTCACCTTCATGCGGCCGTCGGCGCAGACCACCTGGAAGCCGTCGGCGTCGATTTCGACGATCTGGCCGAGCTTGCCGCCGATCTCCTTCGGGGTCTTGGCCGGCATGGGCGTCGCGTCGAGGATCTTGAGTTTCGTCTCGCCAAGCGTGGTCCAGGCGCCGGGAGCGGGGTTGCAGCCGCGGATCAGCCTGTCGATCTGCGACAACGGCTTGCCCCAGTCGATCCGCGCGTTGGCGGAGCGGCAAATGCCTTCATAGGAGGCGAGCGCTTCGTCCTGCTTGATGCGGGGCGCCTTGCCCTCGCGGACCAGATCGACTGCCTCCAGCATGGCCTCGACGCCCATCGGGAACAGGCGGTCGAAATAGACCGAGCCCAGCGTGTCCTTCGGGCCGATGGGCGTGGTCTTCTGGAGAAGCACGTCGCCGGTGTCGAGGCCGTCGTCAGGCCAGAAGATCGACAGGCCGGTCTCGGTTTCGCCCTTGATGATCGGCCAGTTGATCGCCGAGGCGCCGCGATAGGCCGGCAGCAGCGAGGGGTGGTACTGGATCGAGCCGAGCGCCGGGATGTTCAGGAAGCTCGAGGGAACGAACAGCGTGACGAAGGCCATGACCTGCAGGTCCGGCTTCAGCGCGCGGAACGCCTCGTGGACGGCCTCGTCCTTGTAGGAGGCCGGCTGGCGCACCTCGAGGCCGGCGGCGAGCGCCGCCTCCTTCAGCGGGTCGGCCTTCTGGCCATCCTTCTCGGGCGCGACATAGACGGCGACGACGTTCTCGCCGCGTGCGAGCAGCGCCTCCAGAACCGCCTTGCCGAAGGCCTGCTGTCCATGGACGACGATGCGCATGAGGGATCACCCCTTGTCGTTCGAATTTCAGCGCCACAGGAGCGGCGATCCCTCCCCTGGGACAGGGGAGGGTAGGGT